>MGAG01000001.1 GCA_001789645.1 Candidatus Roizmanbacteria bacterium RIFCSPLOWO2_01_FULL_37_12
AATTTTTTGATTTTATCTTCAATAACGTCTTTAGAAACAAGGTCTGATTTGGTTAAGAGAATAATTGTTTTTTTGGTCAGAATTTTTTCGTTATATTTCGCAATCTCTTCAACTACCGTATTATAATCTTTCTCGACGTTTTCAGATTCTACAGAAATACAGTGCAAAAGCAATGATACCTTTTCAATATGTTTTAAGAATTTAATTCCCAATCCTTTTCCCCGGGATGCACCTTCGATTAGACCCGGAATGTCTGCCAGTATTTTGCCGTCTACAACTCCCAAATTTGGTTCAAGAGTAGTAAAGGGATAGGCGGCAATTCCGGCTTTGGCATTTGTAAGTTTGTTTAACAAACTGCTCTTTCCTACATTGGGAAGGCCAATTAATCCATAATCGGCGATGAGCTTTAGAATTAATTTTAATTTTCTTTCCTGGCCTTTTTGACCGGGTGTTGCTCTATGAGGGGTTTGATCGGTTGCAGTTTTAAATGAATCGTTTCCATATCCCCCCTCTCCTCCCCGACACACCAAAATTGACGAATTGAAATCGGTAAGAGTAATATTTTCATCAGCCTTATTATCAATAATCGTTGTATTTATCGGAACCTGCAGATAAAGGTCTTTTCCGTTTCCCCCTAATCGTCTGTTTGCTCCACCGTCTTGACCATTCTCAGATTTGAAAAAATTTTTCTTGGAATATTTTTTTAAGTCTGAAACATTCTGACTTGCAGAAAAATACACATCTCCGCCTCTTCCTCCGTTCCCGCCGCTCGGCCCTTTTTTATTTCTAAAATACGCGACCTTTCCGTCTCCCCCGTCCCCGCCCTGAACCGTTATTTCCGCCTCATCTATAAACATAATCTAATAAAGCTATTATACTTTTTTTAAGATAAATGCACACGAATGAGTAATCTACTTTTAAAAAAATGTGTTATATTAACTTAAATGAAAGAATTAATAGGCATAATATCTGTGATTCTAACTTTGTCTGCATATATACCTTACTCGATTAACATAATCAATGGAAAAACCAAACCTCATGCTTTTTCCTGGTTAATTTGGTTTTTACTTACGGCTATAGCCTTTGTTATTCAAGTAGCAAATAGTGCTGGTCCAGGTTCTTGGATGCTGGGATTGACCTCATTAGTTTGTTTTTTATTTTTTTTGGCAGGTCTAATGAAAGGAAGAAGTAATATTATTTCTTCTGATTGGATTAGTTTAGTTGGTGCAATTATCGCAATATTATTGTGGTTTATTTTTAAGCAAGCTTATTTATCACTTATCTTTGTGGTTATGGCGGATTTTTTAGGACTTATACCAACTATAAGAAAATCTATAATTCACCCCTATCAGGAAACACTGATAACCTATTTTTTCAGTGCTGTTAAATCATTTTTATCATTGCTCGCTCTTCAGACATATTCTTTTGAAACGGCTTTTTACTTAATCTATTTGGTATTTGCTAATTTATTTTTTGTGATTCTTGTTGCTTTTAAAAGAAACTATTTTTTTCTACGACACTAACTTAAAGTTTAAATTCGCCACCTTTCCACTCCTTTTCCGTTGATTTTTAGAATAATAAAACAGCCTAAAACTAATTCCACTCAGACTATTACTTGACGTTTTCAAAAATACTTTTGTATAATACAGTATATACATGAAGACGATTAAAAAGGCTGTCGAATTTGATTGGGATAAGGGTAATGTAGAGAAAAATTTGAAACATGACGTTACTGATAAAGAAGCTGAGGAAGTATTTTTTGACGAAAAAAGATATATCTTTAAAGACAAAATTCACTCAGGAAATGAAGAAAGATTTAGAATTTTAGGAAAAACAAATTTAGGACGATTATTATTCATAGCATTTACAATAAGAAAAAACAAAATTAGAATTATCTCTGCACGAGATATTAATAAAAAGGAGGTGTATCTATATGAAAAAAAAGCTGAAAATACCCAAATTTAAAAATGAAGATGAAGAGAGGAAATTTTGGTGGAATTTAGATTTATCCGAATATTATGAACCGGAAGATTTAGAACCTGTCAGTTTTCCTAATCTTAAACCAACCACCAGAGCAATTTCAATCAGAATTCCCGAATGGCTGATTGATAGGGTTAAGGAAAAAGCCAACGAAATCAATGTTCCTTATCAGTCTCTGATTAAACAATACATTAAAAGAGGCGTTATGTCATCACTTTAATCAACAATTGCTTTATTTACATATAACTGTTAAGGTTAGACGTTAGGTGTTTCATATATTTATGGCAAAAGTAAAAAAAGGCAGCCAAAAAAAAGCTAAATCGCGACTGAAGAAAAAGCTCCATTGGAGAGTAAAAAGACTCAGAAGGCTCAGAAGAAAATAAAAAAGTTCCTAATACTCTTTCTCCTGGAATCGTATATTGGTTAACTCACTGATTGAAAGGGCAAAACATTCATTACACCCGTTTATCCAATGGCTTCTGTAAAAAACCTCGGTTTTCTTTGAAGATGCAATATCTCTTTTGCAAAAAGGGCAGTTATATTGCATGGGAATTTTTTGCTGGAGTTTTTTCATATAGGAAGAATAATATAAGTATAGTCCTATTTCAAAATTAAACAACTCCATTTGCTTCTTAATAGTTTGGACCTTTGGGAAGCGAGCTCATGCCGATAGAAAACTCCAGAACTTTTTAGGTAAACAATAATACTCTCTAACTCAGGATTCGGTTTGACAGATTATTAATGTTTATGTTTGTTTATCGCTTCTTTTTTTTGAACTCCTCCTGCTTTTATATTCAAATAAAGATGGTGAGAAAACAGCATAAAATCGAGCATGGAATTGATATATTTTCTGGCTACTTTAACGTCGTTTTCATCATGCTTTTTTGTATGTAAAATATGGCTGAACTTTTCTGTCAAAACTTCTTCGATTGTTTTTTTAAGAAAATCTATCACCCTTTTTAGACTATTTTCTTCTAGGGCTTTTTCAGCCCTTGGAACAATCGGTCCCTCATCAAGGCCAGCTGGTTTAAGTCCGGTATAAGGTGCTCCTTCTCCGGCCCGATGAAGTCTAACAACGGTTTCAAAAAACCAATTATCGGCAAGTTTTTGAGCTTCTTCACTAAATCTTCTTACTTTTAAAGTAATCTCAAAAGCCTCTTTAATTTCATCTTCGGCTTCAACCGGAGCCCAAGGAAGAACAAGATTAACATTACCGACTTCAAGAGCCCTTTTTGCAGTTTTTACCAAAGGACCATCTTTTGTGTCGCAGTGTGGTGGCATAACTTATCACCCCCGATCGATTATAAAAAATTATAGCAAAACATTATACTGAAAAAAGAAGCTTAAATACAAAAGTACTTTATGTATAATTATATTGTCTTTATATTCTAAAACTTAAAGTTCAGACCGGTGATAGTCTTGAGTTTAACGTAGGTTTGCATATATTGGAGCTTATTTCTAAAGAAGTTACTTATTTATAGCTATCTTACCAAATTAATAACTATCCAACTTGTGTCTTTCTCTATAATTGCATCGCTGTTATAATAACATAATGGATTTAGTTATCATATCTATCTATCTTTTAATAAGCACGGTTGCTATTGGAAAAGGATCAGACTGGTTTACCGATTCCTTAATCCCTATAGCAAGGAAGCTGGGAGTTTCAGGAGTTTCTGTTGGGCTAATTCTCGTATCAATTGCCGTAAGTTTGCCTGAAATACTGGTAGCAGCATATGGAGTATTGAGCGGTCATCCAAATTTAAGCCTGGGTGTTGCATTAGGTTCTATTATTTGCAATATCGGCTTGATGACTGGTATTTCAGCTCTTGTCAGACCACTAAAAGTGCATACTTTTGTAATTCTTCGTGACGGTATTTTTTCGGTAGTAGTTCCAATTTTAGTCTTCGCAGTCGCAGCAGGTGGAGAGTTTACACGGATTGAGGGTTTTGCTTTTATGTTGCTATTTATTCCATATGTCATAAATGTTTTTCTGCAGGAAAAGCTCGCAAGCAAATTACAAAAACAAAAAGACTATGCAGATGTTGAAATAAAACTAAAGTTATTGGGCTTTGATATTGGAAAATTAAAATCGGGCTGGCTATCTTTCTCGTTAGGCCTTGCTTTACTTCTCTTGGGGACCCAATTTTTTACCAATACGATTGTCCAAATTGTGAACAAATTTACAGTAGATGAGCTCGTTATAGGGTTGACAATAGGCGCTATTGCGCCGTCTATACCTAATATTTTAGCTGCCTATAAAGCAACAAAAAAAGGAATGGGAGATGTTGCGGTATCCGAAACATTAGGTTCAAATATCTTCACCTTACTGGTAACCATGGGTTTTCTAGCTTTTTTATCTCCGGTAAAAATTTCTCAAAGATGGATTTATTTTGATATACCGGTAATGATCGTAATGAGCTTGATGTTGCTTATTTTTATGACCACACGAAAAACAATTTCAAAACTTGAAGGAAGCATTCTCTTAGGCAGTTATTTTTTAGCCCTGTTCCTACAGATTTTTGTTATTAAATAAAGAGGAATAATGTTGGAACTTATTTTATGATATACTCATAATCATAGATATACACAAAGTCAAACAATTAGCCATACCACTATTAAAACAAAAAGGAGTGGTTAAAGCGTCACTATTCGGTTCTGTCGTACGAGGTGATACACACAAAAAAAGTGATGTGGACTTTCTTATTCAGGTTCCCTCTAAATATCGGGGGCTTGACTACTTTGGTTTTTTAGGTGATATAAGAAGGGAGCTTGAGCAGAGGCTTAACTCAAAAGTAGATATAGTTGATTATCGCTTGATAAAACCTGCTTTAAAAAAAAACATCCTGGCTGATCAGATTCAAATCCTTTAAGTATGAAAAAAGACCCTTCGATATATTTAGGGGACATAATTGAGTCAATAAACAGAATTGGGGTCTATATAAATGGAATGAATTATGAAGAATTTGAAGAAAATTATGCCATTCAAGATGCAGTATTAAGGCGCTTACAGGTTCTTGCTGAAGCTGCAAAACGCATAGATGAATCTGTCAAATCTGCAAATCCTCAGATCCCATGGAATAAAATAAATGGCTTAAGGAATGCGATTATTCACGATTATGATGAAATAGATATGAAAGCAATTTGGGAAACGGTTACGATTGATTTGCCTAAAACAAAAATGGATTTTATAAAGCTCAAAAAGTCCCTTTCTACTTAAAAATTGGTCCAGGCTGGTTTACCATGAGCTTGTCGAATGGTTGCCTGCCTTACCGAAATTTTGTTGTAGATTTAATTTAACTTATAATAACTATTTTTTGTTGAACCTTGCTTCTTCAATAACCCTTTTTCAACCAAGGACTTTAGCAGTTTGTGAGCTTGCTGTCTACTAATTTTAATTTCATTTACTAAATTATTGGAAGTTAAATGCTGATATTTTTGGATTAAATTTAAAACTTCTTGTTCTCTTGCTGTTGGTCTTAATTCAAATTGTAAATGCGACAAACCCGACTCAATTTTTCCAAGAGCACTCTGAAGCGAATATTTTACCCCGTCAGTAAAGTACTCAAGCCAAGAAGTTTTATCACCTTTATCTGCTTTATTTAAACTCGTTGAATATAACTCCCGGTCAATATCATAATAATCGTCTAGGACAAAATATTTGTTAATTTGATATTGATACTTTAAAAAAATTAAGGCCGTTAATAAACGACAAGTTCTTCCATTGCCATCTGAAAAAGGATGGATATAAACAAATTCATGATGAAAAATCCCAGCCTTTAAAATAGGTTGCTCCTGAGACAAATCAAGCCAGTCTGTCAATTTTTGCACTGCTTTTTTTATTTTTGTTTTTTTATGAAAAGGTGGATCATGCTTAATAATCAATTTACCGTTAGGCAATCTCATTCCTACTACAACTTTATTATTTCTAATTTGTCCTTTGATTTTGTCATTTACTCCGCTCATTAATTTGCTGTGAATAGAGATAATTGAGTCCAGACTTAACTTTTTACCTACATAAGTATTCAAATTCTTCAAAATAGAATAGTAATTTACTATTTCCTTCTCGTCCCTATTAACCGGGACTCGCTCGTTTAAAAGCAAGTTAGTTACCTCAATTTTACTAAGTGGATTCCCCTCGATACTGTTTGAGGCATAAGATGATTGAATGAGATTGTTTTTTTCTAAATTCAATAATAAACTTTTGGGAATTTGTTTTGCTTCAAGATTTCCATAGAAGCGCTCAATCTCCCTTAAATTATTAAGTATTTTGTTTGTTAATAAGTATTTAGGTTTTAACATAAGAAAAGTTTATATAAAAATCTAATAATTGTCAACTTAATTGTAAATATAATTGTAAATCACTGATAGTTAGAGAGGCAGTTTGGAGCTTCAGGAAAGGAACCCGGGCTGGCCGTGATCATCGAAGCCAAGTACCGCTGGTGTCTACCGAGAGTGGGAAATATGTTGGAACTTATTATTTAAGCAATAATTCCATATCAATATGAGGAATGCCCAGATTAAAAAGATCGTATTCCTGTGAAATAATCTTAAATCCAACTTTCTCAAAAGTTCTATACACGCGTTTTTGTCCCTGCAGCCAAATTCTTTTGAAACCTTTTCTCTTTGCTTGTTTTACAGCATAATTTACCAAACTTGAACCTATACCTCTTTTTCTATAGTTTTTATTGACTACAAGTCTTTCCAGTTTAGCGATATTTTTAGGTTCCTCCCTTAATCTAATAGTTGCGATTATCTTATTATCAATTGTCGCCACTAAGTGAGTTGCGACTTTGTCTAATTCATCAGGCTCCCAACCCGGTGGACATTTTTGTTCGATTAAAAAAACATCTGTTCGTAATCGAATAGCATCAATAAAATCATTCATATTTTTTATTTTTCTGTATATTACTTTCATAGGGAGATTATACAAGAAATTCTAACCGTTCATTACACTTGAAGTAACTTAGTGCTACAGGAAGATTGAAAATTCTTTTGGGTATTTGTTACAAAAAAGTCAGGTAGTTTTCTTTGGTTATTGTCTTGGACTCTTTTTTATAGGTTTCCAAGAATTTTTTTGGAGTTTTATTGTTGGCTTTTTTGAATTTGAATTCAAAAGCCGTTAAGTTTCCTTCTTCAACTTCAATCCAATCGATTTCTGCCTGGTCGTATGTCCTCCAGAAATAGTAGCGGACCGACTTCCCCGAATATTCGTGTTTTTTTAGCCGTTCGACTGCCAGAAAATTTTCCCAGAGTGATCCTGTATCACGCCTGACGGTTAACTCATGGAATTGATCAATCAGCGCATTTCTTATTCCCAAATCCCAAAAATAATATTTTTTGCTTTTTGCGATTTCTTTACGCAGGTTTTTTGAGAACGAACCGATTTCAAAAATTACAAAACTTAATTTGAGAAGATCCAGGTAGCGGATTACTGTTTTTACATCGATATTTAAATTCGAAGCAAGTTCATTATATGATACTTCCGAGCCTATCTGAAAAGCCAGTAGTGTTGCCAGTTTTCTAAGGTTATCGGGTTGGCTGATATCTTTGAGCATAACAACATCTTTAAAAAGATAGTCTTCCGTCATCGATTTTAAATACTCCCGTTTTTCTGTCTGATTATTCACCGTTTGTAGATAAGGATAGCCGCCAAAGCGAAGCTGTTCTTGCAAGAGTGAACTTTTCTGGAAATCCTGTAGGTCACCGGCAAGCTCTTTTGTTGAAAGAGGAAAAAGCCTGTAGGTCAGATTCCTACCAGTCAAAGAGTCCTGGATACCCTGAGATAGTCTTAGAGATGAAGATCCGGTTACGAATATTTTTTTATTGGGAAACGCGTCAATTAAAATTTTCAATGCAAGACCAATATTGGGAATTCTTTGAGCTTCATCAATAAAAACCGCATCACTATGATTAACCAGTTTACTTAACACAACCAGAGAAGTATTACTGAGTGCATTGCGGGTTTCCTGATGATCTCCGTCAAACCAAACTCCCGGTAATTTTATTTTATCCGCAATCTGCTTTAGAAGTATGGTTTTACCTACTCTACGAGGGCCGTAAATTATATTGATAAATCCGGACTTAACCCTATTCACCACGGTTTGTGTCAGAATTCTTGGAATCATATCCACAAAATAATACCAAATTTATGGAATTATGTCAATAACATAAAGTATTACCTTTACCTACCTTCCGTCTTTGTCCTACCAAAGCACGCAAACTGCGAGTTGAGCGAATCTTGCGGTGCTCACTTCTCTGATTCTAAAAAAATTGGGAGCAAAAGCCCTCTGTTTTTTTAATATCCAGGCTAATTGAATATGTTGGAACTTATTACCAAAATAATTATTTATTTTTACACCTCGGGAGTGAGAGATGAAGTTAAATTACTCTAAACAACTACCTCCAACAAAATTGAAAATTAGTTTGGCTCATATTTTAATGAATCAAAAAAACACAAATATTATTTGGCATGATGTAAGTTGTTTATAGCCTTAGGTGATGGGCTCAGACTCGTGGAGGGTGTTAAAACTTTTTACGTTAATTACTGAGCTGGTTCAAGCGAAATTGTTGTTGAGTATATATCTTTACCCTCTAATAACTTTTGAATTTCAAGATCAAATACTGAAACATACATAGCTACCGGCGCATAACCATCTTTATAGACCTTTATTAATCTTAAAAAGTCGTAATTATTATGAGGGTCTCCCTGAGATCCCCATCCAAATGAAAATCCTCCTTGCTCATTAGAAGCATTATCGTATAGTAAACCAGATGGACTGTCGGATATACCTTGCACATACCAGATTTTTATTTTTGCACCTGAAATAGGTAAACCTGTGTTTCTATCGGTAATCTGAATATTTAAATTTGAAAGATCTGTAATTGGCGCACCTTTTCGATAACTTCCATTCAAAATTGTTGCAGTAAGAGTGCTAAATTTTGTCTTTGCCAATAAATCCGCTCTGCTCGTAGGATTTCCTATAAGTGGGTTATCATAGGCTGACATAAGTAAAGGATCGGAGAAAAAATCCCTTTTATTACTCCAGAAAGGATCATTTGGATCATAAAGGTTAATATCTAATATTGGATCAACTCCTGTGGTATCTTTTTCCATTGCAAGTTTGAAATATTCACCCCATCCTGCACCATGTACATGTGCGAATTCATGTAACATATCGTCAATTTGTGACCAATAATCTCTTGTCTCGTCAGTGTTTGGAATAAGATTGTCTGGATTATATATTTTTGTCCAATGTAATCCAGCCAAAACCCCAGCACCACTATTATCAAAACTTAGGTAACCTCCATATGAAAGTGGATAGTCAATATTTTCTCGAGGTGCAATATGTGACCAAATCTCAAATCCTTCTTCAGGACACTCTGAACACGAATCAGATTGTGGCTGTGTGCTAGTTAAAATAATGTCTGTTTCAGGATTAAAGCTTAAGCGTCTATTAGTGTTTTTTGCAAGAATGAAATTCATGTCGGTAACATACTTAGATAGATTTTCTTTTGCAAACTCTATGTCTGGGACTAAACTAGGATCTATAAATATTTTGAATTCTTGCACTTTTAAGTTAGCTTCGTTTTCCGCCGTTGGGTAATTTGGCTCTCCATTAGTTATGGGAGTTGAAGTAGGAAAAGCTATTAGATTAGGTGTTGGAGCTAAAGCAACAGAGGGAAGCTCAGTCATGTTGTTAGATAAGACTGTTGGCCCTATAGGTAAACGTGTAGGCGACTCTTGGGGATTAGGCTGTATTCCATGACAAGCTTGTGTCAAAAGACTAAAACCAATAAAGCCAGTAAGGAGCCTTAACTCGAGCTTATTTCGCATCTTGGGATTATACTATAATCCTATAGTATTATCAAGGTGAAGTAAGTTCTATATTCACATTATATTGAAGCTCTAAAAATACTTTGTCCAGGGGGAAGGATTTATTTCGACTCACTTCGTTCGCTCAATACTAGCTCACAATGTTCTTCATCAATTTTCCCTCATCACTACAACAAGCTCAATGCAGTGGGGGTCATTAATTTTTTTATCAATAAGCATATGCTTCTTTGCGTGAGACCAACCTTTTAATTGTTTTTCCCGTTTAGCTGACTCATATTTGGTTTTATATTTTTCACAGTAAACTAGTTTTATTTCAGAAAGTCTTAAAGTGTATAACGATTGTTTAGCTCGATGCTTAATTAATCGTTTATTAACGTTTTCAGTTATTCCAATATAAAAGATTTTCTGATCGCAAAGAAGCAAATACGTGTACCACAAAAGTTATTCTAGTCTATATAGAAGTAGCTTGCACTGAGCTTGTCGAAGTGTCCAGAGGGAAGGATTCGAACCTTCGCAGGCATAAGCCGCCAGATTTACAGTCTGGTGCGATTGGCCACTCCGCCACCCCTGGTTAACAAATCAGGTCCCGTTGCTTGCCCTGAAGCGATTTCATTCTGCTTCAGTGGTCACTTGGGTACCCCTGGTTTATACTCATATTATATCAGAGGTGGATTTCTTTTTTACTTTTTGTTAAAATTAAGCTCTCGATATTTTTGGATCACTCTTTAACTCCATAATTAAAAAGTACGGAGCATTTTGAGGGAACAATTAATCACAATGCTGGAAAAATTCAGACACTGGTATCGCATTCTCCCCGATAAAAAACGTTACCTTGAGTTTGTCACAGCTTTATTGACAATTCCGGTTCTTCTTACTGTAATTTATACAAATATGGTCAGTATTCGCGAAGATAAAAAGTCAAATACTACTCCGACCCCTGAAAAATCAGAAAAAATAGTCATCATCAGAGAAGACGAAAACAAAGAAAATGAAAAGTCAAATACTCCGACACCCATCCCCACCCTGGAACTGTCTCCGACTCAATCCACTAAAGAGTGTAAAAAAGAAGTCGGTCCGGTCAAAATCAGCAGTCCGTCCGAAGAAGAAATTGTACAGGACGATCTTATCTGTGTAAAAATTGACTACACCGTTGGTGAGTTTTGCTCTGTCGCCTGGTCTTACAAACTGGATGATAACAAATGGTCCGACTACACCAGCAGCCCGTTTTGTTTCTCCAAGCTCGACCCGGGAAAACATGAATTAGACTTAAGAGTCCAAAGCGTAGCTTCAAGCGACGAAGTTACCCTGGAGAGAACTTTTTATATTAAAACTAAGGAAGCTCCAAGTCCAACCCCCACCCCATTACCTTAAAAATATTAAAAATTCTCTGGACTTTTGCAAAATCAGTGGTATAATATTTTTAGAGGTAAAGAATTGTTTTGAGTAATTGAGTAAAACAACTTCTTATTTAACTCTTTCGATGAATCTCTTAATTCAAACTAATGGCAAATAAAATTTACGTAGGCAATCTTCCCACTTCTTTGACAGACAAAGAGCTTTTTGACCTATTCTCACCATTCGGGGCAGTCTTGTCAGCGAAAGTCGTAATCGGTATGGATAGCAAATCCAATACGGGTTATGGCTACGTCATTATGAGCAACGATAGTGATGTGCAGACTGCTATTCTCAAACTCAACAACTCTTCTTTGAAAAAGAATAAACTCAGAGTCGTCAAAGCTCATCCGATCGATCAGGATAGCGGTTATTTAGCCAGAAAAAACAGATTCAGCCGGTTTAACAAATTCAGCAAATTCAAAAAAAGGTAAGCGCTGAAATATATTTAATGAAAATGAGGCAAAAGCAATTTTTTTCACTTTCGAGGGGACCCGAGCTTGTCGAGGGTGAAACTCTCGTGTGATAAAAAATTGCGTTGCTGAATTTTCAAAAATTAAACAAACTTTAGAAGGGTGGTGATATTTCATGGATAAAAATAAATTATTTGTCGGTAGTCTTCCTTGGGCAGTAACCAGTGATGGGTTAAAGGAAATGTTTGCTCAATTCGGAGAAATTACCGAAGCAGTTGTTATAACTGATAGAAATACAGGCAGATCAAAAGGATTCGGATTTGTCACCTTCGCAAAAGAAGAAGATGCTCAGAAAGCTCTTGAGATGAACGGTAAGGAAGTCGAAGGCAGGACAATCGTCGTCAACACCGCAAGACCGAGAGAGGATCGACGCGGAGGCGGTGGAGGCGGATATCGAGGCGGTGGCGGAGGAGGAGGAAACTCATTCCGAAGAGACCGAAGATTCTAAAAATTACTTCTAAAATTATAAACTTAGAGTAAAAAGCGAGGATACCTTTTTCGAGTTTTATAAGGAGTCAATGGTTTGGGAAGGGTATTCCTGTTAAGCGAGAAAAACGGTATCAAGCTTTTTAAGCTAACTTTAATTTGTCAATCAGGTAAACTATGAATACTACCTATACCAATATCTGTATTCGTTGCGGTAAACCACGCATCGTTGTAAAAAGTTGGGAAGAAAAGTTGGGCTTTTCCACAATTACTGCTACAAATACCGCTTGTCCCGACTCCGAATGTCAAAAAATAGTCGACAAAAATAATGCTAAACAAAAAGCTCGTCAAGACGCTCTGAAAAACCGACACAGCCAACGCCTCCAAGCCAGAAGAAGATCTTAATTCCCGGGAGTTGGAGAACTCACATCTACCCAATCGGAAGCCTCATTACTATCAAATCCCGGAACCAGTCTTTCGGTTGAATGACCCGGGTCGACTATTGGATTAACGCCCGGAGGTGAGAAACCAGATGTATTATCTCCCCAGCTCATCCTGTCTACCTCAATCCCTCTCGGATTTTTGAGTATTAAAATATCGCCGTCAATATCTAAAGCTTTACTAAAATGCGCCCCAAGTTCAACGCGTAGCGCCCCGCGCTCGACTGTATTCCAGAATCGCCATAATGATCCGTCGTGTGAAAGTAGTGCAAACTGTCTTGCCTTAAGTTTTTTATTGGGATGCACATCAAAGCTTTTTCCTGTCTCATTGTATATTCTCCAATTTTTTAGCGAAATATCAGAATCTGTCGGGTTATAAAGTTCGATCCACTGGAATTTTAATCTTGAATTAATATTAATTGCGCCGCCTCCCCTATTCTCTCTTAGCGAATGCTTCTCGTCCACATTATAGAATACTTCGTTTATTACCAAGTTATCGGCAGTAATTATTCCAAATGAAATATCTGCCAGGACGGATTTTGCCTGAAAATTATTATCGGCAATAGATGGAAAGTTAACTAAAAAATTATAAGTTTTTCCATCCCCGTCGGTTATAATATTCAAAGGAATTCCGTTGACCGAAGAGCTATCAGCAAAAAAATCAACCATTGTCCTTGGGCCGGTAGGAGACCCGCTGCCGTAAAGCGGTGTGGCTCCGTCTCTAATCACAACATCCAAAACTGTTTCAATTTTTGGATCATTTCCCACTCCTCCGGTTCTTCCTCCCCGTACAGTTATAAATCTGTCTACACTGCCGTTATTTGATACATCGATCGGTCTGCTCTCGCTGTCACCCGGCTTCATATTTGTCAGTATAAAGATCGGATTACCAAGAGGAACATGAAAGTTAACAATCAAGTCACCGAAAGCCTGTACGGTCGGACTCTTCATCAGCTTCTCCACTCCGCCATTAAAATAAAACACCGCCCCGACGATTAAAAGTAAAAAAGTT
>MGAG01000002.1:0-38574 GCA_001789645.1 Candidatus Roizmanbacteria bacterium RIFCSPLOWO2_01_FULL_37_12
AGAGGCAAAGATCGTTGCGCTCGTGAAGAAAGCGGTTAGCAAGTCCTTAATTAAGGGGAATAAATGATTTTTAGAACTTCATGACAAAGTAAACACTGATTTTTGTCAACTGCAATAATTATTTCATGAAAAATAAAATACCGTTTTGCAGGTTATGACAAAAATGTAACGGATTTAGCAAAAGAAACAGCATTTAAAATGCTTAAAGCCGGATGTGATGTAATTATCGATGAGGGTTTTTGGGTTAGAAGCCAAAGAGACGAAATGAAGAAGGAGATAATTAAATTGGGTGCAAAGCCTGTACTTTATTTCGTAGATACACCTGTTGAGGTAATGAAGAATAGAGTTGTCAACCGCAGTAAAAAACCTCCCACAGACTCTTTTGAAATTACTGAAGAAATGTTTAACAAATATTTAAAATATTGGCAACCACCAAAGAAAGAAGAAGGTATTCTTTTAGTTTCTTAACGAATTAAAGTTCTGATCGCTCTTCGATTACACTTGGACTTATAACTTCAGCTTGAGTCTTTTAAATTCTGCCGGTTACTCGAGGATTTTCCAGAAAGAATTTTTACGAATAATTTTTCCCCGGGCAAATTCAAGCAAATCCACTCCCCGTACTTCTATTTTTTTCCCTGACACAGTTGTTCCGGTGAGTGTCCATTCGGAGACTCCGAAATCACCACATACCCAATGTTGATCTTCCCCGTAATGTACATCCGGAATCCACTCAAATCGTTTTGCCAAACCTGCTCGAACTTGGGATTTCCCAACATACCGATCACCACGAGGAGAAGAGCCGCGCGGCATATAAAATACGCAATCCTCTGCGAAATAGTCCATGATGGAATCCAGATCGTGACGGTTGAACGCTTCCAGGAATCCTTTTAATAATTCGTTGGTTACGATTTTTGACATTGGATGATCTCATCTCATCATAGCAAATTTCCATTTTGTCACTCAGGCCAACCATCAGAAAACGGAGTAGTATAGTTTACACAAAATAAAATGTCGTATTTGTTATCATTGTGTCCTGGCAGTCAACTGGCTGTTGGAAAAAGTTGGGGATTTAAAAAATTAACTTAATATATCAATGATGGTCTTACCTGATTTTGAAAAATCCAGACGGGTGAAGCAGAACAATTCCAACTAACTATTATGTTTTTTTACGACTTTGTTTATCGTCTTGGAGAGAAATCTGTTTAGAGTTATAATTTTTGTTTTTTGTCTGAATGATGGCGGAACAATCAGGAGAGCTTGTTCTTTGTTTGTCAGATCCGCAATAATCCATGATTTATGAATATCGTCGGCACAACCCCAGTCAGAATTTGTAAGAAAGTGTGAACCGGTCATTTCAAAAATCCTGACCGCCTCGTTACAAGCTTCTTTTTTATTTTCGTGCGCAACCTCGATTAAATACCTAGGCATAAATTAAGTATAGCATACGTAGAATAAAGTATTTGCTATTATAAAATTATTCAGGCAATATGGGAGGTGAATTTTTAAATGTCACTATCGACTAAACTTTTAATCTTGACCTGGGTGGCGATTGGATTGTCGATCTCGGCGGGAGTAGGATTTTACTTTGGGAGAGCGACCGCTCCAAAAACTCAAGGTCAATATCCTCCAGGCATACGGTCTCAAGACCAAATGTTTCAACTGGTTGACCCACAATCGGGCCCAAGGGGAATGACGGGGATCCAACCGCCGATTGGCGGCCAGCAGCCGCCGGGAGGATTTCAACAGCCGCCGCCTAATACAAATCAAGGAGGACAGCAGATCCCACCGCCTGGCGGAGGTCAACCTCTACCGTAGAATTAAATGAAAAATAAATATCTTGAGTGGACACTTAGAATTGGAGTAGCGGGAGAGTTTATCGGTCACGGTGTCTTCGGACTCCAAGGGAAAAAACAGTGGATCGGCTGGATCCGGCAGATGACCGGAGTTGACACGACCCTGGCCACTCAACTGTTGTTTTTAGTCGGCTTATTGGATATTGCCGTTGCCTTGGTGGTCCTTGTCAAACCGGTTAAACCGGTTTTATTGTGGGCTGCCATTTGGGGATTTTGGACAGCTTTAGTTCGTCCGCTGGTTGGGGAGCCGATCTGGGATTTTGTTGAAAGATGGGGCAATTGGGCTGCACCTCTTGCTTTATTTTTGATGTTAGATAAAGAAAAAAATAAATTTAAGTCCAAACAGGGTTAATTCTAATTAATTTCGTTATGAATTAAGTGAAGTAAAAAATATGGACGAATTAGCTTATGAAACAGAAAGAAACCTTTTTTCTAAAAGGATTGAAATTAAATACTCTCTGAAAGATAAGCCTTCTATGTTTAGGTCATTACATGAATTATTGCAATTACCAAAGCCGGAATTAGAGTCAAAACTAGGTGCATTAAAGAGGAATAGATTAGATTACTATTATGTTAATACGCCAGCAATAAGAAGAAATTTTGAGTTTGAAGGCGGAGAAAATCTAACAGAAATAGCGGATTATGGTAGAGAAAGATTAGTTATTACTAAAACAGTGGATGGTAGAACGATATATTTAGAAATAAGAAACTGGGGATTGGGAACAAAAAATACAAACGGAGAATTAATTGCATCAATAGTAGACCCCAGTGATATAGATTTAGTTAATATTATGTTAAATAATCTCTTCCTTGTTTTTGATACAAACGATAAAGATAAAACAATTAATAAATTAAAAGACGAGTTAGGTGATAACTTTGCGTTTAGGTTGTCTTAAAGCAATAGAGTTAAATACTTTAAAATTCTTAACTCGGATGTTTTTGACCTCTTTCCGCTACTATTAGAGATTTATCTTTTATACTAATTTAGTAATTGAATATGAAGTTCAATAAAGAGTGGCATCTTGTCAACACAATGCATAAAAACCCGACGTTTGATGAGAGGATCAAATGGCATCTAGCCCACGTCAAGAACTGTGCTTGTCGTCCTCTTCACGGAAAAATCTTGGAGGAAATCAAAAAGTAGAGGCTAAGTTGAGTTTGTGATTTAAATCACTTTTTGTTATATTTTATTTATACTTTATGAAAATGAATCCGGTAATTCACTTTGAGATGCCTTATGTTAATCAGAAGCGATTAAGCAAATTTTATGGTAAAGTCTTTGGATGGGGTATGAAATATTTACCCAAGATGGGAAGCTATGTGTTAGCTACAACCTCGCCGACTGACAAAAAAGGTATGCATAAGAAAAATGGTGCGATAAACGGCGGATTTTTTCCTAAAGGTGATTATGGGAGTGTTCCTCACCTGGTGATTTCTGTCGACAATCTGGAAAAACATATGGAAATTGTTAAAAAAGGCGGCGGTAAAATTCTCGGCAAACCTATGGATATTCCCGGTGTTGGAAAATTCGTCATGATTCAGGATACAGAGAGCAACCGAGTCGGTATGCTCGAGCCTTTACAAATGTAACCTCGATTACAGCGAGGAAATAAATTCTTACCGAAAATAATATACCTCGCAATAAATAGACGAGGTATTTTGTTGCTGGTTGTATTATTTCTCAGTTCATCCTCGCTTCTAGAAGCGAGGTATTCACCTAGCGCAATAAAAAGACCGGTAGGTGATTAAATGATGAAAAAACTAGTAATTTATATTTGGATGGATAATGAGACTGAAGAAGCGGTGAAATTTTATAAAAAAGTTTTTGGGAGCAATTTAATTGTTGGCGCGACTACTAAATATTTAACAGAAACCCCCAGCAATAAACCCATTGGAAGCGTAATGATGGTGGAGTTTGAGCTTTTTGGACAACGATTTGCACTTTTGAATGGCGGTAGCTTTTTCAAACCCAGCGAGGCAACCTCATTTTTAATTGAATGCAAAGATCAAAATGAGATCGACAAATACTGGAAAGCCCTATCAGCTGATCCAAAAGCTGAAGTCTGCGGTTGGTTAAAAGACAAATTCGGCATTTCCTGGCAAATTATCCCCAAGCAGTTAGGACTATTTCTTACCGACAAAAATAAAGAAAAGGCCAAAAGAGTCATGAACGCGATGCTCAAGATGAAAAAGATCGACATTGTTGGTTTAAGGCGAGCGTACGAAGGAAAATAATTTGTTCGAAATTGATTGGAGGTGATTTTATGAAAAAAATACAATCTTTTATAATCGGAATTTTGCTTTTCGTAGCAGTTGTTGGATTTGTGCCAGGTCGCGTATCGGCTGAAATAAACCACGGAGTATTAGGTCTTTATGGCTGTATGCCAGATGAAATTGCAGCGACACTTTTGGAAAGCGGTGCATTCTCAATATCGGGTAGTTATGTAATCCTGTGTGTAGAAGGGTACAAGGCTGTGTATAAAGATCTGCCGTAATCAATTTTTGTTAGATTCAACCAGCCTATTACACGTAACATTAAAATTATTGTATTTAATCCGTCGATTTAACTCAGGCCTGCGACTCTGAGACTCAAGCTCGAAGAGATGGTGAGGACATTCGGCTGAGCTCAGTCGAAGCCTTTGTCGAACGATTTGATTTTGCTGGATGGATATTTTGTAAGGTCAAAAGAAGGGATTGGCGGTTACTTTGATTTCTAGATTTTACACACTTGACAAATCCTTTACTTTATATTAATATGTAAAACATATGCGACAAGCACAAAGCACTATTAGTCCAAAATATCAAACAGTTGTTCCAAAAAAGGTAAGAAAACTCCTTCACCTTAAGGCCGGAGATAGAATAATCTGGACAGTAATTTTAACCCAAACTAGACCTACGGTTATAGCAGAACCTCTACCTAAGAAATGGTCAGCGCATACTCGCGGCCTTGGTAAAAACATCTGGAAAAATGTTGATATTGATAAATATATTCAAAGCCTTCGCAAAGAATGGGTAGAACAAAACTAGATTCTTTCAGATCCGACCTCGTCTCATTTAAAAAAATAGGTCTTGATTCGATGATCTTTATTTACCAGTTTGCCGATCACATTCGATATGCTCCGCTAACCCATGTAGTATTTGAACTCCTTGAAGAAAGTAAAATAATAGCGGTTACGTCAACTATCACTTTAACCGAAGTTTTTGTCCAACCGGAGAAAGAGAAAAATCAACTTATTATCTCAGAATATGAGAAGGTCTTTCAAAACCTACCCAACTTGGAAACAGTTCCTGTCAACTGGCAGATAGCCCGTCTATCAGCCAAACTTCGGGCAAATTTTCCCAAGATAAAAACGCCAGATGCAATCCAGATCTCATCCTCGTTATTAAAAGAGTATCCAGCCTTTTTGACCAACGACCAAAAACTTAAAAAAGTTGCCTTTTTAAAAGTATTAATCTTAGAAGATTATCTTTAGCAGACTACCCAACCGCGGAATCGGAATGCTTAAACAATTTATGGAGGTGAAATTTGCTCTGTTTGCTGAATGTAGATTTGATTGCTTCCCGGTACGGGTGTAGGTTCTTCCAATCCTTCTATTTTTCCATTAGAAAAAACCGTAAGTTCTATTAACCTGTGATCCGGTTTCATTCCACATGCGTATTCAATAGCTACAATATAACCAGTCTCAATTTTTCTTGAACTTTTTACACCACAGCCTTCACAATAGGTATCGCATCCATCGCTTACTTGTTCCCATTTTTCTTCAAATGCTTTTAAAGCTATTTGTTCAGCGGTTCGTGCATCTTTTATTAAAAATATTGATTGGGGATATTTTCTTCCAATAAAAAAACCTACAAGAATCAATGCAATAAATACAACAATAATATTAATTTTAGATAAGAAAATATTTTTTGTAATTTTATCCATATCCTATTATAATTTATGTTATGAAATACAAAAGTTTAAATGAGGGAGAAGAATTAGTTAAAAAGGATTACAGAAAGAAAATAATTTTTTCTCTTAATGACTTTCAGGAGAAGTGGTATCTGCTTCAGGTCGTAACAATTCCACCTAAGACAAAGCAGAGAATGCACTCGCATAATAAGCAGACTGAAGTCTTTTACATTTTGGAAGGAGAAACAATTATCATAGTCAACGGCAAAGATTATTTAGCCAAACCTGGAGATGCTTTTATTTCCTCTCCAGGAGATATTCATAATCTTTGGAATAAAACCGGTAAAGATTTTAAATTGGTAGTCTTCAAAATAAACATGCCGGAGGGAGAAGATGATACTAATTGGCAGGAATAATTTATTTAGCTTGATGAAGTAGGATTTTTGATATGACGTTTTACTTCAAAGGGAAGATGAACTACTTTTTCAAATTTTCCACCCCTGTCTTTTATCTCGATTAAAAATCGATAAGCTTCTCTGTACTTGATATTCAGATCTTAAATTTAATTGATGCTCCTCATCCGTTTTTTATTGATATTTACTTTTCGAATCATATTTGATATATGTGATATAAATCACATATAATAGAATGGGGGTGAATAACAAATGTTTAAAAATTTGGTAATTATTGGAATAATTTTTGCAGTTTTAGTAATGATTGTTACTCCTACTTTGGCTGCAAAACCAGCAAGTCAAGCCTGCTTGGGAACGGATATTTCTGGTTTTGCTCAAAATGGACAGACAGTACCTGCTGATTTTGAGTTTGAGGCAGGCGCAGGCTGGGGCGGATTTATTTCCGGAGTTGCAACAAGTCCGGGTGCTGATGGACATGTTGGAGTAGCCGGCGAGATTAACGCTCACCAGGCAGGATTTATTCTGGACTTTGTAATTCCAAACAGTTGCAATTAAAAATTCCTATTAATAACCAATTACCGGAATGGTATACTATTTTTGATGTGATTTTTATCACATTGAGTAGAGGAGGTGATAAAAATGTCAAGAGATAAATCTTTAAAAACAGGTTCTGCCTTGATGTTACTCGCCGCTTTAGCATTTATTGGTTATGCATTTGTTTTTTTACTGCGCAACTTTACAAGCGGTGGATTTGAGCTTGGGGTTGATACTTTAAACGGTATAACTAAAAAAAGATTAAACAGACTTAACCCGGCAATTGTTTACTATATTAGTCATCTGCATGTTGCTACGGCAGGATTTATAGCTGCAACCGGAATAGCAGTCTCCTTTTTATCCTGGTATGGAGTAAGAAAAGGGATGATGTGGGCTTGGATTGGAGCTGTTTTTGCTCCTGTTGTCGGCTTGGCAGTAGCATTGCCTTTGCATTGGTTTAACCTTTTTTCCCATGACTGGGTGACACATCTTGGACCAATATATTTGGCAACGGTAATATTTGTTGCAGGGGCTTTTATTGCTTTTAACGGGTTACGTAAAAAAACATGATATAAATTTATGATGATACAGTCATGTCTAGGTTTCTAATTGAAGTTGCGAACAATAATACAAAAGCGGATTGTGATCTTGCTGTTAATATTTTCAAAGCCGATAATGTGTGGAAAAAAAGAGCAGATTAGTAATGGGTCGTTTGATTAAATAAGCTTACAAATATGAATGTTTTTTGATTTCACATTTAAATTTATAGCCAATACACATGTTATTTTTAATTAATCCGGCACATCGACAAATGTTTGACTTAGACGGGCTTCCTTCATAAAGTCTTTCAAGTACTTCACTTGTGTATTTTTTAGGATAAAAGACTAAACCCAAAATTAAGATAAAAACAAAAATTATTAGCTTCTTAATTGATGTCAGATTAAATATAAAATCCAAAATTTTAAGCAAAACAAAAATGGTTACAAGTAAGATTAATCCACCTATAAGATCATAGACGATTACTTCAGCAAGATTTGATATTAAAGTCTCATCTGTTTTTTTCCAAGTCAAAAAGGTAAGTAACAATATCAAAACACCCGAAGAGTAGGCAGCAGTTAAATAGTTTACATCTTTTTTAATATTTTTTCTCTTGGAGAACTTAAGAATCGTGGCTTTTATCAATAAAGTTACAATTAAGACACAAGTTGTTATATTAAATAAAAAATACAAAATATCTTCAGTAGTAGGAACAGCGAAACCAAGAGAGTTCATGATTTATTTCTATCACATTAAATTATTTAGCACCATCTATATTTGAAAATATATTTAATTTAATAACTCTTGTTCTAGAAAACAAAAGCTAGAATAACCAGCGCAAGAGGAACAATAACTATCATCCATCCTGTGATAGTGCCAACAGACGGAAGACCGGTTGTCGCAGGTTGAGTTGTGGGACTCCCGGTAGTATTCACCAACACTATCTCGGTTGGAGTAAGTGTAGTCCCGGGAGGAATGGTTATTG
Organism: Candidatus Roizmanbacteria bacterium RIFCSPLOWO2_01_FULL_37_12; assembly: GCA_001789645.1. Classification (GTDB taxonomy): domain Bacteria; phylum Patescibacteriota; class Microgenomatia; order UBA1406; family GWC2-37-13; genus 2-01-FULL-40-13. The sequence continues at coordinate 8,215 of MGAG01000002.1, forward strand.
TGGATGAGGGATTGGGAGTTGATGTTTTAGTTGGAGTTAGGGTAGGAATCGGAGTAGCAGTCTCAGTTGGTTTCGGAGTCGGAGTAGAGGTATCGGTTGGGGTCGGTGTATCTGAGGGAGTTGGTGTTTCAGTTAAGTTCATAGTCGGGGTTGGAGAGGGAGTACCTTCTCCAGTAGGAGTAGGCGTCAGACTCTCACCTGGGGTAATGGATAAGTCAGGAGTAACCGATGGGGTTGTATCAACCGGAGGAGTTGCGGATGGGGTTTCTGAGGGAGGGGGAGTGCCTGTTATGATTTTACAAGTTGCACTGTCTTTAGCTTCAGGCCCCTTACCGCAGCTATTGACAGGGACAACCGTACACTCATAGGTGTGGCTTGCAATAGGAGTGAACTTAATATTTTTGTCTGAAGTTGTAGTGTCTATTATCTTAACTCCCGTTGTCTTATCAACTATCTTCACATCAAAAGAAGAAGCGCTATTGTCACTGCTCCACGAGCAGGAGGCACTGTCCAAAGGACAGGAGGGACCTATAGCCTTAGAGCGCAGGGTTGACTTCTCCCTCAAAAGGAGAGTTGAGATGAGAAATACCACCAGTCCTACCGTTATGAAAACTAAAGTAATTATTATTACTGACTTTTTATTCATGGTTATTGAGTACAACTTGAACAGTTAACTTCAATATCTTTTATCGGATTGGGTAAAGGGCAGATACTTATGGTTGGAGAAACTGAGGGAATTGGAGTAACGGTCGGTTCCGCGGGATTGGTTGGTGTTGGTATATTTGTGGGACCCGGAGTGTTACTTGGGACAGAGGTAGGGGTTATAGTTTGATTCGAATAGAATGAAACGTGAGAAATCCCTTTGCAATCATCATCACTTTTGATTTGTTTTACAGTAACGTTATTGGTCCCAAGCCCGCTTATTTGATAACACTCAGTTGATGCATTTACTTTAAAAAATACACAGGCTGTCCCGGCCTTGACGCCAACCTCGGTAATGATTGCATTACCCTTATACTCATAAGGGGATGCTTCATCTTTGAATATTGCCCCGGCATCGCAGAGAGTTTCGCTTCTGGCTTTTTTCTGCTGGTAAGTAGTAAAAAAAATAATTACAGAAACGACTAAAAGTAAGAGGCTGACAAAAATCTTTAAAAAATCAAAAAATTTTTGCTTGTTCACTATTTTTAAAATAATTAAAAATCTATTCCGGAATTTCTGAGATAATAGGCGAAATCTCTGCTGGATAATCATTGGAAAGAGTCGGAGTAGGCGTCGCAGTAACATCAATAATTTTTTGGGTAGCTTTTGTTTCGGGTTGTAACAGGGTTGATTGTACCCAGAATCCCACACTGATTACAAATACGATAAATGAGCTAAAAAGCATAATATCAGGTAAGTTAATATGATGCGATTTCTTGGTTATATTTACTGTTGATTCGGGGTCAAGTGATTGGGGGAGAGGTGTAAAATTATTTGAGTCCATATATAGATAATATAATATTCATTGAAGAAATAAAGACATTTTTGTTCTAGCATTTTGAACACCAGCTTTTACCCTGCTATAGGATAATTTGTGCAGATTTTGAATAAGCGGAAATGTGAGTATTATTAGAGCTATTTTGAACGACCCTATATTTTGGATTTTTGTGTTTGATGAAGCTTGAGATTATTTTGTAGGTGTCCAGATCAAAATCCGTATCTAAGAGACACCAGTTATTTATTAAAAAAGATTCATAAATTTCATCCTCTTCGTTTTTTTCGACTATTTCGATAGGACCCTGAAAGGGCCAAGGCCTGAATTGCTTATTTTCGACGAATGCAATTAAAAAGCGGGCATTATAGCTCTCTTTTTTCTCGAGTCCGATACAAGCGCCCTTACATCTTCCCAGTTTATACTCAAAACAGGAGGATCTGGTTTTTTCGATCCCCATCAGTTTATTACACAAAGAATATTTTTTGACTATGTTAGCCGCTACTTCTTTGGCACTTTTTTTGTTTCGGAATACTCCGAATAAATTTTCGAAGTTCGAGCTGTCAATCTGATCGATCACCTCCATTTTTAGTTCCAAAAATCCTTTGGCAGATTTATCTTTTGTCAATGTTACAAACTGTTTTTTTCTTCGTAAAGTACGATTAAAGTAGGGTAGAAGTGTTTTTATGAGGTAAGACTCTTGAATTAAAGCTCCCAATTCCCCGGCCGTCTGAATAAAGTCAATTCTGGCGATTGATTTGGTCATCAACAATCTTCTGGTTGATTCATAATCGGTTGAAAAATGGGCGATGACCCTGTCCTTGATATTTTTGCTTTTTCCAACATATAAGGGCAGGTTTTTATCGTCATAAAAAATATAGACTCCGGGAGATTCGGGTAGACTTTCTATCTGTTTGGCGATTTTCGCATTACTTGAGTAAGCTGATTTTAGAAGTTTCTGGTTTATTTTCTGTAATTTAGAAACAGTAAATTTTCTTGAGATATTTTGAATAAACTGCCATAAGACAAATGCGTCATCGTAAGCGCGGTGGCGATTTTTACAGCCCAAATGATATCTTTCGATGATTGCCGACAGGCTATGGGTCCGGTATTGGGGAAAAAGATTTCTTGACAGTTTAACCGTGCATAAAGTTTTGACGTTATATGAGATTCCTGTTCGTTTAAATTCATTTCTCAAAAAACTGTAATCAAACCTGGCATTGTGTGCAACAAAAATAGAGTCTGTAAGCAAATCGTACACTTTATCTTTAATCTCGGAAAATATAGGAGCTTGCTGCAATTCTTCCGATCTTATTCCGGTGAAGTTTTCGATAAAAGGCGAAACATAAATTTCCGGATTGACGAGCGATTTAAATTTTTCAACGATTTGGTTTTTTTCCACCCGAATCATCCCAATCTCAATAATTCGATCAAACCAGCCGTTCATACCGGTAGTTTCGATATCAACAATGGTATAGGGTTTGCTCAACATTTGAGGATATTCATTATCTTCTTTTACTTATAATGTGTCAAACTCTATTTTAGAAGCTATTTCAGTTGTGGTATTAATTAATATCATTTAAAATGATAACAATAGGCAATGGTTAAATCGACGTTAAATAGAATATCTAATAAATATCCCTGGGTTATTATTTTATTTTTTACTTTTTACTTAGCTCTAGTAATAGGCAGCAGATTGGTTATAACTAAGCAGAAACTAACGGGCAGATCTTCAGCTGCGGGTCCTTTGACTTCTGTGACTTTTCAACTCTCAAGTGACGATATTGCCAACCCGGAGCGGGGATTTATGAAGCAAGCAAATATTTTTGTCGATCAACCATTTGATCAAAGTAAAATAACTACTCAACAATCAACCGATAGACTAGTTTGGGTTTATTTCCACTTGGAAAAATACCGCGACCCGAGGGACGGTAAGGGTGTAATAGTACCGAATTACCAGTTTGTGCCTCTGGATCCTATCGGATCCGGAAAAGGATTGGATACTGTCAAAAAAACTTTTGACGATGCCAGGAGCAAAGGACTAAAGCTCGTCATCAGATTTCTCTACATCGGTTATGGTGGAATTGGTTCAACGACGGATTTTGCCAATGCCGAACCGGATGCGCCGCTTGATGTTGCTCAAAGACACATCGATCAGTTGGCACCGGTTATTTCGCAAAACAAAGACGTAATTGCGGCAGTACAGGCAGGGTTTGTCGGATATTGGGGAGAGTGGCACAGTTCCAAATATTTAAGTCCTTTGGCAAACAGAAAAGCAATTGTCGATAAGTTAATTAGCGCAGTGCCGGTAGACCGGATGATCCAGGTTAGGTATCCCAAATATGTGCAGAATTTTTACGGCGGACCTATAACGTCATCCCAAGCCTTCACCGGGTCAACCATTAGCCGCGTCGCTCTCCATGATGATGCTGCCTTTAAGGACAGTACGCATGACGGGACTTTTACTTCAAATGCGATGGGGATGAAAATTTCAACCTATTGTGACGGTTCATCCAATCAGACTTTGTGTTGGCAGGATTATTACGGTCAGACAAGTACTTATACTCCCTCCGGTGGAGAAGCCGGAACCCACAGCAGCACCGCATCGCCGGAAGCGGATTGTTCCCAAGCAGTACCCATGATGGCTAAACTCCATTTTTCCTTCCTTCATAACGGATATAGTATGGTTACGTTGAACCATTGGGTTAATCAGGGTTGCATGCCGGAGATCCGTCAGCGTTTGGGTTACCGGTTTGCCCTCAGCAAATTGTCTCTATCACAGCAGGTCGCCCCCGGGGGTGACTTGGAATTTCATTTGGAGTTGGAAAACAAAGGATTTGCTTCCCCTTATAATCCGCGACCGGTAGTCTTAGTCTTAAAAAATACCGGTTCCAGTTTTCAAAAAGAAATTCCACTGACCTCGGTTGATGTTCGACGCTGGCTACCGGGACAAATTGTCAAAGTTGATTTAAATATTCCTATTCCTCAGGATGTTACGACCGGGACTTATAACGTCTATCTTTGGTTGCCTGATGCAGGTGCCAGTCTCAAAACCAGACCGGAATACGCAATAAGAATGGCAAATTTGAATATTTGGCAATCTACATCAGGATACAATCTTCTATTTAACAATCTTACAGTAAGCGGAACTCCTGTGACACCCAATCCAACGTCGACCAGCTCTCCAACTCCGATAAGAACTCCAACCATCGGTGGCCCAACACCTAGCAGAACTCCAACCCCGATCAATCCGACCCCTACTTCTTTATTTCCATCTCCCACTTCAAGTAGGACACCGACTCCTGGCAACCCCACTCCTTCAAGAACTCCAACTCCGGGTGGAGCTAAACCGGGGGACGCTAACGGAGACGGAAAGGTAAATAGTTTGGATTTATGGATTTGGTTGTTTCATTTCGGACAAAATACCAATAACGGCGCAAGAGACGGCGACTTTCAACCGGATGGTAAAGTAGACGTTCAGGATTTTATTATTCTTCTTAATAACTATGGTTAAAACTGAAAAAATTAATGCTCAAGAGATGTTATCAAAAAGTAAGTAAGGATAACTCCCAGAATAAAGGTAATAGTGGTTGACCATTTTTTCTCTTTTTTAAAGTCTTGATGCAGATCAGGGATTAAGTCTGTACAAGCAATATAAATAAACACTCCAGCGCTAAACATGAGAAGAGCCGGCAACATTTTTTCAAACTTATTTAAGTAATAAAAACCGATTACCGCACCTATAAGTGCAGTGAGAGCTGAGACAAAATTATAGAAAAGCGCCTTAGGCGTTTTCATTCCGGAGTAAATCAGAATGCTTAAATCGGCGATTTCGTGAGGTATTTCGTGAGCCGAGATGGCTAAGGTCGTAACCAGCCCTAATCCAGGGTTGCCTATAAAAGCGGCTGCTATAGCCAATCCGTCAAAAAAATTATGCAGTCCGTCTCCCAATAGTACCAAATATGCTGTCGGTTTAACCCGAATTTTATCGTGGTGATGAAACCAAATAACCACTCGTTCGATCAGAAAAAAAACAATAATTCCAAATAACCCGTAGAAATAGATGTTTTCATTAACCGGATACTCTAAAGCTTCAGGTAAAAGATCGATAAAAGCCGTCGTGAGCATAACTCCGGCTGCAAAAGCCACCAGATAAGTGGAAAATTTTTTGACGGAGAGTTTATTCCAGATCAGGAGTAAGCCGCCTACTAGCGATATGAAACTTACTCCCAGGCTGGCTATGATTACTTGAGATAAAATATCCATAATTTTATTAAATGCATTTATTACAAAGTCCAAAAAATTCTAATCTGTGCCGTTTGATAAGAAAATTAGAAGCCGTTTGGATATTTCTTAAAAAACTCTCTTCCCGCATTTTGATTTCCTCTACTGTGCCGCAGTTATCGCAAATCAGATGATGGTGATGATTATTTTCTTCGAAAAGCTCATATCTTTTTTTCCTGTCATTAAAACTGACTTCTCTGACAACGCCGTTGTTGACAAACAGTTTTACCGTTCTGTAAATAGAAGCCAAATTCACATTTTTGTTGAGTTTTTGAAATATTTCATCAACCGTTTGGGGATGTTTTTTTAGTTTTTGCAGTATGCTTTCTCTTTGGTTGGTAATCCTGTGTCCTTTTGAACGAAGTTTATCAAACGCATTCATACAAGCTATTATTGCAAGTGATTTGCAATAAGTCAAGGGCTTCTCCAAACAATTTTCAAGACTAAATTCGCGAGCGCATTCATAATGCGATTCACCTGCTTTTATTTTGTCGATTCTGGTGTTGGTGAAGATTAAAGAGGCTATTACTATCAGCAAAGAAATTTTTGAGGATTTTTTTATTTTTTGGGGATTTTTAATTGCATTTATCATATCATGGATACCTATATAAAAAATTCCTCCCCCGGGAAAAGTACTTAGAGAAGCCTTTTGACCGATGTTAGGTTCGTAAATTTGTAATAAGTAAAAATAAATCAGTAAGCCCGAAATAATAAAGATTAACTGATTAGTTAGCAAGGCATAAAGACAAGATCTAATCTTATGTGGTGTAAGTATGTACATATTGACAAATAAAAATATGTACACTATACTTAAACTTATGAAAAGTCTAACTATTACCTCGCTCAGAGAAAATCTGTTTAAGATTGTCGATCAAGTGATTGTGTCAGGTATGCCGCAGGAAATTGAAAGAAAAGGCAAAAAACTCAAGATCGTCCTTGCAGACAAAGTGAATAAGTTAGACAATCTGGTTCCTCATAAAAGTATCAGGGTAAATCCCGAAAAGCTTATTAATGCTAAACCTTACTCATGGAAAGAAGCGGAAAAAATCTAGCCTTTCTCGATACCCATGTAGTCATTTGGCTGTATGATGCTTTAGCCTCTAAATTCAGCAAAAAAACAATTGATGTAATAAATAAGTGTGATCTTTTTATCTCTCCACTTGTACTGCTTGAGATAGAGTACTTATTTGAAGTGAAAAAAATCAAAGATAAGCCTTCGCCTATTTTGGCTTCTTTGCAAAGTTCTATTGGCTTAAAGGTCTCAAATACGCCTCTGGATAAAATTATCGATGTGGCTGTGACGCTCGATTGGACCCGCGATCCTTTTGACCGAATATTAGTTGCTGAAAGCTATATCAATAATGCCTATTTTATATCAAAAGATAAGCATATCCGCAAAAATTACAACCTATCGGTTTGGTAAAATTTAAGGATGGCGAAAAAATTACTCTTTATTCTTATTTTAATAATAGTTGGATTTGCGTCATTTAATTTTATAAGTAGAAATACTCAAAAAGAAGCAGATAAGCTGCCGGATCAAAATCTAACTAATGATAATAGCGGAGGGATGGAAAGCGATCTGGATCCGTTGACAATAGAATCTCTAAGACAAGGGGAATATCCGGGTAGTGAGATTACTATAGAGCAAGAATTAGAATCGGGCAGCAACTACAGCCGTTATATTGCTTCTTATAAATCCGAAGGATTAAAAATCTATGCGTTTTTAACTATTCCGAATGGCGAAAAACCAACAACAGGATGGCCGGTAATTATCTTTAATCACGGATATATTCCTCCGGCAGAATATAGAACAACCGAAAGATATATACCCTATACTGACGGATTTTCCAGAAACGGATACATAGTTTTCAGGTCAGACTATCGCGGGCACGGCAACTCTGAAGGTACTCCTGAGGGAGCTTATGGTTCAAATGCCTATACGATCGACATTTTAAACGCTGTTTCTTCAATGAAAAAATATAAGGACTCGGATCCAAATAGAATCGGGATGTGGGGGCATTCGTTGGGGGGATTTGTGACTTTGCGGAGTATGGTGGTAAATAAAGATATTAAAGCCGGAGTCATCTGGGCCGGAGTTGTTGCTTCATACCCCGACCTAGTAAATAGATGGAGAAGGGGAACGCCACGGCCAACAATTTCTGGAGGCCGAGGTGGCTGGAGGCAGAGTCTGCAAGCTCAATATGGTACACCTGAAGATAATCCTGAATTTTGGAATTCGATTTCTGCCAATTCTTATCTCAAAGATATTGGAGGACCGATTCAACTGCATCACGGAACAGCAGATTCGTCGGTGCCGGTTGAGTTTTCGGAAAAACTGGCAAACCAGCTTAAAGCTGAGGGTAAAACTGTAGAATTATTTACCTATTCGGGTGACGATCATAATATTTCTCTAAGTTTTAATAACGCAATGCAAAGGTCAATTGATTTTTTTGATAAATATCTAAAATAAAAATTCCAATTTACAAAAATATATTTGGAATTTGATAATTTTTTAATTTGAATTTTGTTTGTTTGCTGTGATTTATTATTATTTATGTCAGATATTTTATGAAAGCGGTACAGATAAATAAATACGGAGGGTATGATGTTTTGGTAGTTAAAAAATACGTTCCAAGGCCAACCATAGGTGAGGGACAAGCATTAGTAGAAATTTATGCTGCCAGTATAAATCCTTTTGATAAAACTGTAAGGTCGGGCGGCATGCAAAAGATTGTGCCCTTGCAATTTCCGATTACCTTAGGTGGAGATTTTTCCGGTGTCGTTAAAGAAATTGGCGAGGGAGTTTCCGAATTTAAAATAGGAGATGAGGTTTATGGTTCCGCCAATATTTTCAGCGGAGGATCAGGATCGTTTGCAGAGTTCGCAACAGCAAAAATTCGCAATGTTGCAATGAAGCCAAAAAATACTTCATTTCAAGAAGCCGCGGCTTTAGCCTTAGTCGGTTCAAGCGCAGTTCAGGCTCTGGAAGAGCACATAAAACTGCAGAGCGGAAATAAAATATTGATTCACGGAGGAGCCGGCGGAATCGGTCATGTTGCCATTCAGCTTGCCAAAGCCTTAGGCGCATACGTAGCAACTACAGTCAGTAGCGATGATAAAGAGTTTGTGATCCAGTTGGGAACCGACGAAATAATAGATTATAAAAATGAAAAATTCGAGGAAAAAATAAAAGATTTTGACGCAATTTTAGACACAGTAGGAGGAGAAGTTACAAATAAATCTTTAGCAGTGTTGAGAAAAGGCGGAACATTAGTCTCAATGATCGGTCAACCGGATCTCAAGCTGGCAGAAAAACTCGGAGTTATCGCAATAAGACAGAGGACAAGAGTAAGTACACAACACCTGGAAAGACTTGCTCAGTTGGTAGAAAACGGAAATATAAAAATAAAAATTGCCAAGATTTTTCCTCTTGATCAGGTCCGGGAAGCATTCAAATATCAGGAAGAGGGTTATCCAAGAGGGAAAGTAGTAATAAAAGTTAAATAAGGTTCACTTTTAGCGGATTTTTATTTAATCACAATTGCCCCTAATAATATCAGCAATGTTCCGAGTAAGACTTTAATTAAAGAAACTGACTGATATTCTTTAAAAATAATTAATCCTAATGTGACAGAAAAAAGAGTATTGGTATTGATAAGCGGTACAAGTTGAGAAACTTTAACTTTTGGATCGGAGAATGACTTTATGACAAATATTATTGCTATTCCAATTGTTAATCCGATAACACTTGGAAGCCACCAGTTTGCGTTAAATTCAAAAATGTTTTTTCTTACAATTACTGCATATATAATTCCAGTTAGAATTATGCCTGTTCCGATGCCGATGAGAATCGTTGAGATTTGAAGTTTTTTATCAAGCAAACCATATAAAAAGTTATAAATTCCTAAAAATAAAGAGGCGAGTAGTCCGTAAACATACCAACTCATACTTTTAATATTACACTTTATTTTTTAAAGATTAATTGTTTTTGTAATATACAGTTTACTAAATCAGGTTACCCGAAGGGAAGAGAATCTTGGAAATGGGCAAATAATTATGAATAGTTTAAAAAATAAAATTTTTTGGTTAGTTATTATTGTAATTTTTACTTCATTTTTCTATTTACTTAAAATTTATTCAGCAAAAAAAGAAAAATTTGAACCGTTTACCGCAAAAAAGTCCAATGACCGACTTTTAAATCCTTCACCTACTCCATTTCCCTTTCAAGAATTGACTATTCCTTATTTTAGGCAAAGAAAATATGAAAGTAGTTTGGGTGAATTGCAGAAAATTTATGAAAATCAAAATTATACTGCCTATTTAACAAACTATGACTCAGATGGTTTAAAAGTGAATGCTCTATTATCTACTCCAAAAGGACCTGTCCCGCGAAGCCCGGAGGGCGAAGTGGGATGGCGGGCTATAATATTCATCCATGGATATATCCCGCCGGCCCAATACAATACAGTTCAGAATTATTACGATTACGTGGATTATTTAGCTGGAAACGGATTTGTTATTTTTAAAATTGATTTAAGGGGAAATGGCAACTCTGAAGGTGAGCCCGGTGGGGCATATTATTCTTCCGACTATGTTATAGATACTTTAAATGCCTATTCTGCGCTGCAAAATTCTTCATTTGTAAATCCTGATTCAATAGGCCTGTGGGGACACAGTATGGCGGGTAACGTCGTAATGAGAAGTTTTGCAGTAAAACCGGATATTCCTGCGGTGGTTATCTGGGCGGGTGCGGTCTATTCTTATACCGATATGCAGGAATTCGGGATAAACGATTCAAGCTACCAACCGCCGGGTACAAGTACGGAAAGAGCCAGACGTAGACAAAGGATTAGAGATATGTATGGCGAACCGGATCCTAACCATTTTTTTTGGCAGCAGATGGCACCGACGAACTTTATTAATGATTTAAAAGGAGCGATCCAAATTCATCACGCCGTTAACGATCCGGTTGTCAATATCGGTTACAGTCGTAACTTAATAAGTATATTAGGTAAAACTGATGTGGAACATGACTTCCAAGAGTATTCAAGCGGGGGACATAATCTTAGCGGTCAAGTTTTTATTGAAGCAATGCAAAAAACAGTAGAGTTTTTTAAGAATAATTTATAATATATCTACTGTTATAATAAACCCTAATGAAACTGATTAATATTAAGAAAGTTAAGAAACAGTATTTACATAAACCCTTATTCACTGGGAAGGTTACTCGCCAGTCGCCGGTTACGGATAAAGAGGGAAGCCAACTTAGTATAGATTATGTCCATTTTCCCAAAGGAGTCAGAAATAAATTCCATAAGCATTCCAATGACCAGGTTTTAATAGTTACCCTGGGGCGGGGCATAGTCGCAACTCGAAAGAAAAAACATCAAGTAAAAAAAGGAGACGTGATTTGGGCTCCGGCAGGAGAAGAACACTGGCACGGAGCAACTTCCGGATCGTCTTTTACCCACATATCCGTGACAAAAGCCGATACAAAATTAACACAAGTCGAGAATTAACAATGAAAAAATCGTTTAAAGAAAAAGTATATGAACTTTGTCGAGCTATTCCGAAAGGAAAAGTAGCAACTTATGGACAAATTGCCAGGCTTGCCGATAAACCAAAAGCTGCCAGGGCGGTCGGCGCATATATGCGTATGAATCCTGATTCGCCAAATACTCCGTGCCATCGGGTTGTTGCGTCAGACGGAAGCCTGACAGGCTATTCCGGCACTGGCGGAGTTACGGGTAAAAAGAAAATGCTTCTTGCGGAAGGTGTAAATTTTATAGGTTCCCGCGTTAATCTCTCCTGGTCAAAATGGAATAACTAGCATGAAAAAAAACGTCATAATTACGAGCTCAAATAAAAGAGACGGAGATTTTTTAGTACAACACTGGTTTCGTTCTTTAAAGGAAAACGTCGATCTTAGAGACATTGATATCGTAGTATTGGATTACGGCTTAAATAAGTATCAAAAACAAAAACTCCAAGATGAAAAGGTAAAAGTAATAAGGGAAGACGAAAGAGGGCATATAGTAAATCAGCGTTTTATTGATGCCGGTACATTTTTATCAAAGTGCGATTATGATCAGGTTCTTTTTACGGATGCGGGCGACATTATTTTTCAGGAGGATATCTCCAATCTTTTTAAGACAAATAAAGACTCTTTCCGGGTTGTGCCGGCTGATATGGAAGTTTACTTTTTTGAGTACTTTATTCCCGGTAATTTTTCCAAAAGAAAAGGAAAAAAAATATATAATTTTTTGAAAGACAAATTAGTACTTAACGCAGGCTTTATAATTGCTCCTAGCTTAAAGTTTATTAATCTTTGCAGAGAGATTAAAAAGTTAGTGAAAGATAAAAATAAGTACGGACCAGACCAAATTGCGATTAACTATTCAATCTATCGGGAAAAGTACGTTTTTTTGGACAAAAAATATAATTTTTTAATTAATACCGGTAGAGTTGGATTTAAATTGAAGCGGGGAGTTTTTTATAAAAAAAACGGTGAGAAGATAGCTGTTGTCCACAACGGAGGCCGAAGTGAGGAAATGAGGCTGATAGATAACTTCGGCTATGGTAAAAAGTATAATAAAACAAAGGAATTTCTCTTCAACTTAAAGAAATTTCTTTACGCAAATGTAGGATTGCTTAAAGCGGTTTTAAAACTTCGGATATAAAATGAAAAACAAACTGACAAAGCTTATGAGGTCGCCGAAGTTTAAAAAACTTACACTAATTCTTGGCGTTTTGTTTTTTATCTTAACTTTTTTTATTTCTTTCAATCCCGGACCATTTTTGAAATTTGGCTATCTGGGTGTTTTTGTCTTTAATTTATTCGGCCCCGGCACTTTACTTTTTCCTTCGTTAGTCAAGCACATGAATTTTATTGGGTTGGCGATCGCGACAACTTCTGGTATGGCCTTAAATGACAGCGTGAGTTGGCTGGTTGGCCGGAGCGGTGACGTAGTTCTTCCGCGGTCAAAAAGAATCGAGAGAATAGAAAGATCTATTCATAAGTACGGATCAGTAGCTCTCTTTTTTTGGTCGCTAATTCCTTTTCCGTATGATCTGATTGGTTTGATTGCCGGTTATTTGGAATTTTCTTATAAAAGATTTTTAATTCCTACTTTTTTAGGCAGATTTATCCGGTTTATCTTGCTTGGTTTAGGAATAGTTAAATTTTTCCATTGATCTTTTTCTTTAAACATTAAAATATCTAATATTGGGAAAACGATACTCACTTCGGCCCAACATCACGTTTTGGAAATGGTCTCACTATTGTCCGCATTGTGGAAAAAGACTTACGCGATTCAAGAATATTTGTTCATTTTGACAAAAAAATGGAGTACTTTTTCTTAGATTTGGTAAAAAAGCAGGAAAAAAATATTTTTAAGTAAATCACTAATTAAGAGAAAATATGAAAAGTAAAAAGTTAACAATTCAAATTAATAAATCGGTTAGTGAAGTTTTTGCTTTTACTATTAATCCAGAGAATACTCCGAAATGGATAGATTCAATAATAGTTAAAGAAACCAACGAATGGTCGTCCTTGACAATCGATACAATATATATACAATATATGTATTGGGGAGAAAACTTATGCAAACGCAAACTTTTAATATAGCTTTACCAAAAGAACTCGTTAAAAAAATTGATGCAACAGCTAAAAAAGAGTATAAAAACAGAAGCGAGTTTATTCGTGAAGCAGTTAGGAAATATCTTCTTATGCAAGAGGGAAATTTTTCTTGGGATATTTTGGCAGAACCATTTAGAAAATACGCAGTACAAAAAAAACTGACACAAAAAGATGTTCTAACGGTGGTTAATAAAGTAAGAAACAGTGGTAAAAACTCCAAGGATAGTAAATGACACTAATGTTTGGATTTCAGCCTTATACTTTAAGGGTAAACCTGCAACCATTGTTAATTTAATTGAGAAGAAAAAGGTTACTTCTGTTACTTCCCGATATATTCTGGATGAAATTAAATCTACAATGATCGAAAAACCATTTTACGCTACAACAAGTGCTGCCAAAGGAACTGTTGATTATATTGAGTCAATTTCTGAATTGGTAGTGTTAAAGAAGAATGATTATGGCCTACGGGATCTTGCTGACAATCCAATTTTAGAAACTGCGGTTGTTGGTAAGAGTAATTTTCTTATCACAGGAGACAAAGACTTGCTTAGTTTAAGAAGACAAGACCTATTCAAGATAGTAAATCCGACCCAATTTTTATCAGAACTCTAAATGTCAGTTCGTTGTGATGTGAATCCGGGCCTGGTCGAGAACGGCGGTGTATTGGAGTTGCGTTTTCATCTGAACTTTATAGATTTTTGCACCCTGTCCAAGCTGGATTTCGGCGATCCTGAAATTCTGGGTAGTTCCGCTGGGGTATAAAAATTCAGAGTTCCCGACTACATATTTGTCCGATTCGTTATAGAGGCGAACTTCGACTATCTCATTTGCATTTGGTACGTGGGTTGAAGCCTCAAATAATACTTTTTGGATATTTGGGTATTTGCTGCTGTCGACTTCGGCTTTGACTCCGGGTACATCCGTCCAATCGGCGGCAGTGCTTGAGCCGGTACCCAACGGTATGAAAAATTCTTTAACAGTAGTTTGTTGTTGGCCGGCGCTGGTTGGTTGGATTACTGGCGCGGAAGTTGGAAATGCGACTGATTGAGTTTTAGTCGAACGTGGAGTCGCTGAGGGTGTTATTTTAAAAGGCGCAAGAGCTTGATCAATGGCAGATTTACAGTTAGGCGAACAATCTTCAGATTCTGGTTTAGCTTCAGTTGAAGTGATAGGTGAAGGCGTGATTGAAATTGAAGCGGCGCCTGTTTGGTTTAGGTATTTCTCTTTCTTGAAGAGCAAATTATAAAGAGTGAATATGTCTAATCCTAGAACATTGACGAAGAGTAAAATGAAAATGATCGGCTCCAATTTATTCTTGACCCAAGATTCGTGATGATCCATAAGTATTATTAAGAATACCAAAATGGAGATAGGAAAAACTTTATACTTAAAAAATAAAGATGAATTGACAAATATTTTTTAAGTAATATTATTAATTAATGCTCCTGAACTCTGAAAATTCCGGATTGTCCGAATCCGATCGAAAATTAAAATTTAAACGTTTCTTAACCACCTCGCTAAAAATTCTGCCGGTTCTATTTTTAATGGCTGCTTTGATAAGCTCGGTTTATACTCTGCGTTCCAGACGGAGTTATCGTTCAGAGGCGGGCAACACCAGCCAGATTGTCAATAAGCAGGACCGGATAAAAGCGATTAACGGATCGATTATAGATAACGCCCGAATGATCGGGGGACAAGCAGTCAGCCAACAAACAGCAACCAATCTGCGCCCGCTTTTAGCAGAGCGGAAGACAATAATGCTTTCATTTCTGCCGAATGAACCAGATAAGTTTCTTGAAAACGTATTATCCGAGAATATTGTTAAAAACCTGCCAGCTGAATTTTTAAGCGAAAAATTAATAGAAACGAAGAAAGAAGTTAAAGGCAAACTGAAGGTGAGCGTACTCGAAGATTTTAATAATAAAAAAGCAAGTTATAGATTTACTCTGGATGACAAAAATCTTTATATTCCCTCAAAAAGCGAACCATTACGGGGGTCAGGTGAGACTATTGTCCTAGCATACAGCATGGAAAACAATCTTGTGGTCGAGAATCCAGCTACTGATATCCAATATTCTTCGCTCATTCCTCCGATTTTCGGTCCACAAAAAACTTTGATGGTAATAGTAAATGCGGATTATGATCCGGCAGACCTTGATCCGCAAATAGTTAGAGACGGAATTTTTGGGGTTACGGATTCTGTAGCAAGTTATTACTCCGAAACTTCGCGAAACAAAATGAGTATTGTCGGTGAGGTGGCTCCGGTTGTGACGATAAGTAATGTTGTAAATAAATGTGACCCTTACTATATTATAAGCCCGGCAGTTTCAGAGTTAATTAAGTTAGGGTACGTAATAAACGAATATAGGTTAATCCAGTTTTATATCCCTAGGGCGGTTGGTTGTAATTGGTGGTATTCAGGCATGGCAGATATTGGTGATCCACAATCAATTGTTGTAGGTAACGATATATATTACAAGAGTATTAGCGAGCATGAAATGGGGCATAATTTTGGTCTCAACCATGCAAACAGATATTTTTGCGGAACTAAATCCGTAGGTAGTAACACCGAATGTACAGATGTTGAATATGGTGATATGTTTGATGAAATGGGCAATCAGTACCAAGGATACCCGCAATTCAATGCCCCGCATAAATTAGCTTTAGGTTGGATTGATGAAAATGAATATTTATTTTTGAAAAACGACCAGCAAGTCGAAATTTATGCTCATGAATTAACCGATCCCGGCTTAAAAATTGTAAGAATTTGGAGAAATGAAGATAAGCAATATTTGTATTTATCATTTAGGCTAAGCGTTGGCCTTGATTCAGTTCTCCCGAGTA
The DNA here is from genome assembly GCA_001789645.1 of Candidatus Roizmanbacteria bacterium RIFCSPLOWO2_01_FULL_37_12. Taxonomy (GTDB): domain Bacteria; phylum Patescibacteriota; class Microgenomatia; order UBA1406; family GWC2-37-13; genus 2-01-FULL-40-13. The sequence continues at coordinate 24,456 of MGAG01000002.1, forward strand.
CCATAACCAGAGGTATAAATGTTCATTTAACCAAATCGGACCAGGATACTACCAAGACTTATTTTTTAGACATGACTCCGAGCGGCTCTGGCGCTGCGGACGACTGGCTCGATGCCGCAATGTTTGATGGACAGACTTTCACAGATGAAGCGGCTAATATTGTAATTTCACAGATATCTCATGCAGAGAATCGTGCAGTTGTACAAATTAATATTCCTGAAAATTATCCTCCCCGTCTTCAGACTGCCTGGGTATTAGGATTATATAGACTTCCCGACGGCAGATGGGTTGCTGATCCAAACGTGTCTGTAATGTCACATATAATTGGTTATGATTTTTCTGATGCAATTTCGATAAAAAGAATTGTGAATTATCCCGACGGTACTGTCGATAATTTAGAAATGAGTATTTCGGAGCGAAATGATCCGGGTTGTCAGGAAATAAAATGCTATTCGGGACAAGACGCAGATTTTGTAACAAATCAGATAGGATCTTATAAGCTGACCTTTGTTGCTCAAGATTCGCAGGGTGTAATGTCAAATATGATAAATTATGATTTTTTCGTGACGGATGGACCTATCGAAATAACTCCTTCCCCAACCAAAGTGCCGCCAACTCCAACACCTTCTTATACGCCCTCTCCCACACCAGGCAAAGCGACGATAATTCCAAAACCTTCTAATTCACCTACTCCATCATCGGCATTAACGCCTAGTCCGACTCCTACACCTTCTTTTATTTCTTTAGAACCCATAGCCGATTCTTATGTCAATTCCAGCTATCCTAACAATAATAGCGGTACGGAGAACACTCTTAGAGTCAAAACAACACCCACCAAAATTACATACCTGAAATTTGACCTAACCTCATTTTTGGGTAAAACAGTTAATTCGGTTAAACTAAAAATTTGGATAGCAGATTCGTCTAACGGCTCTATGGAATTAAAGCAAGTAGCTGATAATTCCTGGACAGAGAAAGGTATTACCTACAATAACCGTCCGGCTCCAGGAAAGACTTTAAATACATTTACCCCTGTCAAAAGCGGAGTTTATCAAGAAATCGATATCAGCGCTTACGTCAAAGGCAATCTTGGTAAAATTATTTCCCTTGCCATCCAAACCTCCAGTACCAATGAATTGGAGCTTAGATCGAGAAACGTCTCCGATCAAAGCAAACGACCTGTTTTAGTCATTCAATAACTTCACCTTTTGGATAGTTTATACTACTTCAAGAATTATTCAATAATGCAAGCCATCATGGTACAGGCAACTTGGCCGTTATCGCAGCTGCAGGAATTACATCCGTCTTCAGCCTGAAATCCATCTCCGTTTTGATAAGTTATGCCGTTATAAAAGCAGCCTTTTTTAAACGGACTTATTTGTTTTATTTTATCTAAACCTTGATTTTGTCCTAAGAAATAACCCATAAGCAATCCCAAGACAAAGATCATTATAAAAATGAGATTACTATTTAGTTTTTTATCCATTAAAAATATTTATATCACAACAAAATTAAAAAACAATCATAAATTTAATTTTTCTTTCGCCACCTTTAGGTTTTGATTATAATATAATCCTTTTTCGTATTCTTGTCTTGCTAAATCTGAATTACTTTGTTTAAGAAGAATATCGCCACGGATTATATAAAGTTCTGAAAAAGCCAGGTTTCCTTTATTCAGAACCCTGTCCGTTATCTGAAAAACACGATCATAATTACCTAGTTCATAATAAGCCAGAATCGGTTCGATCTGGTACCAGAGCGTACGAAAGGGAAGTTGGTTTTCCACTTTTTCAAATTCTTCAACTGATCTTTGATAATCTCCGACTTCATAAAGTGCAACCGACAGATTAAATCTTGTATAAATGTCATCTTCATTTTCAGCCAGCTTGCCCTGAGCTTGTTGAAGGGCTTTTTGCCAGGCGATTTTTACATCTAAATCTTCTCCCAAAATTGCTTCGGCTATTTCCTGTTTGTCTCCAGGTATTAAAACCAGATATTCATAGTTAAATCTTTTCCAAAGCTGCGAAAAATTCTCGTAAGAAAACCAGAGATTTTTATTCTGTAAGGAGTCATCCTGGATAATTTGTTTTGTTTCGTCATTGTAACCTTTTACTATTCTATAATGGCCTATATCTTCATCAATCTTAGTTAAAGTACGAGTTACAACTGGAAAATCATAAGTGATAAATTTTTTAATCAGTTCAATATTTCCGTTTGGCCTATGATAGGGGATAAGGCCAAAGTCTTTGGCTTTTTCCCCGAGCTCCTCCAGAGTGACTGATTTATCATCATTGTCGCCTTGCGGATTTTGATATGGTCTCAGTTCATCACCTAGTAATTGCTGGCTGACACTTATTCCATAATACGAAAGCGCCATGGACAAGGCAGCCGGACCGCAGTTATTGAATGTTTGAAAGACGTGATAACCGTTTTCCAGAATTTTAGACTGTGGCGGATTGACTAATTCAACAGGAGGAGTTGGAGGAACAGATGCGCTGATATCAAGCGGAGTAACCTGAGGCGTGATCGATTTATCAACTGGGCGGAAGTTTACCGCAACAAACAATATTACTCCCGTGATAAAGACTGGTAAAATATATTTAAGCATTGTATCAATCTTTAACTATATATAATTATATGAAATTTAAAAAAATAATCGTTGCGACAATTTTTTTAGCAATCTTCGTTACAAGTTTTTTCTTCGTGAGGCAAAAAAAGACAGACAGACAGGAAACCTTTGAGGGTTTAGCAAAATCTTCCTATTGGTTTCTTTTAAAAAGAAAATCAAATATTGAACATCTTTACTTTGGCCAAGCGGGAAAAGCTGATAAAAGTAGGTTAATTAAAACGTTTCAGGTGAAGTCAGGCGTGTCAAACGAGTCACCAACTCCGCTTCCTCAAAAATTGGGAAGACACTATTGGCGCCTAATCGAAAAATTAGATGCAAAAGATAATACCGAAACCGCCCCTTATTTTTTAACATTGGATATACCGGTTAGCGAAGAGGAGCCGTATGGACCAAGTCCTTATCTCGAGTGCAATGGCCAGTGCAACTGGACTTTGCCCGGCTATTTTGGATTACACGGAGTTAATGGAGATGAGACAAAACTATCTGATAAGAATCAAGGGAGTTCTGGTTGCGTTAGGCATAGCGATGAGGATATCACATATCTTTTCAACCTGCTTGAGCCGGAAAAAGAAGAGATTAGATATTATATAGAGGATATTTAAATGCCGAACGACAAGTCAGTTTAAATTTTTACTAAGTTGGATTTTCTCGCTGCAGAAGAAGTTTTTTTATTCTTTTTCCTCCGATTGACTCAACTTTGAAAACCAGATGTCCGACAGAGATTTTGTCGGCGTAGCGCGGTTCACGTCCCAAAAGCCCAAAAATCAACCCCCCGATTGTTGTATAACTTTGCCCCTTAATCGGCAGGTGAAACCTTTTTTGGATTATTTCCATTGGGGCGTTGCCGTCTACGGTATAGCTACCGTCACTATTGCGCTGGATAAAAGATATCGGTTTGTCAAACTCATCCTGGATGTCTCCGACCAGACTCTCGATTATATCTTCCAAGGTTACGATTCCTACCATTATTCCGTATTCATCATAGGCGACGGCCAGGTGGACATGTTTTTTGCGCATATCAAAAAGTACTTCGTTGGCTTTCTTAATCTCAGGAATACTGATGACTTTGCGCAAGATATCTGTTTGAATAATTTTTTTATTTTTCTCCGGTGTTTTTACCAGTCGATATACATCTTTGACATGAATAAATCCAATAATATTATCAAGACTATCTTTATAGACTGGAAAACGGCTATACCGCTGATCCAGATTACTGCCGATCTGACTTATGGCCAAGTTGCCGTTTATGGCAAGTACGGCCGATCGGGGTGTCATCATCCATCTTATTTGTTTGTCGGCAAGCTTAAGCGCATTCTCGAGGATACGAACTTCTTCCTTATTTACTATTCCGCTTTGTCCGATTTGATTGAGGATGATCTTCAGTTCTTCTTTTGTATAGACTAAGCGAGTATCAAACGGTGTCTCTAATCCGATTAACCTTAAAACGGCGTTAGCAGATTTATTTAAAAAAAAGACAAACGGCTTGAAAATTTTTGCAAATAAGGTGAGGGGGGCGATCAAAATCAAAGAAACTATTTCTGCCCTTTGAATTGCAATGGTTTTAGGAACGAGTTCTCCCATTATTATGGATAGAAAGGTAAGCAATATAAAGGCGGATACAATCGAAAACGAATGAGACAGAAGAGAACCGGCACCATTGGGAAGAAAAGAAAAAATGGAAGAGAAGATACCGGCAATGATTGGTTCACCTACCCAACCGAGGATTAAACTTACCATAGTTGTCCCAAGTTGGGTCGCTGAAATATAATCTTCACGCTTCTCGAGCGCTTTTTGCAGGAGTCTGGCCGTGATATCTCCTCTTTTTACCAACTCATCTATGCGGGTTTTTCTTACAGCAACTATAGCATATTCGGAAGCGGCAAAAAATCCATTTATGAGGATTAAAACAGCTACGAGTATTATTTGTGAAATAAATTCCATCTTAGCTTATTATACAATTCCAGCATGTTAGAATATAAGCTATGCAAAAAAAATCAGCTTTCGTTCTAGGAGCTATTATTATTGGTTTGGCTGGAATTTTCTACTCAAAATTTTTTCCTAAAAAAGAAATTCATTACCACGCCGGATTTAAAGTATATGTCGACGGAAAAATGCAGGATTTTTCTGGTCTGAAGTATATGTCAATCAAACCGTGTGGTAAGGAGGAGGAAGAGCGCGAAGAAAACGAACAGATGGAAAAAGCGCACCTTCACGACGAAATAGGAGATGTGGTCCATGTCGAAGCCGAGAATGCCAAGTGGAAAGATTTATTTACAAACATCAATTTTAAAATTGATCCCGAAAAACCGATTACAGGTTTTGTGAACGGAAAAAAAACAGAAAATATTTTAAACGAACCGATTCAATCTTATGAAAGCGTAGTTTTTTTCGTCGGTAAAGTTGACGAAAAAAAGCTTAAAAATTCAGTAACAAAAGATCAAATTAAAAAAGCGGAAAAAAATAACGAAACGTGCTGAGATAAACATCTCTTTTTTTAATGACAAAATATGTTTTGCTTGGTATCTTGATAATTATTATTCTGTTTTTCTTCTTTAACCGCGGGTTTGCGTATTATGATGAGGGATTTATTCTGCATGCTGCGCAAAGGGTTCTTCAGGGAGAGTTTCCTTATAAAGATTTTGACCTGATCTACACTCCGGGAACAGTTTATTTGACTGCGGCGGCTTTTAAAATCTTCGGAGAGAGTATTTTGGCGGGGAGAATATTAAGTTTGACAGTTAGCTTGTTAGCTTGTTACCTTGTTTACAAAATTTGTTTTCGATCGACAAAAAATTATTTTGGGTCTTTTTTTGCAGTGTTAATTTATCTTGCCTGGGGACCAACGCTTATCAATTTTCCCTGGCCGTCGATGTTCGCTTTGACGACCGGAATGGCCGCTATTTGGTTTGTACCCGGTTTTTTTACAGTGGGACTTATGACCTTTGTCACTTTTTTAATGAAACAAAATTTTGGAGCGGCGGTTTTATTAAGTATAGTAATTTGGTTATTATTAACAGGCAAAGTAAAAAAAATTAGCAATCTATTTAGATTAGTAATGGGATTTTCGGCAGGCGCGTTTATTTTTCTGATTTATCTCCTGATAACGGGATCGTTGTCACCGTTTCTAAATAATTTTTACTTTTATACTATTCAAAGGTTTTTGCTTGAAAACGTTGCCTCGACTCCTTTTCCTTCAGAGTTAAAGGCAATTTTTTATTTTATTCCGGCAGTTGTTTCACTATCAGTCTTAATTCTAGTGAGGAAAAAAGCAAACATATTAATATTGCCCATTTTTACTCTGTTGTTTTATCTGTTTGGCATCCGGCCGACGACCGATTTTGTCCATTTGACGACATTGATGAGTTTGACCGGATTGCCTCTGGGTTTATTGATAACAAACAAAAAATCTTATTTTCCCGGTGTAATAATTTCACTTTTGTTAATTATTTTAGGTTTTCAAACCGCCATTTTTAAAAATTATTACCGTTGGGATTCCCCCATTTACAAACAGAATAGTTTTAGCGATCAAACAAAGGCAAAAATATTTGTTGACCAAAAATTTAACAAAATCATTCCCGAAGTGATAGGTGAAATAAAAAAAAATACAACAAAAAATGACTTTATTTTTATTTTTCCTAACGCCCCGATGTTTTATTTCTTAAGTGAGAGAAAAAATCCCACAAGATTTATTAATCTGCCTCTTGGACTGCACAGTCTCAACCAAGAAAGGGAAGTGGTAGATAATTTAAAAAATAAGCAAGTAAATTTAATCTTAACAAACGAACCGCCCGTAAATTCAAGTTATCCCGTAATTTCGGATTATGTTCTAAAAAACTATCTGATAAAAAAACAATTCTTCGAATTTACATTGTGGGAGAAAGTTGAAGTCGGGAAACGCTCTGAAGTTCTGAATAAATGATCATGCGATGAGAGTAATTGCGTTGACTAAAATTCCATTGGCCCGTACAGGTAATCAAATTGAGATGCTTTTTTGAAGACTCGCCAAATACTTCTTCAAGTGGGACTTTGTCATATTCATAAATTTCTTTTCTTGTGACTACAAAGGTATATTGGGCGCCAAGTTCGTCCGTCACGTATAGACTATCTCCCGGTTCGAGTTCATGCAGATGATAAAAAATTGCGCCTTCGCCGGTGGTTGAGTCTAAGTGACCGGAGATCACGGCGCTTCCTTTTTCCCCTGGTTTGAATCCCGGCTCAAACCAGCCCACCTCATTGATATTTTCCGGTAACTGCATTTTTCCTGTTTCATCTACGCCAACAGGGACAATCGGAGCTGAAACATCGATTTTTGGAATATCAAAATTCCTGGGTTGCGGAATTGTAGGCGTCGGAGTAGGGGATAGGCTGGGAGAGACAGCTGGAACAGCAGGTGTGCGATTAACTGAGTCGTCGACCAAAGCAGAGTCCTGTTGGGCAAAAATTAAAAGAAAGACTAAGATGAGTAATAAATATATATTGAGCCGTGACATAATTTTTTAAAATCCTAAATTCTAATTTCTAAATACCAAATAAATTAAAAATAATAAATTCAAAATATAAAGCTATCATTATTTAGAATTTTGCTTATTTGAATTTAGAATTTGTTTGGATCTTAGGATTTAGAGTTTGGAATTTATTTATTATACCACATATTTAGCCATTTAGAGCCTTAAGTTAATCTTAAAAGAAAACGGGTTAAGTTGCTCTTGACTTTGTGAGTGCAATTATTTATTCTTTTTTTATGGCTAAAAAAGTTAAAAGAAAAAAAAGTTCACCTTCAAGACCCAGACCTGGTACAAGCAAAGAGCTATCTCCGGTAATGCAGGTTGGAGTTGTGTTTGTGATAGTGTCAGCGATGCTTCTTCTCATGTACGCGGCCAAAATGAATCCGTAATTTAACAAAAAAAACGCTTGACAAATAATTAGTTCTATATTAGGCTTGATCATAATGAGTAGCGACTATAAAGGTTATCTAAAACAACTCGAAGATTTTCTTCACGAATACTTAGTTAAAAAAGCTCCGGCAATTCCGCCCAATATCAAAAACGCTATAGTAAAGTTTGCTCCCTGGGCCACATTAGTAATCTTCATTATCACCCTGCCGATTGTTTTGGCGGTATTTGGATTAGGCGCATTTTTTGCACCATTCAGCTTTTTGGGAGGTGTAACGGCAGGCACAAACTATATTTTGACGATTGTTTTATCCGGTATTCAGCTTGTTCTTGAAGGAATGGCAATTCCCGGTCTTTTTCAAAAAAGTAGAGGCGCCTGGAATCTGGTATATTACTCGGCGCTGGTTGGGGCTGTACAAAACATCGCAACCTTTAATTTGGGAGGTTTGGTCATTGGCACACTTCTATCACTCTATATACTTTTTCAGGTGCGTGAACACTATAAATAAACTCCATTCATTATAATAATATTTATGAGTCGTGTTGACAGAGCTCGTGAAGCTTTTTTACAAAATAATATTAATCAGATAAAAAGTACCCATTCAAAAGAAGCTGTACACGATGATATTCACCATGAGGAAGCCCACCTCAGAGGATTTAATTTACCCGAGATTATTCTAGGAGGTCAGGACGGATTGGTCAATGTACTGGGTGTGATCTTGGGAGTCGCGGCGGCTACATCGTCTAATCAAATTGTTTTGGTTGCCGGATTAGCTGCAACATTTGCCGAAAGCATCTCAATGGCGGCAGTCGCCTATACTTCAAAGATTGCCGAAGCGGATTATTACCAATCAGAACTGGAGCGGGAGACATGGGAGATACAACATATACCAGACGGTGAGAAAGAAGAAATCAAAGCCCTTTATGAAAATTACGGATTCAAAGGTAAAGTATTGGATGAAATAGTCGAAAAGATTACTTCAAATAAAGATGTCTGGTTGAAGGTGATGATGGAACAGGAGCTAAAACTTGAACCGGTCGACAGAAAAAATGCATTCTCAGCCGGAATAATCGTCGGAATCTCAGCCTTGATAGGATCGTTTGTCCCTTTATTTCCATTTTTCTTTTTACCGATTAAACCGGCAATCGCTATCGCATTGATTTTTTCAGCGGTAGCATTATTTATAGTAGGCTTTTACAAAGCCAAAAAAACAATAGGCAGGAATTTAGTGAAGCAGGGGATTGAGATGATGCTTATCGGCATGATCTCAGCATTCGTCGGCTACTTTATCGGAAGCCTTTTTAAAGTAACAAACTATTAAAAATGAAAATGTTCGAAAGGTTTTTGATTTTTCTTCAAGACGAATATCTTACCTGAAATCTTTTCAGCTTCTTTAGAACAAAGATATACTGCAAATTCAGCTATTTTTATTGGATCAACGGCTTCTTTTATATATTGCGGGAAATATTTTTTATATGCTTCGGTTGCACAATCTGAAGGTGAAATTGCATTAACATTTATTCTCTTTCTTTTTAATTCTTGCGCAAGTCCGATTGTAAGATCCTCAATTGCTCTTTTTGAAACGTAGTAGGGGATCCAACCTTTTGCACCGTTTTCAAAAGTGCCTGAAAGGTTAATTATTCTGGCCCCTTTTGACATAAGAGGAATGAAAGAATGAGCAAGAAGCGTTGGAGCGATTGCACCTACCATGAAAGTCTCCAGAATTACTTTTCGCGGAAATTTTTCCAGGTCGGTTCCGGCGTAAACTTCGTTTTTTCCGTGCCAAATTCCTGCAACATTAATTAAGATATCTATTTTTTTCGTAGTTTTTTTGATTTTCCTTATGAGTTGATTGACAGAGTCGGTCCGGCTAAGATCAGCCGGAAAAATTTCGGCTCCCCCCCCGGCTTTCTCTATCAGAGTTTTTGTTTCCAGCAAGCGATCTTTTGATCTTGCAACCAATGCTATTAAAGCACGTTCCTTAGCTATGGCGATTGATATTTCCCTGCCTATACCCGTTGAAGCTCCGGTTACAACTGCAAATTTACTTTTTAATTTCATGACAAAATTATACATTATCAATTATTGACGAATCAGCTAAACTAGACTATACTCTAATTGATGAATTATTTTAAAGTATTTTTTTATGTTTGGAAAAATAGTTTTAGCCGAGCCTCTTATTATAAAGACGTGCTTAAAGCTCCTATTAGCTTTAGTTTAAAGTATTTTATTTTCTTCAATTTTCTCCTGTCATTCATAGTCGCTTTATTTTTGAGTTTCAAAATATTAATCCCGATGAATGATTTTATTAAGCGCTTCCCAAAAATCATTAATAAAGTATATCCGGAGGGGTTGGAAGTTCGAATTAGGAATGGCGTTGTTTCTACCAATACGCCTGAGCCGTATTTTATCTCCGTTGACCGATTAGATAGAGGTTTTGAGGAGTTGGAGGAAGAGGTCAAAGGGATCAAATCTGACGAGATCAAAAATATTTTAGTAATTGACACTAATGCGACACTTGACGATCTGAAAAGGTATCAAACTTATGTACTTCTGACCAAAAATTATCTTACTTATTACAAAGATGACGGAAGAATAGAGTCGGTTTCACTAAATGAAATTAAAAATTTTACTGTTAATCAAAATGTTGTCCGCAGGCAATTAAATAAATTTATTCCTTGGTTGAATCTTGTTCCGGTTTTCTTACTGCCATTTTTATTCGTAGGTAGCCTGATGTTCTTTATCGTGGGTCAGCTTTTGTATCTTTTAATTATCGCTTTAGTTCTATTTATAGGAGCCAAAATCAGTTCATTTCCTTTAAGTTTTTTCAAAGCTTATCAGATAGACCTTCATCTTGCTACAATTATTATGCCATTTTTCCTATTATTAAGCGCCCTCAAAATTCAATTACAATTCCCTTTCTTAAAATTAATTTTATTTACAGTAATTGGCTTATATATTCTTAACAGTCTAAAAAATACTTCTCCAAATGCGTTAAATGCTAAAAAACCGAGTAAGCGGAGTTAAAAGTCCTGAAGTCCACTTCTTTTTTCCCTTCTAACTGAATTCTCAAGATCTTAAGTCTGCCTTCGACAAGTGTCATGTTAGTAATTTTTAATCTCTTTTGTCTTTGAAAGGCGTGATTACCGCGGATTTTTAGCGGATATTCACGGATATTTATTAAAGTCCAGATACCAGGCCAGGGATATAAGCCGCGAAAATAATCGTAAATGATTTTCGCGGAATTTTTAAATTCTAATTTCCCCACTCCGTGCTTTGCACTACGAGGGGCAAGCCAATTTCTAACCAAATTATATTTATGAATATACTTAAAAATAAATTTAGGAAGTTCTGGAAAGATTATCGGCTCATTATTTAGTGCTTTTTTGAGAGTTGAAAGTGGAACAAATCCGTCATCTTTTTTTAGTTGATAGGTAAATGTAGCCTTAGAATGATTTTGCGGGTGTTCCTTGATGTACCATCTTGACAACGGTCGTTGCATAGATGGTATTATTATTTTTTTGAATACTTCTAAAGCTAAATCCGTTAACTTTATTTCTAGATCGGGTTTTTTATCATTTGGCCTGATCGTTAATTTTTCTTGAGCGATTATTGGACCATGATCGACTTTTTCATCAAGTTTGATCAAACTTACTCCGGTTTCCTGATCGCTTAAGATAAGCGGCATCGCAATAGGAAGTGCTCCACGGTATTTTGGAAGCAGGGAGGGATGAGTGTTCCAGAAACCCAGTTTCGGGAGGTTTAGTAATTCTTTAGGAATAATTCCACCATAGGCGAAGAGAAAAGCCATATCGACGTATTTTAAAATAGTTGTCAGTTTTCGGTAATCAGTATTCGGTTCATTGAAGTTATTTTTGCCGACTACTGACAACTGATTACTGATAACCGATATACCATATTTCTCTGCAACTACTTTGACCGGGGATTTAGTCAATATTTGTTTTCTCCCAATAGGTTGATCAGGCTGGGTGACTACCAATTTCACTTCAATTAATTGATTAATTGTAGTATCGGTGAGCATTCTCTCAAGGAACCGGGCAGAGAAGTAGGGAGTGCCAAAGTAAGCGATTCTGAGCTTTTTCATAACTAAATTATAGCATTACGCCGATCTGAATTTCAGCTACGCGGTGAAATTCAGAATCATAACATGCTCTAACTAGGGTAGAAATTCGAGGGTTTTTTCGAAGAGGGGATAGAGAATTTTATTTATATATATATCGATATTTTTGCCGTTCTTCTGATTAAAAATCATAAATGAATAATTATTTTTTGCATTTGATATGAGTGCATTTATTTTTTTATTTTTAAACGTAAGTTCTATTTTGGTGTTATCTGGATGAGGTGGCATATTTTTGTTATTACCGCTACTACTACCACAGTTGAAAACGAGTTGATCGTTGTTTGTTTTGTCATCTCTAAGCGATCCAGATGTGGATGAATTTTTTTCTAAAAGAAAAGAAGACGGGTAGAGAAATTTGAGGCCACAGCCCTTATGAATATATTCTTTAAATTCCAAAGGTATTTGAGTTGGTTGGAGTGTAGCGCTTGGCGGAATACTAATTAGATAATTGATGGTTTTATTAGTTTTTTCGACTTGTTGTCCGCGTCTTACACCGATTATAAAAACTAAAATTATAAAAAGGATCAGTAAAAAAAGTATTGAGGCTTTCTTTAACTTCATATATTTTAAGTGTAGCAGATATGATGATTTATAGATCCCTCGCCTATGCTTTCGGGATGAGGGTAAAATTAATAGTTCACCCTCAGTTTAACCCAGCGCGCTAAAAGATAACTAAGGTCAGTTAAACTCGGGTATTTTGAGAACTCTATAAGCAATAAAGTTGACGATGAAGATCGACAACAGTGTGAGAATAAGTCCAATAACAGCTCTGCGGATAAGTCGTCTCCCATAATTCAATCTTTCGGGATCAGCATGAGACGTTGCCATGACAAATGCTCCATATAAAAGAACCAGAAAGGCAATTCCGCCCGATATTGAGAAAATTATATTTAAAAAGGATTGAGTAGCTTTTGACGGGGATGAATCTATACACCCCACACCTATAAACGCTTTACTTGGAACGGGAGTCGGACCCTTGTTTGATGCAGGATCGCTGATAATTAGAGTTTCGTTAGATAAGGGATCTTTATTTGCCTTTGGATAAAGACACAGTCGGCATTTCTCCCAGTTTGAAGGGGGTTTGGCAGGCGGACAGTAACCGCAAAGATCACAAGCGGCATATCTGTATTTGAGCCCCTGCAAATTGTAGTTAGCAAGAACTATCTCCAACTTTAAAACGTTATTTTCATCAAACAGTTGGACTTTTGCAGCCTCGTTGAAGTAGGGGAGAAATAAATTAATCGGATCGGCAATAATTATTTCCGGTGTAAAATTGGTAACCGGAACAAAGTCAGGAGGTAAGGTCTGGTAAGATTTGAGAATTTTTCCGCTGAAGAGCTCAGTGTTATTTTTGTCAATAATTTTTATAAAGTAAAAATTACTCGTGTAATTTAAACCATAATTCACATAAGGACCCGCCTCAAGTCCTATTTTGTTGAGTGTTAAAGTATAGTCACTTGTGTGATTAAGAGTAATAATTAGTCTGAAATCAGGAACAGGTTGAGCTGCTAACACAGTATGTGAAAGCCTCAAAATAAATATAGGAAGAAATAATATTATTACAACTCGTATAATTATTTTTGTAATTTTATACATACACTATTGATAATCTTTCAAAACTTCTTGCCATCCTTTTAAAGATGGAGGGTTAAAAAATTTAATGCCATCATCTTTCATAATACTAGTTTCAGTAGATCTATACCACGAAGAATGATAACAACCCGCAATGCATCCAACTCCCGACATTCCTGACCATTTTGCGCACGGTTGAGAAGGACTACCTGAATATTTTTTTGAGCAATTGATATTATCATTCATATTAGGATCCGCTCCATCAACAATATATTCATCATCCAATAATGCAGCTGCATGGGCTAATTCATGAGGCACTACCAAATTATATACACCGCAGGAATAGCCTCCTAAGCCCTTTATTGCAGATCCAAGACTTGCGCAGCCAATACTACTATTGGGATTATCTATTACAACTGATATATTCGCCCCACATACGCTTTGACCCGTATTGTGGATTTTAACAAAATCGTTGTAGAGTGTTTCACGGGGAGTATTATGGTAAGTTTCTGATAAATCAGTTACGATATAAAAATCCATTTTATTTATTAAGTTTCCTAAATTAGTAGATCTGATACTGCTTACAGCATCTTTAACAACTGATCTAAAAGTGATTATGCTTGTATAATTTTCAGGTAAAAATGCAATTCTGAATTTATTTCCTCCCTTTACGTCATACGCTTCACATTTGGCTGCACAAGAGTAGGAATGTCCAGCTAAGTCATTAGTGCATTTTGAACCGCCGCAGGGATTGGGCGATGTCTGCCAGTTATTGTTTCCCAGGCATTTTTTGACAATATTGTTTGTTTCATCGCAGTAGGATTGGCCTATGGTGTAAGTATCTACTCCAAGACGACAGACCTGGGCGGAAGGAATTGTAGCTG
>MGAG01000002.1:38620-80208 GCA_001789645.1 Candidatus Roizmanbacteria bacterium RIFCSPLOWO2_01_FULL_37_12
TTCTGGTCGGTGAAAATCTGGAAGTTGGAGTTCTGGTTGGAGTCGGAGTAGGAGGGGCAATGCAGACGAAGGAAGTAAGATTGGGATAACCAAGCGATGAACATGTACTGACGAAGCCGTAACTATTGTTTGCCGATGCACAGTTGTCGTAGTATTTTCCGACATACCTGATTTCTTTATAACCCGCAGGACAATCGTAACCGATAGGATCTTGACGGCAGCAGGCAACCGCAATCGGTCCAGGGGTGGTGGGGGTCGGTGATCGATAAAGAGGCGGACTGGTCGGCCTCGGGGTTAAAGTTCTGGTTGGCGTGGGACCGGAACAGGTGCAGTTGCTCCCCCAGGTTGCCCAGTTATAGGTTGTGTTATTGCAATTAGCATGGGCAGCGCAACAGGTTAATTTGCTGGTTGTATCGTAGTGTCCGATCGGATAGCAACTGGAAGTTCCGGTACATTGAGTTGCGGGACAGGTAATAGCCCGGGGATTGGACACAATGGGTGATTTATTTGAGATTAAAGACGAGGTAATCAAAGTGACAATCGTAGCTCCAATTAAAATACTTAAAATAATAAACGTTGAGGTTTCACCCTTATTCATTTCTTTATCTTAAATAAAATAGTTTATGAAGGCAATGCTTATTTCGCCGATTTAAATAAAAATTTGATTATTTCTTCGATCGGTTCTTCTTCTATGGTAAGATCAATGTAAGGAATCAATTTATTAATCAGATTAATTTTTTCCGGAATTTGAAGACGATCAAATTTATAAGTAATTTTCGGAAAAGAGTAGGATATAGTTTTTCCTAGCTTAGTTAACTTTCTTTGATCTATTTCTTTTTCTAAGGTTACTATAACGTACTTTTCTTTACTGTACTTTTCAACGATTTCTTTCAATGCTCCGTCATATAGTATTTTTCCTTTGTTCAACACTATCAACCGCTTTGCCAAACGTTTTACGTCTTCCATATAATGGCTGGTGAGTATAATAGTTGCTAAAAAATGGATTTGGTATTTTTTTATAAAATCCCGGATAATTTCCTGTGAGAATATGTCCAGGCCGATCGTCGGTTCATCGAAGAAAATGATTTTTGGACTATGGATAAGGCCCGCTATTAATTCCATTTTCATCCGTTCACCCAATGAAAGTGTCTTTACAGGTTTAGAGATTAAGTCTTCACACTTTAATAGCGCAGTTAAGTCTCCGACAGCTTTTTTAAAATCGGCATCGGAAACTTTATAAATTTCTTTATTGAGCTGAAATGTTTCTAGAGGTGGAAGATCCCAGATAAGTTGGTTTCGCTGGCCCATGATGAAGGAAATTTGCTCTAATAATTTATAATTTTTTTCAAAAGGGGTAAAGCCAAAAATATTTACTTCACCAGATGTGGGGTAGAGAATCCCCGATAATATTTTTAAGGTAGTGGTTTTACCTGCTCCGTTTGGTCCGATTAATCCGACCAACTCATTTTCTCCAATCTCAAATGATACATTATCTAGGGCTTTTGTTTCTTTATACTGGCGGTTAAAGAGATCAGCGAAAAAGTTCTTACCCTTTACTGGTGATTTATAGATTTTGGTTAAATTATTGACATTAATCATATTTAGAGAAATTGTTATATTGCTATATTGTTAACCACCATAGCTTTGGTATTTTTTTAATGCCAGGTTCCATAATTTTAATGAAATTAAAAACAACATTGTTGATAAGATAAGAGAGAAAAGAAAAAAAGTAGGGGATAATAAGCCTAAAAGAGCTTTGGGAGGAAAACCCATCATTATTCCAACCGGAATAATAAAGGTAAAAATTCCACGAACAGGTTCTTTATAGATATCCATTGGAAATCTCCCCAATGCGGTCAAGTCGCGATAGATCATAATAGTATGATCTACCTCGGTTGTGAGTATAGCTAAGGCTAAAACAGCAATATGGAAGGCGGTGGCCATTACGAGGGAGTTGGCAATAAGCAGCAAGTAGAAAGCAGTTGGGAGTAAGGTGATGCCGGGCAGCTTTAAAATAAAATAGATTGTCAAAATAATTGTCGGGATAAGAAGAAAAACATCCAAGAAATCAAGTCCTCCAACCAAGACGCGGAAAAAAGGATGGTGCGGTTTTAAAAGAGTCAGATCAAAGGAGCCGGATACAACCATCGGTCTGAATCGATATACTTCCCTGAATAGAATTTGTGCGGTTGTGTCGACAATATTAAAAGTCAGGTAAAAAACAATCATCTGATCCAACGAGTATCCTTTGACAAGCCTGGTTTTGCTAAAAACAAGGTAAATCAATGATAAAAGAAAAACGAAACGAAAAATTTTACCGAGGGTAAAAAGAAATATTCCTAATTTTCCCTGAATAATGGTTTTTAAAGACAGTTTCGAGTAAAATAAAAAAATTTTCAAAGATCTATTCATCTTCCCCAATAAGAAAAACTCTTAATGCCAGACTTCCAAACAGTTCGGGCTACTATATAGCTACCTATGAGCCATAAGTAAGAGAGAGAGATTAACGAAATTGTTTCACTTGTCCCGAGCGAAGTCGAAGAGTTACTGATCAGAAGCTTTGCGGGGAGGTAAAACATGTAGGGAAAGGGTGTGACGAGTATAAAATTGTAGATTGGTTTTGGCAGTATGTCCAAAGGGAAATAATTACCAGCGACAAAAAAAAGAAGTATGGAGAAGATAAATCTGATTGGCCAGACTTCGGTGGTCCAGAACCCAAGGAAAGAAAGCGACAAATTTATGAAATAGGAAATCAGAACACTATTTATAAATATCGGTACAAATAATAATAGGTTATTAGGAGAAATAATATTAAGTTTAAAAAACCAAACCAGAAAGCCAATTTCAAAGATTGCAAAAAAAAGATTGACAGCTTTATCTGCTATTTCTCTGGAAAAATGATAGCTGAAAAAGGAAACGGGTTTAAGTAGTATATTAATAATCTTACCGTCGTTGATATCGGAGGAAATATCAAAAGTTCTGGTACCAAAGACAAAAGTTGCTATAAGATTGCCATAGAGCAGGTAAGAAGTAAAAACGGTTATGTTGTAATTTCCGATTACAGCCTGTTTTTCAAAAATCGAAGACCAGAGAAAAAGCGGCAGCAGAATATTTAAGACAACTCTAAATCGCCAAAGTATAAAATTCAGCCGGTAGACAAAGTATTCCTTGATAGTAACGGTAAGAACCGCCAAATATTTTTTCACAAATTAATTATACTTTATGCAGATAGAGTAGGAGGATTTTTGTCAGTTTTCTGATATTTTCTTTTAGGCAAACTTTCTCCTTCTAATTGAGGTAATGCAGCTTCGGCGACTCCTACGAGCGCTTCAATAAATAAATCAGTGTTAATGCCTTTTCCAATTTTTTCAATTGCAGTAGTAGCTTCTTCTAAAATATCAAGAGCTTCGAGAGGACCTCCTCGTTTTACAGCGCATTGGGCAATTTCTCTTACTAGTTTTTTCGGCTTCTCCGAGAAACTTTGTTCCGGCGTTACCATATTTAGGCCGATTATACTTCTTCTTCTTTTCAAGCGGAAGTTGAATTCGATTTGACAAATGTAATTTGTTTTACTAGAATAAAAGTATTACTTATTTAAAAGTAAACCTTTTATAAAGGTAAAACTATGTTACAGCAAAAAATTCAAAAAGTTTCGACTAAGGGACAAGTTGTTATTCCTGCCGAGTATCGAGTGAAGTTAGGTATTAAACCAAGATTAACCGTTGTAATGCGAATAGAGGAAAATAAAAACCGAATTATTTTGGAGCCGATGGAGGATCCGATTAAAACCCTTTCAGGTGCATTAAAAGGAGTCGGGAGAACGGCACAGCAAATTAAAGATGATATTAGAAAAGAAGAGGTTTATTATGAAAAGAGAAAATTCGCACGATTCCTCAAAAAAAAAGTACGTCCTTGATTCGTTCGCTTTGATCGCTTTAGCTAAGCACGAAACCGATTTTGCAAAAGTAGAGTATCTTCTTGCTCAAGCTAAACAAGGTAACATAAGACTTTATATCAATATTATCAATCTTGGAGAGGTTTTTTATACCCTTATTCAAGATAAAAAGGAAGCTGCCCCCAAGCTGATATCTGCAACCGAACATCTACCAATGCGTATAATAGGTATTGATATTTTTTTGCTTAAAGAAGCTGCAAAAATAAAAGCAAAAGGAGGCATATCTTATGCAGATGCATTTGTAATTGCAACTGCGTTGAAGCATGATGCGATAATTGTAACCGGAGATAAAGAATTCAAAAAATTTGAAAAGTTGGTAAAAATTGAATGGCTATTGACAAACTCTAAATAGTTTTAGTATACTTGAATTGATCCTCCTGATAGGGAGAAAGAAATCCTCGAAGAGTGAGGTTAAGCTTTTTCTCTACGCTATCAAACCTAAGGGTAACGCTCCGCCTCGGCGGGGAAAATGGGATCGCGTTCTAAACCCGATGTGCGGGATAGACAGATCCCCCCATTGCTTCAGAGGGAAAAAGTTATTTTTACCTTATCGCGGAGGATCGCTGTATATTAGATTGTAAAGTCAAACCTCAATTCTAATGTTTTAAAAACTCTCAGTATGAAGATTTGATTTTGATATTGGATAATATAAAATATTAAAAATAAAATATAAAAACTACATACTAAATATACTAAGTTTTACCTTTTCATTTTTAGATTTTAATTTTTAAACATGGATAAGAAAAATAAGACTGAGGAAACGCTTGATGTATCTTCGCTCTTGGAAAAATACGAAGAAAAACCTATTGCGGTCAAAGAAGACAAACCAATTGTTAAAAAAGAAGAAAGTGTCAGAGATAGATCTGTTCAGGTCAGGCCGGTGGACCGACCGGTGGAGGAAAGATTAAAGGAAGATTTAAAAATGAGCTATACGGCAAAAGGAATACTGGATATAACCTTTGGCGGTTATGGGTTTTTAAGACAGGACTATATTTTAAATCCGGATAAAGATATCTATGTTTCCACCTCGCAGATTCGTCGTTTTTGGCTTCGCCGTGGGGATGAGGTTGAGGGATTGGCTCGACCTCCAAAAGAAGGAGAGCGATTTCACTCGCTCCTGCTGATTAAAAAAATAAACGGCGTAGAACTGACAGAAGAACAGAGCAGATTAAGAAAACAGTTTGATCAGTTGACATCGCTTCATCCGAACAAACAGATAAAACTTGAGACAGACAACGACGTTCTGTCAACGCGCATAATTGACGTCTTAGCTCCAATTGGCTTTGGGCAAAGAGCTTTGATTGTTTCACAGCCAAAAGCCGGAAAAACTACTTTTTTAAAAGAAATAGCAGAGGCTATCGGAAAAAATTATCCGGAAACTTATCTGATGGCAATATTAATAGGTGAGCGGCCTGAGGAAGTAACAGAGATCAAAAGATTCATTAAAGGTGAAGTCGCCGCTTCGAATTTCGACGAATCCCCAAGACAACAGGTAAAAGTTGCCAATCTTGCCTTGGATAGAGCGAGGAGATTGGTTGAGATGGGGAAGCCGGTTGTTGTCCTTTTGGACTCGATCACCAGACTTGCCCGAGCCTACAACATGTCAGTTCAGGGTAGCGGAAGAAGTATGTCAGGAGGAATTGACGCCCAGGCTCTTTATCCGGCTAAAAAATTTCTTGGTGCTGCCAGAAATTGTGAAGAAGGCGGCAGCCTGACGATTATCGGCACGGCCTTGGTTGGAACTGAATCGAGAATGGATGATCTGATTTATGAAGAGTTCAAAGGAACCGGCAACATGGAAGTTCACCTCGAGCGCAAGTTTGCCGATAGAAGAATATATCCAGCATTAGATGTATTAAAATCCGGAACCCGTCACGAGGAACTTTTAGTAGATAAAGACGCATTAGCTCATATGGCTACACTTCGCCGGATGATGGCGCTTTTGAGTCCGGAAGAAGCGATTATGGCTTTGACGGAAAAACTGAAAAAAACCAAAAACAACAAAGAATTCCTCGCCTCAATGAAAACTGCTGCTTGACAACTAAATATTTTTCTGATATCCTACATCTTATGTAGGACGTTTGACGTCACGTAGGAGGTTAGAGATTATGAAAACATTCACCCTTAATATTCGACCAAAAAGACAGGCAACTTTTCCAGAGACGCTTCTTCAAGAGGTGGGGCTTAAAGTGGGGGATAAACTAACCGCTCAGGTTAAGAATAATGAAATAGTTCTCAAACCGCAAAAACAGGTTGCGCTTGACGCTTTAAAAGAAATTCAGAGATTGGTTAAAGAAAGTGGAGTTTCCGAAAAAGAGATGCAGGATAATCTAAAAAAGATTCGCCAAAATGACTATGATCAAAGATATGCTAAAGCCAAGGGTATTTCTTGATGCGAATATATTTTTTTCGGCTTTTTACGGTTCGGCAAACTGCGAAAGAATCATTAAAGCTCATCAACAGAAAGAAATTAGTTTAGTTACTTCGAGTCTCGTGATAGAGGAATCCTTAAGGAATATTCAAGAGAAAATTCCCAGCGTCGCATCTTCTTTTAAGGATTTATTAATAAATAATCCGCCGGAATTATTAGCCGATCCATCAGAAATTGATCCTAGAATCGAACTTCTTGTAGACAAAAAAGATCAACCGATTTTTACTTCGGCTATACTTGGAAAAGTAAAGTATTTTATCACAGGAAATACTAAAGATTTTAAGGCAAAAGAATTGGAAAAAGCCACCGGAATCAAAGTCCTAACGCCAAAGCAGCTTGTAGACTTATTGAAATTAAAGTAACTTTAAGCTTGTTTTCTAGGTGTTCCAACAATTGCTTTAATTCCAGCCAACGGTTTTCCTTGTTGATCAAATGCCTGGGGAACGAGTCTTACAGATTCCCACAATCCTTCTCCGGCGTTTACCTCATTTTGTATTTGTTGTAATAACTGTTGTGCAGATTTTTCATCTTTTCGATGGGATCTTTTTTTCCAAAAATCATGATTCTGGTCACCAGCATTTGTTATCCAAACTTCACCTTCAATTAAAAACTTTTTACGTTGTTCTTCAGCGGGATCTACTTTTTGTGCAGGTTCTCTATCCATTTATATCACCTCCTAATAACTTGTTTAGCCTGTTCAGGCTTTACAAAAAGTAGTTTACTTCTTCTTCTTCTTGTCAAATGATTTTGCAAAATGATTTTGCGGTTGAAATCATTTTGATATTTATATACTCTATACTAGTACCATGTATAAATTAAAAATTAAAAGTGAAAAGTTAAAAATTATCTAAATATGGATACGGGGAAAAGAATAAATAGACTGATAGGACAGCTTAAGGGCATTCAGAAGATGCTCGAGGCGAAAAGGAACTGTATTGATATACTCCAACAGATCTCGGCAGTTAAAAAAGCGATTGACGGCTTATCAAAGGAGATTTTGGTAACTGAGATCTTTCAGTATATTCCTCCCAAGGACTCCAAAGAAGTCAAACAGATTGTGGAGAGATCAATCGACATTTAGAAACATGTATTCAGTATAAAGTATCTATATGATATGAAATGTTTGTTTTCATCATCCCTAGATACTAATTATTTTATACTATATACTTCAATACACTTAAAATTTACTTCAAAATAATCCTATGGCAGAAAATAAGACCGAAATAGAAGATGTAATCATCATTGGTGGTGGGCCGGCAGGTCTTGCTGCGGCTCTTTATACCGCCAGAGCCGGTTTAAACCCTCTCCTTTTTGCCGGATCTCCTCCCGGTGGACAGTTAATGTTAACTTCGGATGTAGAAAATTATCCCGGTTTTGAGTCTATTTTGGGACCGGAACTAATAGAGAAATATCGTAGTCATGTAAAGAAATTCGGAGTCAGAATAATAGATCAGAATATAACAGAAGTACAGTTTAGTAAATCACCTTTTAAGGTCCAAACTGTTGACAAAACTTATCAGGGTAAAGCCATAATTATTGCCACAGGGGCAAAAGCGTTGTGGCTGGGACTGGAAAATGAACAAAGATTAAGAGGCAGGGGAGTTTCTGCCTGTGCGACCTGTGACGGATTTTTCTTTAAAAATAAAGTCGTAGCTGTCGTAGGCGGCGGAGATACAGCTATGGAAGAAGCATTGACTTTAACAAAGTTTGCAACCAAAATTCATTTAGTCCATAGACGAGATATTTTTAGAGCGTCAAAGATTATGCAGACGAGAGTTCTCAAAGATCCAAAAATTGAAGTTCATTATAATTCAGTTATAACTGATGTTATTGGTGAAAATAGAGTGGAAGCGATTAAGCTGAATTCAGATTCAGAAATAAAAGTGGATGGATTATTTTTAGCAATCGGTCATAAACCTGATACAGAAATATTCAAAGGTCAAATTGAAGTTGATAAGAAGGGTTATATTAATACAAGTGCAAGAATTGCTATTGATAATATCAAATATCAAATATCTCCTTCGACAAGCTCAGGATCCCGAGTAGAGTCGAGGGAAAATATCAAAATGATAAATCAAAATTCAAAAATTAATAACCTAAATAAGTATAATTTTAATTTTCAGTCAGCAACATCGATTCCTGGCGTATTTGCCGCCGGTGATTGTGTTGATTATCAATACAGACAGGCAGGAACGGCGGTTGGAATGGGAATAGCAGCGGCATTAGATGTTGAGAAATGGTTGGAATTAAATCATAAGTAGTCAGAAGCCAGTAGCCAATGGCTTGGGAAAAATCCGATAAATTAAATTCCTACCTATTAACTATTAGCTATTAATTACTGAATTATGAACACAGGTCGGAAAATGCTTGAGAGTGCACAGGCAATAATTTTAAAAAC
The DNA here is from genome assembly GCA_001789645.1 of Candidatus Roizmanbacteria bacterium RIFCSPLOWO2_01_FULL_37_12. Taxonomy (GTDB): domain Bacteria; phylum Patescibacteriota; class Microgenomatia; order UBA1406; family GWC2-37-13; genus 2-01-FULL-40-13. The sequence continues at coordinate 47,405 of MGAG01000002.1, forward strand.
AGCCAAGAGTTTAAAATTAGCAAACGAATTAATCGAGAGGTTGATTCAGCCAAATGTCATTCATGAACTTAATTTTTCGGTCGGAAAAAAAATCTACAAAGGTTTCAGAATTCAGCACAACAACAATCTGGGCCCTTATAAGGGTGGAATCAGATTCCATCCGAATGTATCACGCGAAGAAGTACAGGCTCTTGCGACTTTGATGACTATAAAATGTGCTGTTGCGGGCCTGCCGTATGGTGGGGCGAAAGGAGGAGTAATCGTTGATCCGAAAAAGCTAAATGAAAATGAATTAGATGAACTTTCTAGGGCTTATGTTAGAGCAATAAACACTTTTATCGGTGCAGAGATTGATGTGCCGGCACCGGACGTAAACACGAATCCAAAGATTATGGAGTGGATGGTAGATGAATACGTAAAAAGAATCAAAAATCAAAAATCAAAAATCAAAACTGACCATGAAACATTAAATAAACTAAGAGCGACTTTTACTGGAAAGCCGATTGACATAGGAGGATCCTTGGGAAGGACAGAGGCTACGGGCAGAGGCGGTGTTTTTATCTTAAAGGCTTTACTGAATAAGCTAAGGAATTCTAAAGTCTATAGTCTAAAGTCTAACAATCTAACCGTTGCGGTACAGGGTTATGGGAATGTAGGTTATTATTTTGCAAAATTAGCACACGAACAGGGATTGAAAATAATCTCGGTGTCGGACTCAAAAGGGGCGGTATTGGTAAATGATGGTTTGGATCCTGAGACAACCATGAACTGCAAAAAAGAAAAGGGTACGGTTGCCGGTTGTTACTGCAAAGGATCTGTCTGCGATATCCGCTACGGCAAAACCATATCAAGCGCGTCGTTGTTGGAGCTTCCGGTGGACATATTAGTTCCCGCAGCTTTGGAAAATGTCATCAATGAAACCAACATGAAAAAAATCAAAGCCAAAATCATCGTGGAAATGGCTAACGGACCGATTACCGAAGAAGCTTATGAATATCTAACCAAAAAAGGAGTCATTATAATTCCGGATGTGTTGGCAAACAGCGGGGGAGTAACGGTTTCCTACCTTGAATGGTATCAAAATATGCATGGCGAGAAATGGAGCGAGGACAAAGTGAATGAAAAACTTAGATTAATGATGGATAAGGCGTTCTATTCGATTTGGGATAAAGCTTCTGGTTATAAAGCGTTAGATTTAAAACAAGCAGCTTTTGAGGTCGCAATAGAACGGATCGTCAAAAAATGATAGAATAGTAACTCGTTTTATGCAAGAGTTAAAAGAATATTTAGCCTTTCTTCATAATTACACGCGATCCAGAATATTTAGTTTTGGTCGTCAGTTTGAACATATTAAAGACGTCATCGTTGCCCTGTTGGTCGCCAAAAGAGGGAAATACTCTTCCCGCTTTCTTAACAGCTCTTTTTTTCTTTTGGTCGCCGCTGTAGTTATTGGGGGGCCGACCATTGCTGAGAATAATCCGTTTGTAAATTCTTTACAGCAAAACAGCAACGTCTATCAGGCAGGTGTTGTTTCTTACAATCCATATGAGAATTCGTTAAGCACAGTGATCTCAACCAAGCCGAGAGACAAAATAGTTGATTATGAAGTTAGGGGAGGTGACACTTTGGCTTCAATTGCAGAAAAATTTGATGTTTCTGTAGACACGATTAAATGGGCAAATAATTTAAAAACGGAGATTATTAAACCTGGACAGATATTAAAAGTTCCACCGGTCACCGGTGTCGTCCACAAAGTTGTCTCGGGAGACAACATATATGCTATTGCTAAAAAATACGGTACTGATGCACAGAAAGTCGTGAACTTTCCCTTCAATGATTTCGCCGATCTAGATACATTTGCTTTGACCTCTGGACAGATACTATATGTTCCGGATGGAGTGATTGAGGAAGAAAAACCCAAATATATTGCTCAGAAAACTGTAACACAGATTCAGGCAGGAGCTAAAGGAACCTCAAATTTTATCTGGCCAACGTCAGGCGGAATCTCCCAGTCTCCGGTCTGGTACCATATGGCTTTGGATATTGAAAATGGTTCGGCGCCTCCTATCTTGGCTTCAGATACAGGAACCGTGACGTATTCAGGCTGTTTGAACTGGGGATACGGGTGCCATATAATCATCGATCACGGAAACGGATATCAGACCTTATACGGTCACATGTCATTCTTGGGCGCTTCGGTTGGGCAGTCTGTCTCGCAGGGACAGAATATCGGTCGAATGGGATCAACCGGAAGATCGACGGGAACACATCTTCATTTTGAAGTCCGCTCCGGCGGAACGCTATTGAATCCGCTGAACTTTTTGAAGTAGAATGGGATTATTGGGATTATTATGACTAATTTGACTCATGAGTCTCATTCGTCTCATAACTCCCATTCCAAAAAAGGCGGTTACGAAAGTCTGATTGTCTACTGGTTAGCGGTGGATATATCTGATCTTACTACAATATTCTGTGATCGTTTTATCGATAAAAGATCCCGTACTCACGATCAGATGATTCAGGCTTCACGAAGCGGCAAACAAAATATAGTTGAAGGATCTTTGGCTAACAGCGTTGAGAGTAATATTAAATTAACCGGAGTTGCCAGGGCAAGCTATGGTGAGCTATTAGAGGACTATCGGGATTTTTTAAGACAGCATAGTTTTACGGTCTGGCCAAAAGATGATCCTCGGGTGATTACGATTAGGCGCATGAGAGTAATTCCACATGAGACCCATTTGTCTCATAAGATTTATGAGTCTTATGTGAAAGAAACTGAATCTTTCGCTAATCTCATGATTACTCTTTGTTTTAAGCAAGGATATCTTCTTGACCAGCTCCTGAAAGCCCAGAAAGAAAAATTTGTCAGAGAAGGTGGCTTTCGTGAAAATCTTTTCAAAAAACGTCTGGATTACAGAAAAAATAGACTGCAGAATTTTTAATTTCAGATCTTCAAAAAAGCCTATTTATTTTACCAGCGAATTATTGTATACTAACCCATAGTATGTCAGAAGAACGTAGTAGGAATCCTATTCATACCCGAACAATGTATCATCCGCCGAATCTCGATTGGTTAAAAAAGAATGATCAATTACGTTGGAGAAAAATAAATAATGACCCGGTTTTTAAAGAAATAGAAGCAGATTTAGGCGATGAAACTTTTCTAAAATTAATTTGGCAAGGTGATGCGGAACTTGAAGGGAGACAAAAATTACACGATAAACTTTATGGAGAAATATTTTCATCGGCTTCGGTTGTGGCTAAAAATAAAAGAATTCTTACTCCCGAGTCTTCATATACAAGTAATGCCTATCATAAGACTTATTTTGGACATAGGTTGGTAAGAAATCCAAACTTTGATTTAGCCGAAGATACGGAAATTGGATTTGCCCAAATAGAAGAAGATTTAATGATTCACCCTGCTAAACCAACACGGTCAACATTAAGAAGAGCGGTACTTGCTAAAGCCTTATCAATTTTGGATATACGGTCGCTTGCAATGACATTTAGTGAACAAAAACATTTTGAAGAATAGGTAGATTTTTTTCGAGACCAGGCCTATCAAAGTGAATTTTCGAAATTATATTATGAAGCTTTATTGAAACATTATCATCTTGATAGGTCTGATGACACAGTAATTCATTTACAAACCCGTGGAATTCAAGCCCCTAAACATGCAACCTTTTCACTATTGGCACAGTATCCGGATGCAAATGTTGTCACCATAGGCGGAATGTATTTTGAAACCAGAAAATTCTTTGATCGTCTTAAATATATGTTATTTCAAGGCCCAGATGTTTTAACAATTTCAGAGCCTAATCCTGAGGTAATTCGAAAATATATTTTAAAAGCAGCGGAAAGTAATAAACCAACGATTGTACTAGCTGATCCGATTGAAAGTTTTGATTTGCAGAAGTTAGAAAACACAGATTTTCAAAAAGTAATGCGATTACATCAGATTCAAACCATCTTAGAAACGGCAGCCCAATCATTTAAAGGTGATGTTCCATTTTTCTTGGTTAGCGATATAACTAATACCGGAGGAGTTTTTCAGATATTTGATAAAGCAAAACCAATTATTCAGGGCAGTAATGTGAACGTTGTCGCTGTTCAAAGCTTATATAAATTTTTTGAATATGGTTGGGATACAACTTCGTTAGGAGCTTTAATTGGTCACGGACACGCATTTGTCGCTAAAGGCGAGGGTTCTTTGGATGAACGAATGATTGTTGCACTAAACTTACTAAATTTGGGACCAGGAATATCAGAATTTGCATTAATGCCACCGTTGAACAGCGATTATATACAGTATAGAGCAAAAAGGATTACAAGAAATACATCAGTTATTTTGAATATTCTAAAAGAGAAAATTGGAAATAATATTGAATTAAGTCATCCCAGTTTAAGAACAGAAGAAATTGATAGGGCAGCTTTTGTAGAGTTTTTAGGGCCATATTTTTTTATTAAAATGCCAGATGAGGCAAGCGCAAGTAAAGTAGAAAAATTTATCAAGGCTCAAACTAATGAGCATTTGGGCTACATAGATTATGGTTCAAGTTTTGGATATGATACAACTAGACTGGAAAGATTTGGAGACATAATTCGTGTTTCAACAGGCACAGAAGATATTTGTCATATTACCTTTACTGCATATCGATTATCCCAAATGCTTCGGGATGCCTTAGAATAGTTTTTTTGTTTTTGAGAGAAAAATACCCCAAAAAGAAAAATTCGTCAAAGAAGGTGGCTTCCGCGAGAATCTTTTTAAGAAGAGAATAGAATAAAAACAATAATAAACTCTATAATAAATAGTCCTTGCAACCAGTTAATTTTGTTGTATTATTAGCCTATAATATGAAAAAAGACCTTCAGGCTAAAAGGAAAGTTGTAAAAGATATTCTGAGCTTATCAACTAGAGGGTTAAAAGTTTATAGGTATGTGGAAAAAAATCCAGAATGTGATTTAACTCCTTTTAAAGATGGAGATATAGCCTCAGTTTTAAATGAAAATGGTTCCATAGATGAAGAATTAGCTCAAAAAAAATATAAAGAAACAAGAGATATTGGCATATTATTCTTCGCTGGTTTAATTAATCTGGAATTTAAGGGAAAACAAAGGGAGAATCCTAGTCTACAAGGTAACATTGAAATTGGAATGACTGATCACGGTTATGGATTTCTTAATTTAAGATAAGAATCTTAGTCAAGATTTATTCTTATTAAATTTAGATAGTAAAATACCCCAGGTAGAGCCCATATCAATAATTAAATAAAGTAGAATGGAGAAGAAAATGCTTTTTAAAAGAAATACAAGCCCCTTTTGTTTATAGACGAAGCTCCAGAAGTACCATTCCAAGTTAGTAAATTGAACAAATATCAAGATAGCAAGATACAAAAAGAACCAATGCAATGAACTAAGTAACAATGAACTAACCAACAAAGCTGCAAGAATTGCCTTTAAGGCTTCTTTTTTTGAGGTCGCCACGGGATCGAATTTGAGACGCTTTTGATAAAGAAGGATCCAATCACGGCTTCTTTTGAAATACTTGACCGCTATAGGCAAAAAATCTTCAAATTCATGGTAGATCATTAGCTCCGGTGAGAATCTGATCTTAGCCTGTTTTTCAATCCTGTAGGTGAGTTCGATATCCTCAACAGTGGGTTGAGGAAATTTTTCGTCAAAACCGCCTATACGCAGAAATAGTTTTTTTTCGATACCGGCGATACGGGTTGAGAAAAGGTAGTAGCGGGCATACTTCTCCCGCTCAATAAACCAGTAGACCCAGTCGCGCATGGCTTTGAAGTTGGGAAAAAACCGGTTATTTTTTTGCCGGTAATGCCAGATTCCGGTGAAAGCTCTAGCTTGTTTTTCTTTGGCAAGCTGGAAAGCGTAGCGCAGAGTAGATTTGGCCAATTCCACATCAGAGTCTAAAAAAAGGATATAGTTTCCCCTAGCCTTTTTGACACCATAGTTTCTGGCTTTTGCAGGACCGAAGTTTTTTCTAAAAGGGTAGAGAATTAGTTTGAACTTCAAAACAGGTTGCATTTCTTTAATTTTTTTTAGAGTTTTGTCGTAAGATTTATCGTCAACTATCAAAGCCTCAATATTTTTAAACTGTTTAAAGTCTGAGTTATTTATGGATAAAAGGAGATTGTGAATGTTATTTTGACTATTATAGGTAGGAATTATGATTGACAAGATTGTCTTGTTCATTTACGCAAGCATTTTACCAGATACCATGCGGTATCTGGCCAGATGCAATATTGTATCTGGTTACAAATATTCAAAAATACCCGTGAGATCTTCGATTCTAAGTCTATCCTGACCTTCTTTGCCTCTTGCGACCCAAAGACTATTCCAACCAAACTTTCTGGCAGATATAACTCCATGGTAAAGTGAGTCATCGATCATAACTATTTGATTTTTAGGAAGATTCAAATAATTTTGTACCTTTTGAAATATTTTAGGGTTAGGCTTTAGATAACCTAGCTTTGAGGATATAAATGATCTTTCAAAAAACCTGCCCAACCTATATTGCTTTATTTTGAAATAAAACGACTCACTATCGGTATTTGAAATTATGCACATTCTTATTTTTGCATGCTTCAGTTTTTCAAGAACGTTTATTGTTTCAGGATAAGGCTTTGATCTTTGTACGTGTCCATACCAGGTTTTGTAAGCTTTTTCGATTTGGGTTTTATTAGTGTTTAATTTAAATTCTTTGGCAAGATTTTTGATTCCATCAAGAAGTGATCCAGAAAACAGTAAAAGATTCCTTTCACCTTGCCTTACAAATATTTTTCTCTCAATTTTCTTTGCTCCCAAATTATTTTGCAGTTCATTCCATTGTTCTGATCCACCGCTTTCACAAAGAGTTCCCCACATGTCAAAGCAGACAGCTTTTATTTTGTAATTTTTCATTTTGAAACATTATACAATTTCACAAGAGCGTTATAGAGTTAAATTTCAAATAATATTTTTATTTATCCCGGCGAAACCTTTGCCTCATATGATAATCTTCTCGAATTAGCATTTCCATGAAAAATGGACCAAGGATTAAAAGCAGTCCTATTGTTAGGCTTAAAGAAAGAGCCTCCCTTCCAAATGCAATGTCTCCTGAATAATATCGATCATAGAAGAATCTTCCAACTCCGACTCCAACCAAAATTGCGCTCGAACGATTAAAAAAGCGGTGCGCCTTTGGTTTTTCCTTTTTCAGCTCTTCTCGCAGTTCCGGTGGGTCAGGAGTAGGGAGTTCCATTTATGAATTATAGAGAATTTTCACTTGACATGCTGACTATCAATATGTACACTAGTGTACATATGACACAAATAATATCTATAACTGAGGTCAGGAAAAATATATTTGCCTTGGTTGATAAAGTTGCGAAAACCGGAGAAGAGATTGAGGTTGAAAGAGAAGGGAGAAGAGTTGTTAAACTTGTTGCAATTAAAGACGACCCGGCAGCCAGAGCAAAGTATGTTCTTGAACATGTGTTACCTAAGCTTGCTGGTTCTTGGAAAAATATGACTAAGAAAGAACTTAGAGAAATGGAAGCCTTTAGAAGAGGAAAAAAGGAAAAGTTATATTGGAAAAGAAAGAGATTTAAATGGTAAGAGTTTTAATTGATACAGATATAATTATAGACTATCTTCGCACACGAGAAGGCTTGCTTCCAGAACTACTTGAACTGCAAGTACAAAAAAAATTAGATATCTATATTTCTACTGTCACCATAATGGAATTATTCTCAGGTAAATCTTCAAAAGAAAAAGAAATAAATCTTATGGAGTTAATATCGGTGTTGAAAATTGTAGAGTTAAAGCTTGAATTATCAAAATTCACAGGAGAATTAAAAAGGGATTATAATCTTAGTACGATGTCATTTGCAGACTTATTTATAGCAGCTTGCGCACTATTTGTTAATGCAAAGCTTGCAACCCGAAATCGCAAACATTTCCAGGGAATCCCTAAACTTAAGTTTTACAGATAAATAAGATTTTCTATATTAAAAGATGCTTGCCTATATTAATTTTCCTCATTTCTTTGCATTGAATTATCTTTCTAAACTTGATAGAATAAAAGCCTAATTCTAATAAATTTTTAGGTTTACCCTGGACTAAATGAAGGGCCCATAGCTCAACTGGCAGAGCAGCAGCCTTTTAAGCTGTTTGTTGAGAGTTCGAGTCTCTCTGGGCTCACATTAGAAAGCGTTTGCGAGCGAAGCGAGTAATACGCTTTCTTATGTCCCTCCGAAGCTCCGAAGGAGCGAAGTGGGACAAATGCAAATTCTTCCTAAAATTGAAGCTAAAAGTGTTCCAGTCTTATTGAGCTAAATCTCTTTTTTGTCAAAAAAACCCGTCCCTTGCGAGGCGGTTCCGAAAACTAATTATAGTTTAACAATTAGCTTTTGCGATGTCAAAAAAATGATAGAATAACTTTGTGAAGATTATTTATACCAAACACGCTGAAGAAAAATTAGGAACGAAAGAAGCTAAAAAATTTCGCATTACAAAGAGTAAAATCGAAATAATCACAAAGAAACCAATTACTCAAGAAAATCTGGCAACTGGTTTAGTAAGAGCTTTCGGATTGGTAGACGAGTTTCGCTCACTTTGTATTGTTTACAAAAAAGAAAATGGTAAAATAAAAATTATTACATTTTTCCCGGCAGAAAAAGGCAGATATGAAAATAAAATATTATCGTGAAGATGACATAATTGTTTTCCAACTTACTGACGATTTATATGATCACGCAGAAATGCAAGGTAATTTTGTGGTACATTTTACCAAGGATAAACGCTTAGTTAGAATTGAGGTTCTTCAAGCTAGTAAATTTTTGAAGGAAGAATCTAGAGTTTTGCCACTGGAAATTAAAGAAAAATACTTTTCTATTTCCTAAAATATAAGTCTGCCTAAAAGTTTGATAGACTTTATAGAAATAAGCCTCCAGAGAGTTCCATTCCGGGAAGTCTGGACTCACAATTGTTTAACAAAAATTAAAGGAACACCTTCTTTTTCAACAGTGTAAATAGTCTTTCCCTGGTGGCGGGTGTGGAAATTCCAACGAGTGAAAGTAAATATGTAGTCGGCAGTCAGCGGGTCGGTAGTGAGTGACATATTAGGTTTGAAGTAATAGGAAGAGGATAAAGGATCGCCCTCGACAAAGATTTTATAACTTTCATCGAGTTTATTGACATTTTTATTAAACCAGACAACCGCTTCTTTGTAGCCAAGCCCCCAATAATCTGTTTCATACTTTCCATATGTTCCCTTTAATCCTCCGGTCAATGAATTGTAATAAAGATATTCATAAGGATGGAGTCTAATCATTTGTACAGCTGTATAAAACATACTACTCAATACAACCATTCCTACAATTCCTTTTCCAAATAATCTAAGGCCCCAGTTTTTTTTATCCAGTAGATAATCAGGAATATTTTTGTAGTTAGAGATCATTAATTTTTTATCTGCCAATAGTAGATGTAAGCCTTCGGCAGCCAAGATTACATTAGGAATAGTTAAGAATAAAAACTGTCTCCAAGAATCGTAAAGAGTTGGTTTGAGAATAAGTACTAAGATAAAAGGTGTAATAAAAAGGGCTAAAACATAAAAAAATATTAAATTTTTTTGTGTTTGTTGCTTGATACCATCTTGGATCGATCGACCCAAGATGGTAATAGTTTTTAGAGATCCGAACAAAAATAAAATCAAAGTAATAATAGGAGACGTGATTAAAATAGTTTTTGGGAGATAATACCAGGGAAGCGGTTTGACTCCGGCTTGATAGAATTGACCTTCAAAAAGGACTGCAGCATTCCAGGGATACTGTTTAGCATTTTTAATGATGTCGAACAGACCTGTAATAGGACGTGAGAGAAGATAAGGATGTGTAAGATGCATAGATAAGAGTAAGGAGATAAGGGTTAGGGATTGATGAAAAAGAAATTCGCGCCTGGTTTTTTTTTGAAAAAATAAAAAAATAAAATTCACAATTGGCAAATAAAAGAGTAGAAGACGTTGGTTGATAGTAACTCCCAGGATTAATCCGAAAATGATTGACTTAAAAACTGTTTTCTCTGTCTTTAAATAATAGATAAAATAACTTAGACAGATAGTAAAGAGCAGCGCAGTAGGGATGTCTACGGCATTATAGTATATTTCCGGATAAAAGCGGGGAAAAGTCAGAAGTAACACAACAGCTATCAAGCCATAGACTTTGGATATCAGTTGAGAAACAATCCAGTAGACCAAAATAAAAATGGGCGCGGCAAATAAGGCCCGAATTAAATGCAAAACCTCGAAATTAAAGAGTGGAAATAGCATGCCGGCGCCTACTGATAGCATATCCATAAAAACTCCATGGCCTTTTAAGTGATGGGGAGTAGGCTCGAATCCTACCGTTGAGAGATTAGTTGGAATCTGCAGAAAGTTAAGAAGTTTCACGACAAAAAATTTTCCCGTGCTGAAAAATACTTTTTCATCCCAAGGAATTCCATAGTCTTTATAGGTAAGAAAGATAAGAGATAAGAGAAAGGAGATAAAAATGATTATAAATAATTTTTCTTTAAGGAAAATTTTCAATTTGAAATTTTCAATTTTCATTGAATTTACAATAGTAAATTTTCAAAATCATTTAACGTTTAGAAGCTATTTTTGAAAAAATCAAAGACAGTTCTTGCACTTCTTTCCAAAGTAGTCGGCAGTTTTCAATTAAATTTTTGTCGTCAAGTGATTTAGCTAACACACGAAGCCAATATTTTGTTTCTTTCGCCTCCTTTTTGCATAAGAAAATTTTGTTTATAAAATCTTTTTTACTCGAAGCACCATTTGCTTCAAAATAATTAGCTCCAATACTAGTTCCACTTCTAATCAATTGATCAAGGATAGGAATTGTAACAATATTCTTAGGACATTTTTTGCACAGAACAACTAGGTCTTCTGCAAAGACTGAGGTTCTTTCTTCAAGATCATAAATCTTATTATTATTTTGCATTTATTTAAAAATTAAAGATTGAAAATTGATTAAAAATTTAAAATTAAAAATTGAGAATTATTTTTCAGCAATTAATACAAGATTTCCCGGATTCAGTTTTAATTTTATTTTTCCGATTCCGGTTTTATCTAAGAATTTAATCAAGGGAATTTTCAGGAAGTTGGGAATGGGGAAGAGGTGCAGCCAGTAGGACAGGTGGTGAATATTGAAGCTGGACTTGACCTCAAGCACTTTAAATCCATGTTTTTCAAATATTTTTCGCATGGTTTTTTTGTTAAAGAGGTAGGTGTGTTCGATATCTATAATTGGACTTTTTTCTCCCATTAGTTTATTTTGCCAGGCGCCAATATCATGGTTAAGAAACAATATCAAGCCGCCCTTCCTGAGGATTTTATAACACTCAGCCAGTATTGCATTGGGATTGGGAATATGGTCGAATGTCTGGAAGCAGCAAATTACGTCAAAACTGTTTTTTTTGAACATTTTAGCCTTAAAGATGTCATTTTTAATATTTTTTTTGATATCCGGCCGGGCTTTGTCAACAGATGGTTTGCCAGGTTCAACGCCGTAAATGTCGTATCCCTGGCGCTTGGCCTCTTCAAGAAAAAAACCGTTTCCACAACCTATCTCAAGTAATGTAGGATTGTCATTCCCGTGAAAGCGGGAATCCAGTTGTTTTTCTCTGGATCCCCGATCAGGTCGGGGATGACAAGGCAAAAGCTTCAAATAATACCCATACGTTTCTTTTAAATTTTCTAAGTGTTTGTCGTAGGAAGTAAAACTTTTCGCATAAAGTTTTTCGATTTTGTCATATTCAAGAATCGGATCGGAAAAAACCAAGTTACAGTTTTTGCATCTGACCATCCGGTAATGAACACGGTCGGGGAGGCGGCGGGCGGAAAATACGCGGGAATTTATTTTTTTGATGTCAAAGTTTTCTTTATATACCACTTCGTAGTTGTTACTTTCGCATATGGCGCATTTTTGTTGAATCATTTAGAGATTATTGTATACTATGCTCGTTTTGATTTCCGCGGATTATTAGCGGGACGTTAAACGTCCCAGCCACGTTTGACGGTGGCGGATTGCCACTGATCCGTGAGAATCAGCAAACAATCAGTGAAAACCTCTAATACAAAAAGTATGAAAGATAAATTAAGTAGAAATTTGCGTGAAAAAGTTCTGCGTTTAGCGGCTTCAACAGGTACTAAATATCCTCACGTCGGCTCCAGCATGTCTTGTATTGATTTGATTATTGAAACCCAGTTTTTTCAGATGAAAAAAAATGATAAATTTATACTGTCTAAAGGACACGCTTCCTTATCGCTATATGTGGTCCTGAATAAAAAGGGAAAAATTTCGGACAAGCAATTAAGTACCTATTTTAAAGAAGGTGGACTGTTTGGAGTTCATCCGCCGCCTACTTTTCCCGAGGATATTCCTCTTGCAACTGGCAGTCTTGGACATGGTTTATCATTTGCCTGCGGTATTGCCAAGGCAGATCAGATAATCAAGAATAAGGCAAGAAAAATATTTTGTCTGATTTCGGACGGTGAGTGTAATGAAGGTTCGGTCTGGGAAGCAGCCCTTTTTGCCAGTCACCATAAACTGAAAAACATAATAGTAATAATTGATAAAAACGGTTTTCAGGGAATTGATGCAACTTCAAATGTGTTGGGAGATGCTGCTTCACAAGAGAAGTGGAAGTCATTCGGCTTTAACGTAATCCAGTGTGACGGTCATAGTTATTTTCATTTGGAAAAGGCTTTCAAAAAAATTAGTAATTTTAAGAATAATCAGCCGAGTGTATTAATAGCTAAGACCGTAAGGGGAAAAGGATTGAAATCAATAGAGGGGAAAATGGAGTCAAATTATTTTACTTTGAATAATGAGAATGTAGAGAAATATTTAAAGGAATTAGAATAATTCAGATTCTGTCACTCGTGATCCCTTCTCTCCTGCGAGGCTCGGTGCGAAATCCGCACCATCCGCTGCTCGGAGAGACACCTCACTCGTGACTCCTGAATTATGATGCAGTCAATTAAGTTTTATTTGAATTATGAGAATAACTTTCGGAAAATATTTAACCAAACTGGCAACGAAGAATAAAAAAATAGTCCTCCTCACTGGAGATCTTGGACATGGAGTATTTGAGGAATTGGCCAAAACGGTTGGAGAAAGATACATTAATGCCGGAGTCGCAGAGCACAACATGTCAACTGTAGCAGCCGGCATGGCTTATACCGGAATGATGTCTTGGATTTACAGTGCAGCCCCCTTTGTCACTATAAAAGTTTTGGAAGAAGTAAGGAATGATATTACTTATCATAATGCCAATGTTAAGATTGTCGGATTGGGCGGAGGGTTTGATTACGGAATGCTTGGTCCATCTCATCATGTGCTCCAGGATATTTCGATGCTGATGAGTTTGCCGAATATAAAAATTTATGCTCCGGCAGTTGCCGAGGACATGATTCCGATAATGGACCGGATGGTAAAGCACTCGGGTCCGGATTATTTAAGGCTGACTAAAGCCGAAAATATCCCAATTAATTTTCCAGCTTTCAAAGCAGTTAGAAATCTGGCAAAAGGGAATAAGATAACCGTGATAGTCCTTGGCTCAATCATCAAGGATGTTGTTGCCGGAATTCTGCCTGTATTAAAACTCAACAAAATTGATTTGTGGGTTGTCTGTGAGATGCCTTTTAAGATTGAACAAAAGTTAATCGAGTCAATTAATAGAACTAAGAATTTGTGTGTGATAGAGGAGCATGTTAAAACAGGAGGATTGGGAGAGTTTATCAGTCATTCGGTAGTAAGTAGTCGGTTATCAATTAAGAGATTCACACATTTATTTGCAACAGGATACAAGACGCATCATTATGGCTATCGGGATTTTTATTTAAAAGAAAACGGATTAGATCAGGATAGCATTAAAAAAACCGTCACTAAGTTAATTTAATCCTTTTTCATGATAAAAGCTGTCATTTTAGATATCGATGGAGTAATTGTTGGTGGAAAACCGGGGATCAATTTTCCTTTTCCTAATTCCGATGTAATTAAAGCATTGCAAAAGATCAACAAAAAAACTAAAGTCTTTCTCTGTACGGCCAAGCCTAGTTTTGCCATTACCGATCTCGTATCTAAAATTGGTTTGAATTCTGTAAATATCACATGTGGAGGAGCTGAGATAAAAGACTATAGAAAAAAAAAATTTATTAAAAAGCATTTAATCAATAGTAAGTCTGCAAAAAAGTATGTCGATGAGTGTAAAAAGCTTGGACTTTATATTGAAGTTTACTCGAGTCGTGAATATGCTATTGAAAAATCCAGTTATTGTGATCTTACTAAAATAAATATATCAATTTTAGGTAAAAAACCAAAGTCGGTCGATTCGTTAACTACCTTTATCTTAGAAAATGAAATTATTAAAATAATGCCCGCAGCATTTAATAGATCTGAAATACAGAAAATTAAAAAATTGATGGCAAAGTTTCCCGAACTTCAACTGGAATTTGGGGCAAATCCTATATACGCACCAACCTTATTTGCTGTTATTACGGCCAAAGGAGTCAATAAGAAATCCGGCGCGATAGAAATAAGTAAATTCAGTAAAATTCCCTTTACAAATATTTTAGGTGTGGGTGATGGTATAAGCGACTGGGAGTTTATCAAGCTTTGTAAATATGGCGCAACATTAGAAAACGGGAGAAGGGGAATCAAGGAACTGGTTTTAAGTAAAGGAGAAAAATTTTCTTTTATTGGGCCGAGTGTTAACGAAAATGGAATTTTAGATATATTGAAGTACTTTAAGATAAATTAGGCACTACTCTCTTGTCATTTTTTAAGTAGAGGAGAGGAGGATTAGATTAACATAATAATCAAATCCGACAAATAAACAAATAATTAAATTTAATAAAAAGAAATTATGAAACTAAGCTAGTACGCAATTTTTGGTGTCGTGTCAAACGCGACTTGGATTAAATTAGAGCTATGCAACAGCATAATAAATTAATCAATAAATTAAAAGAACCGATTATTATTTTTGGTGCCGGCGGATTTGTAGGATTTAATTTATTGCAGAAGTTATTAGCTTACAGAAAGGATATCTTTGGAGTTTTTTCCGACCCAAAGAAAAACTGGCGGTTGCGGGAATTTCACACTTCTCCGCTATACGTCGTTAAATGTGATATTCGAGAGAGGAGTGCCGTAAAATCGCTCATTTCCCGCATCAAACCAAAAACTGTTTTTAATCTCGCAGCTTACGGCGCCTACTCTACTCAAAAAGATTTTTATTTGAAGGAGAACGGATTAGATAAGGAAAGTATTAGGAAAACGATTCTCAAATTAATTTGAGATGAAAGTGTTAAGGAGATTTTGCCATGGCTTTCCTAAGTTGATGCCAGGCGTTTACATATCCAACTGCTGTAGTTTTAGAGTTAATTCGCGTAAGTTGGTCTGGAGAAGATAAACCAGACAAGGTTAAATTGTAAATATTTCTAATTATCTGACTTAGTTTAGACGGATCACTTCTCAGTTCATCAGCTAACAATCTTTCAGGTGAATTAGTTAGACCTGCATTTTGTTCAGCCAGAAATTCTAAAATCTCATTAATTCTAGACTGCGACTCAGGTTTTTCTATAGTTAAGCTTCTAGAAGCACTTGTCTCAAAATCAGCTTCAACTTTAGCGAATAAGTCTTTATTTGGAAGAATATCTTTTGGTGCTAAATTTCTTTTTTGGACCGTAATGAAAACATCATTTTCAACCATGTAATGAATTTTACTTCTTCTTCTTCTTCTTCTTCTTTTCAAGCGCAAATAGATTGAATCCACCTTCGTTACCCCCTTCGCTGAAGCTTCGAGGGTCAAGAAAACTACGGCGGACAAGTCAGTTAAAATCAGAAAAGATGGTATAATTTCAATATGACAAAAAATCTTTCTTATCTAATCAAATTAACTTATGATAAAAGTTATAAAGGCTATGTTGCAGACGTGGTGAATTTGTATGGTTGTATGAGTCAGGGGAAATCCAAAGACGAAGCTATTCTCAATGCTAAAAAAGCAATTAAAGCCTATATGGAGGCGATTGAAAAAACTGAAATAAAAAAACCACTCAGCAGAGAAGTGGTTGATGTTCCAATAAATTTTGCTTCTTCCTGATATTGCATATGCCCAAACTTGCTAATATCTCAGGAATAAAAGCAGTACGAGCATTCGAAAGAGCCGGTTATATTCATGTTCATACATCTGGCGACCATGCAATTCTACAAAAATTAGGTTATCCTACACTTTCAATACCGCTTCATAAAGAAGTAGCTAGATTTCTTCTAAAAGCTCAGATTAAGAGAGCTAATTTGACAGAAGATGAATTTGTCAAATTTCTTAAAAAGAAATAAAGTGTCAATAAACCACTACTCTCTCGTTATTTTTGTTGATAGAGGAGAGGAGGGTTAGATTAACATAATAATCAAATCCGACAAATAAGCAAATAAACAAATAAAAAAGTAAGATTACGAAACTTTTAAGCCAAAGGTATTTTTTGGTGTCGTGTCAAACGCGACTTGGATTAAATTAGAGCTATGCAACAGCATAATAAATTAATCAATAAATTAAAGGGACCGATTATTATTTTTGGCGCCGGCGGATTTGTAGGATTTAATTTACTGCAGAAGCTATTAACCTACAGAAAGGACGTATTTGGTGTTTTTTCAGTTCCAAAAAAAAACTGGCGGTTGCGGGAAAAGTACACTTCTCCTCTATACGTCGTTAAATGTGATATTCGAGAGAGGAGTGCCTTAAAATCGCTCATTTCCCGCAGCAAGCCAAAAACAGTATTTAATCTCGCAGCATACGGCGCCTACTCTACTCAAAATGATATTAATAATATCTACCAAACTAATTTTAACTCTACCTATCTTTTGCTTGAGGAGATGAAGAAGTATGGATTCTCAGCTTATGTTCATGCGGGTTCGCAGTCTGAATACGGTTTAAACAGCTCCGGACCCTCTGAAAAGGACGAACTCGTGCCTAATAGTCACTATGCAGTCTCAAAAGTAGCCTCGTATTACCTGCTCAAATACTATGGTAAGGTAGAGAAGCTGCCTGTAGCTCATCTACGTTTATATTCAGTATATGGGTCGTGGGAAGAGCCTAATCGTCTAATTCCAACTTTGATTCGTGAAGCTAAAAAAGGCAAATTACCCAAGTTCGTCGACCCGAATATTTCCAGGGATTTTGTATATGTGGAGGATGTGTGTGGTGCATTTATTCGCTCAGCCGTCTTACTGAAATCTAATCCTCAGGGTTTGACGAAATACGAGCCTGCAAACCCTGAGGGTTTGCAAATATTCGGCGAGGCATTTAATGTTTGTTCGGGTAAAAAAACAACGATTAAAGAATTAGCCTATCTGGCCAAAAAATTATTCAAAATCAAACAAGAACCAAAATTCGGATCAATGAGAAACCGCACCTGGGATCTTAAAGACTGGTATGGTAATCCGAAAAAGATTCAAAAAAGTATCAACTGGAAAGCTAGAACTACTTTAATGGTAGGCCTCAAGATTCTAATGAATTAACAAACTTAGAAGGAATAAGTTAGTAATGTATTAATATATTGAACTGTCGAAGTAGGATTGGCATATTTTTTTGGTCCATTGAGTTCTCCGTCTAGGCAAATTACACTTCCATTTGTAGGATCTTTTGTAATCATTGCGCTAAGTTGTTCAATCTTATGTGGATTATTATCCAATTCGCTCCAAAGAACATACAATGTTTGACCGTCTTTTCCAATATAAAGATCTGTCTTATTTCGTACTTCAGGCTCGGGGCGAACTTGTCTAACTATCCAAAAATTATCATTACTAAAAACTTGTGAGTTAGGAGTTGGCGTCCATTCTTTACTAATTGGCGTAGGTTTGTGTTTTTCAATATAATCAAGAGCAGGCTGCAAATTTGCAGGGGAGGTTAATACATGTTCAATAGATTTAACAACGGTTTCTCCAGAATGAACAACATTATCTATCATATTTATTTTTAAATCTTACTTCTTCTTCTTCTTCTTCTTCTTTTCAAGCGGAAATGAGATTTAGGCAAGGTAAGAACAATTTGATATTGAATAATTCGAAAATATGTATTATCATCATAATATGCAAAATCAAACTCAGGTCAGCATAGTCAAGGTAATGGACAGGGGACTTTTGGTTATACCTAAAAAAATCAGGGAAAAAGCAGAAGTCTTCAAAGGTTCCTATATCAAAATTATCTATAAAAACGGCCAGATTATTCTTGAGCCTTTAGTAGATCAATTCACTAATAAACCTCTTAAAAAACCTAAAAGAGATCTAATTTTAAGAAAAGCAAAATATTCCAAAAAAGAAAGATTTAATAAAATAATGAGCATTGGTAAAATAAAATGGACTAAAGAGGATGATGAATTCTTAGCAGAGGGAAGAAGACAAATAGAAGATAGGTTAAATAAATACGACAAACTATTAAGTCATGAAAATTCTGATTGATTCTTCTATATTGATTGATCACTTCCGAACTTTTTCAATAAAGCGTCCAACTCTCTTTACTAAGTTGAGCAATAAATTTGATAAGCTGTATTTTTCACTTATAACTGTTGGTGAAGTTTTTAGCGGTAAAAGTTCAATAGAAATGGAACTGAAGATTCTTGAAACTCTAGAATTAGGCGAAATACTTAAAATTGACTTTGATTTGATGAAGAGAGCCGGCGAATTAAGGCGTGAAACGGGTATATCGCTTGTGGATTCTATAATTGCTACAAGTACATTAGAGCTTGATCTACGTATTGCCACTTTAAATTTAAAAGATTTTAAAAAAGTGAAAGGTCTGCAAATCTACAAAATTTAATTTTCACTGATAAAACCAAAGAAGAACCTGAATTCGGATCTATGAAAATCAGGGAATGGGATTTGAATGACTGGTACGAAAATCCGATAAAGATAAATAAAGTTTTCGGCTGGAAAGCGAAGATAAGTTTAGAGCAAGGATTAAAGAAAATTTTAGTGTTTGTTTAAACCTTACTCTGGACTTCAAGAGTTCTACCGGAGCCATAAAATAAACACAAAGCACACACTATCTGTCCGACTTCACCACGACACTTAATATTCAAAGCATTTTGTTGAAGCATTTCGATAGTAACTCTGCCTGTTCCCTGCGGTTGTGTTTTTCTATCGGCCACCTCCGGGCAGGCACATGGAGCAATTAATTCTAAAATTTCAGTTAGCTTCTCACTGATTCTGGACTGTTGTTCATTTACCATATTTAGAGCCTAAAGGTGCTGATGCGTTTTGATACGGAAGTGTTACCTATGTTTCTCATCAACTGCAGCGGAAATTAAATTGAGGTTGAAATATATGTGAAACTGTATTAGAATTACATTTAAACATTATAAATTCCATATAAATTTATGCAGACACAGACTAAGAGTGTGCAAAAATTAATTACTTTTTCGCCACAACTTTATCAATTAGTATTGAACAAAGCTAAAAGGTTAGGATTGTCTTTCGCCGAATTTTTAAGAGTTATGGCGGTCAATGAAGTAAAAAAGGAAGTTGAGTCTATTCCAATGGTTGATGAGGAAACGGAAAAAAGAATAAGAGAAAGTCTTGAGGCCTATAGGAAAGGACAATATACAGAGATTAGAACAGATGAAGAGCTTAAAAAATACTTAGGCAGTTTAAAATAAAATGTAATTTCATGAATCAGTATCGTTTACGATTTACAAAACCATTTGAAAGGAGATATGTCAAACTTCTTAAAAAGAATCGGCAGTTAAAAGAAAAAGTGGATAAGACTTTAGAAATTTTAAAAAATAATCCTTTTAGTCCAAGTTTAGATACTCATAAAGCTTTAAGTAGAAAAGGTGGAGAAGTGTTTTCGTCGAGTGTGACAGGCGATATTCGTATTGTCTGGCACTTTGATAAACTGGAAGTTCTTGTAATTATTCTGCTTGATCTTGGCGGCCACAGCGGAAGCAAAAAAGTTTATCGATAAATTTAATTAACGTTTATCAAAATTAACCTCATTCAGGTAATCCTACTTTAAAATTAGCACGATTGTGGACATTTAGTCCATGAGCTTCAACTACTTCAACAGCAATGATAGCCGGATTACTGATATTATTTAGTGGCAACTTAAGAGAAGTTGAATATTCTTTACCAGTCATTTTTTCAGATATTTTTAAATCTTTAAGTCCAAGTACGGCTACACTGGCAGTAATTAATCCATTGCACAATCCACAATTGAAATCTACTTCAAAAGTTTGTCCAACAAGATATTCAAGATTCATGGCTATACAGAAATCTATTTTAAAATTTTTTTTATTTTTTTCAAGCAATAATGAAATTAGTGTTTTGTGATAAACTAGTGGGCATGCAAAAAAATCCGGTCCTTCGACTCCTAAATGTGTCGCTCAGGATGATTTTGAAAGTATGAAAAGCAAAATCAACTTCTCTATTGTTTTTCCGGTCATGAATCAGGAAGATCATATTGAAAAAGTTGTTACTGTATACCATAGGGCACTAACAAAAAATAAAGTTTCTTTTGAATTAATAGGTGTCGTAAACTGTTCAAGAGATAAGAGTTATGAGATAGGAGTTAAATTATCCAAAAAATTACCACACGTTACATTCTACGAATTAAAAGATTGCGGATTTGGACTTGGGATACTTCATGGTTTAAAGAAGGCAAAGGGTGAATTTTTATGTTATCTGAACTGCGCTAGAGTACATTCACCTGATCTTATTCTTTGTTTAAAGCATTTTACAGTTGATGATAAATTTTTAGTACATGGAATACGGATGACGAGGAAAAAGATCAGAAAAATAGGTACACTTCTCTACAATACATTAATGCGTGTAATCTTCAAAATACCTAATCGTGATATCGGTGGAAATCCAAATATTTTTAGCCGAGAAAATTACAACAAGTTAAAGTTAAGTTTTACCGATAGTATGATCGATGTTGAAATTCTGGAAAAGTCTAGGATGTTAAAAATTCCGGTGATAGAAGTACCCGTATTTACCAGCGAACGCCATGGTGGGCATTCTACGTCTAATATTAAGACAGTTTTTCGGCTTTTAAAAGAAGCAACAATTTATTGGTTAAAAACCAGAGTTTTTTCGAAAATCTAACTATTGTAGTAGCCCGTTTTACTCTTAGTCTGTGTAACATATGCTCATATTACATTCTAAATATTTATGCCAAATTTGGAGTGGGATTTAATAGTGCCAAAAAAAAGAAAAGAAAGAATTAATCTTCGGGACGACCTAAAGGGGGCATTTCGTTACTTTGGATTGTCTATTCAATCTGAGTTTCGGTTGGGAGGAATAGGTGATCATCGGATGGCTTTTCGAGTAAACAGTATAGAAGCAGTCAATTTTAAATATTTAGTAATAAATTTTTATCCCAATGCGTGGGAAGCTTTCGCATCCAGAAACAAGTTTGGTTTAGCAGTACTTGAAACGCTTTGCCTTGTAATTAATAGAGATCCAAAAGAGATGGACATCGAAGAAGCTGAATTTGATGGACCAGCATACAAATGCATTTTTTCTAAAAGATGAATAATTGTAAAACTTCAATAAAATTGTGAGGTGTAATTAGCTTATTATGCCAGTCTAATTCCCGACCGGAGCGGTCGGGAAATGGCACTTGGTAAGGCTCTAAACATTAATTAAACGGTTTAATTTGGCTTTAAAGGCAAAATAAAACCTAGTATTTTTTTGTTATTATTAAATAGTCTTATGAAGAAAAAAATTGTTACTTTAGTTTCCTTAGTGTTATTAATCTCAGCAGTTTTCATTTATTTATCATTAAATACAACCTTATTTTGGAAAACTTATAAAACAGAGACTTTTCAAATTAAATATCCCTTCAATTGGAGAGTAGATCCCCCTCAAGTAGACTATATTATTCTTTTTGGCACAGGTGAATGGGGAAATACTTATCATTTAATTCTTGTTATTGCTGATGCTCCGCCGAGTGGTGAGTCATATAAAGAAAATACAACTATTAACGGGATGCCAGCGTATTTTTGGGTTACTAAAGAGGACTCAGGTGAAAGCATTTCGCATATATATGAAATTAAAACTTCAACTAAAACATACGTTTTTCAATTTGATGTTTTTCATAAATTAACGGGTCTTAAGGAGAACTCTAAAGAACAAGAGACAGCTGAAAAAATAATTAATACTTTTCATTTAAGCAATTAATCACTAATAATGCAGAGTTTGTTGGTGCATTTGACGGGTTTGTATTTGACTTTGCAGGATTTTTCCAAAGACTCCAGGATTGCTTTTTGAACATCTATCGCTTCGTGATTAAGAGTCGGATATTCTGGGCAACCGAAAAGTGTGCAAGTTGCCGTTATTTTTACGGGACAACTTTGAACAGCCTTTTGCAGGGCAAACGCAATGTCTGTTTTAAAGGCAGCCAATCCGGACTGCGGATTATCCAGAAGTAAATTTTTTTTACCGGTTAAATAAAAAAGGTAGGTGTCGTCGACCGAGAGGATGAGGATTTCGTCTTCAGGCCAATTTTCCTTAATCATTTCAGCATCAAAATAATAATAACGCTTTACTTGATTTTCTAGCTCGGGTATAAATATTTGTTCCTTTTTCAACCCGTCGAGTTTAGTTTTGATCATGGTTGCCACTGCTTGTTTTCGGCTGAACGCGGGATAGACGATAAAAAATACAAAAAATAAAATATAAAAAATAAAAGATAATCGCTTATTAATGTTTATCTTTGCAAAAATTAAACCAATAAATATAAAAGTGTTTAATAAAAAAAATATTGAGATGTGAAATAAGTTGTGTGGATGGCTTCTACCGATATAGTATATTCCGGCAAAAAGAGAAAGATTAGCTGAAAACAATAAATGAGTTAGATTCTGTCGCGAACCTAATTCTTGCAAGTCTTTACTCCAGATTCTGTCAGAAGTTTCATTCCCACCAGTGCTCGACTGGCGGCGAATATCGCCAGATCTGCGCGCTGTTGGGAGCCCTTTCACTTCTGCCATCTGCTCCCTAGTTTTTTGCCTAAAAAAATAAATTATTGATGCAAAATAAACTAGCAAAACAAACCAGAAATGGGTTCGCCAGGGAATTGGGATCATGGCAATACCGGATACGGCAAAGTCCCTTAATCTGTTTGAGGCTGTGAAATAGTCTATTAGAGGTTTTCCTAACAGGAAATGGATAATGTTTATCGTAATTAAAAAAAGAAAAATATTAAAGATAAAGAAGCCAATAGATTTAATTAACATATTCAAGCCAATTTTTCCCGCCAAAAATAAAAGCATTAGAGTCAAGGAATAAGCCAAGAAAAGAGCGATTCCGACTTCGACATTCCAGATGGACAGAAGAGACAAGAGAAAAATCAGCTTATAATTTGCCGGATTTTTGAATCTTTGTACCAAGAAAAGCGAGATAATGAAAGGCAACCAGCGCATCGGACCAATCTGAGGATAGGTGTTTGGCAGGTGAAAGAGGGAAAAATAATTAATGGTCAGGATGGAGAAAAGTCCCAATAGCCCCATAACGACCGAACGGCTTGATTTGTAAATAATCCAAAAGCTAAAAAAATACTGCAGGATATAAAGAATCCAGGTAAAAAAAGGAAGGTAGAATGGGTTGAAAACGCCTACTTGGTAAAGAAATCCCAACAAGAGAATGGAGAGAAATCCATATTGGGAGGAGGTAGTCGTAAATATCGTCTTCTTGTGAGCGAGTTCATAGATCGGGCCCAGGAAGTAAGCAGTGTCGTGCGTACTTTGCGGAAATCTTGGTTCAAAAGTAAAGAGTGCAACTGTTATTAAGACTAGGGAAACCATTATGATCGGAGTTTTTTTAAGAGCTCGCGAAATTAAGATTATTAGGGCGATTAGGCTCAGGTAGGCTATAAGTATAAAGACCGAGGAGATTGGATCAACTGGGGATTGAATAAACTGAATATTATTTTTTAAAGGATATTCCCCGATATTTATAAAAAAAATAACCAGAAGAAATATAAAAAACAAAAATCCCAATTTCCAACTAACAAGTATTCCAAACAAATTCGGAGTTCCAATTTTCAATTTTTCAAACAGTTTGGATTTTGAATTTTTGCTATTTGGACTTTGTTTGTAACTTGTGAATTGGTTCTTGGGACTTGATTTATATAAGATGAAGATAACGATAACCCAAATAAAAGTAAGACTTAAATAAAGCGGAATTTCATAGGGTTCGGGCGAAAACAATTCTTTAGCAAAAAAACTAGGATCCTGAAAGGGAGGAAAGTAGCGGTTAAGTACTTTGATAAGAATTTTATAGGTAAAGACAAAAAGATTTGTCAGGAAAAAGGCTACATTTATAAACCAAATAGTATTATTCATTTTTTTCTCAGTTGACTACAGACATTTTCCACCTCTTTTGGAAGGCGGTAAAAAGATTCCGGGTTACTTGAATTTTTTAGACAGTGGAACAGGCGGGGAGAATACTCATGAACTTTATATTCATCCGATTCTACGGAATACCTGATTATTTGGTAGTGGTTAGGTAGAGAAATTATATTTAGAAAAAGCATCGTGGTTAATGTAAACACCAGCAATACTTTAGTTTTTGGCCAAAAACGAATAAATTGATTAATCGCCAAGGAGGAAAAAAGTAAAATAAAAAGGTTTAAAGGAAAAGCATAGTAAATCCTCCGGATTCCAGGCCAGACCATTTGGGGCTGCTTGATGAGCATGAAGAAGGTCATAATAAAGACCAAGAAAAAAGAAAGCAGTAGTAAGAGAAAAATTTCCTTTTTTTTGGATTTAAATATCGCAACAAAGCCGAAGACTAGGGCCAAAACAATAATAAACAAATGGGTGTTACCCAAAAAATAAGAAAAGGTATCTAGTATAAAAAGCAAGGAATCAATTACAAAACTCCATAGCTTCAACCAAAGATTTGAGATGATCCAACGGGGATCCTGTCGAGTGTAGGTTAAAAAGTCAGGGCGCATAAAGATAATATTTGGTTGGACACCCGTAATCCGCTTAATAATAGATGGACCAAGATAATAGTCATAAAGAAGAGCTATAAGCGATGAAAAAAGAAATAAGATAAAAAATCTTTTATATGTTTTTTTTCTTGTAAAGGCCCATAAGGCAAAAAAAATAAAAGTTATAGCCAGAAGAAAAAAATGACCCTGCCGGTCGGAAATCGACATGAGAAAAGACAACGGAAGCAAAAGTAGACTTAATTTTTTGTTTTTAGGTGAAAGCTGCTGCAGTATCAGATAAAGGATAAGAATTAAAAAAACAGATGACAAAATTTTGCCGGTACGGAAAAAAATTCCGGAAAAAAAAACGGCTGGAGCAGTAAGAAAAAGTGAAAATAAAAGCAAAACAATTAAAGGCGATTTGAGACCGATGAAATTTCCGACAATTTTAGCAGTTACAAACAGAATAATCACAAGCCCTAAATAATAAATTAAAGAATAGAAATGAGGAAAACCAAAATTAATTGAGATTTTGATAAAATTCGCGTCTAACATGTCAAAAAAATAACTCAGTTCCCGCGCCTGATAAAAACCCCAGTCATTTTTTTGTATGTCAAATATTTTTTGCAGAACCGGCCTGTTGTCAAGATAATTCAAGATAAAACTTTGTGATTCGTATTGAAGGGATGCTCCTCCGCGAAAATGAATAGAAGCAATAAACAACAGCGATAAAAAAATAATTCCGAAAATTAAAATAAATTTATTATTTTCCAACTGGTTCAGAATTTTATTTAAGAGCATAAATTATTGTGAGCGGAACTCCAAATCTCTCGACGGCATAAATTTTTTTATTTTGGTCAAATTGAAGATATTGTTCCCAGCGGGTGAAACAAAGCGCAAAGTCAACTTTAGAAAAATCACTACTCCACTGCATATTTTTACTAAAGTAGTAGGTTGAGGAAATAGGATTTCCACAACTATAAATATAATAGACTCTATCGTTTTTAATTTTATTTTTTTTTAACCACTCTACAGCTTCTTTATAGCTTGCTCCCCAATAATCCGTCTCAAAGTTTAGATACGCCCCTTTCAAGCCACCAACCGCTTCGTTGAAATAAGTATATTGATAAGGATGAAGCAAAAACAAGTTTTTAATGACAAATAACAGATTAATACCGACAAGAATTAGTAATAGATAAAATATCGGTTGTTTCTTAAAATTAAGTATAAACTCTGCGAGTGATATAGTGGCTAAAAATACTATAATCACCTGAAAAAAGAGGTAGTGCCTGACGGCGTCGTAAATTACCGGTTTAAAAAGAATAAAGAAAACAACGTTTACAAGAAAAGCCGAAAAAAATATTAAAAATAGTTTATGCCTGAAAAAGTTTTTTAAATAAATAGGAGAAGCTATGAAAAAAAATATAAGGTAAAGCGGCATTGTGGCAAAAATCCAAACAGGAAGATAAAACCACGGTAATTGAGTACTGATAACATTTTTTCCCAGTGTTAAGATGGGAGTTTCGTAAGGAAAGCTATTTGAGGCTTTGAGAATG
Source organism: Candidatus Roizmanbacteria bacterium RIFCSPLOWO2_01_FULL_37_12 (assembly GCA_001789645.1). Lineage (GTDB taxonomy): Bacteria > Patescibacteriota > Microgenomatia > UBA1406 > GWC2-37-13 > 2-01-FULL-40-13. Next base: position 73,948 of record MGAG01000002.1, read on the forward strand.
TCAAAAAAGTGTTCCGGAAAGTTGCTGCTGATATATGGCCAGCTTAGAGTCATGATTAAAGTAGCTATAAAAAAAATCGACACAGTCATTAATATTTCATTCCGCAGGTATGTCCAAATCCCCCACCTTTTTCTGGAATTCATATCCGAGACAAATATATAGAAGTCATAAGCAAAAAGAATCAGATACAGGGTAAAACCGATTATTCTAAAAGACTGACTTAAACCAAAAAGAATCCCCAGCAGCAATATTTTAAATATTATTTTTTTCCGATTAACCAAAAAAAAGATTGACACCAGGCTTAAAAAGTATGAGACTGCAAATGAGACATCTTTAATGTTGGTTGGAATATCGCCGATTAAACGGGGAGTCAGGAATAAAAAAACAGGACCAAGTAAAGCAATCAGAGTATTTTTATAAAATTTATACAGAGCAAAGTATGAGGCTAAAAAAAGCGGCAGCGCAAAGATAAGATTTAAAAGATGATAGATTTCGTAGGATTCTTTAGGGTTAAAAACAGATAAAATAGCGCCATATAACTGATTGTGGAGATAGTGAGCTTGAGGCGGCGGCTTTTTATTTAGCAATATCTCCAAGTCTTCCGAGCTTGGACCGGTAAAGAAATATCGGAAAAGAGACTTTCCGTTCTTATACATTACCTCCTCGTCATGGGTTATTCCATAATCTTTAAAAGTTAAGAAAGAAAAAATTAAATAGGCGATGATAAAGGTAATCAGTAGAAAGTGTTTAGACATCTGAGGTTAAAAATCCTTAGTATAACTCAGTTTAATATTGATATATATTTTTTTACCCTGATCAAGATAGTAGGCAAAAGAATGATTAGGATAGGAGCGAGCTTTCAGTTTTTGTATTAAATCTTTTGCCAGATATTTTTTATTAAAATCAATAAAATCAAGTTCGTCGACCTGTTTGGCCAGATGATAAGTTGCATAAGAATTACTTTGAGCAATCCTCCTTACGGAGTTATTTTTAATTTTAGGCCAGGTTTTTTTAAATAAGATAAGCAAAGAATTCCAGGTTTTCTTTTCGAGTGAACCAGCCGTATCAACCGGCTCTATCTCGATTTTTTTTTGCGCAATTATATCTCCGGTATCAATTCCCTTATCAATAAAGTGAAGGCTGACACCGGCCGGAGTTGATTCGATAAAAGGCCAGACATTCGGATTCATCCCGCGGTTATATGGAAGAAAGCCGGGATGAAAGTTGATGCAGCCTATTTTGGTCAGATTTATTAATTCAGGTTTAAGAATATATCCCCAAAAGGCTGCGATAATAATATCCGGATCCAGATTTTTAATTTTTGTTAAAGTTTTTTTTAGCTTAAACTGACCTGCTGAAAATATATTTTCAGTTTTAACAGTATTGATTATTTCTTTTGTATATTTCTGTTTTTCTATTTCGTGAACTCCCAAAGCTATAATATTTTCTCTTTTTGATTTAAGATAGCGTGCAATTTCAAGACCGACCCAGTTGTTGGCAAGTAGGAATATTCGCATATTAAGAAGTATTTGTAAATTATGTTAACAGTTTTATTAATACCTTGCAGATATAGTCAATTTCGTTTTCGCTACGTGTTAAACCACTGGGAAGATTAAGTCCGTTTAAACTAAGATGATGGGCGATCGGTGTATTCCGTTCCTCATACATAGGAAACTTGCTAAGCGGATAAAAGAATGGACGGCTGTCAATGTTGTACTGTCTGAGTTTTTTAATCAATTGATCACGGCTATATTTAAATTTTTTTTCCAGAACTATTGAAGTCATCCAGCGATTGCTTTTTGTACCAGGTCTTTCAATGTTCATGGAGATTCCGTCAAGAACTTTTAATCTTTTATAATACCAATCAAAAATCCTTCTTTTTTTATTGACAAATTGATTTATCCTTTCGAGCTGAGCTAAACCCAATGCGGCTGCAATATTTGGCATTTCAAAACTGTAGCCGACCGAAGTTTGCCAGAACTTCTTTTTCGGATCTTCCCCGTGGGTATTGAGATAGACACCTTTATCATAGAGTTTTCTGTCGTTAGTGACAAACATCCCGCCAAAGCCGGTTACCATAATTTTGGCTCCTTGAAAAGAAAAGGCTGCGCAATGGCCGAAACTCCCCGGCATATTACCCTTATATACCGACCCTATGGCCGGACAGGCGTCCTCAATGACCTTAATATTATGTTTACGCGCAATCTTCAATATTTCATCCATTTCACAAAGGTTTCCATAAATATGTACGGGCATTACTGCCTTTGTCCTGTTAGTTACTGCTTGCTTGAATTTTTCAGAATCCATACACCAAGTATCCTTTAAGACGTCGACAAATACCGGTTTGGCGCCTAGAAGTTTCACCACGTCTGAACAGGCAAAAAAGGTGATCTCAGGGATTATGACTTCGTCTCCGGGTCCAACACCAAGAGCTGCCAATCCTAACCAGAGAGCACCCGTACCGCCTGAGGTTGTAAGAGAATATTTGACACCGATGTACTTGGCAAAAGCATGTTCGAAGCTATGGATATAGTCAGCATGATGTTTGTTCCAACCGTTTTTAACAGCATCCAGAACATAGTCAATCTCTTTTTCTGAAATTGAAGGGCCTGCGGTGAGAATGATATCTTTAGCTTTTCTCATTCAATATTTTTTTAATTATATATCTTGGCCTTCGTTTTACTTCGAGGAATATTTTACTGATGTATTCTGCTATTATGCTGATCGATAAGAGCTGGATGCTACCCAGAAATAGTATCAATATAATTATAGTCGGGATTCCGCGCGGTGTATTTTTGAAAACCAGGATCAGAAACAGTTCTATAAAAAGGAGAATAAAAGAAAAAAACATAACGACTAATGCTACTCTGGAAATCCACTCCAGGGGTTTGAAGGAAAAATTAATAATTATAGTTTTTGCCCACCATAAGCCCGAAATAAATGTTTCGCTTGAGCGCCCGTGCTGGCGAGCCATTCGCTCGTATTCTATACCGATTTGTTTGAACCCAACAAAAGCCCTAAGACAGCGCAAATAATAGTCATATTCGTCAATTTTTATCAACTCTCTGGTTACTCTTTTGTCGATTAATGAAAATTCACCGGCGTCTAAGGGAATATTGATATAGGCAAGTTTTTTCAGGAGAAAGTAAAAAAATTTATAAAAAAAATTCATGAGCATGCCATAGCCTTTTCGATGTGTTCTTACTCCGTAGACAACTTGATAACCCTGTTCCCATTTTTTAACAAATTGCGGTATAAGTTCAGGAGGATCCTGAATATCACCGTGAAGCAGTATTACGGCATCACCTTTTGCAAGTTTCATCCCGGCTAAAAAGCTGGGTTGAGGCGAGTCAAAATTTCTGCTCATCAGGATGACTTTGACCTTTTGATCTTTTTTACTCAACTCATAGAATATCTCATTTGAGTCGTCGACAGAGTCATTATCAACATATATAAGCTCATAATCATATGGTATTTTCCTGAAGACTGTCATCAGCCTTTTGTACATCGGAAGAATATTACCCTGTTCGTTGAAGCAAGTTATGATTATTGAAATTAATTTTTTTTTCATTTGGATTTTAAAGTAGTTGAGATAGTTTTAGTCAAACCATCTGCAGACAGTCCCAGCCTTTTTCTGAGGTAACTCTGCGAACCAAGCTCTTTGACAAATCCGTCGGGTATCGCGATAATTTTTAATCTGGGAGGATTTTTTATTTGAGTCAATATCTCAGCTATTGAGGAGCCAAGCCCTCCTATGGCGCTGTGTTCCTCGACAGAAAAGACGATTTTTTTCCCCAGACTATATTTTAGTATTGCCTCTTTATCTACAGGTTTAAGCGTATGGAGATTAATAATTGTTGCTTTAATATTAAACTCATTTCGTAATATCAGATCTGCCTTAAGCAGTTCGTCGGTAAGCGGTCCGCTAGAAAAAATCGCTGTGTCATTTCCGGTTCTAAGGATCACTGCTTTGCCAAATTCAAATTTATAGGGTTTACTATAAATCAAAGGCTCCCGTCTTTTTCCAATCCTCAGATACAGAGGATGCCGATATTTGTATAATTTTTTGACACCCAAGACAGCTTCAATTTCATCAGCCGGAGAAAAGATCGACATATTTGGCAAGACTCGCATGATAGCAATATCCTCAAGGGCAAAGTGAGTACTGCTTAAATAACCATAGGACATGCCTCCGCCGATTCCCAACAAAGTAACGTCAAGGTCATGAAAACATATATCGTTCCGAATCTGTTCGTAGCTTCTCATGATGAGAAAGGAGATAATAGAATAAACATAGACTTTTTTACCGGAAAGAGCCAGTCCCGAAGCTATTCCCAGCATATTTTGTTCAGCTACACCTACGTTGATGAAGCGCTCCGGAAAATCTTTTTCAATTTGTTCAACAGCGGTGTAACCTAAGTCACCGGCTAAAAAATAAATATTTTTATCCTTTTTCATCAATTTGTAGACTTGGTTGACTATCGCTACTCTCATAAAAATAATTTTCCAAATTACAGGGTTGCCAAAATCTCCTGTTTGGTTTTTTCATCGACCGATTTGTAATGAGATTCAAACTTCCCTTCGAAAAATGAAACACCCTTACCTTTAATCGTCCTGGCAATAATGAAGTTAGGCCAATTATTTTGGGATTTATCTAATCTGTTAAAGACAGCAATTAATTTTTCCATATCGTGTCCGTTTGTATTATAGACATTCCATCTGAACTGTCTAAGTTTTTCATCCAGAGGTGAAAGATCCAAGACGTCTTTTGTTTGTCCGTAACCCTGCAAACCGTTAGCATCAACTATAACCGTAAGATTTGACAGTTTGTGATGACCGGCGAACATTATAGCTTCCCAGGTAGAGCCCTCATTCAGTTCACCATCGGAGACGAGTACAAAGACCCTGTTTGGTTTATGGTTATTGATAAAAGAAAGCGCAAATCCGATGCCAATTGGCAGCCCGTGGCCGAGCGACCCTGTTGACACTTCTATTCCCGGGACAACCCGCGTTGAGTGTTCTGGTAGAACCCCGCCATCGCGATCGTAGGTCTGCAATATTTTTTTGGCAAAAAAACCTTTTTCAGCTAAAGTTGAGTAAAGGGCAGCAGCACCATGCCCTTTACTAAGGATAAATATATCGCGTTTTGAACTGCCGGGATTTTTAGGAAAGACCTTCATGGTGTGGAAATATAATACAGTGAGTATTTCTACAATAGATAAAGAACAGCCGATATGATGCGATTCATAAGGAGCAAGCATCCGAATAATATTTTTTCTTATCCTGTGGGCTATTTTTTCCAATTTAAACTTCTTCATTGTAAGATTTTTTCTTGAAAAATCAACCTTTAGTAGTTTAAGCATTTTTTCAGAATTTCATTATGAATTTTTTGTTGATATTCAATATCAAATTCATGCAACAGTCTGCCAGCCTTGTTAGCGGATTTTTTAAAGTCTTCGCTTTGTAAGGCGGCTTTTCTTTGACAAAAAAGAATTTTACCCGGAGTTTTTAAGAAAAGTAAAAAAATAATTACAGCCAGAAAAGCAGATAAAATTAAAAGATTAGTTTTAAGATTGGTTTTTTTAATGAGTAATAAAACAAAAATTACAGGCACTGCCGCAACCAATAACGACTGAAGCCAGTTGGAATCATGTCTGATGGCAGGTTGATAGCGGTAATTTACATTCGGATTGGTGGAGTAGGTATCGCCGTAATCAAGAATAATTCCGTGATCACAGAGTTTTCGTGCTTTTTTGTCGTTGAATTTATCGAGCTTGCCGTCTGCTGAAAATACAAAGTTCGAGCCGGCTTGATAGTAAGTTCCATTATTACAAATCAGATAAGAATTGAAGTTGTCGATGAAGGAGACCGGGCGAAAAATCCAAAAAAGACAGATTGACAAAGTTAATAATAAGATTTGAAACAAAAAAATCATAAATCTGACGAACTTTTTCATAGGGACTACTTAGCCTCAGCAATACATAATTTATTAGTACACTGGGAAGGTAGGTATTTTATTTTACAGTCATCCTGGATTCTGCTGAGGAGAAATGGTTGTATTAAGTAATTCGGATCGGCGAACATTAGATAATTAAAGGGAGAACATTTTCCTACCAATCGGCAGTCCAAGACAATTTTCTTAGGACAATAGGCATTTATTTTAGTCGCAGCTTGATCCAGATCAGATTGGGAAAGGATTAAGGTCTGCGGATTTGTATCAAGATAATTTTCTTTATTTGTGTAGTACAACAGAAAAGTATC
>MGAG01000002.1:80219-88123 GCA_001789645.1 Candidatus Roizmanbacteria bacterium RIFCSPLOWO2_01_FULL_37_12
TTCCCCTGCAGATAGCGTTCATAACGGTTTTTTAAATTCTTAGCGATGACATTTTTCCGCTGGTAAGCCGGGAAAAAAATAAACAGTATAAAAAGTATGAGGTATACGAATTTTTTAGTTTGGGCTGATTTAATATAAGAGATTATTATGGCTAGCAAAATAAACAGATTAATAAGAGCCATGACCGCAACGGAAAAAAGATTATGCGCATGACTTCTGCCAACATAATATATACCAGAAAAAAGCGAAAGATTAGCTGAAAATAAAAGTAACGTATGATTAATTTTGTCCGATTGCGGCGGAGAAGATTTGTTTTTAAAAAAGTAAATAATTGATGCGAAATAAAACAGCAAAATAAACCAGAAATAAGATTTTGTATCCATCGGTAGCATGGCAACTCCCTGCTTGGCGTATTGGTTTATTTTGGCAAAGCTCGAGATAATGTCAATTGTTTTTAGGCCAAACAGCAGATGAATTATGTTAATAGTTAAGAGAAGAGAGATAAGACTAATTGCAAACCAAATTCCAGCAGTCAAACTCTTCTGAAAACCGATCTTACTACTTATTAAAAGTAAAAATAAAGTTAGAAAATAACTCAGGATTAAATAAATACCCGCATCTATCACCCATAAACTCAAAAATGCTGTCAGAGAAATTAATACTTTTGAGTCAAATTTTTTAATTTTAGAAAAAAGGAACATCGCGATTATTAGGGTAATCCAGCGTAGCGGTCCGGCCTGAGGGAGCATAGTGGCTGTAAAATCCAAAGAAAAAAAATTAATTGTAATTAATGAAAAGACTGCTATTAGGGATAAAATATATGACCGGCTTATTTTGAAAATCAGATAAAATACCAAATAAAATTGCGCTATATAAAGCAGCTGAAAAAATAACGGAAGATAAGACAGACTAAGCAACTTAAGTTTATAAAGAATAGTCAGAAAATGAATCAATAAAAATCCATATTGTGAGGGTACTTCAGTATAGATTGTTTTGCCGTTTGCTAACTCCCAGATTGGTCCTAAGAAAAAAGAATAGTCGTGTCCGGAAATCGGTAGTTTTGGTTCGAAGGTAACTAAAGTTAAAAGCCCAACCAACACTGCCGAGATTAAATAAAAAAAATTAAACCTCTTCAATATTTTACTGAAAATAAAGATTTCTATAATAATCATGATGATAGTAATCAGGTAAAAAGCCAAAATTAGCAAAATTTCAAAAGTAAAGGTTTGAGGGGGAAAAGAAGAATAGTCCCCATTCATTGGATACTTGCCGATATTAATAAAGAACAGTTGCAGTAATAGTAATAAAAATGTCAATTTTAAATATTTATTAATTTGAAAATTTTTGTTTAAAAACTTAGATATAAGAAAAATTAGGAGTGAAAAAACAAAAGTTAAAAAAAGATAGAGGGGTATTTCATAAGGTTCAGGTACGGCAAAAGGAAAAATCAGGAATCCGCTAAAAGTCTGCTTAACCTTCAGATTAAGCAAAAACATTAGATTACTGTAGAATAAAATCCAGAGATTAGTAAAAAAGAGTGAAGATATAGCCAGGTTCATTTACTTATCATAGTTTATAAATGCACTTGCCTCAAGGTCTCCGAAGGGATCGGTGGGAATTGGCAAATTAAAAGTTAAAAACGAAAAGTTAAAAGTTGGGAAATACATCTGTTTAAAGCGATTTAAAATATAGTTTGAAGACAGAAATCGAGGTTGGTCTATTTTTATATGGATTTTTTTAAATCCTGCAAGTTGCAGGGTTTTTTCCAGGGTTTTTTGGTTGTAAAAAACGTAGTGACTTGGTTCATTGTAGACGCTCCAGCGGGAACCCATAAGTTTTCTAAGCGGAGAATCATTGTTGGGTGTGGTAATTAAAATTAATCCGTTTTTTTTGAGAAGTTTTTTTGCAGCTTGAAGTAGGGGGATTGGATTTTTAAGGTGTTCGATGACTTGAAAGAGAGTAATGCAGTCAAATTCCAAGTTCCAAGAAACAAGTTTTCCAAAAAAATTCCAATTTCCAAATTTCAATTCCTCAAACTTTTTTGATTTTTGATTATTATTATTTGATAATTGTTTGTATCTTGTATCTTGTTTCTTGTAATTTAATAATTGATCGATAGTCAAGTGTTCACAATTTAATCCTTTTTTTTTACAAATCTCAATCGCTTCTTTATTGACGTCGATTCCCAAATATGGAATTTTTTCCGCCTCCAGAACTTCTTCAAAATCACCCCACCCGCAACCGATGTCCAGAACTTGAGGTTTTTTGTTAAGTGTTAAGTGTTTAAGTGTTAAAAGTTTTGTTTTAAAGTAGTTTTGATTAAACCTGTTAGGTTCATTGGAAAAGTATTCGGTTCCATAAATGTTGATTTTATTGTATGCGGTCGTCTCTCCTAAAATCAACCCGTCATTCTTGCAGCAGAGGATATTTTTGGTTTTTAAAGTATAAACTTTCTCAAAACCGCTTTTTTTACAAAGAAAACATTGCATTTTTTATTTTAACAACTTTATGAAGGGAGAATTACTTATTTCAATTATATTTTGGTTCCTAAGCGAGTTGTCCTCTACGCCAGATTAGTTTCATTAGGGCATCACAACGGGAACATTGTGCCGTACTATCAGATATTTTTACATTTCGAGCAGGATAACCTCTTCCTGTGCATTTACCACTAAAATCTCCTTGATAATCACCTACTATTCTATGATTAGCTACAAATATGCGGCTGAGAACCAGATTCTCGATTAATCTACTCAATAAACCAGAATCTGCAATAACTTCGGGGGGTCCATATTGTTTACTTTCCATAATGGTGGGAATTATACTATCCGAATATGTTAAATTCAAAATATAAATAGGATATAAGTTAAGATCGATTGACTTGAGAGCTTGAGAAAATTTTATTGAAGTTTTACGACTAGATTCTTTTCATCGAAGGTGATTTTGAAGTTTTCGAAAATTCCGGATCTACCAAGAAGGTTAAAGCTGACAGAATATTCATAAGAAAAGACTACTGGAGCAATAATATTTTTACCGGCGATTTTTAACTCTAAGTTATGAACATATCCTTTTATCCTTCCGCCGACTCCTCCTAAAAGTGTTTGGGTTCCCTGATCAATAACTAGACCAAGTTGTTTAGCAACATCCTCTCTAAAAATAGAGATTGAAGCCCCCGAATCGATAAGTGCAGAAGTTTTAGCGATAGTTTTTTTAAATTCTACTTGAAAAAGTATGATTGGATAAAGATTGCCACGGGAATCTTTTTGGTAGGGGTAACTCGTCATTTAACAAAAACCAAAACGTAAGGTCCCTCATCTTTTCTGGGAACCTTAAAAGAGTAAGCTCTAATTTTTTTTTCTTCGCCTTTTTTTCCGGATACTAATGGTCCAATTTCCTCTAATGTATCTCCAACCGCAATGATTTTATCGATTTCAGGATCGATCGCTACCCATTTTCCTTCAAATTTACCCATCTGATCTGTAGGCACATTAATAAGTTTCATATGAAACTATAATAACAAATTTTATTTTCTCTTGCAAAGAAGAAGAAGTAAGATCACAAAATAATGTCATTCCAACAAATTGAAGCTGTTAAGGAGAGCATGTGGCAAAATATTTTTGCAATTGTAGTCGGTACTAAAACTCTTGGGTATGTAGATAAGGATAAAGGTGAAAATGCTCCATTCCTACTCTTGACCATGAATATGAAGAATTAAAAAAGAGAAGCGGATTTCCTTCATTGTTGGCTAGATCATTAACGGGATTACCAAGAAAAATTAAAAATTGCTGCTCGGATTTAACGCTGGTTACTGAATTTAAAGAGTCTTACAAACCCTGAGTTATAAACTTCTTTTAGAAAACTATATTTCTTGACATCTTTAACTGATTTTTGTTTTTCTTGGGGGCCGTAGACAATATGGCTGATTTTTTCGTCTTTAAGGAATTTTTTGGCTTCCTGATTGGATAAGATACCGGAGTAAAAAGCTTCAAGTTTTTTAACTCTTTCGTTATAGTGGGGAGTTTCGGGATTGTGTCCCAGATAGACGTAATTACCCGAATAAGCCGGAATATAGTTGCCGGCATAGATATGGGAAAGCACGACTTCTTCGTTTTTGCTATTTTTGTCCAACCAGATAAAGGCGTTATACATATCTTTCAGCGGATACATGACCTGAGGCGGGTAGGGAACAAGTGGTTGGCCGGCGACGACGCGCTGGTGGATGAAATCGGTCTGGGATTTAATGGAAAAGTAAGATTGAGCTATACCTAATGAAACTATTCCGGCAACAATAACAAATATTATTAAGTTGATAATTTTTTTTAAAAGCAAAAAAGGTATCTGTTGTTTCCATCTTATTAGTTTTTCTAAAAAATATACAGATAATATAGCTAAAGGAATATGATTGGCGGTTTGGACAAAACGGAGCTCGGATTGCAAAGGAAATTTTTTAAAAGCAAATATAGCTAAAAATGCACCAAGAATCCAAGAAACAAGTGACAAATATTTTTGTTCCTTTTTGATAATTACCACTAAAGCACCCAGAACTCCCGTGATAAGAACCGGACCCAAGGCCAGAATGTATTCTTTGACATTGACCGGATAGCGGTTGAATTTGTCAAAGTCGACAAGACTTTTCCAAGGATAATCGGAAGTGACATATTGAAAGTAAATAAGAGGGATTGCAGCAACCAAAAATAAAATTACAGTGAAATAGATATTGGTTATTAGATTTTTGATATTAGTTTTAGGATCCCAGATGAGTTTGATTAGATGATAGAGAGCCCAGGATATAAGAAAGAGTAGGCCGGAAGAGGGATGGATGAAGAAGGAGAAAAATAACACAATACAAGTTATTAGATAATAGTTATTAGTTATTAGAATAAATATATTTTTGAGTTTTGAATTTTGAATATTGTAGGTTGTTTGTTTTTTGCCTGCCCTTCGAAGCTCGAAGAGCGAAGTAGGGTTTGTTGTTTCTTGAGATTTGTAGAGCAGTATAGTTAATACAGCAATAATAATGTAATTTAAAGTATAGTGCGGGATATAGCTTATGCGCTTCAGGACGTCCAGTTCCTGCCACCAGGCCATGTGTATTCCGATCCAGGTCGTACCCAGATATTGATAAAACACCGGCCAGCTGGCGGCAAAAAGTGAAAGCAAAACTCCGATAAAAGCCCAAAACGGTTTTTTTAAAAAGTAAAAATTCAAATAAATAATTGTCAGGACCCATACTGCGCTGGCAATACTTCTCAATAAATGAAAAATTAATCCGGGAGATAAGCCCAATACTCCTATTTTGCCGGCCAAAAGATAAAGCATCTGTAAAAAAACACCTTTTTGATTCGTGCTATTGTCATATTTGTCTACGACACGCCATCTCCCTTCCGTTCCCTGTCTGATTTTGGAAAGATAGACATTATAGTCATAGGTGTACATATGTTCGGCCGGAGTCATAACCCGGTCTGAGGGCAAAAGATTTGCGATTGAGGCTTCGTAAAAGTTTGGAATATAGCTGGTTAATAGAAAAAGAAAGGAAAGCAAAAGACTTAGATGTAACCAAATGTTTTTTTTCATTTGCAATAGAATTATTTCATTATAATATAGAGGCATGATTAAGATAGGGGTGATTGGTTACGGCTATTGGGGACCGAATTTGGTGAGAAATTTTTTGTCTATTCCTTCGTGCGAAATTACTAAGATCGCCGAAATTAAATCCGAAAATCTTAAAGAATTAAGAAAACACTACCCGACAATCAAAACCGTAACCAATGCGGATGAAGTTATAGAAGATAAAAAAATTGATGCGGTTATTGTAGCAACTCCCATATCAACTCATTTTAAATTAGGAAAAAAAGTCCTCGAGGCGAACAAGCACCTTCTATTGGAAAAACCGATGACCTCATCTTTGTCTGAAGCCTTAAGTCTTATCAATTTGGCAAAAAAAAGAAAAAAAGTTTTATTGGTTGATCATACATTTCTCTACACCGATGCGGTACAAAAAATTAAAAAATTAATCGTAAGCAAGGAGCTTGGAAGAATAAATTATTTTGACTCGACAAGAACCAATCTGGGATTATTCCAAAAGGATATTAATGTGCTCTGGGATTTGGCTTCCCACGACATTTCAATTCTGAATTATATTATTAGTGAAAAACCGCTTAGTGTTCAAGCAAGCGGTGTTTCCCATACAAAAAATAAACTGGAGAATATAGCTTTTATAACAATAAAATATCCTTCCGGATTAATTGCTCATTCCAACTGTTCCTGGAGTTCTCCGGTTAAAATACGCCTGATTCTTATCGGAGGCAGTAAAAAAATGGTAGTCTATAACGACGTTGAACCGACCGAGAAAATTAAAGTATATGAGTCCGGTTATAAATTTATCAATTCCAAAGATCCCGATAAAATTCGAATTGATTACCGAATCGGGGATATTAATATTCCAAAGGTTGATTTAAAGGAAGGATTAAGTAGTATGGCAAAGGATTTTATATCCGCAATCAAGTACAATAAAAAGCCGGTTTCAGATGCGCAATTGGGTTTAGAAGTAGTAAAGATTCTTAGTTTGGCGCAGGAGTCGCTTAAAAAGGGAGAAAAGCCGGTATTTTATAAATAATTTTCTTATTTTGCTAGATTCTGTCGAAAAATTTCTTCCCACAAGTGCTCGAATCAGCAGAAGGCTGGAAAAATTCTGCGCGCTTGCGGGACCCCTTAATTTTTCGCCACCTTGCAAAATTATATTTACATCGTTTTCATTTAATAAACGCCAAATATTCATAATTTCATGATTATTAAAATAAAAAATAATTTTAAAATAAATAAAACTCCGCAATTTTCACTTATTCTAACCTGTTTTAACGAGGAAGACAATCTGAAAAAGACAGTGGAAGAATCTCTGCGGGTGCTGGGTAAATTTTTTAAAAGATTTGAAATTATTATTGTTGAAGATAAAAGCAAGGACAGGAGTCTTCAGATTGCAGAAAGTTTGGCAAAGAAATATCAAGAAGTTACGGTAATTGAAAATCCGATTAATTTCGGCCAGGGGATAAGTCTGCTGATCGGACTTGAAGCGGCGAAGGGAGACTTGATCATGCATAACGGCGCGGACAGGCCTTTTAATATTGCAGATCTCAGGAAAATCCTGCCGCTATTTCCGGAGAACGACATAGTTATCGTTGTCCGATCGAACAGATCGGCTTATTCATTTTGGAGGAAACTTTCCTCCTGGGGTAATAATCTGTTGCGCTGGCTTTTATTCGGTTTTCATTTTTCCGATCTGAACTTTGTCCAGGTTTACAAAAAAAATGTGATTAAAAATAATCCGATTGTTTCAAGGAGTGCGGCTTTTGTTACACAGGAGCTGATCTTAAATGCTAAACAAAAAGGTTATAAAATTGCGGAGATCAGGCTGCCGTATTACCGGCGGACAGGCGGCATCTCACAGCACGGTAAAAAAAGAGATATACTTTGGGCATTAATTGATATGTTTAATTTTTGGTTAGAATTTAGAAATAAATAAGATGATAAATTATATCTTGGGAGCCGGAGCTCAAGGACGGGTAGCTAGTGACATTTTAGTCGATACGGGTAAATATAAAGTTATCAACTTTATTGATGACGATACAAATTTATTAGGCAAAAGAATCAACGGTTTAAAAGTTATCGGAAATATAAAACAGCTTCTTAGACAGAATCCTGCAAAAGTACAGGTTCATATTGCGATTGGCAATCCGGTTTTAAGGCTTAGTATCGCAGAAAGAATCAGGAAAAAGGGGATACGGCTGATGAATGTTATTCATCCTTCCGCTGTCATCGTCAAGAGCACTGTAATGGGCGCTGGAAATATGATCGGGGCAAATGCAGTGATAAATTCCAATACTAAAATCGGAGATAACAATATTATCAAC
>MGAG01000003.1:0-1964 GCA_001789645.1 Candidatus Roizmanbacteria bacterium RIFCSPLOWO2_01_FULL_37_12
GGACGGGAGTAAGCGCCTCCAATGTCAATTATTATCTTGGTCCGGGAGTTACTTATCTTACCGCAATTTTGTTATTTATTACTAAAGACCCTATAATTCTGGCGTTTTTCGGATCGGCGCTTGGAGTCATAACAACATTAAGTATTTATTACGTGACTAAAAATATTTTTTCGCATAAGACTGCGCTATATGCAACGGCATTTTATACCGGTTCCCTTTTTTTAAATTTTTTTGACAGAAGATACTGGAGCGCAACACCCATTGCTTTTTTTTCAATCTGGATGATCTTTCTTCTGTATAAAACGACAGAGAACCGGAAATGGCTCATATTGGTCAGTGCATTTATCGGTCTTTCACTCCATATTCATCTGTCGCTTTTGGCTTTTTGGCCAGCAGTTATTTACATTGTCTGGTTATCTCGTAAAAAAATAACACCCTTCGTATATCTCTTATCTGTTCTCGCTTTTCTTTTAACAACCTTTCCTCTTTTAATTTTTGATCTGAATCATAACTTCGATAATATGTTAATGCCGGTCAGGTTGGTAAATAAGTTTTTAGAACAAAATAATCAGATTAATTTGACATCTTCGTTTTCCCAACTTATGAATACGTTCTCCCGGATCTGGTTCATCAGGCCATTAAGCAATATCCAGGACGAAATTCAGTTAGGAATACACGGCAATATAACGCCAACATTTTTGCCATTGAGCATCTTTTCTTTAATTATTTTGCTTTGGTTTTTATTTAAATCCTTATCCATTCCGCTTAACCGGATATTGGCTTTAACTTTTATCTCGTTTCTAGCCGTTTATCTTTTCTATCCGGGTGGAGTAGTTGCCTATTATCTGCTGGGATTTCTGACACTTTTTGCAATTAATATCGGTTTATTTTTGGAAAGTATACCGGCAAGAACAGGAATTGTGATAATGTTAATTTTTGTTCTGATCAATTTGTATTCCTTAGTAACGCTCAAACAGGAACAATTCGGACTTACAACAAGAAAAAAATTAATTCAAAAAGTAATGAAAACAGTCAGAAATGATTCCTTTTACTTGGAAACCACAACTTTGGACAAACGCAAATATCACTCTGCCGGAGGGTGGAGATATTTATTTAAAGCCTACGGTCAAACCCCTTCCCAAAGCCACGCTGATGAATTCTTCGGCTGGATCTATAGGGATGAAATTTCAAACGAGAAACCGGCTCTTAGAATAATAATATCGGAATACCAAACTAAAGTGGAGGAAAAAATTATTTCCGAATTTAATGAAGGTGTCTTTTATGCTTATATTTTTAGTAATTAAAAATTTATTAGGTGGCGAGAAGGAAGGACTCCTGCGAGCGCGCAGAATTTTTCCATCCTCTGCATCAGCAGATGGATGGTTCGAGCACTCGTAGGAGGGAATTCGAGACAGAATCTAATAAATTTCTTCTATGAAAAATTTTATTAAGTCAAACTGGTTTATAATTATAATTTTTACTTTAAGTTTCATTCTTCGCTTCTGGAAGATTCCCGAACTTTTTTTTTTCGATATTGACGAAGAATACCAGTCTCTTTTGGCTCTGAGCATCATAAAAGATTTTCACCCGATCTGGATCGGATTAAGTGCGGCTAATACAGGTTTTTATATAGGACCAGGTCTTGTTTACCTGCACGCCTTATTATTATGGATTGGTAAACTTGATCCGGTAATCTTAGGTTATTCGGCTTCGGTCATTGCGATGATTACTCTTATCACCCTGTATTTTGTAACAAAAAATCTGCTTGATAAAAAGGCAGGATTGATTGCAACTTCTGTATATTCTTTTCTGCCTTTTGTGCTGATTTATGATCGTAGATTCTGGAATTCTACCTTGGTTCCTTTAATTTCAATTCTTATATTTTACGGTCTAATAAAATCTACTAAAAATGATTACTGGTATATTTTACTTGCATTACTTTTGGGTATATCATTCCATATCCA
>MGAG01000003.1:1970-5956 GCA_001789645.1 Candidatus Roizmanbacteria bacterium RIFCSPLOWO2_01_FULL_37_12
CTTGTTGTTATATTTACCTATTATTATAATTACTTCGATTAAACGTTTATTCGAAGTCAAACGCAGACCTCGGCCTTTTATTTTTTTAGTTTCCCTGGTCATATTTTTTGTAATTTATTCTCCGCTTATAGTCTATGATTTTGTTCATAACTTCGACAATCTTAAAACCCCCTTAAGACTTTTACAGACGAAATCGGTCGGAGCGAAATTTAATAGTTATTATCTTTTAGGTTTTATCCCTCTATTTTCATTATTTCTGGCCAAATATCTGAAAAAGATTAATACGGGAATACTTTTAATTTTATTTGTAATTTATGTTGTAGTCGCTTTTACAACGGTACTTGGTTGGAAGACCGATTCAGGATTACTGGCAAAAAAATCTTTGATTAAAAAATCTTTGCAGCTTGTGGGTAAAAAAAGCTTTCGAATGGATACGTCCGAAAAATATCTTTATTTCGGCGGCTGGCGCTATCTTTTTGAAGCGTATGGCAAAAAACCTGCTAACAGCCAGGCAGACGAGATGTTCGGCTGGATATATCAACAGGATATATCTAATAAGAAACCGGATCTAAAGGTTATAGTCACCGGAAAAAATAAGTTTAAAAAAAGAGAAAAGGATCAGGTAATTAGTAGTGGAATTTATAAAGCAATCATCCGAAAAAATGAATAAGATTTTTCTTTTATTATTAGTCACCGTCTGCATTCTTCAAATTCATAATCTTCTGTCTTTTCCGACTTCAAGAGGTTTCGACGCCTTAAATCATCGAGACTATATTTCCTTCATTAAAACGGAAAAAAGAATCCCTTTACCGTCTGAAGGTTGGGAGTTATACCAACCTCCGCTTTACTATTTAATTGCCTCAATTTTTCCCAATACAACGCAGGTAAAGTTAATCGGCTTTATAACTTGGATAATTTTAACCATCTTTTCTTATTATTTTTATAAAAAAGTCTTTAAAGATTCGAGCCTCGCTTATTTAGGGGCTGTAATTATTACATCATTGCCTGTTGTTTTATATCTAACCCCGACTATAAGTAACGAGTTTTTTTCCGGAGTGATGATTAGTTTAACTTTAATTTATTATTTACTAAACATAAACAATTTAAAGCAAAACTCAAAAATATTTTTAGGAATATTAATAGGTCTTTCTTTGTTGGCAAAAGCTACAGCTTTTGTCTTACTTTTATCTATATGTTTAAGCGAATTTTGGCCACAGAGAAAAAAATTAATTAATGCCTTAAAATTATTAATACTTCCATTGTCTGTTGCCATATTAATCTCGGGTTGGTTTTATGGTAGAAATCTGATTTTGTATAAAAATCCCTTTATCTCATCTGTTGACTTTCCCCGGTTTCAAGACCGACAAAAACCCACCGGCAGGAATCTAAAATTCTTCACTGATCTTACCGGTTTTTCAAAAATGGATCTTTACAAATCTCACCATTACTCTTTGTTACCCGGAACTTATTTTTCTTGGTTTTATGATGGTCATAATGTTCTTTTACCGGTTCAAGAATATTCAAAAAAAGGAATCCTGCTGATGGTTTTCACCATACCTATTTTTTTTATTTCGGTCTTTGGATACTTCAAGGAAATAAAAAACATTTCAGTTAATAATTTACTTTTTATTATTTATCCGTTATTTCTTTTTATTTCTTATATTCTTTATAATCTCAAAATTCCGCTTTATTCGACAGTCAAAGGTTCATTCCTGGTGAGCTTAGTGGTGCCTTTTGGTTATTTTTTTCTTAGAGGAATTGAAGAATATAAAAGCAAAATGCCATTTATTCTCTCTTACCTGATATTATATATTGGTATTGTTATTCTTAATTTTTGGATAAATCCTACATGGTACAAACAATAACAGCTGTTATTCCGGCGAAAAATGAAGAGAAAAATATTACCCGCTGTATAAAAAGCCTGGACTTTTGCGATAGAGTAATCGTGATATGGATGGGTAATGACAAAACCGGAGAAATCGCCAAAAAACTGGGTGCCGAAGTCATCAAAAAAAACTTTTCTAAAAAAGATGACTTTAGAGCGGTTCAGAAAAATATTAATTGGGTAATCGATAACTGCAATACTGATTGGATTTTAAGAGTGGATGCTGATGAAGTTGTAAGCGATGGATTAAAAAATGAAATTATATTTCTTTTAACAAAAGTTGGCGGAAATGAAAAAAAAGTAGGTGTCACGAGCGAGGTGACTCTGCGAGAAGCGGATGGCAGGTATGAAGTGCCGAGCCTCGCAGTAGAGAAGGGATCGCGAGTGACAGAATCTACTTTTTTTAGGTATAAGGAAATTGTTGCTTTCGGTATTCCCCGCAAACCTTTTTTCCTAGGAGCTTTTCTAAAAGGCGGGGATTGGGCTTATGACCGCTTAGTTAGACTATTCCGTCCGCAGTTCGCCAGATATGATCCGATTGTAGAAGTACATGAACTATTCAAAGTTAAAGGCGAAATTGGTTATCTAAAAAACTCAATTTTACATTACTCTCATCCAGATCTAAAAACTATATTTCGCAAATTTAATTCCTATACCGATGTTCAGATCAAGGAAATAAATGACAGCTTACACCTGGCTTTATTAAAAATGTTAGTTTTGCCAGCTTATATCTTCCTCCGCTGGACAATCTGGCACCTTGGCATCCGTGACAGCTGGCGTGGAATCCTTGCAGGTTTACTTCGATCCTGGTACGAATTCATACTCTATAAGAAGTATATCCTAAAAAATTTCTTTTAAATCAATTAGTTTCCTGACAGACTTCCATGCCAGCTTTTGTAACTCACTATGCGGAAACTCGTTAACTTCTATACCATATTTTAATTCCTTGAATAAAACTATATCACTGTCACCGTCTCCAATTACTGCACATTTTGACTGAGATATTTTATATTTTTTTATATACTCTTTGAATTGCTCATGTTTTTTTTCAGCTTGATTTTGAAAATAAATGAAATCAATCAGATTACCTTTAGAATCAAAAATAAGTTCGGTATTTGCAAACCAGTCTGGAACACCTAACTTTTCTGCGACTGTCTGAACATATAAATCAGTAGCCCCTGAAATTAAACAAACTAAATAATTTTTTTTAAGATAATCGATTATCTCATTAGCGTCTTGCCTTAAGTTCCAGGAACGATAAGTTTTTTCCATAAATTTTTGATTTGCATTTCCTGTTTTCTGCCACAAATTTATTAATTTAATTTTTGCATCTTCATAATTTATTTGACCTCGTTTTAACTTCTCAAAGAGAGAAATATGTTTT
This sequence comes from Candidatus Roizmanbacteria bacterium RIFCSPLOWO2_01_FULL_37_12, assembly GCA_001789645.1. Lineage (GTDB taxonomy): Bacteria > Patescibacteriota > Microgenomatia > UBA1406 > GWC2-37-13 > 2-01-FULL-40-13. The sequence goes on from MGAG01000003.1 coordinate 5,240, forward strand.
TCCTTAGAGGCCCCCAAACTTTCCGTAATTTTTAACCACGATATATCATCAGATAGCGTTCCGTCAACATCCAAAAAAATTGAACTAATTTTGCCTCTTAACATAATAGTAAGTTACTTTAATTAATTAATCTATTAAAGCAAATTATTTTTCCCATCCCTGGGGGTGAGGACCGTACCATTTGACGAGGGATTTTACACTGTCTGCAATTAATCTTCTTGGTTTCCAGCCTAAAACTTTTTTGGCTTTTTCGATTGAAGCTACAATTCTCGCCGGATCGCCTTTCCGAGGTGTGGTTTTTTTAATTTCAAATTTTTTACCGGTTATTTCCTGTACTTGATTAACTATTTCCAGCACCGAATTACCGGTACCGGTTCCCAGATTGATTATTTCACTTTTTCCACCCTTCATTAGATAATCAAGAGCAACAAAGTGAGCCTCATTCAAATCGACAACATTAACATAATCTCTTATCGGAGTCTGATCCGGCGTATCCACTTCGGGACAGGTCAAATAAAAAGGCGCAATACCCAATGCACCTCTTACAGAATTTTGCACAAGCAGACTTGAGGGTTTTTTGGAATCACCGATCAATCCGTCGTCAGAAGCCGCGCAGACATTAAAATATCTTAAGATGCAATATTTAACTCCTTTAACTTTCCCATACCATTGGATTATTTTTTCCGCAATCAGTTTTGATTCGCCATAGACATTTAC
>MGAG01000003.1:5965-79016 GCA_001789645.1 Candidatus Roizmanbacteria bacterium RIFCSPLOWO2_01_FULL_37_12
TGGATGATTTTCCTCAACGGGTATTTTTTTAGCCTCACCATAGACAGCCGCAGTCGAGGAAAAGACAAAATTTAATATATTATTAGCGGTCATACTCTCCAAAAGATTTAAAGTACCAAGAATATTATTTTTAAAATACTTTTCCGGTTTATTCATCGATTCGTCTACAATACAAGAAGCAGCATAATGAAGAACAGCCGAAATATCTTTTTCGTTTTTAAATAATTTGCCCAAATCATTTTGTAAATCGATTTCATAAATCCTGAGTTTATTTTCACCGAATTTGTTTTTTAGCAATTCCAGCGGTTGTCTGTAGCCGGTTGAGAAATTGTCAACCGCCAGCACCTCGTATCCTTTTTGTAAAAATAAATATGCCGCCACCGACCCGATATATCCACCCGCCCCGGTTATCAAAATTTTACTTTTCATAAGCTTTTAAAAATTCCAAAATTTTATTCCGTACATATTCTATTCTATCATCATTTATTTCAGGAAAAACTCCCAACCAAAATGCACTATTCATTACATAGTCGGTATTATTTAAACTCCCTGCGGTTTTATACTTAATATCTTTATAAGCCGGGTGTTTTAGTAAGTTTCCGGAAAAAACATTTCTGGTACCGATATTATTTTTTTCCAAAAATTCGGTAAGCTTATTTCTGGTAAAAGGTGCTTTTTTCCTCACAACCAAAGGAAAGCCAAACCAGCAAACATCTTCTTTTACTGACTTTTTCATCAGGATAAAATATTTTGCATATTTCTTAAAAAATTCATAATATTTTTTATAATTTTCTTTTCTTTTTTTTATGAAGTCGGGGAGTTTCTTAAGTTGCGCAACCCCGATTGCCGCCTGAAAGTCCGTCAGCTTTAGGTTATACCCGATCTGCGAGTAGATATATTTATGATCGTAACCGTAGGGCAGATCACCCAGCTTCCAGCCAAATCTTCTCCGGCAGGTATCGTCGTGTCCGGTATCGCACCAGCAATCCCTACCCCAATCCCTGAACTGTCGTATCGCCATATGTATAAGGGGATTATTTGTAATCACAGCTCCGCCTTCGCCCATGGTAATCTGGTGAGCCGGATAAAAACTGAAGGTAGCAATATGTCCAAAAGTTCCCACCAATTTTCCAGCATATTTAGTACCTAGAGCATCACAGCAGTCTTCGATCAACCAAAGATTGTGTTTCTTTATTAAGTTTATTACTTTATCAATTGAAAACGGCTTACCTAAAGTATGTGCCATCATAATTAACTTTGTTTTTTTTGTGATGGCTTTTTCAAGTTGACTAATATTTGCGTTTAAAGTATCAATGTCAGAATCGATAAAAACCGGCGTCAAACCATATATAATTCCCGGATTGACTGTAGTGGGAAAAGCTACCGCCGATGTGATAAACTCGTCACCAGGTTTTAACCTTCTATCACCGAATTTTTTTGAAGTCAACGCGGCCAATGCCGCTAGATTTGCCGATGATCCAGAGTTAACCAAGGAAACATACCTGACTCCCATGAACTTTTTAAAATCGTTTTCGAATTTTTTAGCAAACTCTCCCTCCGTCCACCATCCGTCTTTTGCAACTTTAATAGCATTATCAATTTCTTCTTCATCGAAAACTTTACCCGAAACCCGGACATAACTTTCTCCCGGGACAAATTTGATTTTTTTCATTAGAAGTATTATATATAATGCTACTGAAATTTAGTTTAATTATTATGTTTGATGTTACCGGTCTGGGAAACTGCTGCGTTGATTTAATCGGGATTGTAAATCAATTGCCAAAAGAAAATACTAAAAAAGATATCACTTCATTTAAGCAATTTGTCGGTAGTCCGGTTGTCAATGCTCTTCTGACGCTGTCTCATTTAGGTTGTAAAACATCAATCATCAGTTCTGTAGGTAATGATCATTATGGGCAATTCATTAAACAAACTTTTATCAAAAATAATATTAACATACAAAATCTTAGGGAAGACTCATCTGAAAGCTCAGTACATTTTGTCGTGATAGCCAAAAAAACCCAATCAAGAACAATATTTAAAAAAAAGAATCATCTTAAAGTTTTAGCAGAGTTTTCCCCATTTCATAAATTTACGATTCAAAACTCTAAAATATTAGTTCTCGACCGGAATGTAGATAACGAGCAAATAAAAGCTATAAATTGGGCAAAAAAACATAAAGTAAAAGTGGCATATGACCCTTCGGATAAATATAATTCATTTACACTTAAAATGATCCAATTGGCGGATATTTTTATCGCTCCTCTCGGATTTATCAATCATTTAAAAAATAAATCTAACCCCGAACACGCTTTGAAAGAACTGTGGATGCTTAATAAAAAAATAGTTGTCTTAACTTTGGGTCCCAAAGGTTCAATGGCAACCGATGGAAAATCAATAGTTTACGAACCACGAATCAATCAGGTACGTGTAGTTGACACTAATGGAGCAGGGGATGTATACTATGGCGCATTTGTTTACGGGGTTTTAAAAAATTGGAATCTTAAGAAAAAATTAACTTTTGCCAATAAAATCGCGGCGTTAAAATGTTCAATACTGGGAAATGATTTTAAAAAACTGAATTTGAAAAAATATAGATAATGTCAAAAAAAATTAAAGTTTCCGATCTGGTAATTAAATTTCTTGAAGATCTGGGTCTTACCCATATTTTTCTAATTTCCGGAGGCGGAAATATTCATCTCATCGACTCTGTAGGTAAAGCTAAAAAATTAAAATACGTCTGCAATCATCACGAACAGGCCTGCTCGACAGCCGCTGAGGGATATGCCAGAATTCACGGATTGGGAGCTTGCCTGGTAACCACAGGACCGGGCGGCACAAACGCCATAACCGGAGTGCTCGGTGCTTATCAGGACTCGATTCCAGTAATCGTAATCTCCGGCCAGGTCAGAAGAAATACAATCGGAGCAGGGAAGTTTGCCAGACAGTTCGGCGACCAGGAGGTAAACATCGTCGATATTGTCGAACCTCTGACAAAATATGCGGTAACAGTTACTGAACCTGACGAAATCCTTTACCACCTGCAAAAAGCCGCTTATCTGGCAAAAAACGGCAGACCTGGTCCGGTTTGGATTGATATTCCGCTCGATGTCCAGGGATGGTTTATCTTTCAGAAAGATTTAAAAAAATTTAATCCAAAAGAAATAAAACCGGGTTATCAAACAGAAAAAAAACTTATCAAAAAACTTGTCGGCAATACTTTAGATAAATTAAAAAACTCAAAAAGACCAGTTTTGTATGTGGGGAATGGAATAAGACTTGCCGGAGCTGAAAAAGAATTGCTTAAACTTGTAAATCTTCTTAAAATTCCGGTTCTTACCAGTTATGCAGGTTACGATCTTCTTCCCTCTGATCATCCGTATTTTTTTGGCAGGGGACACGCCTTTGGTCAAAGAGCGGCTAACTTTATTCTGCAAAACAGCGACCTGCTTATATCGATCGGGGCCAGATTTGATATCCGAACCATTGGGTTTACTTACAAAGCTTTTGCTAGAAATGCCTACAAGATTATGGTTGATATTGACATACAAGAAATTAAAAAACCGATTTTATCAGTTGACTTACCGGTTAATTTTGACGCAAAACAATTTATTGCAGAAATGTTAAAACAGTTAAATAAAAATTCTTTACGCTTAAAAATTGCTGACTGGCTTAAATACGGTAGAGATCTAAATAAAGAGTATCCTATTGTCTTGAAAGGCTATTGGAAAGAAAAAAAAGCAGTTAACCCGTATTGTTTTATTGAAACTGTCGGAAAATATCTTAAACCAAATGAATTAATTGTGGTTTCCGATGGGGTAGGACCATTAAACTGCATGTATCAGGCTTTTCATGTAAAATCCGGACAGAGAATTATTCTTAATAACGGTACCGCCCAGATGGGTTATGGGCTACCGGCAGCAATCGGAGTTGCATTTGCCGCCAATAAAAAGAAAAGAATTATCTGTTTTGAAGGAGACGGAAGTCTGCAACTGAATCTTCACGAATTGGGAATAATGGCTCACTATAAACTACCGATTAAGTTGTTCTTATATAATAACGGCGGCTATTTATCTATCATGAATACCCAGAGAGGGCTTTTCGGCGGAAAATTTGTCGGCTCTAACACGGAATCCGGCGTTCCGACTGTAGATTTTATTAAACTTGCGAAAGTTTATGGTTTTAAAACAGTGAAAATCAAAAATCATTCCGATATGGTAAAAGGAATTAAAAAAGTCTTAAAAACTCCCGGTCCGGTTTTTTGCGAGATCAATTCAACCAGGGATACAGTTCTTACCCCGAAACTTATGGCGCAAAAACTCCCCAACGGCCAATTTGTCTCACCACCCCTGGAAGATATGGGTCCCTTTTTGCCGAGAGATGAATTCAAAAAAAACATGTTAATTCCTCTATGGAAAGACTAAAAGTCAAAAAAATATTCATCACTGGAAGTTCCGGATTTATTGGCAGAAATCTAAAGGAATATTTGCAGAAAAAATTTACGGTTTTTGCTCCATCCCATAAGCAACTTAATCTTCTTGATGCGGATAAAGTCAGAATTTATATTCTTAAAAATAAAATTAATGTTATTTTACATTGCGCACTGATCGGGGGTGGAAAAGAAGATCTGGAAATCAAAGATATAGTCTACTCTAATTTAAGAATATTTTTTAATATCACCAGAAATTCGAAATTAGTAGACAAAATCATCCATTTTGGATCGGGTCTTGAGTACGACAAAAACAGACCTTTAAAATCCGTGAAAGAAGAAGATTTTGATAAAAAAATTCCAATGGATGAATACGGTTTTTATAAATATGTTTGCGCAAAATATTCTGAAAACTCCCAAAATATTTATGATCTGGTAATATTTGGAATTTACGGTAAATACGAAGACTATCTTTATCGTTTTATTTCCAATTCAATCATCAAAAATCTGTTAAAAATGCCCATCGTAATAAATCAAAATGTCGTTTTTGATTATCTTTATATTAATGACCTGGTTAAAATTGTCGGGTATTTTATTTCTCACAAACCAAAATATAAAATTTTTAATTTGACTTCAGGAAAAAAAATAGATCTTCTTTCAATTGCAAAACTGATCAATTCGGTTGGCGAATTCAAATCCGAAATAAAAATCTTAAACAAAGGCTTGAATAATGAATACACCGCCAGTAATAACAGATTGTTAAAAGAATTAACCGGATTTAAATTCACTCCGCACAGAGATACGATAAAAGAATTGTATAATTGGTATAAGAATCGGATGCATTTAAATGAAAATAATAAAATCAAACAGGATTCGCATATCAAATTTTTAAATATCCATAAAAGTTTATATAAGTAATATTGTCATCCTGAACTCGGTTCAGGATCTGATTTGTGAAAAACAGATGCTGAAATAAATTCAGCATGACATATAAGTTTATGAAAAAATCAAAAACTGTATTTTTAACCGGCGCCTCCCGCGGAATCGGTAAAGCTATCTTTAAAAAACTAAATAAACAAGGGTACAAAATAATTACTCCCTCAAGAAAAGAACTTGATCTCAGTGATCCGACTTCAATTAAACGTTTAACTGAAGTGAACAAAAAATTAAAAGTCGACATTCTTATAAATAACGCCGGAATTAATCTACCCCAATGGATCGATGAACTTGAGGATAAAAACTTGGAAGAAACTCTTCGAATAAATCTAATTAGTCCAATTAGTCTAATCCGTGCTTTTGTCCCTTACATGAAACAACAAAAGTGGGGGAGAATAGTAAATATCTCATCGATGTTCGGAGTTGTTGCCAGGGGGAAACAAACACCTTACGTTGCCAGTAAACACGGTCTGAACGGCGTAACAAAAACCCTGGCTTTGGAATTAGGACCGTATAATATTCTGGTTAATTCAGTCTGTCCGGGATTTGTTAAAACCGACCTGGTATTGAGGAATCCTCCGGAAAAGCTTGCAGCTTTAGCCAAAGATGTTCCGCTTGGCCGACTGGCTGAACCCGAAGAAATCGCCGAACTTGTTTCTTACTTGATTTCCGACAAAAACTCATATATCACAGGAACCAACATCTTAATTGACGGAGGATATACGTGCAGATAATTCTTGTGTCATCCCCGATCTAATCGGGGATCCAGTCTGGATTTCCCTAAAGGGACTATAGCCCGCCTTCGTGGGAATGAAAAATGTAATTTATGAAAGACCTTAAAATTAAAACCGTATTAAAAGAATATTCTGTTAAATTTGTCAACGACTTTACATTTGTAGACAACTTTTTAAAACTGCCTTATTATAAAGTAGTCGTAGGAGAAAATGTCTATAAGATTTATAAAAAAAAGATCTTTGATAAATTTCCCAAAGATAAACTAATCATTATAAAATTTGACGAAGAAAGAAAAACTTTAGAAACTGCCGCTTTGATCTACGAAAAATTTTTAGACCTCGAAGGCAAAAAAAATGCGACCCTTATTTCTTTTGGCGGCGGCATTAACCAGGATGTTACCGGTTTCGTAGCTTCAACACTTTATCGGGGTATAAACTGGATTCTTGTCTCAACCACACTTTTGGGAATGGCAGACAGCTCAATCGGTTTAAAAACTTCACTTAATTTTAAGTCTTACAAAAATGTACTGGGCAGTTTTTATCCCCCATCGGAGATTTATATTAACGTTAATTTTTTGGATTCTTTACCAAACGAATATTATTGGAGCGGGGTAGGGGAAATAGTTAAATTCTATCTGATGCGAAAAAATCCCTTAAAAACTTTAAAAGATTCAGTCAGAAAAATCAATATATTAAGCCAAAGAAAAAATAAAAATAAAATAACTAAAATCATTAAGGAAAGCCTGAAGATAAAGCTGGATTATATGTTGGGGGATGAATTTGATCAGGGAAAAAGAAACCTTTTAAATTACGGACATGAGTTAGGCCATGCTTTGGAATCCTGCTCAAATTTCGACATCCCGCATGGAATTGCCGTAATTATCGGGATTATTTTTGCTAATTTAGCCGCTCTAAACCGCCGGTTAATCACGCGTAAAACTTTCGATTACCTGAACAGTCAGTTACTTTTTCCCTGTATTCTAAATAGCCGGATTAAATTGAGAAAAGTATTTTTTGCTTATGATTTTATTTTGGGGAAATATAAAAAAGATAAAAAAAGAGTTTCGTACAACTTACCCTTAGTCTATCCCGCTAAAAACTTCAGCTTGACAAAGACAACCGACTTTTCAGTGGACGAATTTAAGAATAACTATAGGGAATTTATTAGTCTAATAAGTCCTTATCTGATCTGATTTACATCCTTTCTATAGCTTTATTTATATTGACTTCAGCAAACTATTCTGCAAAAATGCAAACTATCAACTCCAATGAACACCATCGAGCACAAAATGGTTGAACTCCTTAAAGATCTGAAGAAACACTATTCAGTAGTTGCCATAAAAGCCGAATTTGAGGCGGAAGGGTCGCGTCTTCACGAACTCATGCGCCTCAAAGACGTTTCCGATCAAGCCGGACTGGGCATTGTCCTAAAGCTTGGGGGCGCCGAAGCAGTTACCGACCTGTTTGAGGCACAAAAGATTGGTATTGAAGGCATCGTTGCCCCGATGATTGAAAGTGCCTACGCCCTTAAAAAATATATTGCCATGGTTGAAAATTATGTCAGTAAATCCGAAAGAGAAGAAATGCGGATAGTTGCAATGATTGAAACAAACCAAGGATATAAAAACGTGGACGCAATTTTAGCCGTTGATCAGACTAACACTGTCAATACAATTAGTGTCGGCAGGGTAGATTTTTCCGGGTCACTTGGATTAAAAAGAAATGAAATAAACTCTGATAAGGTTTATAAAATAGTTGAAGATATATTCAGCAAAGCCAAAAAGAAAAAACTAAACACTGTCATGGGGGGAGGCATAGCAAAAGAAGCAATTCCTTTTATTAAAAAGCTTATAACTAAAAAATTACTGGATCGCTATGAGACAAGAAAAATAGTCTTCTCGACCAGTGAATCCTCAAGCGCGGAAAGCATGGAAGAAGGCATAATTAAGGCAAACCTCTTTGAACTTTTATGGCTGCAGAACAAAAAAAGATATTATACTAATATCTATCTTGAAGATGACAACCGGATTGAGATGTTGATGTCCCGCATCTACAAGATAAATCTGTGAGAAAAAAAATACTTTCGATTGTTGTTCCAACTTACAACGAAGAAGAAAATGTCGAGTATGCCTACAGGGAAATAAGGAAAATGCTTGCAGCTATACCCGTATATGATTATGAAATTATTTTTGTTGACAATTATAGTTCGGATCGATCCCGGGAAATAATAAAAAAAATCACACGCAAGGACAATAAAGTTACTGCGATTTTTTTATCCCGAAATTTTACTTCTGAATATTCCTCCCACGCGGCAATGAAACAAGCTATCGGTGACATTCTCACCATCGTTGACTGCGATCTTCAGGATCATCCCTCTGTTATTCCAAAATTTATTAAACAGTGGGAAAAGGGAAATCTGATTGTTGTCGGAATAAGGAATATAATCAACGACACCTTCTTAATGAAAACCGTCAGAAAAACTTTTTATATTATTTTAAAAAAATTGGCCAACATTGATATGCCTCTCAACGCCGGCACATTCTGCTTAATTGACCGTAAAGTCCTGGACGTTATTATTGCTTTGCCCGAACGTAATCGCTTTTTTCGCGGGCTGCGCGCCTGGACAGGCTTCAAAACAGCTTATATCGAATATGAACGGAGAAAAAGAAAATTCGGTAAGACAAAAAATAGTCTTCTTGATTATATTCGGGATGCCCAAAGAGGAATTTTAGGATTTTCCTTTGTTCCACTGGATATTATGACGACTTTTGGCTTTATATCCGTTATTATTTCTTTCTTATTTTTACTGGGGTATCTTTTTATAGTTATATTTTTTGGAAATCCTTTAAGAGCCCAGATTCCGCTGATGTTAGCAATCGTTTTTTTCGGCGGTATTCAAATGCTTTCGATCAGTATCGTTGGAAAATATATTCAGATAATCTTTGAAGAAGTAAAAGGCAGACCGCCATATGTAATTGAAAATATTCTTAACGATCATAGAACTAAAAAATTAATTAAAATTTACAAATGACTCATTCGACAAGCTCAGAGTCATATTGAGTGCAATCGAAATATGAAGTTTCCTTTAATCCAAGAGGACGAAATATTTAAACTTAAAGCCGAATTTGAATCGGATCGCAGACAGCATAAAATAAACGGAGGAATCGGTGTGTATCTCGAAAATAAAGGTACACCCTATATTTTACCGACGGTTAAAAAAACAGCTAATCGTCTTAAATTTAATAATTTTAATTATCTACCCTTATCCGGCGACCCGGCTTTCTTGGAGCAAACCGCAAAACTTGCATTAGGCAATTCTCTTTTCAAGGAAAATAACCGGTATATTGCCAAACAAGGAACAATCGGAGGGACAAATGCAATCTATATGTGGGCCAGATTTATCAAGGAAGTCGATAAAAAACCAAAGATTATCATAGCAAATCCTACCTGGGAAAATCATATCAGAATGTTTGAGTATTTCGGATTTTCCGTAATCCGCTATCCGCATTTTACAAAAGAGAAGCAATTTAATTTCGCCGCTCTTAAAGAAATCCTGCTTAAAAATCCTGAAGCCTATGTTCTATACCAGGGTGGCCCTACGCATAATCCTTCCGGTATAAACCCCGATAATAATCAATGGAAAGTTTTAGCTGAAATTAGCAGTGAGAAAAAACAAAGCATTTTATTCGATTACGCTTATCTGGGATTGGGAAACGATATCGTCTCCGATAGTTTTTGCATACGTCATTTTATCGGGAAAAGAATTCCAACTTCATTCGCCGTCTCTTACTCAAAAAATATGACGCTTTATCAACACAGAACCGGCGCCTTATTTATTACCCTAAATTCTAATCAAGAAAAAGAGATCGCCGAAAAAATATTACAGAATACTTTTAGATTGGTTAATTCAAACCCGGCCGCCTTCGGTGAACAAATAGTAAAAACAATATTGTCCAGCAAGGAATTGTCGGATAATTGGAAAATTGATCTGTCCTATATGCTCGCGGATCTCAACAAGAGGCGCGGTATTTTTATAAAAGAATCAGCCGGTAAATTTGACTTTCTTAAAGAGTGTCGCGGTCTGTTTGGAATGCTTTTTCTTACACCCGGCCAAATTAGCAGACTAAGAGAAAAATATGCAATCTATATTCTTTCCAATAGTCGAATTAATTTCGGGGGGATATCAATTAAAAATATAGCAAAAGTTGCAAAAGCAGTTTTAAAGTTAAAGTTAACCTAAACTCTTACGGATTAATCCGCCACGGGTGATAAGATTGCTCAATTTCTTCTTACTCATTAATCGTTCTCTGACTTTATTGGCTAAATCATGATGCTCCAGATGTAAACTGTTCTTTGGACCTAATTCTATAGAAAAAGTTTCTTCCAGTACATTTATGTCATCTTTAATTTCTTCCATAACCTTAATCTTTTTGGCCAATTTTTCGATATTTGCTTTATTCAAAAAATAACCTGCTCTGATTAAATCATTTTTTAAATTTTTATACATGTGTGAAACTTCAGGCCATAATCTCTGTTTTTGAGCAGCACGGATACCTCTTCCGGTTGCAATAATTTCGGGGGGAATACCCAAAGAGTACAATAAACCGGTAAAAGTAATAGCTCGGGGAAGTTTAACCGATCCGACCGATCGGGAATAACCGAATAGTCCGATTTGCTGCATTCGTTCACGCCTGTTAGGAAATTCAGGGGCTAATTTATTTATCATTGGCGCAAGCTTCTCAACCGTTTTTTTATAAGAATATTCAAACAAAGGAATTATTTTTTGTATGGCTGTGACTTCCTTATTATTGAGGGTCTCGGCTTTAGTTTTCTGCAGTTTAGTTTTGAGCAGTTTAATTGCCTGTTTCACCTTGCTTTTTGGGTAGTCATATCGGAAACCGCTCTGAATAACTAAGGTTGAGGCTCCGGAATATTCCTTAATAGTTTGACTGATCAGATCGGGAGTCACGCCGCCTCTGAAGGGCAGGCTTCCGGTTCCTAATATTGGATAAAGCTTGATTTCTTCATTCTCCTGAATCCTAGAAATATCCGAAAGGGCTACTTTTATCGCCAACATGGTCGGCACCAATCCCGAATTAAGCGCAGGATCACTCCTTGCCAAAAACGGACGCAGGTATGATGGTTTTTTCCCAAATACTTTTTTATGTAAAGTAATATATTTCTTAATCATCTGACCGGTGTTCATAATTTTGTCTACTTGCTCGACTAGAGGAATTAATTCAATTTGTTGAATCGAATCTTTCATCTTGAGGAGCGGATGATTATTATTGACTAACTGTCTGAATGCTTCCTGAATATTTATTAATTCTTCGGCAGACTCGGTAAGCGGCAGGATCATCTCAAAAATCGGGTAATCCTCGAATCCCAAATTTTGCATTAACTGACTGTTGGTTATCGCCACCATAAACGCACGGGCCAGTCTGAATTGTTTCTCAACCCTTGGATTAGGAATACGGAAAGTAAGAAATTTTTCTTTCCCTAACGGGTATCTGGAAAAATAGTTATAGTAATCATGCAGTAACTTGTCGACCACCGCCTCATCAACAAACTTTCCCTCCCAATCCCAGATATATTCATCGATACCAAGATCTGAAAAACAAATGAAACTTTCTTTAATTTCGTCGGAATTGGAAATAAATGAGTTTTTACTCCAGAAAGGAACGGAGGCATTATCCGGATGTTGGGACGCCATCGACGAAGGAATCTTTCTCATTCTAAAATATTTTCATACCATTTTTTTATTTTAATGATTTCTTTTTTTATTCCGTATCTTGGATTCCAACCCAAAGTCTTTTTGACTTTGGAAAAATCCAGCGATTGAAAAGGAATTTCATTTTTAGCCGTATTCAGAATTCTGTATTTAACTTTCTTTTTTAAAACTTTTTCACATATTTTAATTACTTCAACTACACTCAGCGTCTCGTCGGATCCGAAGTTAAAAGCCTGCCCTTTTGCTGCTTCAATGTTATTAGCTAACAAGAGATAACCGCTAACAACGTCTTTTACATATAAATAATCCCTGACATACTTACCGTTGCTCCTGATTTCTAACTCCTGGCTACTGACTACTGATTTCATAATTCCCGGAATAATTCTTGAGAAATTAAGATCACCTTCGCCGTAAATATTTCCAAAACGAGTAGTTACAACTGGTAATTTATAGGTTTTAAAATAGGAAGTCACAATTAAATCGGCAGCCGATTTTGAAACTTCATATGGATGATCTCCTCTCAAGGGGTCTGTTTCTTTATACTTTTCATTTAATCCTTTACCATAGGCTTTATCTGACGATGCCACAATGACTGCCTTAACCTTGGGATATAACCTAGCTGTTTCTAATATGTTTACCGTGCCCATAATATTGGTTGATAGAGTTCTTTTTGGATTATAATAGGCGCTTTCAACTAAGGCTTGTGCTCCTAAATGAAAAATGATTTCAATATTATTTTTAACAATCAGGTCATAAATTTTTTCAAAATCTTCGATATCGACAAGCGCCATTTTTACTTTTTTATGCAATCCCCGTGTAAAAAAATATGATCGGGGAGAGTTCGATATAAAAGTAGTTACCACATTAGCCTTCTGTTTTACCAACTCTTCCGCCAGATGTGACCCGACAAAACCAGTCCCGCCTGTTACTAAAATATTTTTATCTATAAAATTATTCATAAGCTTTTTGTCATCCTGAACTTGTTTCAGGATCTGGTTTTACTGGGATCCCGAAATAAATTCGGGATGACTCGCAATTAATGTTAATGCGAGTCACTTCCACACCTTCCATGGTGCAATTCCAGTAGCCCAAATTTTATTTAAATCCTCATACTCTTTATGGGTATCAACTGCGTACCAGAAACCGGTATGTTTATAGAGCGAAAGCTGGTTTATTTTTGCTAGTCTTTTCAAAGCTTCATGTTCCAACTCGCCCGGTTTTTGATATTCAAAAAACCGCTTATCGAATATCATATATCCCCCGTTTACCCAATCACTCATAATAGGTTTTTCACTGAATTCACTTACCATATTATCCTCCTTAATTTTGACTATTCCGAATTTGAATTTCGGGTGTATGCCGGTAATAGTACCGATTTTTTTTTGCTTTTTATGAAACTTTACCAAAGCCGATACATCGATATCCGCCACACCGTCTCCATAGGTAACCATAAAATATTTATCTTTATCTGGAATGTAATTTCGGCACAACAGTATTCTTTCACCCGGCTGCGTTTCTAAACCGGTATCGACAAAGGTTATTTTAAAATCGTCAATTTCTGATCTGTTTTCAAGAAAGAATTTTGTTTTATGATTTCTTGTATTTAAAGTGAAGTCCGAAGTAAATGCTTTTTGATTTAAAAAAAAATCTTTGATGTAATCACCTTTATATCCCAATGCCAAGATAAATTCATTATATCCGTACGAGGCATAGATCTTCATGATGTGCCAGACGATGGGTTTATTGCCGATGTAGACCATTGGTTTCGGCTTGAACTCGGTTTCCTCTTTCATCCTCGTCCCTATTCCGCCACAAAGGATTATTACTTTCATACCCAGTTATTTTACAATATCTCTCTGATTTTTTTCACTATGGCCTCGCTATCGATCTCCTCGTAGCGCAAAAGATCTTGAGGAGATCCGGACCGGGGAATTTTTCTCACACAGAGGTGATGAACCGATACTTTAGTATTAACAAAAACCTCTCTCACGGCATCTCCCAATCCGCCATAGGGATAATGATCTTCAACTATAATAAATTGTTTATTGTTAATTGCTAATTGTTTTATTGTTATAGAGTCTATTGGTTTTATACTGTAGGCATCGACTATACAAATTTTTAGATTTTCTTTGGCTAACAAATCATATGCCTTTAAAGCTTCATGCACCACAACTCCCGCCGCAATAATTACGGCACTATCCTCCTCGCTCTGCCTTAATATTTTTGACCCTCCGATACTGAATTCTTCATCTGCCGGGTAAATGACGGGAACCGAATCTCGCATGGTACGCAAATAACTTATACCTGTCTGTTTCGCCATCAGCATTGTAAGTTTAAAAGCCGATACGGCATCACTGGGATGAAGCACTACGCTGTTTAAAATACTTCTCATTAAGCCGATATCTTCTAACCCCTCTTGTGAGGGGCCGTCCGGTCCGACAAAAACTCCGGCGTGGGAACAAACTATTTTTAGATTGCCTTCTGAATATTGCGCAATTCGGATTTGATCAAAGGCCCTACTTAAAAAGGCGGAAAAAGTTGAGACAAATGGTATAAACCCAATTTTAGACAAACCCAAAGCGGTCGATATCATATTCTGCTCGGCGATAAACATCTCAAAAAATCTCTCGGGAAAAATATTTTTAAATTTTTCGGTTAAGGTAGAATTGGAAACCTCTGCATCCAGAACAACCAGAACCGGATTTATTTTCCCAATCTCCACCAAAGCATCGCCATATGCTTCACGAGTCGAAACTAGTTCATCTAATGTGTAATTTGCTATTAACTGTTGATTGTTATTTTTAATTTTTGATATGTTATTTTGATATTTGATATTTAATGTTTGATATTGGGGAGCTATAATCTTACCTCTTATGTTCAAATCAACCTCTCCCAACTCTTTCAACACTACATCCAGTTGATATTTGGTTAGTGCCTTCCCATGCCACCCCTCCGCATTCTCTAAAAACGAAACTCCCTTACCTTTCACCGTCTTTGCAATTATCATCATTGGCTTTCCATCCAAGTCTGAATTCGATTGACCTTGACTGATTTCAACTGATTTAAACGCTTCATACACTTTATATATATCGTGTCCGTCGTCAACAACAATCGTTTGCCATCCGAAAGAAGAAATCCGGCGCTCGTAAGTCTCTAAATCCCACCCCAACATCGTTTCTCCACGTTGACCTAACCTGTTAACGTCTAATATCCCTATCAGATTTTTTAACTTGTAGTAAGATGCTATTTGTAATCCCTCCCAGATTTGACCCTCTGACATTTCGGAATCACCCAACAAAACCCATATTTTCGGAGTTCTTTCAATTTTTAATTTTTCATCCATTCGACTTTGCTCAGGATGACCCTGAGTTTTATCGAATGGGTCATTTTTAATTTTTAATTTAATTCCCAGTGCCATTCCCAATCCGATTGACATTCCCTGGCCTAAAGATCCGGTCGCGACATCCGCATAAGGAAATCTAGGCATAGGGTGTCCTTCCAATCTCGAACCGAATTTTCTTAGAGTCATTATTTCTTCATATGAAATTATTCCCGCTGCCTGGTACAAAGAATAAAGCAGGGGAGCGGCATGACCTTTAGAAAAAACTACCCTGTCATTCGTAATATTTTTTGGATTATCGCTATCGAATCGTAAAAACCCGGCAAAAAATAAAACCGCCATCAGTTCAACCGCCGAAAGACTGGATGAAGTATGCCCCGAACCGGCCGCATTCGTCGAAGTTAAAATATCGTACCTGACTAATCGGCAAATCTTTTCCAATATTTCTCTGTTTGGCATATTAGTTAAGTATATAATACATAAATATGTCTAATAAAACGAAGGCTATTCTTGCTATTTTATTTGCATCCATATTTGGTGGAGCGGCATCGACTGTTATTAAAATAGCAATCAGACAAATCCCCCCCTTCAGCTTTTCGTTTATTAGATTTCTAATTGCTTCAATTTTCTTACTTCCTCTATTTTTTAAGCATAAACCAAAATTTGACAAAGATTTTCGCCATCTTCTTTTAATCTCATTGCTGCCAACTTTGAATATAGGCTTATTTGTCATCGGTCTTAAAACAACTACCGCCTCCATCGCGCAGATGCTTTATGCAGGAACTCCACTCATTGTTGGTGTTTTAAGTTATTTTTTATTCGGATTTAGCATGAAATTGAAGAGATGGTTTTTTATATCGATCGGGCTTTTTGGAGTTTCGCTAGTTATATTTCTTCCTTTGATTCAGAAAAATGCTGCCCATACAGGAGATTTAGGGGGAAATTTATTAATTGCTCTTGGGGTCATATGTTGGTCTATTTATGCTGTATACTCTAAAGAGCTGCAAAAAAAATACTCGCCTTTAATTATTACGTCTGTGTTTTTCTTTGTCTCTACCGTGATATTTTTCTTTTTGTCTTTCTTGGAATATTCGCCAAAAAACATATGGTGGATAAACTTAAAACTGTCTTCAATAATTGGACTCTTGTATGCCTCAATTTTTGCGACTGTTGGCTCATATATGCTAAACCAATACTCATTCAAATTTGCCAATCCTGTACTTGGCTCACTCAATCTTTATCTGATTCCAATATTTGCCTATTTTAGCGCTTACGTTTTATTAGGAGAAAAGTTAACAATCGGTTTAATCTCAGGAACAATTCTTGTCTTCTTAAGTATAACGCTAGCTACTTATTTCAAATAAGTTTCCCTTTCTCCGTTTAGGCGACTTGAACAGAATTAAATTTAACCTACTGTAGAAATTTATGCAAGATGGGAGTGTGTTTCTTCCGGTTTATAATAAGCGCTGCATATACGGCATTTTTTTCTTAACGCAAAAGTGTGTCCCTTCTTCGTACATCCTTCTGTTCCGCATTTGGTCAATCCGCCCTTGTATTCTTCTTCAGAGATTTCCGCTTTACATGTCCCTGTACAAATATAAACGATTTTATCCATATTTATTAAATTTATAATACTTTTATTATACTATATACATGCGTTTGTTAACTATTGTATTCTTTATCTTTTTATTTATTTTTATCCGTTCCCTTAATTTTACCGAACACTTGAATTTTTCCTTCGATCAGGCATGGTCGTCTACCCGAGCCCTGGAAATTTGGAGAGATAAGGAATTTACTCTGGTTGGACCGGGAAACTCAATAGTTGTTGGCGGAAAACAAATTCTGCAGGGATCGATTAACTATTATTTCCTCCTATTATTTCTTATATTGGGCAATTTTGATCCGATAATTTCGTCTTATTTATTTATGCTTTTTTCCGCATTTATGCTCGTCCCGCTTTATTACGGTGTAAAAATGTTCTACAACCACAAAACGGCGGTTTTAATTATTGCTTTTTACTCTCTTGTGCCGCTTTATATTGATTTCACTCGGTTTTTCTTTGGCCCCGGTTTTCAGTTCTCGCTAATTCCCTTATTAATATTGTTTGCCGGTTTGTATAAGCAAAGTAAAAAACTCATCTATCTCTTTATGGCTTTTTTTAGCATTGGAGTTATCTCGCAATTTCATTTTGCAACTCTAATTTTTTTTCCTCTGTTCCTCTTTTATTTTATTAAAAAGAATTATCTTAAGGAAAAGAAGTCAGAGGAGGAAGGGCCTCCCGGCAGCGCGGAATTGAGGGTTATCGGATCCGAAGCGAGCACTGACGGCTTGGCCTTCGTAGCCGTAGGTACTACGACAAAGGAGGCGAAGGAATCATCTGACAGAATCTGGATTAAAGCGGTAATAATTTTTTCTGGTTTTCTTTTGGGTTTTTCTCCAATTATTTTTTTTGAACTTAAAAACAAATTTTATAATATCGTAGTTTTTAGCGATTATCTTAAAAATGCCGGAAGTTTTTCAAATTTTCAGTTACTGCCTCATAGATATTTATCACTAAGTTTGGTTTTATTGGTTTTGATTATCGGCAAATATAAAAAAATCGTCAGTGTTAAACTGATAGTTTTTGCCTGCTTAATTCTTGGTATTGTTGATCTTAGCTTATATCTACCAAAACCAAAACAAGCCTTCGGAATGGCGGAGAATTGGAATTATCTCATGGAAAAAAAAGCATACGGGATTATTAAAAAAGAGGGCTTAAAAGATTTTAATATTGCCAATTTGATTTATGACAATCTATCGGTTGTAATTAAATATCAAATGAGAAAAGATAACTATCTTATTAATTTCGATGATTATTATCATAATAAATATCTGTTTGTAATAGATAAAAATGAAAAAAATATTTCGAAAAATCCTGCCTATGAGGTACAAAACTTCAATCCCCGGAAAAAAAGCAAACAATGGAAAATAAATGATTCTTACAATTTATACCTGTACAAAAGAACAAAATAATAGCCGATTCGACGAAGCGGAAAAATTTAAACAAGGAGGGTTTTGACTCTCTTCATATCGGCTTTAACCATCATTTTAACCAACTCAGCAAAAGTAACTTTTGGTCTCCAGCCTAAAATTTTTAGTGCTTTTTCGGGTTTAGCCTTTAATTCATACACCTCTGCGGGCCTTTTAAAACGGGGGTCGATCACGATATATTTTTTCCAATCGGGTATTTCCGCATATTTAAAAGCCAATTCGACAAACTCTTTTACACTATGATTTTGCCCTGTACCGATCACATAATCATCAGCCTTATCTTGTTGGAGCATCAAATACATCGCTTCCGCATAATCGCCTGCAAAACCCCAGTCACGCTTAGCGTCAAGATTTCCCAAATTTATTTTTTTGGCCAGTCCGTATTTTATTCGCGCCGCACCATCGGTAATTTTTCTTGTCACAAACTGTTTCCCTCTTACGGGTGATTCATGATTAAAGAGAATTCCGCTCGCCGTAAATAGGCCGTAAGATTCTCTAAAATTTACCGTCATCCAATGAGCATAAACTTTCGCTATACCATACGGACTTCTTGGATGAAAGGAAGTTTTTTCGTCTTGGTAACCGTGTGTGTTGCCTAAACCAAACATCTCTGAGGTTGAAGCTTGATAAAACTTAGTAGTCGGGGAAAAAATTTTGAGTGAATTTAATAAATACAAAACACCAAGTGCGTTTACTTCTGTAGTCAATTTTGCCATCTGCCAAGAGTCTCCGACGAAAGACTGGGCTGCAAGATTATATACTTCATCCGGCCTCACCGTTCTAACAACATTCATCAGCGAAGATTCGTCACCCATATCGCCTTCAATAAATTCTATTTTGTCTGTAATCTCAAGGTAATCTAAAGTCTCAAAATTAGGGTTTGAGTATCGCCTAATCATTCCGTAAACTTTATATCCTTTGGCAAGTAGTAATTTCGAGAGATAGGGACCATCCTGACCAAGAATTCCTGTGATTAGTGCAGTTTTAGCCATAACTGTAATTATAACTAATAATTTTCATATTTGTTAGAATATTCTTTATGTTTCAGAGAGCGCTTCACTTTATTAAAAGGCCTACCAGCAAAAATATAATTATCAATACATTAGGAAACTATCTCAACGTATTCTTTACCGCTCTTTTTGCTTTAATCCTGGTCAGATTGCTTACTCCTTCTCAATACGGAGTTTTAAGTGTGCTTTTGGGTATTGCTTACGTCCTTGCTAATATTCTTGATTTCGGCACAACGGCCACTATTTATTCGTATCTGCCCGGATTATATGAAAACAAGTCAAATAATCTCTATAGTTTTATCAAAAGCACCTTTGTTTTTCAGTCTATTTTTTCCTTATTGGTAATTACGGTTCTATTGTTCTCTTTTCCTTATCTCGATAAGGTTTTTTTTAAAACCGGTGCGCCGCTTGAAGAGTTTTGGCTGACTTCTTTTTCCGTCCTTTTTTTCATCTGGCAAAACTTTTTACAAAATATTCTTTACGCAACCAAAAAGTTTGTCAAGACCAATATCTACCTGAATATATCAAACTTGATAAAGACCGGAATAATTTTAATAATGATGTTTACTCAAACTGTCACAGTAGGCTCTATCATCTTTGTCTTTGGAATTGTCGGTCCGGTTATTTTTTTTCTCATCCTGCTTTTCGAAAAAAGAAGCGTCCTGACCTTAGTTGTTAAAGCGGTGGTCGATAAAAAGGAAGTTCGCTTCGGCTACACTTTTACTTATTTTATTGCCTCCCAATTTTTTAATCTTGGTCTTCGTATGGATCTCTTCCTCTTATCCTATTTTAGGTCAAAAAGCGAGGTCGGGTACTACGGTCTTTCACAAAAAATCATTCTGACGATCATAACCACGGTAATCAGTATTACTCAAGTGCTTTCTCCCTCTTTTGCCAGAATCTCAAAAAAATCAGAAGCCGTATCCCAACTCAGGACGGGATTTATGTACTTACTGATACCGACGGTTCTATTTCTCTTGCTTTTTTTCACACCCGGTAAAGTTTATGAACTGGTATTCACCGAAAATTTTACCCAAACAGCCGCAATCACCAAAGCCCTGAGTTTGCCGTTCATTCTCTATACCATAGGAAGCCTTCCCATGTTGTTTCTTCTCTACACGGTAAAAAAACCGGTTTATATTTTAATCTCTAACATTATTTTTTTTATTATTTTGACTGTTGGTTGTTATATGGTTATCCCGACTAGAGGAGTCTTTGGACCACCATGGGTCATTGCTATAGCATTATTCATCGCTATAACAATTCAAATTTACGCAAGTATTATCGAATTCAAAAAAGCTCTTACCCGATGATTTGCCACAATACTACATAGCATTGTAGCGTCTCCACCTTTCCAAAATAATCCCTCTATAAGCTTTTTTCTCTACAAGACTAAATTTTTGTTCGGCTAAACGCTTCCGATAGTTAACTCCATGTATATCGGCGGTATAGGGAAGGACAAAAAATTCTTTTTTATTAATTTTTTTGGGTATATTTTTAAGATCTTTGATTTTTAGATCACTTTTATAATATTTGATCGGATCAGCCGAAGAGGTAATCATATATATTTCCGGTTTTCTGGGCAGGCTTTTGGTCAGACTCTTCCAGTCCTCCCTGTGAAAATTTGGGATTAATAAATAAGCAAAAGAAAAGGCCAAAAAACCTGTCAGAACAAGCCATTTTCCAACGAAGCGGCTAGAGCCGAGTTTGACTCGGTGAAATTTGGCTGATCCCAGTGCTATCAGCAAACATAATACCGGGATCAAATATAAAAACCTGAAATACTGAAGCAGGGGAGTGAGTAATGACATAACGGTTGCCAATCCAAGCGAACCGATAATCACAAACATTAAAAATTTATTTTTAAATCCTCCTTTTATTGCAAAAAACCAGACTATGCTTGTCCAAAATCCTGCTATAGACCAATACAACCACTTTGGCTCAAAACTAATTCGGCCTATGGAAAATTTAATCGGAATTAATAATAGATTCTTTAAATTTGTCTTTCCCAAAACCTGCTTCCAGTTTGGAACTAACTGTAACTGCTCTTTTGCATTAGTAAATTGCTGATAGAGAAGAGGGGATAGAATTAAAAATGAAAAAATAATGGATAAAAATGAAATTAAAAAATATTTATATTGCTTTCTGTAAAGCAAGTATAAATACATTGGGATAATTAAAAAAATAGATCCGTAAAAAGTGACAAAAGAAAGAATCGCGAAAATGTTGAATAAAATAACTTCTTTTGTCATCCCGAATTTATTTCGGGATCTGGTTTTAGAAAATGCAGATGCTGAAACAAGTTCAGCATGACAAACGGCAAAACAAAAATATAATGCAGCAGTTAATAAAAAAGTTGCCGTCATATACATCCTCGCTTCCTGACTATAATATACTATTAAAGGGTTAAACAAAAAAAACGCCGCCGCCCACAGACCAGTATCTTCATTTTTAATCTTTTTTCCTAACAAGTAAACGAAATAACCGGCGAGCAAGTTAAAGATTACCGATGGCATTCTTAATGCTATTTCACTGTAGTTGAAGATATTGGTCCAAGCTTTCATTAAAAGATAATAGAGTGGGGGATGAAAATCGTTCGGCGAAAATCCGCTAACAATCTGTGTAAATCCAAAGTCCCGGACAACTCTTGCCGTGGTCGCCTCATCCAACCAAAGAGATTGATTGATAGCAATTAAACGGATCAAAAAAGCAACAAAGAATATTATTAAAAGTATCTTCTTGTTCTTAAGCATGGAACAATGATATAATATTTTTGATTTTTAATATTTAATTTTTGAAATTTTTATGCGGGTGTAGTTCACTGGTAGAACGACTCCCTTCCAAGGAGTAAGAGGCGGTCCGATTCCGCTCACCCGCTCTCGATGAGTCCCCTCCACCGCTCAAATTGCTGATTGGAATGAAAAATAGCATTTAATGTTCATTTATCAGAATATACACAAGTTTGCTTCTATCCAA
The DNA here is from genome assembly GCA_001789645.1 of Candidatus Roizmanbacteria bacterium RIFCSPLOWO2_01_FULL_37_12. Taxonomy (GTDB): domain Bacteria; phylum Patescibacteriota; class Microgenomatia; order UBA1406; family GWC2-37-13; genus 2-01-FULL-40-13. The sequence continues at coordinate 28,152 of MGAG01000003.1, forward strand.
CATGACGCGGGCCGCTGCCAATCCAACCAGTTCAAACACTTTTTTTTTAGCATTATATCTGATGATTGGAGATCCGCTATTGCCTTTTGATAGTACATTTTCCAAATCGGAAATATAACAGGTATTTTCCAAACATTCGCTTATATCTAGACTCTCGACTGAATCGCCCGTAAAAATAAATGGCCACATTTCGGGTTGGGAAAAACTTAGGTTCCCTTGAGTAAATGAATTTCCGAAAGGGTTCGAAGTAACTAAAAATAATTCTTCTCCAATTCTGGGTTCGTCTTTTGCTTTTAGTATAAAATTTTTTTGATCGGCTAACTCATTATTAATTGTAAAAGTTACCACATTTTGATTAATTAATGTATTTGCCTGATAAGACCCGTAATGAAAGTTTTCGGTTAGGAAAAGACAACCAACATCGGCAACTGTTTGAACTGTATTAAAATTATTTTTATCCTGAACACAATGTATGATCGACGTGATTTCGTTTTTACCTGTAAATACTCCCGTACATGTAGTATCTGTACTCCCATCCGACAAAGGCTGGTTGAAATTTAATTTCATAAAAACCAGACTGTTTTTTACTTCGGTGATTGAACTGGCTGGCTCAGGAGAAACTTCTCCGTTGGAATTAATTTCGATTAAAGTAGACGGAGTACAAGCAGTAATCAAAATTAACCCTAAAACCAAAGCAGCCAGCCCCGCTCTCATTTTTATTTTATTCGACGGCGATAAGAATTCTGTCTTCAATCCTTTAGCGAAGCTATTCAATTTTTCTAAAACAGCCATAGATCACTAAGCCCTATAATATATCTTAAAATCAGGTATGTCAAATTAAAGAATTGTATTTTTCTCTAGCGGGATTAGTTTCTGACAAAAGTATTCGCATTTTTTGTCGGATCAGGCGTCAGGCCCGAGTGTCTCCTTCCGAAGCTTTAGCGAAGGAGGACTACTTTATCACGGGCTAATGTTGGGCACGGCGGGCAGGCAAAGAGAAGGTCAGGAGCTATTGTACTGTACGAAACGAAGGCATTCAAATCCCCTCCACCGCTCAAATTGATAATTTAGATTAATACGACAATCTAATTATAATTACATGCAATCGGAAAAATTGTGGTATACTTTTACATATGGAAAAAAAGTTCTTAATTTTCGAGTCATTATAGAGCAAGATGAAGATGGAATATTTGTAGCGTCAGTACCATCCCTTCAAGGAAGTTACACAGAAGGAGACACCTTTGAAGAGGTTATACAGAATATTCAAGATGCGATAAAACTACATGTTGAAGCTCAAAAGAAGCGAGGACTACTTCCTGATGATAGTAAAACTGAATTTGTAGGAATAAAAAACCTTTCTATTCCATATGGCATATCTTCCAATTCTTAAACCTAATAAACTCATAAAAATTATAGAATAACAAGGATTCAGCAAAGATCGCCAGAGTGGAAGTCACGCAACATTTATTCATCCGGACGGAAGACGAACTACAGCCCCAATTCATAGAAAAACCGTAGGGAAAGGACTGCTTCGAAAAATACTTCGCGATATCAAAATTACCCCAGAGGAATTGAAAAGAATTTCTTGAAGTATTCAAATTTAGTTAGCCGCTCATTTTTTTTGAGAAGATTTTAAAAGAAGATACATTGATTGGGTGAACAAAATCACCAATATCAGGAGTGAAAGGGGAATAATAATCGGGTAGTTGATAATGACATAGCTTGCTTTTTCACTAAATGTAGAGTTTACAGCCAAATACAGCGGAGGTTTTTTAAAAACATACTTACTAAAAAATACATTTGTGGCATAAATTGCACCTATCAACAGTACTATAATTATTGATTGTTCCATTACAATATTTTTACTCTTCCCGTTCTTTTTTCTCAAAAGAATACCTTTGATTTCAATTAAGACCATCACCAAAACTGAAATCATGTAAAACAAACCTCCTATTCCTGTACCGGGTAAGCCTGTATTCATAGATTAATGACCCTTTTCATACTGGGTTAGACGTTTTTTTAAAATAATTTCCGACCAATACGCCTCCATGATAAAAATTGCATTTATAAATCTTAAAACAAAAAAAGCCGGAAAGCTAAAGATAACTTTTAACATTTCCCTACGTTTAAATCCCTGTATAAAAACAGGGATAAAAACAATCGGAGCATCAATAATAAATAATAATAAAAGCCAAGGAGACTTGAAAATAATTGAAAATATTGGAATAACAAACAAATACATTATCGAGGCAACGATTGAGTCCCAAGTCATAACTGCAATAATATAATTAAGGTAGGGCACGGTAAGAACATCTTTCCAATGAAGCATTAAATTCTGGACAAAACCATGCGACCAGCGGATTAATTGTTTTCTCATAAAAGAAAAGGTTTGAGGTTCTATTGGATAACAAACTGCTTCCGGTATAAAGCGAACATTAAACTTTTTTTTATGAAAACTCCAGGTAAGATCCATGTCTTCGGCCATTGTTCTTGTCGGCCAACCGTGACTTTCTTTTAAAAACTGAGTTCTATATACCGAAAAACATCCTGAAGAAATCAGTGGCTTACCAAAATATTCCTGAATCGGTTTGTAATAGGTAAAAGCGATCAAATATTCAATATATCTTCCTCTTTCCCAAATTGTATTTACAAAACGGGGAATAACAAATCCACAGGCAGCTGCAGTATTTTCTTCTTTAAAAGCTTCCAAAAGTTTTTCAACAGCATGTTTTTCCATGGTTGTATCAGCATCTAAAGCCATGACATATTTTGTTTTCACCTTGGTGAGAGCATAATTTTGTGCTCCTGCCTTTGATCCTGTATTAGTCGGAGTTTCCAAAACTTCCGCACCCGCTTTTTCAGCTACAACAGCTGTCTGATCAGTCGAATGGTCATCAACAACAATAACTCTTTTTGGTTTTACCGTCTGCAACTTAATACTCTCAATAGTGTCTAGTATCGATTTTTCTTCGTTATACGCCGGAACAATAATGGTTAAGTCTGATGTTTTATTCATTAGTTTATTTTGCTTATTTTAATTTATCCCAATCAATAAATAAAAATGAGTGAATTTATCTTTGCTTTTGAGCTTGAACTTCTACAACCTGTTTCCACAAGTCATGCATTGATTTACCTGTTAAATTTTCAGTAAAACTATAAGCGTCTCTTATTAGAAATTCGTCTAATTCAGCATATTCTTCTAAACTTATTACCTTAATTTTTTTAACCCCATTTTCTTCTATTTGAATATATAAGGGGAATCTTTTTCGCGCTATTTGGGAAGTTTTCCATCTATCAAAGAGACCACCTGGCTGGAAATATTCCTCTGGATGAGCTGGTTTACCTTTATCTTTTTTTGAAATTGAATCTGTCATTTTAATTAATCTCGATATAATTTGAGGATCAGAGGCGGTTTTAAAATCTGGAATCGGTTTTTTTCCAGTGTGCCAATCCATAGAATGCATATGACCTAATAGTTCTTCTGCCTCACTCGGTTTAAGCATACTATGAAATATTTTTTCGTTAAACCACCCAGATAGTCCTTCTGTAAAAGTCAAGGAATAAGCACCATTACCGGAAAATCTATATAAGTCATGGCCATAATTTATGACATGCAAATAAGATTTAGGCTTATCACCTCTTAGTTTATTAAACGTATCGTATCTACTTAGTACATCTATCCAAGAATCTTGATATTCTTCATGAGTCCACAATCCCATTATATCTGTCGTATCCTCTTCCGGTAATATTGAACTAACTTGTCTGCTGATTCTAAACATGTAATCGGGAAAGTCTGATGCTAGTTTGTCCCAATTTGCTGATCCATTTGGTAATCGGTGCACTTTTGGACGAGGCACTCTTAAAGCCGCATTTGTTCTTTCTGAGATGTGTGAAATATCAAAAAATTCACCTTTATATGTTTCTATCATAGATTGTTTCTATTAACTCCTTTTATGAATATATATATTTTGGCTGGCTTGGAGTTCAGGGAGTCTGTTAATCCCGATTCCGACCTCTTTAAAGGGAACTTTAAGTCCGACTACTTTTTTACTTTGTTCATTTGCAATATGAATCAGGGCATTAATGTAATACTCGCCTGAAACTGGAGATTTTTTGATTTTACCAATATTCTTCTTTAAAAATTCATAATCGAAACAGTAAAAACCGGCGTTAAGCTCGGTTATTTTTCTTTCTTCCGCAGTAGCATCTTTTTGCTCGATATTGTCAACGATATAATGATTTTTATTTCGAATGACGCGGCCCCAGGCGAGTTCATCAGGATTGGCATGAACCGTAGTTATCAAAGATAGGGCGGCTTTGTGAAGAAGATGGGATTTGATGAGTCTTTTAACAGTATCTTTTTTATAGAACATCATATGATCTCCGTATCCAATCAATACCAAATACGGGTTAAGGGAGCCATTTAAACTTTCAAGACCTACTTTTGTCGCATGCCCAGTTCCCAGTCTTTTTTTTTGATAGGCATATTGAACATTATTATTTTGAAGTACCTCTTTAACGCTGTGAGAATAAGCTCCCACCACAACGACTATAGGTTCTACAATTCCTTTAAAAAGCTCGACTCCGTAACGGATAAGCGGTTTTCCAACAAAAGACAGTGAAACCTTATTCACATTATGAGATCTTATCCTCGTTCCTTTACCTCCAGCCAAAATGATTCCCGCAATTTTCATATTTAAGTGCCAATTATATCAAATTACATCAGTAAATTCTACAGCAGTAAAGGGTTATAAGGTTATGAAGTCTGTTTGGAAGAATGGTTAGGAAGTTGGTCTTTTAAAATTAGTCCAGGCTTTTGAAAGTTTATAAAGTTGCCTCCCGGAAATATCATAGATTTTAATCAATTCGTTAATTTCTTTCTCATGTAACATATAGAGATCTTTACATTGTTCTAGACTTACAATTGTTTCATTACATTCAGCTATCGCATCGTCTAAATATTTTTGAAATCCAGCTTTTTGATGACGTTTTCCATATCCCTCGGCAACCAAACGGGGGATAGATTTACAAGATCTGCTTAGTTGATCTCTTAAATCATATTTCTCACTGTCAGGTAATTCTGGAACTATATTTTTCATCACTAACAACATTGCTCTATAAGTATTCTGATAAACATCTAAATCTCTAAACGATCTTATTGGTTTTTTCACTTCAGATTTTTGATTGTCCATATTGCTTTATACCTTTTCCCCTAAACCAATCGGGCTTCTTCACCTTTTACCTCCTAACCTATGAATAGGGTGCCAGTGGATTCTGCCTTCAGCCAAGAAAATTCCCCCGAATACCAGCAAAGAGCCGATAAAAAAATGAACTGTTGGATACTCATGAATCAGTGGGGCTGCGATTAATACAGCTACTATAGGATCTATATAGGTAAAGATGCCAACCTCCTGCATTTTTATTTTCGCAATTCCGTAACTAAATAAATAGTAAGCCAGAGCCGAAGAAAGAAATACCCCAAAAATTATTCCGGTCCATCCCTGAATATTAAGTAGTGCCGGTGACCACGACTGCAATTCTTTGAACGAAAAAGGGGAAAAAGTCACGGCTCCGATAAAAAAACTTATCAAACTTACTTTCAATGCTCCGATTTTGGGAATTACTTTTTTTTGCAAAAGAGGATGTAAAACTGCGCTAAGAGTAGCAAGTACAAAAAAAATATTACCCTGCAATTCTCCAAACGCGAAGACTTTACCGTCAAACAATATCGGTGCAAAAATTATTAACGTTACACCCAAGAGTGCGATCATCATCCCGAAAAATACCTTTAACCGGGGTTTTTCCCGAAAAAATATTATTGAGAGAAAATACAAAAAAACCGGACCCGAAGAGGCAATAATCGGAGCATTGATGCTTTCGGCACGCTGAAGTCCCCAAAAGAAAAAAGTTATGTTGAGGCTGATTCCAAAAACCGCTCCAAGAATAAGTTCTGCCCATTCCACCCCTGACAATTTTACGCTGAAATTCCTGATAAATGGAAGAAGTATTAATCCCGCGAAAAAAAACCTGATAAAGGCTAAGGTAAAGGGAGGAATATTCTCGAGGGCGTATTTAAAAATAGGCGAAGCGGCACCCCAAATTATATTCGCAACAATAAGTGCCAATACAGGATTCATAAACTCTAAATACTAAACTCTAAATAAAACATAAAAAACAAATGTCATGCTGAACTTGTTTCAGCATCTTTCACCATTTCTTCGACAAATCTTCAAGTTTTGGATTTTTTGTTTTAATTAAATTGTATTTCCAACTTCTATGCCAATTTTTAAGCTGCTTTTCTCTAGTTATTGCACTTTCGATACTTTTGTATTCCTCAAAATAAACTAAATATTTTAAAAAATATTTTTTACTAAAACCTTCTACTAATCCGTTTTTATGCTCATACAATCTTCTTTGCAAATTATTAGTAACGCCTATATATAAAACTGATCTAGTGTAATTCGAAATAATATATACATAATAACTCATTAATTCAAAAAGATCCCGAAACAAGTTCGGGATGACTAAGTATTATTTTTTGAATTTTTAATTTCTGTCATTTGAATTTATTTAGAATTTATCCATTCGACAAGCTCAGGATCCTGAGTTTACCGAAGGAGAGTTTAGGATTTAGGATTTTTCTTATTTAGATATACAATCAATTCACCAATTATACCGGTCATTATTACCTGTATTCCCACAATTATTAGCGATAACCCAAGCCATAAAACCGGTCTCTGATAGAGCAGAACTCCAAAAAAGAGTCTTTCAATGGCAAGAACCAGAGAGATCAAAAAACCACCCGTAAACAGCAATCCTCCGATCATGCCAAAAAAATGCAGCGGTCGTTCGGCAAACTTATAGATAAAAAAGGCAGTTAAAGTGTCAAATATTCCAACTACCAGTTTACCCGGGCCAAATTTGCTTTTCCCAAACCGTCTTGGATTATTTTTTATCTCAATCTCTGTCACCTTATATCCATTATAAAAAACCGCGAGCGGAAAAAAGCGGAAATTATTGGCATAAAAAGTAAAACCGGACAATACTTCAACCTTAAATGCTTTATAGCCGCAGTTAATATCCGTAAAAGGCGAATCGATCAAAATCCTTAAAAAATATTTAGCAATTAATGAATAAAACTTAACAATACCGCTATCATTTCTTCCCACCCTGACTCCATTGACAAAATCATATCCTTCCTCAATTTTTTTTATAAATTTTGGCAGGTCTTCCGGATCATCTTGAAAGTCCCCATCCATAAAAACTAAAGTATCTCCCCGGGCATATTTAACTCCCGTATTTAGTGCTTCTCCCTTTCCAAGTCTTTTTTTGTGTTTTATAACTTTTAACTTTTCACTTTTCACTTTTAAATTCGACGCGTAAGCGTCGGTAGATCCATCATCTACCAAAATTATTTCACAATCGTATTCGTTTTTATCAGCCACTTCAATTAAATATTTAATTAATCTGGGTAGACTCTCCGATTCATTATAAAAGGGAACGATTATGCTTATCATAAAATTCTAAACTCTAAATACTAAACAATATCAAAGCTAGCAAATCCAAATTTCAAAGCTCAAGTGTCAAATCAAATCCAAAGATCAAATGTCGAAATATTATTATTTTGAGCTTTGAGCTTGATTTGATTCTTTGGATTTTGATAATTGAAATTATTTTTTTAGTTGTTTAGAAATTAGAGTTTAGGAATTAGGATTTTACTCTTTTATAGACTTCAAAGTTATCCTTCTTATATATTAGCTGAAAATTGGTATCTTGAATTAATCTTTCGTATACCGGAATCAGTTCTTTTTTTTCGGGGTAGTTGTAGACTTCGCTTGGTCTAAGAACGATATAGTCAGCCAGTCTGTATCTGGCGGAAAAAGTATAAAAATATCTCCTCGAAGTAAAAAATGGTGACAATTGCCCGGTGGTTGAAATTTTGAGGTTTTCATCCCTTAGTGTCCTGCCCCAAAACGCCGTATCTTTAGATTGCGGTTGCGGCCATTTAAAAGGATGAATATTCTGTTTCTTTGCAAATGGTAAGGGTCCGCGTAAATACGCATTCCCAACTGCAAAAAAAAGTATATAAATAGACATAAATAAAATTATTTTCTTCTCGTTATTTTTTTTCCTAATAACGATTAACAAATAACTAATAACTTTCTTAGTCCCGTAAACTGCCGAAATAAACACAAAAGGTGTGATAACTGCTGTGTAGTGATAAATAACATTACGCATATTGGGATTTTTGGATAAGAGGTTTATGGCAAATTCCGGCAGAGCAATAAAAAGTTGGATTGGGGAGAGAAGCGATAAAAATCCAACCGGACCGAGTAAAGACTTCAGGTAGTTCAAGGTGTTGTCCCGCAAAATATACTTTGAAATACTATATGGGTTTGTCATGATTCCTATAATAATTCTTATGGGCGACTCACCGAAATCAGAGTATCTGGAAGCTGCAAAATGGTTGCCTCCCCGGAAAATCGGGATGATATAAAAAACTGATGTGATAAACCAAAAAATACTGATAAATATAACGATTAAAGAAAAATTAAAATTCTGTCTGTCATCCTGAACTCGTTTCAGGATCTTTTTTTTAAAAATCAGATGCTGAAATAAATTCAGCATGACATATTGCCCTTTTGAATTAAAAAACGTATAAATTCCAAAAAGTAGCGTAATTAGGGCAACTTGTTCTTTTGCCAAAAGACTCAATCCAAAAAAAATTAAGCTCAGCCAATATTTTTTAACCAGCCAGAAATAAAACATGAATAAAAGCAGAGTCGTAGCTAATGCTACGGCATGAAATTCAAAAATGTTTGTCAGTTGCAGCGGAGGATAGACTAAATAGCTTAAAGAAAAGATAAGGGATAAGACAAAAGAGTAGCTCAATTTTTGAAAATTAAACCGTGCTATCTTAAATACTGCCATTGCTCCAAGAGCCAGCATGACGGACTGGACGACTAAAAGTGTCTCAGGTCCTGAATAAATAAAATAAAAAGGCGCCAATAAAGCCAACATAGGATCGTTATGAATTGCCATTCTTTTTATCTGTTCTGCTCCGCTGGGATTCGTCAATTCAAGAAATCTGCTCAGGTCCCCGGTTTTAAGTGATTGGTAGGTATTAAAAACCGTCTGGTGCATAATCCCCAAATCGTAATATGAGGCATAAAGAGTCTTGTAACGGAGAATAGAAAAGTAAGAAAAATAAACGATATATGCTAGAATAAAAATCCAAAGCAGGATTTGGATTTTATATTTGTTAAGAAAATACATTATGAAATATTAAAAAATGGTTATTGTTTATTACTAACTTCTTTATCTATTATCCAAACTGGTTTTTTAACCCATTTACCTCTATCTATTTCCAGAGTGATATTTTTCATGAACTTCCCGTAATTTTGCGTCGGTAATATGGGTATAGATTTGAGTTGTTGCTATATTTTTATGTCCCAGCAATAACTGTACAGAGCGTATATCTGCACCTTCGTGTAAAAGATCCGTAGCGTAAGAATGCCTCAGTGTGTGAGGTCCAATATGAAATAAAATGCCGGCTTTTTTCCGGTATTTTTCGATCATTCGCTCGACCGACCGTACCGAAAGTCTTTTTTTTTCATCTGTAAGTCCGTCATCCGCCTTGGGACCGGAGTATCGGATAAATAAAGGTTTATACGGATCGTTCCTCATGCCGAAATATTTTCGCAACCATTCTTTGGCTTTCTTGGTTAAGAAAACAACCCTAGCCTTACCCCCTTTTCCCACAACACCGAACTCACCGGACTCAATATTTACATGTTCGCGGTTTAAAGCAACCATCTCGGATACCCGTAAACCGGTAGAGAAGAGAGTCTCCAGTATAGCCCTGTCTCTTATACCCATAATATCTGTTGTGTCTACTGCTTTAAAAAGCCTGCTCAACTGATCTACTTCCAGATGTTTAATTTGCCGATCCCTTTGTTTCCCCAACTCTATCATTTCCGGTGAAATCGTATTCACTTTTTGTTTTATCAGATAGCGGAAAAAAGAGCGGAGTGCCACTAAAAAATAGTTCTGGGTCTGCCTTTTCAGCGCTCCCTTAAATTTATTTTTATATTGGTGGGACAGGTACAAACGAAAATTTCTGATAATATTATCGTCAATATCTTCAACGGAGAAGTCTTTCTTGTTTTGCGATTTTAACAACCAGTCCTGGAAAAAATGCAGATAATATCCATACATCCGGACAGTTTTTAGCGAGAGATTCCTATCTAACTCGGAATATTCCAAAAATCGAAGTATTGCTTCCTTGATTTCCATAACCTTATATTATACGACGTCATGAGTTTTTGCAAGAAAGTGTATAATATGAATTAAAAGCCGGGGTGGCGGAACTGGCAGACGCGCAGGGTTTAGGACCCTGTGTCCGCAAGGACGTGGGGGTTCAACTCCTCTTCCCGGCACTTTGAGAAACTAAATAACCAAAAATAAACCCTCCTATATGCGCAAAAAAGGCAACACCGCCTTGGTTAATATCATAGGCAACCAACGATCCGACACCGGAAAAGATCTGGATAACAAACCAATAACCGAGGAAAAACCAGGTCGGCAATTCGATAATGTCGTAAAATCCGAAAAATGTCGGAACCAATGACTCTATTCTTGAATGTCTGAACAAGACAAAATAGGCTCCGGCAACACCCGAGATAGCTCCTGATGCCCCGATCATCGGAATACTGCTTCCCCAGTTGAAAAAAAGCTGGACAAAAACAGCTACAACTCCCGCCAAAATATAAAAAATCAAATAGGAAATGTGTCCCATCCTGTCCTCGACATTGTCACCGAAAATATGCAAGAACCACAAATTGGACGCTATGTGGAATAAGCCACCGTGCAGGAAAATAGAGTAGAGGATATTTTTGTATGAATCTAGATTAAAAAAATTAAACCTTGCCGGAATAAATCCGAATTTAAAAACAAATGCCTCAAAATCCGTAGCCGTTATCTGGAGATAAAACGCATAAATCGTCAGCACGATTAACAGGTAATTAACAATCGGAAAAGTCCTTCTGGGTGTTAAATCTCTAATCGGAAACATAATATTTGAATATAAATATTATATATAATCCTCTTAATGAAAGATTTAGTGCTATTTATAATCGGTTTATTGATTGGTATTGGCGCCGTAATTGGAAATTCAAGTTTAAAAATAAAAAATACTCCTGCGGAACCGATCATAAGCAAAAAACCGCCGGAGCCGTCATTCTCCGTAGAAACGCCTCCTTCGGAGTCGCTCAGAGGAATAATTGCTACTCATTCCGGAAATATGTTGTGGGAATCTCGAACCGCAACATCTCCCGGAGAATTAAAGGGTAACGCAAAAATACAGCAAGGTGAACGGTTGGTTACCAAAGAAAAAAGTAGTGCAAAAGTAAATTTTGACCGGGCAGGTTCGTTTGAACTCTCCGAGAATTCCGATCTATCTTTTATTCAAACATTACCAATCGACCTGGTCGTAGAACAAAAAAAAGGAAAAATTAAGTACATAATAAACGGAAAATCTCCTTTGTCGATAAGAGTCAGGAGCGCCTTGATTACAAAAAAATCCGGAATCATTGAAATCACTTTAGCAGACAACGATTCAATCGTATTAATTTCTACACTCCAAGGAACCGCACAGATCGGATTTAACGACCTGGACTACGTAAGCCAGGTCTTTACTTTACGCGAAGGGCATATCTACGAATATAACAGCGACGAAAGAACTGCTGTAAACACCAAGAATAGATAACTACGGAGAATAAGCAAATACTACAAATGCCACAAATATGCAAATGAATAAACAAATTATTTAAATTATTTAATGATTTAATCATTCTGACATTTAATTGTTTATTTGTCGGATTTGATTATTTGTAGTATTAATTAATCTGTAAAATTCATAAATCTATCAAAGGATCAAGTATGTTTTTTCCTTCATAACCCAGCGCCCATAACGCCATACCGCCTAACCGATATTTATTAACCAGTTTGATTTTTTCTTGCATTACCTTTTTATCGGGATAAAATATTTGGTGAAAAGTATTTGTCTCCTGGTCTTGATAAATAACATAAGCCTCAAGGCTTACCGGATCAAACTTTGCACTACAGGAAGAACACTTGGTTAACAATTCTTCAACCCGTTTGTTGCTGGCAGTAATTCCCGAACCTGGAATAATCGCAGCCTGCGGATAATCCGAAAGTGTTTCCCACTCATACCCGTAAAGAGGTACTCCCATAATAATTTTTTCCGCCGGAAGAATTTTTAAAGCTTCTTTAATCGATGTTTCCGTATCAAACTCTGCCGACCTTCCGGCACCATTGACCGGAGCAACGGCACCAGTCACCGATGAACCTTGATAATGGAAGTCATAGGTCATCAGTATTACCTTATCTACATAAGAGGAAATTTTTCCAACATCGATCAGATATTTTTTAATGAGCGCGGTTGGCGAAACATCGATGCTCAGAGTAATCAAATCATGTCGCTTTTTCAGCTCTTCATGAATTGTTTTCGTAAAAAGCGTAAAGTTTTGCCGAGCGCTATCACTTGCTGTGGATACGCTTTCAATATCAAGATTGAGATCGGTAAATCCGTATTTTGTTAGGATAGGTGAAACTTCATTAACCAGATTTTGCGCGTGTTTTTCCGGATTTTCCATAAGCCGACCGATCTTTTCCTGGTTTCCGTTAAATATAACCAACGACCTGTTCAGATTTTTTTCTTTACTGGTTTCGAGAATCGATTTAATTTTTTTAGACTTCAGAGTCAACCAGCCCGGTTCGGTTTCTCCGGGATTTGTGAATTTTTCAATAGTTCCGTCCGCATCAACTGTCAAACCGAAATAACTGACTGTATCAAGATAAGGTGAGTAGTCTTTATTATCTTTAGCGAGTAGCCAATAAGGAAGAAAGCCAATAACTGTTGGCTTTTGCAATCCTAACGGAGTTAATAAGCGGTTGGTTCCCGGAAATAAACTTGTGTAATTGGTTAAAACGTAAACTGATCCTATTATTCCGCACCCCAGTCCGAAAATAATTAAGAGAATATTTTTAAACATTAAAATACTCAATAAATTATATTTACCTTTAGTGAAATTGCGAAAATATTTTTTACGAATGGCTTGGGGTCCCCTACGGGGTGAAGCCGAAGCAAAAAATCGTTTTAGCAATTTGAATTAATATAGGTATAGTTATTTAAACGACTTATTATAAAACTCCATCGTCCGCTGCATTACCAGATCCCAATTCCCTTGGTCAAAATTATGGACTTCACCCGGATAAACGTAGTATTCAACGTCTTTTTTCTTTTTCTTCAATGTTTCAACCAATGTATCCGTCCATTTTTGCGGTACCTCTTGATCTGCCGCTCCTTGATGAATCTGCAGCGGCGCCTTGATCCAATCTAAGTAATTGGTGAGAGAATAATTTTCGGCATTATAGTCTTTTTCAAAATCGGCGACTACTTTGCGCAAAGATTTCCCGTGATCGGGAATGTCGTCGGTGTAATAAAGGATCGAGTAGGGGAATGGCTTGGAAACCGGAGCCCAAAGGACTGTCGGATATTCTTTTCCCGAGATTTCCAAAACCGACAGAGCAATCTGCCCGCCGTTGCTGTGACCCCAGATTCCCAGATTTGTCTTGTCGAATCGTGCGTCTAATTCTGCGTTTTTCAGGGCGGTCTTCAAATTTTTCATCGAACTGATGAGCTCTAGTACAGTAACGTATGTCAGGAATCTGTCTTCCATGGGGTCGGTCGACTCTTTGTCGGAAAAACCATATCCCAAAAAGTCCGGAGCCAGGGTGATAAAGTCTCTCTTAGCCAAGAGCTCTCCGCCGTGGCTTGTTCCGACTCCCGGCTCATACATCTCTTTATCAACATAACCACGGAGCATGATGATTACCGGGTAGTCGCCGGCTTTTTTGGGTATATTCATAAGTCCGCTGACTTTTTTCCCTCTAACCTTAAAATAAAAAAGAAAAGAGGCAAACTCTTCCTTCGACTTTATTTCTTTGTCGATAAGAATCTCACTTCCTAAAAATACAGTCTTTTGTAATGCAGAATAGGAATACTTGAGTAATTTCTTTTCAAATAAAATTTTTCCACCTCCCAAAGGCGAAATAATTTTTTCCGTTTTTAAATACTTTAACCTGATAATTACTCCTATTATTATTATTCCGCTAAAAACTATTATTTTTTTAATCATGCTATTTTTTAATTCTAAATATTTATTTATATTTAACCTTACAAAAATATTATTAAGTAAATCCGATGTTTTACTACCATCCTACGTAGGATGGTAGTATTGTAACCAAATTCCGGGTACCAATTCCATGATATAATTTAGTGTCATACTTGAGAACATAAATAGCTTGGAGAAGTCGCATAGTGGCCGAGTGCGTACGCCTGGAAAGCGTATATGGCAGCAATGTCATCGCGGGTTCGAATCCCGCCTTCTCCGCAAAATTTTGAGATAATATATTAAAGCTTCATGATAACCTATCATACTCCGGGAGTGATATTATTGCTGTAAATCCTGCTGAAATTTCCCAAATATCTCCAATATTGTCCATCGCCCAACTAGCTGCTGGTGGCTCTTGAGGAATAAAATACCGACCCGCCTGATCTTGTGTCATACCGAATTTAGCAGGATATAATTGCATATCGTGCATAATTTCAAGTTGCATCATAAGCTGACCTGCTAAAAACTCAGTTGTTTTTCAGGTGTAAAAAGTCTTTCGAAGTGCACGCTCTATCAGGGGTTGTTTTTTAGCAGTTTGTGGAGCTTTTCCTACTTCCATATTTTTAAGATTAACATATTATAAATTTGGAGGTTAAAAATAGCAAAAGAAAAGAACTATTTTTATAAGTGAAATGGATGGTGGGGTAAATTTAATATGTTATACTTCAATCAATGAAAATTAGAGAAGCTCTCGGCAAACATCCAGAGTTAGTTCCTGCAGGGATGGTGGTTGGAGCAGCAATCAATAGTTACATTGAATATAAAAATAATAATCAAGCAAACCTTTTGTTTTATATAAGTCTCGGAATAACAGGAATGGCTATGTTAATTACTGGAATAGTTCACGACTTAAGGTTTATAAGAGACAGAGCTGCTGCCGCAAGACAAAAAACTTTACATTAGAAAAATTAGGATTTATCTTTTCTTTTTAAGGCTCTAATTTTCTTGAATAAAACGATAGTGTCATAAACTAAAACTCCAAATCCAACTGATGCTGTTACCTGCAAAATAGTTTCTAAATTTTTATTCATATCAGGGTAAACCATATTCAGTCCAGTTAGTCCGATAACTAATAAACCAAGTGGAAAATCTCTTTTAAAATGGGGAGGTATTTCATTTTTACAAGTTCATCTCTTGCCATAACTAAATATATTATGAAAGTTAAAAAAATTCAATTACTTCTCCTTTTTTTAGCTTTTGTAGTATGTCATACTGACCTGTATGATGATCGTCTGCTGCAAATCGAAGAGGACTAACACGACTTAGTCCTTCATCTGGTGGAATTATGCGAGTTTTTCCATCTCGATCTGAGTGAATTATGTGAGGTTCTTCCGCAACAGATAAAGGATAACGCTTCAATCTATAAGCGGCTCTTAACGTTTGGGTATGCCATGGAAACTTTTCCATAATTTTACCTATTATACTAAAAAAATGCATACTAACGATCAAAAGACAAAAATTGCTGTGTTTGCTGGAAGTAAATATTCGGATATTCTATAATGTCGTACCAATTAAGAGTTCGAAAGTCATCCCACTTTGCCCGCAGCGAAAAAAATCTTACTAGAGATCTGAAAATCGGATAGAATTTTAAAATAACATCTTTCACTCCGTCTGAATTTTATAATTTAATCTTTGCTGGCTTTTGGATTATTATTTGGAAATAAAACAAATTTTTTTCAGGTTTTTTGTGTTTTAATCATGTACGTCTGGATGGGTATTTTTGTCTTTAAATTTCTTTAATTAAAATGCAATCTGCTATAATACAATAGTCATGAATAAAACTGTAATAATAATTCTTTCAGTTGTAGCAGTGTTCATCTTTCTTTTTGCCGCCTATAAATTTACCAATACCTCCTCGGATATAACTTATCCAGAAGTAAGCAAAATTAGCAAAACCGACCATGTTGCCTGGTCCAAAGATAAGAATTATATTTTGGTCGAGTATAGCGATCTGCAGTGTCCGGCCTGCCAGAGTTTTGCCCAGTTTATAAAATCGGAGATAGAAGCTAGCGGAGCAGCGGAAGCTGATATTATGAAAAAGGTTACTTTTGTCTACCGTCATTTTCCCTTAGCTCAACACGCCAACGCTGAAAACGCCGCCAAGGCAGCAGAAGCCGCAGGAAAACAGGGAAAATTTTTTGAGTTTGTCTCGATGGCTTTTGATAAGCAAAAAGACTGGGCTGAAAAAAAGGATGCCGTAAAAAAATTCGAGGACTATGCAAAAGACCTAGATCTAGATATGGATAAATTCAAAAAGGACCGCGACTCTAAAGAATCCAAAAACAAAATAGAAGCCGATCTTTTGTCCGGCCAAACCGCACAGGTCAATGCTACACCGACCTTCTATCTCAACGGCAAAAAGCTTGGCCCCATCAACTCTTTTGCAGACTTTTTAAAACCTCTCAAAGCCCTGTAAAGAGCTTCATCTGTTAAAATTGATATGCATTAACATTAATTGCATATTATCCCGAATTTATTTAGGGATCCCAATAAAATCAGATCCTGAAACGAGTTCAGGATGACAAACCAAATGACTATAAAAATTAAGACCAAAATAATAAAATATGAAATCAAGGGCAAAGGAGATCCGATACTGCTGATTCACGGCTGGGGCGGAAGTTCAAAAAGTCTTGAGGCTTTGGCCGGGTTATTATCCGAAAAATACAAAGCCATAACTTTAGATTTACCAGGCTTTGGTCAGAGTGCCAAGCCTGATCCGGACTGGGGAGTAGGGGAGTACGCCAAATTCCTGGTTGATATTATTGACTATTTAAAATTAAAACCTGTAGTTTATTTTGGACATTCTTTCGGAGGGGCTTTAGGTATTTATCTCGCGGCAAAATATCCAACCTATATAAAAAAAATAGTTTTATCCGGAGCATCTTATAAAAGAGCAACGCCTAACACTTCAGTATTTGGTAAGTTATTAGGTTGGCTTCCTCCGCTAATCAAAAAAATAATTTATAAAATAATTCTACCCCAATCGGATCTTTACAAGGTACCCGGACTTGAAACTAATTTCAGAAAAATAGTCACTCAGAATCTAACATCGGTTCTCCTATCAATCAAAACACCGACTCTTATTCTCTGGGGTGAAGATGACAAGCAGACTCCGGTTGAACTTGCCGATGAACTGCATGAAAAAATATCAAATTCCCAGTTAAAAATATTTCCCGAAATCGGACACAATTTGCCGCTAAAATACCCTGAATTAGTCTTCAGTGCAATTAAAAAATTCTTATGATCTCAATTTTTTTATTAATAGCAGGGTTGACTGTTTATCTTCTTAAATCGCTAGATTTCATTTACCTTTTCCAAACCAAAGAATATCGTGTCGACAGAATTATGTCTTTCTTAAATGAAGAGAATTTTTTAAGTCTTTTATATTTTCGCAAAATCAGGATGCCGGGAATTTCGCTACGGAATCTTCTGATTACTCAAATAATTTTTCTAAACTCCCTACTTTTTACCTTCTTTTTGTTAAATCAAAGTCAACTAAATTTATTAATTTTTTTACTGTTAACTCCACCGACTGCTTTTTTGACAATGCTGTTAGGAGTCTTTATAAGCGAAATTCCCGTGCAGATTTACCGAAAAAAGATAATCCAACAGGCCAAAATCAAAGTCGCAGCTTCAGATACGGTCTTTATCGGAATTACCGGTTCCTATGGCAAAACTTCAACAAAAGAATTTCTTTACCAGATTCTATCTCAAAAATATAAAGTTGCAAAAACCGACAAAAACAATAACTCTGAAATCGGAGTAGCTATTTCAATATTAAAAAATCTGAAACCTGATACCGAATATTTTATTGCCGAACTTGGAGCATATAGAAAAGGCGAAATTAAAGCCACCCGTGAATTGATTCACCCTAAATATGGAATACTAACCGGTATTGGCAATCAACATCTGGGACTCTTCGGATCAAAAGAAAATCTTTTACAAGCAAAAGCTGAATTACTCGAATCCCTTGCAAAAGAAGGCATCGCCTACATTAATAAAGATATTAAAGAATGGAAATATTTCGCCGACAAAACCCGGGTTAAAAAAGTATTCTATTCAATTAAAAATCTCCCTTTTGAAATTAAAACAAATCTCCCCGGAAAACATAATTTACAGAATCTTCTTCCATGTATCGCATTGGCATCGCATCTGGGAATTACAAAGGAGCAGATTCAGAGGGTTCTGATAAATCTCAAGCCTGTTGCCGGTAGACTTTCATTTGACAAAGGTATTAACGGATCCACAATCTTAAATGATTCTTATAACTCAAACATTGAAGGATTTAGTTCGGCGATTGAAACCGCACAAATATTGAAAAACTTTTCAAAAAAATTAATTATGTCACGTGGGCTTATCGAACTCGGTGTTGAAAAAAAACAATCATACCAAACTATAATTAATATACTCTATAAAACCGACTTAACACTTATAACTACAGACAATTTGTTCAAAAGTCTGGACACAAAAAATAAAGTGCGGCTTTTTAATAATGAATCCCTAATATTAAACTATATTAAAGAAGTAATGGATAATAAAACTTTACTGGTCGTTGAAGGAAGATTTGAACCTGATACTTTGCATATACTTTTTGCTAATAACTAATAACTATTAATAAATAACTACTATGATCAGTACAGACTTTGCGCCAAACGAATCCTGGGACGACGCGATTCTTTCCCTCAAACTGCTCTTCCAACCCTGGAAATGGATGAGAGGTAATGATATTGAACAGGTTAAAAGAAAACTACTATCCAAATTACTAATCACAAATAACAAATACCGAATATCTTTATTTTTGTCTGGCAGATCTGCATTATATTTTTTACTCAAATCCTTAAATCTTCCCAAAGGATCTGAGGTATTAGTCCAAGCCTTTACCTGCGAAGCAGTAGTCCTTCCCATAGTCGAGCTCGGCATGAAGCCAATCTATGTTGATATAGAAGCAGATACTTATTCTATGGATTATCGCTTTTTAACGAGCAAACCAGGTAACAAGCTAACTAAGGTGTTGATTTTGCAGCACACCTTCGGCCTAACTCCTAAATATCGCAACAAAATATTAAATCTTACGAAAGAAAGAAAATTGATTGTCATAGAAGACCTCGCCCACGGCTTTAATAAAAGTATTTTTTCTCCAAATAACCAGTATCTGATTTCTAATAACTTTTTTCTCTTATCCTTCGGTCGGTCAAAGACGTTATCTTCCGTCTTCGGCGGCGCAATCGCAACCCCCCAATCAACAATCAACAATTTACCCATGCCTTCAACTTGGTTCATCTTTCAATGTCTTTTATACAAACCCTTAACAATGTTAATCAAATCGACCTATGATATTTATCTTGGAAAAATACTTCATAAAGTACTCAATAAATTGAATTTACTCATCCCGGAAATAACAAAAAAGGAGAAAAAAGGCATTTACGATCGGTTATTTAACAAAGCCTATCCCAATGCTTTGGCCATCCTTTTACTTCACCAGTTAAATAAGTTTGAACAAATTAAACAACAAAGAGCTAAAATATGCCAGATTTACAACCAACATTTTCCCAATTTCATACTTCCTTCTTCCAAACCAGCTTCTATTCCCAAACAACAAAGTTCCAACTTCTCATTAATAAGATATCCTTTACTGACTGAAAGGAGAGATAAAATTTTAGTTAAAGTTAATAAACAAAATGTGTATCTAGGTAAGTGGTACGACGAGGTAGTAGCCCCAAAAGACCTGGACCAAAGTAGAGTAGAGTACGAACAAGGAAGTTGTCCAAATGCAGAGAAAGTCTGTAAAAATATAATTAATTTGCCTACAAATATTACCGAAGAGCAAGCCAAAAGAGTACTGAAAATATTAAACGACGTTAAATGATTTAACGACGTTAATTGTTTTCATCAGCAGAATATTTCGTAGCCTACCGCTCCTTAAAACGAATAGAATTTATTTTTTTACCGTAAATTTCTCTGAGTCCCGGAACATTACCTTTTAAATAACCAATACCTGACCTAATTCCCTCGCCTAATTGAATTAAATAATCACCTATAAATTTAAGTCCTCCAAATACTAGGCTGAGTCCTTTATAGAAGTTTTGCATAAATGTTATAATTCTTAAATGCTAAATATAACAGAAATTCTCTATAAATCAAGCTGGGATGATTTTTTTAATCAAAACGGGTCGCCGAGTTTTCTCCAAAGTTGGGAGTGGGGAGAATTTGAAAAAAAATCAGGTTACGAAATTCTTCGCTTAGGTATTTTTGAAAAAGAAAAACTTCAGGCAATTTCCTTAATTATTAAAATAAAAGCCAAACGGGGGAGTTTTCTTTTTATACCGCATGGACCGGTTTTCCAACATTCAACTTCCAATACCCAATATTCAATAAAAAAAATAACTTCCCAATTACTTAACTATCTATCAGATATTGCAAAAAAGGAAAATTTTTCTTTTATCAGAATTGCGCCGACGCTTCTTGATACTTCGGAAAATCTGAAAATTTTTTCTGATCTGGGATTCAGTAAAGCTCCTATCTACATGCACGCCGAGAGACTCTGGGTATTGGATCTGAATAAATCCGAAGAAGAATTACTTGCCGGAATGAGAAAAACAACCAGATACCTTATCAAAAGGGCAACACGGGATGGAGTCGTGATCGAAAAAAGAAGCGATGATAAGGTTGTAAATGACTTTAATAAGTTATATCAGCAGACAGCCGAAAGAGAAAACTTCGTACCGTTTTCAAAAGAATTCATCAGAAACGAGTTCGATTCGTTTAAAAAAACAGGTAACGCTATTTTCTTGTTTGGGAGCGTCCCAAAAGCTTTTCCAACCCCAGAGGTTGGAAAAAGCTCTCCAATAACTTCTGCGCTAATTATTTTTACCAAATCGACGGTCTTTTACCACCAGGGTGCTTCTATTCATACCAAAATCCCGATAACCTATGCCCTCCAATGGGAAGCGATAAAAGAAGCAAAAAGAAGAGGCTGTCGGTACTATAACTTCTGGGGAATCCTGCAGGAAGGCCGCACCCCTAAAAACTGGGGAGGACTAACACTTTTTAAGCAGGGATTCGGGGGAAGACAAATAGATTATTTGCCAACTCAAGACTATATTATTTCGCCCAAGTATTATATTACCTCGCTTTACGAAAGATTCCTCGCCTGGAGAAGGGGAGTGTGAGAAAATTTCTAATTTCTAATTGACCTAATTTCTAATATAAATAAGAGAGACTTGTCCTGAGCGACCCTGAACTTGTCGAAGGGGAGTCGAAGGATTTAACGACGTTAAAATAATCAACCTTCAAGTCGGGCAAATTTACCTAAATCTTTAGATTTGTTGAACATAAGTTTGAAAAAGTAGATAGCTAGAAGGAAAAAAATTAAATTGAGTATAAAGGCAATGAATAGATTTGACCATGCTGTAGCTTTATTTTCTAAATTATATCTGGCTGCTTCAAAAATATAGGTGGGAGGAAAAAAATAAGCCAAACTTCTAAATGGTTCAGGTAATACTCGTACAGGATAAATTACTGCCATGAGAGGCTGGAACACAGTCAATAATCCCCAGGTAAAAGCCTGGATTTTTGTTCCAAATCGAAATAATAAACCCAAAACAATTATTCCGAAAGAAATAGCAAAAAAGGCTAAATTTACAAATATCAATAAGAGGTTGGCCAATCCTAAAGATAAAATATTGAATTTGAACACAAAATAAGCGAGTAGACTTGCCAATATCATAATAATGATAGCTTTGACAACTCCTGATAATGAATAAGCCGTAAAATATTCCCCGATTGAAATTGGGGTTATAAAAATATTTGTCAGATTTCGGGCCCAAATATCCCAAAGACAACCGATAGAAATCGAGTACTGAACTAAATTGACAATCTGCCAGAGAATAATTCCCAGCAGAACATTTTTACCAATAATTTGGTCGCCACTTCCGACTATATAGATGGTCATGAATCCAAAAATAATTATCGACCACAAAGGATATAAAAATAAATCATTTATTAATTCGTATGAGTGCTTGGTGATATATAATTCGTGAGCTAATATGGCTCTAATTCTTTTTAAAGACATGGCGATTTCCTCTGGCAATTTGTAAAAACACATCGTCTAAAGTAGGCTTCTGCAATTCTATATCAGTTACCCAAATATTGGTTTTACTTACACCGTAAATTACTTTTGGTATATCTTTTTCATTTACTTCTAATTCGATCCGGTTGTTTTTTTTAAAAATATGGATTAACTTTTTTTCTTTAACATAAGCTTCGATCAAAGCTTTTTCAGTACTGTATGTAAGAACCACCTTGGCTGTTTCTATTCGTTTTGTTAAACCCACAGGCGTATCCTGAGCAACGATTTTACCCCGATCTAGAAAAATTACTCTATCGCAAATTCTAGTTACCTCTGTCATATTATGGCTTGTATATAAAATTGATAGTTTTTTGTCCGTTTTTAATTTTTCAATTAAATACAAGGTCTTATCGGCAATATCAGGATCCAAGGAAGCAGTCGGCTCATCCATTAAGATTATTTTCGGGTCATTAAGTAAAGCTTTTATAAAGTTCACCCTGGTTCTTTGACCGGAAGAGAGTTCCCAATAAATTTTATTCAACAAATCTTTTGCGTCAAAATACTCGACCAGTTCCTTTATTTTTTTATAAGGATTAGACACTTCGTAAAGATAACTAAATACCAGAAGATTTTCCTTGACTGTGTTTCTTCCTTGAAGAGTGTTGAATGCTGAAGTGAAATTAATTTTTTTCAAACAGTCTTTTGGCAGCTTGAAAAAATTCATATCAAAGTATTCAATTGTTCCAGAAGTAGGTGTTGTTATTCCAAGCAGTATTTGGATAGTTGTAGTTTTTCCGGCGCCGTTTGGACCAAGTAAACCCAATATTTCTCCCTCCTTAAGATTAAAGGAAATTTTATCTACGGCAGTAAAATAACCTCGCCCAAAGGGCGATCGACCTTTGGTCGAGAATTTTTTGCTTAAGTTTTTAGCTTGCAGAACATCCATGAAGTTTATTATAACTTATCACGTAACAGGAGTTTTGTGAATGTTTGAAGTCATTATTTTACTGTTGTCATGTTGAACTTGTTTCAACATCTGTTTTTTAACTTTTTAAAAAACTAAAGTTTACTAAAAATCAGATCCTGAAATAAATTCAGGATGACATAATGTGTGATAAAGTTTATCAAAAACCAAAAAATCTTATGAAGTGTTAATTTTCTGCTAATATTCAGTAGGTTTTAAGTATTCTATGCGCTTCATTAATTTATCCCATCTTTTATCAATTTCTTGCGATTCCTTTTTCCATTTTTTATTTTGCGCTTTAACTTCAGCAATTTTTCTATCCATATCAATTTCCCATGCTGCTTTTTTTGAACTTATTTTTTTATTTTTCATAACCTCATGATAACAAACAATAAGTTTCTGTCAAACGAAATTAACTCCCAGATGATTATAAAAGATTCTTCGACTAATAATTTAACATGCTGAAAAATGTGTCTAGGCGCCTTCTCCAGATTCCCGAAAGTCCCATACGCAAACTGGTGCCTTACGCAACAAATGCCATTAAAAAAGGCATCAAAGTCTACTATTTTAATATCGGTGATCCGGATATAGAAACGCCGGAAATTATGCTTGAGGTCTTGACCAACTGGAAGCAAAAAACCATCACCTACTCAAGATCCCACGGCGAACCAACCCTGCTTGATTCACTCAAGGCTTACTATAACAAACTCGGACATACTTCAATCAATATCAACAATTTGGTTGTCACGCTAGGCGGCTCAGAGGCAATTTCAATGGCATTTCTGGCAACTACCGAAGTCGGTGACGAAATACTTACCTTCGAACCTTTTTATACCAACTACAACTCCTATGCGGCTGTAAACGGAGTCAAAATTGTTCCCGTCAAAACTTCTGCCAAGGACGGTTTTCACTTTCCTCCTCAACAGGTAATTGAAAAAAAAATATCATCAAAAACCAAAGCGATATTATTTTGCAACCCAAATAATCCTACAGGAACAGTCTATAGCCAAAAAGAAATCAATACCTTAGTCAGCATTGCCAAAAAGCATAATTTATTTATCATAGCAGACGAGGTTTATCGCGAGTTTGTCTTTGATAAGCGAAAGCATTTCTCAATACTCAATTATCTTTCTGAAATCCCAAAGCAAATTATTTTAGTCGATAGTCTATCTAAGCGTTACAGCCTTTGCGGAGCCCGCGTCGGAGTTCTATGTTCCCTGAATAAGCAAATAATTGATGGCGCAATGCGTATTGCCCAAGGCAGACTGTCTGCCGGACTGATCGACCAGTTGATGGCCAGCAAACTGTCAAAAGTACCGGAATCTTATTTCAAAAAAGTCCACCTGGAATATCAAAATCGCCGTAACACCCTTTACCGGGGGCTTTTATCGATCCCCGGCGTATCCGTGCCAAATCCTGAAGGTGCTTTTTACTGCATTGTTGATTTGCCCGTAAAAAACAGCGAAGACTTCTGCAAATTCCTGCTTACCGACTTTAATCTAAAAGGAGAAACAATAATGATTGCTCCTGCTGCCGGATTTTATGCAACGCCGGGATTAGGCAGGAATCAGGTTCGGATTGCCTATGTATTAAAGGTCGAATATATAAAAAAATTAATCGAAATTCTCCGGCAGGCACTTCCCGCTTATAACAATAAACTAAAGAGTAGGGGATAAAGAGCATAATAACAACAAAAACTTCTGAGTCATTTCCCCGAATTTAATCTTATAGTATTGAAAAAGAGTGGTTTATACTTCGAGCGGTTAGTCGAGAAGTATTGTTCTCGACAAGCTCGAACAATAAAATTATTTATCAGAAATTAGATTTATTATAATTTGGAAATTTAATGGACTTCTCTTTCGTCAGCCACGGTTGACGTCGTAAAAGATACAATTTACGACGTTATAAACCTATCTTCCCTCCGGGAACTATATCCGTTTTTTTGCTTATAATTAAAACTTTCCATTTTTATCTCCAAACCATTTGGAGAAGAGAATGCTTTAATTAACACGCGAATTAATTTCCCGACGACCTACACTAATGTTGCTTAATTTTCAGTAATTACTCAGAATCTAAGTAGATCCGTTCGATTAACTCAGGATGACAAACAATAGAGGTTAATGTTTATCAATTTAGAGCTAAATAACGGCCTAAAATCTCACTTTTGAGGCTAAAATACCGGTATTCGGTAATTGAAATATTAAGGAGATTTAGAGCATAATAACTGGCTAAACTTTAATTTTCGAGGCTAAATACTTAAATATTATATTAAGGGCCATTATATTAATTAGAGCATAATAACAGTCTAAAACATTATTTTTAATTAGTTTAGACTGTTATATCAACCCGAACAAAAATAATATAATTTAAAGTAATTATCGGCCCTCGCAGAGAGCCGAGCCGTTTGCAAACTGTTTAGTTTCGGACTGTAATAACGGTCTAAGTCTTATTTTTAGCCTTAAATTTTTAAAGATATACACATTATATGTCCTATAGTTTTAAATAAGTTTAAATTTATTATAGGACATATTATATACGATCGTGCACTTTACCCTCTCCTCCACCCTTCATCCCTGTTTAAAATATTTGGGACTCCGGAGGGAGAATTTACCACCTTATAGAAAGAATTGTTAATCCCAAAACAATCAGCCAAACAGATACAAATTCTCGTACGGTTTCTTTAAACAGCCTCTGATCCAGGTGACTGTATATCAGACCCGACAAACTGTAATAGGAAGAAGCTAAAAAGAGGGCTAAAATAGTCGATTTTAAAGGAACAAACGAACCAATTAGCGCTAACTCACTTAAAAGAAGTCCGATCAAAAAAGCGTAGGCAATTGTTTTTTTATCGATTACCAAGTCTAATTTAACAGACCAAATCAGCTGAAAAGCCAACAATACGGCTATTATAAAAACCGCTAGGGCATTAATAATAAAGTTGAGTTTAAAAGAAAAAAGCGCGTTGTTGAAAAGAAAAAATACCACGGCTTGGTAAAAAAAGTTTATCGAGAATGCGGCTCGGTACAACTGAAGACTTTTCTCTACTCCTACATTGAATATATTTGAACATAGCAAAACAGCATAAAAAGAGATTCCAAATAAAAACATAAACGGCAGGCGAGTTAACCATCTTACCGGAAAGAGAAAATAAAAAAAGTAAAATGAAACCGTGAGTATTATCGGCATCAGAAATAACGTAAACCACTCTATTCCTTCGACCCCTTCCAAAATAGAAAAATAAGTAAACAAATATCCGAAAACCAAAAAAACGGCCAAGAAAATTAACGCTTTATCAAATAAAAAAAATGTAGATAATAGCATAAGAGAGCCCATTACAAGCGCACTGATCACAAATCTAAAGCGTTTTTCAATCTTTAGGGCTTTTTTTTGCAAAAATTCACTAAATTTTTCCATTGCTGAAGACTTTTTGAACATCATCCAAATTTTCTAAAGCATCAATTAAATCTACTACTTTTCTAGTAGTCTGTTCGTCACCTATTGATATTTGTGAATTTGGCTTGTAATCAACCTCTATTCTCTGAGTTTTTAAATTACCTTTATACACATTGACTTTTCCCAGGTTTTCGTATGGAAAGTAAACACAATAATTTTCGCCGTATTTATCGAAATCAAAAGCATTAATTTTATCGGCAAATTCAAATATCGGCTTCTCCTCTGCTTCACTTAGTTTAAAAGTCACTAATCCGCATTTTTTAAAAAGATAGGATACCGAGTGTTGATCGCCAAGTTTTCCATTATGCAATTCCAAAATTTTTCTAACTTCGCCAAGCGTCCTGTTAAGATTGTCTGTTGTAGCCAAAATAATAAGCGAAATTCCTCCCGGTCCAAATGCTTCATAGATTACCTCCTTAAGCAGATGTCTATCCGGACCCGATCCTTTTTCGATGGCTCTTTCTATATTTTCTTTGGGAAAATTTAGGCTTTTAGCTTTTTCGATTGCTATTCGAAGTTTTATATTATTTTCAGGATCCGTAACTCCGCCTCCTTCTATAACCGCAAGCGTGATTAACCTGGCCAATTTTGAAAAAACATTACCTTTATTTTTATCCCTTATTCCTTTATCTCTTTTTATTTTTGACCACTTGTTATGACCACTCATATTTACAAAACGAACGCTATAAAAAAATATTCGAATGATACGAATATACTAATACTGAACTTTATAATCTGAATTAAAATATTTGCGGCATACGCATAAAGATTCGCATCATTCGTATTATATTCTGAGTTTATTATACTTGACAATCAATTTTATTTACATATATACTCGTCTTGTTGATTTAATAATTAACCGAATTATTTAATCAACTTAGAAAGAGTTATACTCGAGCAAATTTATTTGCGAGTGGTATACTAGAAACCTGTTATTATTTTATAAGACTATGGAAAATATCGAGCAGCTGGAAAATCAAGCAATCAATGCGGCGGTTCATTTTAACTGGCCATTGGCTGTCGAGCTGAATGAAAAAATAATCAAACTCGATAAAAGAAATCTGGAAGCTTATTTGCGTTTGGGCTTTGCTTCAAGTCAATATCAAAAATTTACCGATGCAATAAACTTTTATAAAAAAGCTTTAAAAATTCAACCCAACAGCAATATAGCCAAAGAAAACATCGAAAGGCTAAAAGTTTTGCAATCAAGAAACACTAAAAAAAGTAAAAAAACACCCGGGTATCTGGATCCAAATTTATTTTTAGAAACACCGGGCAAGACAAAAAGTGTTGCCCTAGTCAATATCGGTCAAAAAAATATAATAGCCCAGCTAACGGTCGGACAGCAAATCGATCTAAAGTTTAAAAAAAGAAAAGTTGAAATAAGAACAAAAGAAAATGAGTATATTGGTACTCTTCCCGATGATTTGTCAAGAAGACTGCTTGTTTTTTTGAAAGCCAAAAGCAAATACTCCGTTTTCATAAAGGAAGCCGGTTTAAGTAAGGTGATTGTATTTATCCGGGAGGAAATTAAGGGTAAAAAAGTTCAGCAATATCTTTCTTTCCCGCAAAATATTCAGTCTCAAATCGGAGAAATGCAGAATGAAAAAGAAGGAGAAGCTGAATCAGAAGTCGAAGCTGAGGTTGATTTGGAAAAATTAGCCGAATCTCTGGCTACCGAAGAAAAAGAATATCTCCCTTTCCATCCGGAAACCAATGAAGATGAAAATGAAGAATA
Organism: Candidatus Roizmanbacteria bacterium RIFCSPLOWO2_01_FULL_37_12; assembly: GCA_001789645.1. Classification (GTDB taxonomy): domain Bacteria; phylum Patescibacteriota; class Microgenomatia; order UBA1406; family GWC2-37-13; genus 2-01-FULL-40-13. The sequence continues at coordinate 56,633 of MGAG01000003.1, forward strand.
AATTAACTTTTGTAGTGTTTTATTTGTTCCTTGAAAAACATAATGGTCCCGCGAATTTTATTTACCCTGAATAATTTCCGTACCTCACTGGGAACCTCAAAATCGCTCATCGAACGTAGAGTCAAGGTAAACGAAATAAATAAAATTAATCCTAGGACTAAAATAATAGTCATATATCAAATAAGCAAATACTACAAATTGTTCAAATAAACAAATAAATTTTCAAATGTTTGAATGATTTTATCATTAATTAATTCTTAATATTTTTACATTTATTTGCTTATTCAGTATTTGTTTATTGGTAGTATTCTACTCTACCGCCCACTCCCCTTCCGCATTACCCAACTTTAATATTATATCGTACGCTTCAGTTTTACCCGCCGAGAGCTGACAACCGAAAAACCGACTGATTGACTTAGCCGTCTCAGTATACTTTTCACTATCCTCAATTACTTTGCATTTTTTAATCCTTTCATCATTCTGATTCAAGTCCACCACTCTTATACCCTCCCCTTCCAATATTCGTCCAAGTTGCAAAGCAGTATTATAACTTCTCGTATACACAATTTGAACACTGCGGTTTTCTTTTCTATAGGTCGTTTTATATAAAATACCTTGGAACGTCTCAAAAAAATCATTTGGAGAGAATGCTTTTCTGTTGCCCTGACTTTCAGTCGTAAGAGAATTAATGGTATTAAATTGACCTTTTGTTTTTCCCAAAAATTGGAGGTAGAGGTATATTCTGTCAAAAAAATGAGCGTTACTTTCGCCAAAAAATAACAAAGAAAATCTCGGAAGAGAAAAATCGCTGCTTTTCTTCCCGAAAAAAATTTCCATCTGGTCTACGGAAGCATTGGTATAAAAGTAATAATCGACTATACTGGAGGTTGCTACAGAATATGTCTTTTTAAATAAATCAGGATTCTTTTCCAAGCTGGCCAATTTGGCAAGCGCTCCCAGTCTGTAATAACCATACCCGCCCGGAACAACCATTTCAAGATCGGGATAAAAAGAGATAAAATAGTTTATCTTATCGGCCAATCCCAAGGAATAAAAAGCAATCTTGTCTTCGCTAAAAACCAGATTGATCCGGTCTTTTTTTTGAAAAAAAGCTGAGCTTCGCAAATTAAAAAATAAAAAATAAAATGTAAGAACGACAATTAAAAAGTAAAAAAGCTTCACACGACTTATTTTTTGTATTTTCTTTAATTTTTCCTTTTTCATTTTTCATTATTAAATTTCTTAAATCATTCCGTGTTCTATTTTTAGTCTTTTTATTTTTCTGGCAATTTCTTCCCTATCTAATCCTTTCCATAAAAGCGTTCTTCTAACAATAGAAAGAGAGGCTTCAAATTCGGGCTGAACAACCACTTCCACCCCCAAGTCTCTCATTCTACGCCGGTCCGCTTCTGAATGTACTCTGGTAAAAATTACAATCTTCGGATTGAGTTTTTTTGCATTAAAGATAATCATCTCCTGAGAAAAACTTTCGGGAACGGCTGAAATAAGAATACTGGCCGCCTCGCCTTCTACATAATCCAAAACATCCAAATCTGTCGGATCGCCGTAAATAACATTGACTCCTTCTTTTTTTGCCTTCTCAACGGTATGAAAATTATAATCTACTGCCACAAAAGGAATATTTGCCAGAGTTAAGGCTCTACCTATATAGCTTCCCACCCTTCCATATCCGCAGATGATCACGTGATTTTTCAAGGGTAAGACATCTATATTCGGTATTTCCCGGTCAAATTTATAAACAATATAGCGTTCTAAAAAATTAAGATATTTTTTAATAAACGAACGGATCTTCAGGTAAAAAACGTCTTTTTTTGATATGAAAAAGGGGGTAAGAAGAAGCGTCAGCAAAACCACACTCAAGGCAAAGTTATATGATTCTTGTCGAACGGCTCCGGATGATAATCCCTGAAAGATCAAAATGAAGGCGTCTTCTCCGATCTGAAAAAGAAAAACGGCAAGTCCAAATGCAGTGCGGGTGTGAAATCTGAAAAATAAATATATACCCACAACAGTCACCATCTTAATTAAGATAATCAAACAGACAAAAGCTAGAATCGGCAAGAAGTTATTCAGAACAAATCCAAGTTCTAGAGACAGACCTAGGAAAACAAAAAAGACAATCACTAGAATATCTCGCAAAGGCCGGACTTGTGAAAATATATGATAATGTTCAAATGTCTGACCAAGAAGTATACCCGCGATAAATGCTGCTAAAAGGCTGGACAGTCCGAAAAAAGAGAAAAAAGCGAGGGAGGCAACGATAAAAACAACAATAAAAAAATTCAATATTTCCCTCGATACTTTTGCTATTTTATTAAAAACCATCGGAATTATTTTTTGCCCGATATAATAGACTATTCCTAAGACAACCGCGGCTTTACCTACGTTAAGTAAAACAGTCTGAAACACCTCCCAGGTCGATGAACCTTTGCCAAATGAGGACAAAACAATCAGAATCGGAATAAATGCCAAGTCCTGAAATATGAGGACACCTATTGCAATTCCGCCCAGAAGCGAATTTTCCTCTCCTTTATCTTGGATAATTTTGGAAACAACGGCAGTAGACGATAAAGCAAAGGCAAATCCGAAAAAAACCGATTCAACAACGGAAAAACGAAACAAATATGATATGAAAAAAATAAAAACCGCGCTTATACCGATCTGTAATAAACCGCCAAGTATCACAAACTTGCCGAATCTCTGCAGACTGGCGAAGTTTGTCTCAAGACCGATCGTAAAAATAAGCAGAACCAAACCCAGTATTGAAAAATTATTAATAAAGGCTTTGGGCAACCTGTCTCCTACCAATAGGTGTAAAAAAATACCCCCGATTATATAACCGATAATCGGTGATAATCTGTATTTAACAGCCAAATACCCGCCTAATAGTGGAAATAGCAAAAAAATTAAAGCCTCAAAAAGAAGATTAAAGGGAATATCGGTCATATTAGACAGTATACATGAGCTTTTATCTTATGCGATACGTTCATTAGGTAGAGCAGGATTCAAGTTGTAGCCTTGAAGTATATAAAAAATTAAAAATAAAAAATCAAAATTACAATGCAAAATGCAAATTTTTTAACTTTGATATGTCGTTTTGATCTTTGATATTTAATATTTGATTTTATTTTCTAAGCTTCTGTTCACACTCTACGTCATACCTTGCCTCGGGTAGCAGCTTCAGGCGAGCAATTGGAATTGCCAAACCACACCTCTCGCAAAATCCATACCTTCCTTTTCTCATCTTGTTTAAGGCTAGATTTATATCCGTCAATTTTTTTTGCAAATCCTTGATCTCTGCCTCGATTGTTTCGTGACCGACCTGTTCACGGACGTCTGTATCCACCGCGGCATTATCCGTCGCATGGTCGGGGTCCGAGAATGGATCATTTTTTTTCAATTCCTCGATCTGTTTTTGCAGATTTTTTACTTCTGTCTCCAAAGCTTCCTGCAAATCTTTTAGTAATTTTTTTGTAAGCAATTTTACCATAAGCTAACAAAGAACTTCTAAAATTGATTAAAAAATAAACCGAGACTATCAAGAGTATTACCCCTGATAAAATAAAATTAAAACTGAATCCGGCTTGCCCCGATTTAAACGGGATTAAGTATAAAGGGTTTGCTTTAATTTTGTCAAATAGAATATAAATAAGGGCAAAATACCAGCAAAAGAAATAAAAAACAAAGCCCTTGCGGAACCTTTCTCTTCTGACCTCGAAGATGAGTTTGTATGAAATATATGCACCAAGACAGAAGAAAATAGCTTCGTATAAAGGAGTCAGATGTCGAAAACCATCGTAGCCGAAATACTTTAAAGCAATAGGAAATTTGGTTTTGCTGCCAATTTCTGAACCGGAAAAAAAACTCCCCAGCTTTCCAAAGGTCAAAGCGATAAATAGAGGTGTTATAAAATAGTCAGCTACGTCTCGAAAATTAATTTTTTTTAGCAAAAAAAATACGTAAAGGGAGATAAAAGCACCAATTAAAGCTCCGTAAAGAGATAAACCCGGATATCCATTGATCAGGATGAATTTTAATATATCAAATCCGAATTTTTCAAAATTTAGCGCAACATAAACTACCCGGCTGACAAATAATCCTCCCGTAATTGATAAAAATAGACCGTCAAAGATCAAATCTTCTTTTTGCGACGTTAACCTAATGATTCTCCATAAAAGAAAACTCCCCCAAAAAAAAGCCAGAACCAGAAATATTCCGAAAGTGTAAATTTTTATGAATTTAAAGTCGAGTAAAACTGGAAGCATAAAAAAATAAAAAAATAAAAAATCAAATATTAAAACTACAAATCAAAAGTAAAAACTTTTGATTTTTAAACTGTAGATTTGATCTTTGATCTTTGATATTTGATATTAAGCTAAGTATAATTTACCAAATAATGTCACTAAAAACAAAGAAAAGGGTAAATGTGAATAAAATTCTAAGGGTAGGATTCGATCTCGATGGCGTACTACTCTACAATCCTGCCAGAATTGCCAGACCTATAATTGTTTTTTTTAAAAAAAAATTTCTTCCCAAGGAAGAAAAAAAATTTCACCTGCCTAAAAACAAACTACAGAAATTTATCTGGTGGTTATTGCATAAATCGAGCTTTAAATCAGCGGCAGGAATTCAGGAGATTTACCGATTGGTTAAAGAAAATAAAATTGAAGCATACATTGTCTCTGCGCGATACGAATCGCTTAAAAAAGACTTTGAAAACTGGATCAATAAAATTGAGGCAAGGAAATATTTCACCGGAATTTACTATAACAACAACAACGAACAACCTCACCTTTTTAAGGAACAGGTAATAAAAAAATTAAATATTGATATCTTTGTTGAAGATAACTGGGACATTGTTAACCATCTCTCAAAAAACACCAAAGCAAAAATTTATTGGATCTATAACCTGTTGGACAGAAACATTAAATTTAAGAATAGATTTCCCAATTTGGTAAAAGCAGTTAAAAAATTGATATGAATATTCTGATAACCGGTGGGGTTGGATTTATTGGAACTAATACAGTTCTCCATTTTGCTAAAAATAAAAAAAACCGGATTTATATCGTTGACGATTTTTCGCGATCCGGTGTAGAAAAAAATGCAATTTATTTAAAAAAAACCTATCCTCAAATAAAAATAATTAAATCACATATCAGAAACATTAATCAATATAAGATTTATCTTAAAAAAGCAGATGCAATAATACATCTTGCCGGACAAACAGCCGTAACAACCTCAATCCAAAAACCAGATGAGGACTTCGATACCAATCTTCTGGGAAGTTTTGCATTATTAGAAGCGATTAGAAATTATAATCCGCGTTCAATAATACTTTATTCATCAACCAATAAAGTTTATGGCGATCTAAACTCTCATCGTTTTAAAAAAAATAAAAAATTAAAAATATACGAGGAACTTTGTCACTCTGAAGGAATAAACGAGTCAGAAAAGCTCGATTTTATTTCACCATATGGTTGTTCAAAAGGAGCAACCGATCTGTATTTTCTGGATTATGCAAGAATTTTCGGTTTAAAAACCGTAGTTTTCAGACAATCATGTATCTATGGAGAATTTCAAATCGGTGTAGAGGATCAGGGATGGGTGGCTCACTTCAGCAACCAGTTCATCAGGAAAAAACCTTTGACAATATTTGGTGACGGTATGCAAGTCAGGGACCTTCTCTACATCCAGGATCTGATAAAACTCTACGAGTTAACCATAAATAATATTAGTAAAACCAAAGGTCAGGCATTTAATATCGGCGGCGGAATAAATAATGCTTATTCCCTTCTCCAAGTAATAGACTTAATTAAAAAAATAACGGGTACAAACATTAAAACTAGTTTCAAATCCGAAAGATTAGGGGATCAAAAATATTTCGTTTCAGCTAATAAAAAGGTAAACAAAATACTCGGCTGGAAACCAACTACGGATTTTAAAGACGGACTTCGTAAATTAATTAACTGGCAATATAACCACGTCAAACGTGGCTGATGCAATATAGAAATGAAAATATTATTTTTTTCTCCATATTTTTATCCTTATACTTCGGGTATTACCACCTATCCCCTGAAAATACTGTCCTATCTTGCCAAAAAACATGAAATTAATGTCCTGACTTTTCGTCATAGCAAAAACTTATGGAGTCGGGAAAAATTTCAGGGAATAAATATTCAGAGAATGCCGTATATCTTTAAAATATCCAAAGGATTTATATCTCCCCAATCCGTATGCTTTTTCCTGAAGCAGGCAATAAAATCCGACCTGATTATTTTAAATAATCCCAATTTCGAAGGGTTTATCCTGGCTTTGCTTGCCAAGATTTTTCGTAAAAAAATTATTGCAATTTTTCACTGTGAAGTTCTCCTGGGCGATAACATTATTGCCCGGATTATTAATTCAACTTTAAATTCATCCGTTTATTTACAGCTTTATTTAAGCGATACAATTATTGCCTATACCAAGGACTATATTGATAGTATACCTATCGGTAAAATTTTTAATCATAAAATTAAATATACTCTCCCACCCGTAGAAAGGCTACCGATCAATAAATATAAACTTGCAGAATTTCGAAAATTAAAAGGGAATAATATCTGGATTGGTTATGCCGGAAGATTTGCTAAAGAGAAAGGCTTGGAATACTTGATTGAAGCAGTTCATAATTCAGAATTCAAAATTCAGAAATCTTGTCTTGTATTCGCCGGACCTTACGGAAAAGAAGTGGCCGGTGAGGAAAAATATTATCTTGAAATAAAAAAAATGCTCGGCCATTATGGAATCAAGCACCATTTCTTTGGCAATTTGTCTACCGGTAATCTGGGTGCATTTTATAAATCGATTGATGTTCTGGTACTGCCATCCATAAATAAAACTGAGGCTTTTGGCATGGTCCAGGTAGAAGCCATGCTTTTAGGAATTCCAGTAATCGCATCAAATCTGCCTGGAGTTCGGATACCAATTAAACTTACCAAAATGGGTGAGACAGTAGAACTAAAAAATATTGAACAGCTTTCAACTGCAATTATGAAAATAATAAAAAACAAAAATAAATATACAAATGAGAAAATAATATTAAAAACGCGAGTTATTTTTGATATTAATAAAACTAATTCATTTTACGAAAAATTATTTCTAAAAATAATTTGGCTTGGGATCTTATTTATTTCCGGTTATTTCAAAAATATAAAAGGCTACAATATTACTTGGATAATATAGAATTTTCTTAACTTTATAATTGTATGCTTTAAATTTTGGTAACTCCTCAATTCTAGCGGCAAATAATTGTTTTCTAGAAGTATTTACTTCCTCGAAATGACCGATTTTACAATTTTGACATTCATTTTCAGGGTCATAGAATTCTAAAAAAATATCAGGTGCGTTAAAATTACCAGTCATATAGAGATCGTCATAATTATTTTTTTCTTTGATAAAGTAACTCATTATGGATTTCGGTCCATATTGCCAACCCCAATAGTCCGAAGCATACTTTGGGTATTTTATAAAAAAAGCAAAAAAGTAAAAATAATTCGTAAAACAAATTATTCCGAATAAAAGAACTCCAATTGAAACATGAATATATTTTTGCTTTAAATTAAAAATAAAGTTTAATAGTTGATTGAATCCGATTGCGGATAAAATCGTTAAAGGAATTAATCCAATTACAGATCTTGTTGCAAAAGGCCCAGCACTAGTTAAAGCGCTACCTAGTGGATATAACAAGAGTAGAATCAGTACTGAAAACAATTTAGGATTATCTAATTTAGAAATACCATTTAATAACCCGATTAATAAAAGCGGTAAATAAAAAATATGCAACTGTCCAAATTCTCTAACAGAATGTCTGGAAATAAATTGGCCCTCAAATCCTGAATCACCTTTGATAAAAAGAAAATCCGGTGAAAAATGATTTAAATATGAAAAAATAGAGTTTTGAATTTTTTCATTACGAGATAAAGAATTATTAATAATATTTTTCCAACGGGATTGCAAATTTCCAGCTTTATAACTATAAATTAATGGTAAGCAAAATAATAGAAAGGTAAATAAACTATAATATAAGAATTTATTGAATTTTCTTTTTATAATATATAAGGTAATTAATCCTTTCAATAAAAATATCGGTGCAATAATTATTGCCGGATAATAAGTATACATTGATAATCCATAGAATAGACTTGATATGCTTAGAAGTCTTAGATTAATAAACGATTTGAGGTAAAAATAAAGACCTATACTAAATATAGCAGGAAAATAAATTGATTCTGCTCCCCATCTGCTAAAGTGAATATGCCATGGCATTATTGCCAGTAGTAGGCCGGCCAGGTAGGCAGTTCGCTTATCAGCTATTTCTAAAGTAGACAACATTGTAAACAATATACTAATAAGCCCAAATATTACAGCTGTGAGTCTCACGCTTCTTTCATTTAAACCAAAAAGAGCGATTATGGGAATATTGGCATATATAGGTATTGGCAATCTGTAGTCGCCAAATGATTTAAAAAAAATCGGGAACGGAACACCGTATTCGTCCTTGCCGGTTTTTAGGATTTTGTAAGCATTATAACCTATTGCCGCCTCGTCTGAAAAAAAACCTGGAGGATTGTTTTCCAAGTCGAAAACCCTAATTGAAAAAGCAAGAAACAAAATTATTGTTATAATAAGTAGGTTTGTTTTTCTGGTATTATGTGATATCATACTTAAAATATACAGCAAATAAGGATGGAAAACGGATTATTTTTCAAAAACAAAACTATCCTGATCACTGGGGGCACAGGTTCCTGGGGCAATGAGTTAACATTATTCTTTTTAAAAAAGCAAAGCGTAAAAGAAATTAGAATTTATTCCAGAGACGAATATAAACAGGTTAAAATGAAGAGGAAGTTCCAACATAATCCGAAACTAAAATTTATAGTCGGAGATGTCAGAAATAATAAGGAATTAACTCTTTCGTGTATGGGGGTGGATTTTATCTTTCATCTCGCAGCACTAAAACACGTGCCTGTCTGTGAAGATAACGTCTGGGAAACTATTTCTACCAATATAATTGGAACGCAAAATGTTATCGAAGCCAGCATAGCAAATAGAGTAAGCAAGGTGATTTATGTTTCTACTGACAAAGCTGTGGAACCTTACAATTTGTACGGAATGACAAAGGCTTGTGGAGAAAAACTAATAACTTCGGCAAACAAATATTATCGCTCTTCTACAAAATTTATTACAATCAGAAGCGGAAACGTTTTGGGAACAAGAGGAAGTGTATTGCCGTTATTTATTGAGCAGATTACCACAGATAATAAAGTTACCCTGACAGACGAACAGATGACTAGATATTTTATAAACAGTAAAGTAGCTATAAATCTTATAATTGAAGCAACAAAATTAGGAGTTGGTGGGGAAATTTTTGTTTTGAAAATGCCTGCAACTGATAATCTGACTCTTATAAAAACTATAATTAAAATGTTCGGTAATGAAAAAACTAAGATAATAAAAGTAGGTCCGAGGCCTGGGGAAAAAAGAGACGAGGTCCTAATATCAAAACACGAAGTCCCCTACTCTCGAATTATAAACGATAAACTTTTCGTAATATTAGATCAGCGTGTTAATAATAAATTTATTAATAAATATTACAGATTGAAGAGATTAAAAGATCCTGAATACACATCCAAGAATACCTTCAGGCTTGAGAGCCGACAAATTGAAAAATTGCTTATAGAGGAAGGCGTTAAAGTCTAAAAATGAAAAATATAGCTATTTCAGGTGCGACCGGAATGTTAGGTAGTATGCTGTTTAAGGTTTTCAAAGATAAATTTAATTTAATATTAATTGCAAGATCTAAACAAAAATTTGAAGCACTTTTCCAAGCCTACGGCAAAAGTAGATATTCAAAAATCGTACTATTTGATTTTTTTAATATCTATGGAGATTTCATTAAAAAATCTGCAAATTCTACCCATCCTAATTTCCTAAGATTAGTTAAAAAAATCGGAAAGATTGACGCATTTATAAATTGCGCGGGCATTATTAATCGTTTTTCAAATCAAGATCCTGTTAGAACATTTTTTATAAATAGTGCTCTACCTCATTTGTTGAGTAATTTTTATAAAGAAAAATTAATTCATATAACCACTGACTGTGTATTTAGCGGTAAGCAGAATAAGCCATATACTGAGTTATCAGTTCATGATCCAACAGATCTTTACGGCTTGTCAAAAAGTCTGGGAGAACCTTCAGCTAAATCTCTAGTCTTAAGAAGTTCGTTTGTTGGTCCTGAAATTTCAGGATTTGTATCACTTTTTGAGTGGTATAAAAGGGGTAAACAGGATACTTTGGGATTTACCAATCATTTATGGAACGGCATAACTACCAAGCAATTTGCTCGAATATGCATAAAATTAATAAACAATAGATATAATTTTCCTTTCAAAGGACTTTTTCATATTTATTCAAATACCGTCACAAAATACCAAATGCTTTTAGCATTTAAGAAAATTCTTAACAAAAAAACAAAAGTAATTCCTACAAAGGTTGACTCTATTGACAGGAGATTATCAAGTTGTTATAAATTATCTAACCAACTCGATATACCTAAGTTTGAGCAAATGCTTTCTGACTTCTATTAAAATGTCTAAAGAAAAAATAATTGCAATAATTCCTTGCTTTAATAATGCAAATACAATAAAAGCGGTTTGTAAGAGTATTTCTAAAAAATATGTCAATGAAATAATAGTAATTGATGATGGAAGTACCGACCAAACTCTCTCTGTACTTAAAAAAATCGGTGTATCTTACATTTCTCATAAAAGAAATTTAGGTTATGGTGCTAGCCAGAAATCAGGTTATAAGGTAGCGTTAAAAAAGGGCGCTGATTTAATTATTATGCTTCACTCTGATGGTCAACACGACCCTAAATATATTCCCTTATTAATTAAGACTCTAAAAGAAAAAAAATTGGATATTGTTATGGGTAGTAGAATAAAAAGCATTTCCTATGCTTTAAAAAACAAAATGCCGCTATATAAAATTATTTTTAATAAAATACTTACTCAAATTACCAATATTATTCTTGGGTTGCAATTAACCGAATATCATACAGGATATAGAGTTTTTAAAAGGAAAGTGCTTGAAAATCAGAATATTAATAAACTATCTGATGAATTTATTTTCGATCAGGAAATATTACTTTCCGCACATCTTCATAACTATAGAATTGGTGACGTACTCACTTCCTGCATATATAATGCAGACTCCAACTCGATTAATTTTAGAAAATCATTGCGTTATGGATTTGCGGTTGTAGGAAGTTTGCTTCGTTATGTTTTTAATAAAAATTATTATTTTTAGTGAATAAATTCTCAATTTTTTTTATATATCATTACTTTCGGATGATCATAAACTGTAAAGCTCTCATCAGCCCAATCATCTGGGAAAGAAATTCGAAATTCGAAATTCGAAATTCGAAAATTCAACGCTGGGTAGGATGTAAACTCTGCAATTTTCTTAAACTTAGTCCTTCCGGCAAATATATCTTCGTAGAACTTGCTCATTCTTGGATACATCTGAGGAACAGTGGAAATACTTCCCCATCCTCTATTGGAAGAAAGAATATAGTAATCTGCTTGTGCCATAACTTCATTCATTTGCGTCCACTTTTCTTCGTTATCAGGACCGAATATGGGTAGTTCGAGTGTTGTGAACTGTTTACCGTAATTATTATTAACAGGTAAGGGTAATCCGTCATCCCAATGTTCATTTGCAATTACTGATCCATTTTTAAAATTTTTATAGATCCATTCGGAAGCCTCAACGCGAGAATGTTTATTATGGTAAATTGAAGTAAACATAATTGGCCAAACCAATAAAACAGTTGTCAGCAAACTGTATTCAGTAATCAGTAATAAATTAGTATTTAATTTAATTTTTTTGTTAAAACCTGATAACTGATCATTGATAACCGACATGCCAATACCTGCAATTATGGCTAAAAAAGGATATAAAATTATAAAATATCTGTTAGTTGGATTTGCTTGCAAACTTTGGTAAGCGAAAAAAAGCAAAACCCAAAATAATATTATTATCACGATAATATAATGGTTTATGGATTTATTCTTGAATAACACTGAAGTCGTTCCCGTTAGAATGAAAATAGATATTGGCAACCCTAATCCTAATACGGAGTTATTTACTAGACTGTGTATTACTGTATTTTTATTCATCCACTGTATATTCGGTGGATAATAATTATCCGGGCTAATTAAAACTAGGTTTTTTAATTCTTTTAAACTGTTAACAAAGTTAATACTTAAACTTAAATTAAAAAAATCCATATTTTCAAACATGTAGGGATTTGCCAAACGAAGACTAACATATGCAATTAAAATATAAATTGAAGTTAAAGGAAAGAGTTTAATTATACTCCTTTTTTTAATACTGAAAAACAAAATAAAAAAAACATTTAGAGGAAAAACATATAAAGCTGTTACTTTTGAAGCAATCGCTAAACCTAAAAAAATTGCGGACAGCGCGAGACTTACGCCTTGCATCTTACAACTTTTAGCTTTATAAAAACGCAAAGAAAAATAAAAACTGGCAAGCATAAAGAAATTTAAAAAAGTGTCTACCGTAAAAAAATGCGCTAGTTGTATGGGAAGAACAGCAACTGCATAAAAAAAAGAACTCCATAAGGGAATGGTCGATTTTTTTTTATCAATTATTAATCTAGCTATTTTATAAACTAGAATTACTACCAGCAAATCCAGGAATGCCGATAGTTTTCTTCCCAGGATTGTAAAGTCATCATAATTATCTTTATTCAAATAGTTCACAAAATACTTATTTAAAGTTAAGGGAAACACACCATAAACAAAAAAATTGTTTCCTACATTAGCCGGATTTAACCGAGAAATCTTCGGGTCAACATACTCCAAAAAACTGTCGGGCAACTTCAGTGAGGTTCCAACCATGGTTAAGAATCGCTCATCCGGATGAAGATGATGGTTATCATCCCAATTTAGATTGTTAAATCTGAAGTAAAATGCAATAATTAGGATCGCTATTAATATAATTTTTTCTTTCATCTCATAATTGGAACCCTCAGGGTTCCCGGAACCCTGAGGGTTCCATAAATTTGTAAATTTATTATGAAAAAAACCAAAATACTTTCAATAATAATACCAGTTTATAATGAGGAAAAATACATTAAGGTTTTGCTTTCGAAGGTATATAAGGCTGATACGCTGGGTATGAAAAAGGACATAATAGTCGTTAATGATGGTTCAACCGATAATTCAAAATTAAAAATTCAAAATTCAAAATTTCAACTCAAAAGTCAAAAGTCAAAAATAACATTGATTAATAAAACAAGAAACGAGGGGAAGGGAAAGGCTTTAAAAGAAGGTATTCTAAAATCGACTGGTGATATAGTCATTATCCAGGATGCAGATTTGGAATATGATCCGCTCAACTACCCAACTCTGCTGGAACCGTTTATCAAATATGATGCCGATGTAGTCTTTGGATCTCGATTTATCAGTCAACATCCGCACCGAGTACTCTACTTCTGGCATTTTATCGGCAATTTTTTCCTGACGTCTTTATCTAATTTATTTACCAATCTAAATTTCACCGATATGGAAACAGGTTATAAAGTATTTAAGGGTGATTTAATTCGGAAAATAGCGCATAAATTGGAAAGTAAACGCTTTGGTTTTGAGCCCGAAATAACAGCCAGAATAGCAAAAAATAAAGACTTAAAAATATATGAAGTGGGAATTTCGTATTTTGGCAGAACGTATAAAGAAGGAAAAAAAATCGGCTGGAAAGACGGGATTAGGGCCGTTTGGGAAATTATTAAGTATAATTTCCTCGAGTTAGAACAAACGAAAGACCCTTAAAAAAACCGCCAAGTATTTGGCGGCTTTGTTGGGAAAAATTCTTAGTAAGAATTTGGGACTTCTTCCCGTTTCCGTTCCTCCAAATTATATTGAGGAAATCCTTAGTAGTAAGAATTCCGACGGGATGTCTTTCCTCATCCACTATCACCACACTGCCAATTTTTTTATTAATAATTAACTCTAAAGCTTTCCTGGCATGGTCTTTGGGAGTTAACGTAAGAGTGTATGTTTTTGCAAAATTTTTTATTTTAAGATGAAAAAAACCCACGTGATTACCTTCACGTTGACCTCTATTGATTGATTCGCGGGGTCTGACCAAATATGATATCAGGTCATAATAACTCAATACTCCTTTTAATTTGAGATCTTTATTTAAAATGATTAACTTCGATAACTTTGTTTTTCTAAAGATCTCTATAGCTGAATTTACAGTATCGTCTTCATAGATCGTTACTAGAGGTTTAGTTTTGATTTGTAGAATTTCGCTGATTGGGATATCGAACAAAGGTGAATCAAGATAATAGGATAAAAGATGTCTTGCCGATATTATACCCATAAATTTTTCGTTATCATTAAAAACAGGCAAATAATGTATCTTTGATTCAATAAAAAGTTCGGCAACTTTTGGAATCAAATAGTTAATATGTAATTTGGGCGGATGGAATAGGCAGTGTCTCACTTTTGAATTACCGGGATAAGACGATTTAATGAGCGAGTAATAGGGATTAACCACGCCCATAAATTCATTTTTTTCGTCAAAAACAAAAGTTGCATCATGCGACGTCCGCATCTGAGATACCGCCTGGGAAAGAGTTTCGTCTGGAGATGTCTTGATAATACGATCTGTCTTAATAATGTCTTTGAGTTGGAACATAATAGACAGCTAACCTAATGCCGTATGAACATAGTACTCTGACAATCTTGAGTTGTCAAGAGGAAAATACAAGTGCCGCGAGTCGGATTCGAACCGACACGGTGTATTAACACCACGAGTTTTTGAGACTCGCTTGTCTACCAGTTCCAACATCGCGGCTTAGACTTAATTATACCTTGCCTAACTCGATTTTTGATTTGTAAAAGAAGTATCCCACTACTCCGAAAGTGGCAGCAGGCGAAAACCATTGAGGAATATGAAATCCGAAACTGTCCAAAACCATAATCAATCCAAGAAATAATATCGAATACATTGCCCCGTTTTTGATATATCTGTATTTCTTAATTTTATTGATATTTCCCACCGTAAGCTGTCTGAGAACCAAAGCCCCCAGACCATTCCCCAAAAGAATTAAAGGAACCGACAAAGTAAAAGCAAAGGCTCCGATTACACCGTCAATGGAAAAAGTCGCATCGATCACCTCCAGGTAAAGAATCTTACTGATATCGGATAATGAGCTTTTTCCTGAAAGCAGTTTTTTTTCTTCCAACTCGGCATTCTGCCGGAATCCGTGAATGATAAAAAATGCCGTGGATCCTAAGACTGCCCCAAAAGCCATAATTGCGTTGTTTTTTAGAGCAAACCAGACGATTACTGCTAGGATTATTGATACTACCGCATAAAACCAGACTGACTGACGTCTAAAAAAGCGCTCTCCGAAAAGACCGAAGTTTTTTTCTTCCATAAAAAGCCAGTGAAAAAATAAAAAGATTAAAAAGGTTCCTCCACCGATTAAAAGTATCGGTGACGAAAGTTCTATCGCTTCAATAACCTCGGGGTCATTACTAAAAGTTGCTATTAATGACCCGATTGGACCAAGTTGGGGTGAAACACCCCAAACTATCAGCCAAGGCAGAATTCCCCGCATTATAAATACTGCTAGTAACAACCCCCAGACCAAAAACCACCGTCTGGCTTTGGGCTTCATCGTCGATAATACTTCGGCGTTAATAATTGCATTGTCTACGCTTGAGATGATCTCAAATAGAGACAAACCGAGAACCGTAAGCAGTATAGGGAATAAATTCATTTGCTAATTATATCCGATTACATTAATCAGCTTATGGAAATTGTCTTTAGAGTGCGCCGGAAAATTGGCAATCCGGATATGATTATCTTTAAATTTTCCGTACCCGGAGCTCACAACAATACCGCTTGATTTTAGTTTCTTTAAAATTTTATTTGCTTCTCCCCTGACATTTATTTCTATCGTAGTTCTGGATCTGAAAACCGGATTATTGACAAATGGCTTATATTTTGGATGTTGGTCAAAAAAATCAAAGACCAGTTTTGAATTTTCATCTATCGCTTTTCGGATTGTTGTAATGCCTTTATTTAGCATATCTTTGCAGACTTGATTTAACAGGTAGATAGATAAAACATTAGGAGTCTCAGGAGTTTGAAAAATTCTACCTTTCTCCAATAACGAAGAAAACGAATGGTAACTCCCCATATTTACGCCTTTTTTTTCCAAATAATTGCTTTTTTTAATAGCTCTGTCGCTTACTATTAATATTGATAGGCCGGCAGGCAGGCCAAATCCTTTCTGAACCGAAAAAAAAACCAGATCAATTTTAGAAAAATCAAACTTGACGTATGGCGCCGAAGATACAATATCGACAGCGACAAGTACATTGTGATTTTGCTTTATTTGATTTATATCTTGAAGCGGAATTGAAGCTCCGGTACTTGTTTCATTTTGAGTGATGCAAATCAGTTCTGTTCTTTTGGGAATCTTAATTTTATTCAATAAATATCCTTCTCCCCAATCGACCTCATGCTTTACGGGACTTTTTTTTAACAGCTTGGCAAACTGATAAAACTTATGGGAAAAAGCGCCGTTCACAAAGTGAAAGCTTTGTTTTTCTACACAATTCTCAATAATTCTTTCCATCGATTCAAGAGACGATGAAAGAAAAAATATTTTATGACTTAAGGGAATCGATAACAATTTTCTTAAATTAGTCTGGGCTGATTTGTAAATATTTTGGAATTGCTGGCCACGATGAGATATTGAGCCTAGGTTATTATCCAGGGCAGTTTTAAGATGTGACTTGACAGTCGGATATAATTGACTCGGCCCGCAGGTAAAATAAATATTTTTCATGAATTAATAAAGCACCCTGAATCTGATAGTATTGGGAATTTTTTCTAATTTTTTAAGAATTTTAATATCGTATTTTTTATTTATATCGGTTATTACATAACCGAAATTATCATTTGTTTTTAAATACTGTCCTAAAATATTGACATTTTCCCCGGCTAATATTTTGTTTATTTTGGCGAGTATTCCGGGGACATTATCGTGCAGGTGCAGCAATCTATGGGCGTTTTTTAGATTGGGAAGATTAATTTGGGGAAAATTTACGCTTAAATAACTATTACCGGTGTTGATGTAATCTATTATCTTCGCAGTTACAAATTCGGCAATATTTTTTTGTGCTTCTATTGTGCTTCCGCCAATATGCGGCGTCAATATTACATTCGGCAAATTCTGCAGTTGAGAAAAAAACCGATCCTCAGTATCTTTTGGTTCGTCCGGAAATACGTCTATAGCAGCTCCCTTTAATTTACCCGACTTAAGATTTTTACTTAAAACTCCAATGTCGACAGTAAATCCTCGGCTGGCATTAAGAAAAAATGCTCCGTCTTTCATCTGGTTAATTTCTTTTTCGCCAATCAGATTCAAGTTGTTCCGGTTTCCGTCAACATGAACAGTCACAATATCCGAACGGTTCAAAAGCTCTTTCAAACTTTTGCAGCGCACGGCATTGCCAAGCGGCAGTTTCTCGGCCGAGTCGTAAAAATAGACTTTCAGACCTATGGCCTCGGCTAATATGGACAACTGCGAACCGATATTACCGTAACCGATTATTCCTAATGATTTTCCCCTGACTTCATAACTGTTTTTTGCCGATTTATCCCAAATACCGTAATGCAGATTTTTGCTTTTGTCAAATATCCCCCTGGACAACATGATGATTTCACCAATAATCATTTCGACAACGCTTCTGGTATTGCTGTATGGAGCGTTAAACACGGCCACTCCGCGAGCGGTTGCGGAAGGCAGATCAATCTGGTTAGTCCCGATACAATAAGCTCCAACAGCCAGTAATTTTTGTCCTTTTTTCAAAATTGCAGCGTCTAAATTGATTCTCGACCTGATACCGAGTATTTTTACATCGGTTAATTTATTCAAAAGCTCGGAATTAGTCAGGCTCTTTGCATGATGTTCAACCTGGTACCCTTCCTTTTCAAACAAGGAAACCGCAAGATTGTTAATATTTTCCAGAAGTATAACTTTAATTCTGCTTTTCGGATAACTTATGCTCATTGGGAGTTTGTTCACATACAAAAATTCATCAAAACTAGGCGCTACATGGTCGGCTTTACTGACAACTACTTCACGATAGACGTTTTCGGTAAAAGCTACGAAGTGCTTAACTACTCCCATCGCTCTAATTTGATAATCGGAATATCCGTCGCCGATTATCACTCCTTCACCTTTTAATTTTAATTTTTTAACTACGGCTACTTTTCCGTTATCTTTGGACATCGGATTTTTTGAATCCAGTCCGACGATTCTACCCGACTTACTCAGAACAAAGGTATTGGCAAAAACATGATCTTCTCCGATACCGTACGACTTGACTATCGGCAGAATAAGTTCGCGAAACCCCCCCGAGACAATATAAATATCATTATTAAAATTCTTAAAAAATTGACGGTTGCGTCTGATGGATATCGAGATCTTTTTTTTTAAAATTCTCACAACTTGATTAATGTGCAGTTTGGTCCCCCGCAATAAAGAAAGTCTTTTTTGCAGACTTTCGGAAAAACCAATTTTACCCTCCATACCCAACTTGGTAATTTCCTTAATTTTATTCATAATTTTTTCTTTAGCGGTTTTACCTTTAAAGACCACCTCGGCCAATTCCTCCAATCCTTCACTTTGGACAAAGGTCGAGTCGAAATCGATAATAAAATATTTTTTCATAAAAAAATCCCCGCCGTGGCGGGGTTATGCTTAAATTTATAAATTAAAATTCAGGAAACCTCCCCACGGGTATTAGCTTCACTACCGGACTGTGGGGAATAATTATTTAAAATGTTAACGCGTGGATTCATGTTGATATAATGGTAGCAAACTAGTTAGCTTTGTCAATATGATTTTTGTATTTT
Source organism: Candidatus Roizmanbacteria bacterium RIFCSPLOWO2_01_FULL_37_12 (assembly GCA_001789645.1). GTDB lineage: Bacteria > Patescibacteriota > Microgenomatia > UBA1406 > GWC2-37-13 > 2-01-FULL-40-13. The sequence continues at coordinate 75,665 of MGAG01000003.1, forward strand.
TTTTATTTATACTATTATTCGCAATTATCCTAATTTTTTCTTCCAAAAAATTTTCACCGATCCCCTACTTTCCCTCCAATAAAAAAGACCTTGACTTAATTTTAAGGGCTTTAAATTTAAAAAAAAATCAAATAATTTTTGACTTAGGCGCCGGCGACGGGCTAGTGATCTTTGCGGCAGCAAAAAAATCCCACCAAAAAAAACTGGATACAAAATTCATCGCAGTCGAAATCAATCCGATTCTATTATTAATTTTGAATATGCGACGTTTTTTCCACCCTAACAAAAAAAATATAAAAATCATACGAGGTGATATATTCAAAATGAATTATAACCAGCTAACAAGCAAACAAGCTAACCAGGCAACTTTTTACCTATATATTTCCCCCTGGTATCTGGAAAAAACTTTGTCAAACATCAAAAAGCAAATAAAAAAATTTAGTATTGTTTCCTACATGTATCCAATAAAAAGTCTCAAAAAAAAAGAAAGAATTGTAAATGGATTAAATTCAATCTATATTTATTAACAGATTGTCATGCCAATCCGATAACCGACCGGAGCGGTCGGGAAAAGGGTTTTGGCAACAAGCTAACGATTAAATAATTTTAAGAATATCTCCTGGTTTATCAACTAGATAATCAGGTTTATTTTTTTGTAGAATTTCTTTGATATTGAATCCCCAGGTTACGGAAATAATTTTTATCCCGTTGTCCCGACAGGCTTCAATATCCCGCACTTCGTCTCCAACATAGATAGTCTTGGTTTTTTCCAGATTATATTGACTAATTAATTTCCCCAATGTTTTTGATTTGCCGAAAATATTTTTTTCCGAATGAACAAAATCAAAAAAATCTAACTTGTGGTAATCCAAATATTTATCGACATTTTCTTGTGAATTAGATGTCAGTAATCCAAGCTGAAATCCCCGGGCCTTAATAGAATTTAAAACCTCGTCCATTCCTTTAAAGATTTTAATCTGAGTTATCGATTTTTTCAGTTCACTCAGAACTCTGTTTGCAATTGCAGGAATCTTGATAATAGAAATTCCGAAGGATTTAATAATTTCAAAAGCGGATTTATTCCTTAATTCTTCTGCTTCTTTTCTGTTTAAAACGGGAAGATTAAACTCGTTAGCATACTTGTTATAAAGCTCAAATATTTTAGGAAGCGTATCGGCAATAGTTCCGTCAAAATCAAAAATTACTGTGCGGATCATTAGAAATTAGGTTAATTAGAAATAAGAAATTTTGTTTAGGTGCCTTCGGACCACGATGTCAAATATTTCTTTTGTTCTTTTGTCAAGGAATCAATTTGAATTCCAAGTGCTTGTAATTTTAGTCGTGCAATTTTTTCGTCGATTTCCTTTGGCACATTGTAAACTTCCGGTTTAAAACTCTTATAATTTTCTACCAACCACTTAGCACATAAGGCGTGATTTGCAAAAGACATATCCATAACTGAGGGCGGATGACCTTCGGCTGCAGCTAAATTTACTAACCTACCCTGGGCTAAAAGATAAATTCTCTTGCCGTTTTTTAAAAGGAACTCCTCAACAAATTCCCTGATTGTTCTTTTTGATTTAGCCAGCAACTCGAGATCGGAAATGTTTATTTCTGAATTAAAATGGCCTGAATTTGCTAAAATAGCGCCGTCTTTCATTTTTTGAAAGTGTTCTTTCCTGATAACATGCTTATCACCTGTTACTGTAACAAAAATGTCTCCTATTTTAGCAGCGTCTATCAGCCTCATAACCGAAAATCCATCCATTGATGCCTGTAAAGCGAGAACCGGATCAACCTCGATCAGGATAACTTTTGCTCCCATTCCCCTCATTCTGTTGGCTAATCCTTTTCCGCAATACCCGTACCCGCAGACCACCACAGTTTTTCCGGCAAGAAGTATATTCGTTGCCCGCAGAATTCCATCAATAGTACTCTGACCCGTACCATAGACATTGTCAAACATATGTTTTGTCGGAGTATCATTAACTGCGACTACAGGGTACTGTAAAGCCTTGTCTTTCGCCATTGCCCGTAATCTGATTACTCCTGTTGTCGTTTCTTCCTGGCCTCCGATTACGGTTTTAAGTAAATTTTTCCTTTTAGTGTGAATAAGTGTTAAGAGGTCGCCGCCGTCATCAAGTGTAATATTCGGATTCGCATCCAAAACTTTATTTAAACTCCAGTAATAATCTTTATTATTTTGATTTTTCCAGGCAAATACTTCGACTCCTTCACTGTCTAAGGAGGCAGCTATATCATCCTGGGTTGATAATGGATTGCAACCGGCAAGTTTAACTTCTGCACCGCCTGCTTTTATCGTCTGCACAAGAACTGCCGTAGCATCAGTTACGTGCAGACTGATTCCAAAAACCATGCCCTTAAAGGGTTTTTCTTTTTTATAATCTTTTTCTATCTCTAGTAGAACCGGCATCTGCATTCTTGCCCACTCGATTCTCAATTTACCCTGTATTGCTAATTTTGGATCTTTTATTTTGGACATGTACGTCAGTTTGTCATGCTGAACTAGTTTCACCGAGTCTGACTCGGTTTCAGCATCTGATTTTTAGATAGCAGATCCTGAAATAAATTCAAGATGACAAGTGTTGCGGTTTAATATAACAAAGGTTAAAATGTTTTGCAATGAATAAAAATATTATTTTGACAGGTTCTCTGGCCTTTGATTACATCTTTGACATTCCCGATCCTTTTACCAAATATATTCTTCCCACGCAGATTCATAAGATTAACGTGTCCATAGTTACAGACTCACATAGACGATCAAATGGCGGAACAGCCGGCAATCAGGCCTTTTATTTGGCCCGACTTGGACTTAGTCCGATGATATTTACAACTGCCGGGAACGATTTTAATGACTATAAAAAATTCCTCAAAAAAAACAGGGTTATCACAAACTATATAAAAATAAATAATAATTTACCTACAGCTGCCGGATTTGTTATGACCGATCCTAAGGATAATCAGATCTGGATGTTTGCAACCGGTGCCATGAAAGACGCTAAAAATCTTAAGTTAAATAGTTCTCGACTCGCTCGAACTTTAAAAAATTCTTTCATTTTAATTTCTCCTACAGAACTTACGGCCATGAGTAATTATGTTAAAGATTGTGTTAAATTAAATTTGGATTTTGCTTTTGATCCCGCTTTTTTTATTCCTCATTTTTCTCCGGAAATACTTTCATTAGGAGTAAAAAAAGCCAAAATAATCTTTGGCAATGACTATGAGATTGCCTTTATGGAAAAAAGATTAAATCAAAAAATTACCGGCTTAATTAATAAAGATCAAATCGTAGTTAAAACCTTAGGGGATAAGGGATCCGAAATATTTCAAA
>MGAG01000003.1:79033-125724 GCA_001789645.1 Candidatus Roizmanbacteria bacterium RIFCSPLOWO2_01_FULL_37_12
GAGCGGGCGACGCTTATCGGGCGGGATTTCTATTCGGATATTTACAAAGTTTACCTGTTAAAACCTGCGGCTTGATGGGCGCAGTGACTGCCTCTTTTGCCGTAGAAATAAAAGGAACGATGAATTTGAAATTTAACAAAAATAATTTTAAAGTTAGACTTAGTAAAATCAAATAATATGCTTTTCTACTACTGGCTGCTTGCCTTTATAAGGTTTGATGAAGAAATTACTTTATTATTAAGAAGAAAAATCTATGATCTGCTAATCCCTATTGTAAGACAAAAAATTCAATTAGACATGTTTGGTTTTTTTTCATTCCTTGGAAATTCAGCGTTTATTTGGATATTGATTGTTGTTTTATTATTAATATTCGAAGAAAGAAAAAATCCCGGTATTTCCAAAAGAGATATCGCATTCGTAACGACATTTATCCTTTGTGTTTCAACTGCAATAATTACAGCGCAGATAGTTGTAAAAAATTTGGTTAAACGACCGCGTCCATGCTCCTTAAACTTCCGCTTGGCTTTTTACCTCCCTGGACGAAGAGAAACCAATTGTCCTAAAGACTTCTCCTTTCCCTCAAGTCATGCAACTATTGCATTTGCGGCAACAACTGTCATATCTGCTTTTGATAAAAAAAGACGCTGGTTTTATTATTTAATTGCAGTATTAATTTCACTTTCCCGGATTTATCTCGGTTATCACTATTTTTTAGATGTAGTGGTTGGAGCTTTTCTAGGTTGGACTATAAGTAAAACTATGTTTTATCAACTCCGTAAAACTTCACTCGGTCGCCCCTGAACATCAGGTCGATTTCTCCGATTGGACCGTTGCGGTGTTTGGCGATGTATAACTTTATTAAGCGTTTATTCTGATCCAGAAGGTCCTCGCTTTCTTCCTCGTGGTAGATGAACATTACCACATCCGCATCCTGCTCGATCGCGCCTGATTCCCGCAAATCCGCAAGTTGGGGCTTTCGCGTGCCCCTCTGCTCAACTGCTCTTGAAAGTTGGGAAATCGCCATCACCGGTATCTTTAGCTCACGCGCCAAATTCTTCAATCCCTGCGATATGAACGAAACCTCCTGTACCCGGTTGTCAAATCTTCTGCCCGAATCGGCGAGTTGCAAATAATCAACTATCACAAACTTAATCTTGCGTTCAACCATTAACTTTCGTGCCTTAGTCCTCATCTCCAAAATTGAAGCGCCCGGAGTATCGTCAATAAATATTGGGGCCTCCGATAGCTCACCCATCGCCTCAGTCAGTTTTTTATAATCGTCATCCGATAGCCTTCCGGTTTTAAGCCTCCAGGCGTCTATATCCGCCTGCCCCACCAAAAGCCGGTCGACCAACTCCTCCTTGCTCATCTCAAGCGAAAAAAACCCCACCGGAATTTTGTCTTTTGTTGCAACGTGAAGTGCAATATTAAGCGCCAAAGTCGTTTTTCCGATACCCGGGCGGGCTGCCAATATTAAAAGGTTTGAGTCCTGCATGCCGGCTAATTTATTGTCCAAATCCTTAAATCCTGTTGAAACTCCCCGAAGATGTGTTCCTTTTTTCATAAACTGCTCAAGTCTTTCAAAACTTTCGGCTAAAATATTCTTAAGCTCGATGAAATCCTGGTGCAGGTGGGATTGGGAAAGGGCAAATATCTCTCGCTCCGCCTCGTCCAAGAGTTTTTTGGTGTCCCCCTTCTCGTTGAATGCCTTCTCGATAATCCGTGACGAGAGTTCGATCAATTTTCTTTTCACGTAGTGACCGACAATTATTCTTCCATAATGCTCGATATAAGCCGAGGTTGGAACTGCATTGATCAACTCTGAAAGATAAGTCTTACTTCCCACTTTCTTTAAAATTCCATCCGATTTTAACTGATCTGATAAGGTTACGACGTCGATCGGTTGCTGCTTTTCAAAAAGCAAAAGCATCGATGAGAAAATATCCTGATGTTCGGCACGATAGAAATGTTCAGGTTTAAGAAACTCCGCAACAATATTCATTGCGGAAGAATCGATTAATATAGCGCCTAAAACAGACTTTTCCGCTTCTAGGTCTTGGGGAGGAACTTTGAGGGAATCTGAAGTATTGACCATACTTTAATTTAAAAAGTAAAATCTAAAAATTAAAAAAGAAATATAAAAATTAAAAAGTTTTTAGGATTTCGTTATTTTAAATTTTTCACGTGAAGTTTTTCCTTTTTCATTTTAACTTTTTAATTTGAAACCTCCATAACCACCACTTTCATCTCTTCTAGTAGTTCTTCTTTTTTAATGATAAGTTTGGGGACGGGGACGACATTTTCTGCGCCAATTTTTTTCAAAAAGTCATTAACCGTAGAGAGCTTTCCGAATACTTGTTGGTTGAGCTTGGCGTGATTATAATGCATTGGGATCACTATCGATGGTTCAATTTTTTTAACCAATTCTACCGCTTCGGTTGGGTCGATTGTATAAAATCCTCCAACAGGAACCATCAGCACATCAATTTCCCCCAATTGGTCGATAAATGCGTCATCCCAGACCAGTCCTAAATCGCCGCAGTGTAATACCGAAACTCCATCCCCTTCATATTTATAAACTATATTTTCTCCTCTTTCGGCTCCGTTTTTTTTATCATGATAAGTCTGAAAGCCAAAAACCCTCAAACCCTTTTTTTCAAATTCACCCGGCATATTAATTAGCAATGGTGATTCTTCTACTGCACTACTGTTATTGTGATCTTCGTGTTGATGTGAAATTGTAACGATATCCGCCTCGGTTTTTGGAAATTTTAATCCGACCATTTTTGAATTAAAAGGATCGGTTATCAGTTTTGCATTTTTTGTCCTGATTAAGAATGATGAGTGGCCGAAATATTTTATGTCCATATATTTCCTTATTCGAAATTCTAAATTCAAAATTTAATACGATTACAGCATAGCAAAATACGTGTGAAATTTCAATCAACAATTGATAAAATATCGGTATTGGTGGCTGTAGCTTAACTGGTAGAGCGTCGCCCTGTGAAGGCGAATGTTGCGGGTTCAAATCCCGTCAGTCACCCCAAACTGGATTTTGAGAATCAAAGAAGAAGGTTTGTCCTTTTCTATCAATCCTATTGACGGGTTCAATCTTATTTGAAGATTCTTGAAGTCTTTTTGATGTCTCTTGAATCTTACCGAAGGGCTTTTTCAAGTCCATACGCAGTTTTTTGTTGTCTAAAATCAGGTTCAATCCGAAGGATGCAACGATTTCCCGCTTCTCTTCTATTGATCCATTCAAGAATTTTTCTCTTGCAGTAAGAACGAAATTAAATGATTTTTCGGCAGTATTTAACCAGTTATCCTGTTGATTGCTAAATCCTTTCAAGGTTTCTTCCGCTTTCTTTTTTTCGTCAAGTAATAACGATTTTTGTCGTTTATATTCCTCATCGCTTATCAGTTCGCCACTCTTATTTGCATCACTTAAATATTTAGACAATAGATTATCCAGTTTTCTTGTTGCAGCGTTAAAATTGGCTTGTATGCTTATATTTATGGTGCTTCTGTTCTTGATTTATTCTTCATGCGATTTACGCAATTTGGCTAAAGCCCAATGTATAAATTCTTCTGGCAAGGTTAAAAAAGAGATAACTTTGTCTATCTGGTCGTATAAATCTTTTGGTTTTACAGAGGGTTGTTTGCATTTTGGATTAACCTTACGACCGCAATGATAGTAACAAAAATAAGTTGTTTTCTCCGGTGCAAGCGTTCCGCACTTGGGGCATATTTCATTGACAACAGAATTATATTTCAGGTGACAGTGTGGACAGATTTTTCTATATCTTTCATGGGCGGTAATACTTGATCCGCAGGTGCAACTTATCATTGCATTATTAAATGCAAATGAATGTTCTGACAGCCTAAATTTGAAAGAACCCCTTTTCCCAAGTATTTTTTGAGCCTTCTCATATTCTTCAATCGTAATCATGGGTTTATGAATACCTTGATACAACTTTCCACCATATTCAAACTTACCTGAATAAAACATATTTCTGAATAACTCATAGATTTTGGATCGTGATAATTTCCTGCCGTTTCTTTGCCTTAAACCCCACTTATTTGTAGCAATATCAAGTATTCTTGGCGGAGTGTAGTTACCGGTGAGCAATAAATCCCACATTTTTCGGACAAGTGAAAATCTCTGTTCATCAATAAGAATATCCCTCAACCCTTGTTTCTTTGTTACATCATTATAATAACCAATCGGGGCTAAAATAGGAGCTATACCTGATTTTAATTTATCTCCAAGACCTCGCAAAGTATTTTTTCTCAAATCATTGATAAATTGATTTGACATAGCAAATTCAACATACATAAGAAGAATATCGTTGAAATCGTAAGTTTTACTTGGAGTTATTATCTTAACTCCGTAATGTTGAACTAACCAAATTATTCTACCGCCATCTACCGGATTCCTCGCTAAACGATTCAACTGCCAGCAAATTATAAATTTTGCCCTACCTTGCTCTAGTAACTCACACATTTTATTGAACTTTGGTCTGCCTGGAGCTTTTGCTGACATTGATTCCTCAAAATTTGCTACAAAATGTAGTGATGTAAAACCGGATATTGATTCTTTTATTACTCTGTCCTGCGAAACCAGACTTAAAATCTGTTTATCCTCGGAATCCGACGACTTTCTTTTGTAGAAAATATAGTTATCCATATTAAAATGCCCCCGCTGGTGCAATCAGAACGATGAAGTCCTGTCCAACGAGGGCATTAAAAAACTCCATCGTGTTTCTGATTGCAATATATAATATAACAAATTTAACTCTGAAATTACATTCTATTTACCTTAAACTTTGTTCTAAATTTCCACTTTCGCAAAATTCCTAAAAAATAGATAGCTTTTTTTGTTCTAATTTTACCTCTTAAAGCAACATCTTTAGTTAAATGAGCCGCTTCTATAAGCCTAGAAATTGAATTATTAAGAACTAAAAGTAAGTAATAATCTTTACTTTTTTCGTCGTCAAGAATTTGAGCTATATGCAAAGCTATACCCTCCGGTTTTGTATTAAATTCAGCTAATACAGCCTCTATTTTTTCAGTTAAAGTCAATTCTTTCTTATTTTCTTTACTATTTACTGTATTAATACTGTTAACTGTATTTATAATATTAGTTAATAATTTACTGTTATCAGTATTACTGTTTACAGTTAAACCGTTACTATGTTTTTTGTTTAATACTTCACCTATACTTTCCATTGTAAGATTGGCTTTTTTCAGATTTACAGATAATCTTGAAAAAATTTAATAACCTTGTTCCTTGTTCTAGAGCTTCCGAATAAGAGATTTCTTTTTTAAATACCTTTTTGTAAATTTCACGGTATTCTTCAATATCTTTTTCAGTTAACATAAAATTAAAGTCTTTCGTGAAGCCTTGTCTTTAGTTGATTTATGGCTTCAACTAAATCCAAACTGGTAATTTTCAGCTCCCTATTCCAATGTTTTTTAATTAAATATTCAGCAGTCTGTTTTGGGTTTTCAAACACGAATGTTGCTTTTCCGAAGTTATTTATTTGAATATCTTTCAGAGGTAGTCCGGCAGACTTGATCACACGAGAAATGTAGAAGTCGGAGGTATGAAAAAATTGATTTTTATCTCCATCGCCATTATTCATAATTTTGTCTCAAATAACTAACAAGACAATTAAGATTGTCCGATGAAATTCTGTCAAGAGGAAATTTTGTTTTTGTGATGCTCTAATTACTTATGAAGTGTGTCGGATCGTCGGATGATCAATCCGATGGAGAAAGAGGAAGTATTTCAAATCTATAAGATTTTCTTTTGTATTCCAGTATGACTCTTTTAGTTAAGTTTTTAGCTCTAATTTTTTTCCTTATATCCCCAACTGCATTAACAAATTCATGCCATTCAATTTCTACCTTTTTCCTATTCATATATCTTTCTAAAATCTCGTTCCGCGAAAAATATTTTTTATTTGAATCTCTATATAAATAATAAATCGTTTCAAAACATGCTCTTGTAACCGGTGAGTTTGAAAAATCTATGGAAGCCGGTGTATCATTTTGAAGACTTATAAATAATTCTCTATTAACATACATGTGATCTAATCCTTCCGGTATAATTATTTTTGGTCTGTGTGTGTTTTTCTTATTGTTTAAAAGCTCTAATTGCCCCTTTACAAATTCTACTGCCTTTGTCTTATTGAACTTTACTTCTATTATTCCTAATGGTTTGTTTTCTTTAACAAACAATTCAATACTTTTTAAACCTGATAAGTGTGAAAACTCTATTATTTTTCTATTTTGCAAAAACAGTAATGTTTTTATACTTTTATAAAGTAAGGTATCAATATTTACTTGTTTAGGATCATCCGTTAGATATTTAATTCCGTGTTTGGTATAAATATTAAGTGGCTTAAACTCAAAGTCGCTTACCGGAGAATTAAGATACTTATAACAAATTGAGAAAGCCTCATCCAAAATTGAATGTTCTACATTTTCCATATTACATCTAATAGATTATTATAACAATCTTTTCTACCTATTTGAGATGCTTTAATTATGAGAAATATAAGGAGTTACTTTAAAGCATGGGAATTAAGACAAAAAGGCACGAAATTACGGGAAATTGCTGAAATAATGGGCTACAAGACCGCAGAAACGCCAAGAAGGATGATCGCCTACATGGAAGTAGGTATTACTCATCTAACATCACCCATACTTAAAAAGAGATTTAAAATACTACGAAAACAAGGTCAGGTGTATAATAGCTATAGAAAAGCTTATAACAAATTAAATTTTATTAGAGCTACTTAATGAACGAAAGATTGTTTTCTGTGGACATGTCAGCAGTAAAAATACGCATAAATGATAAACGATAAAATGTCCATTATCTAGTCCTATATCATACAATTTAGACTGTCACAAGCGTTATTTTTTGATAATCCAAAATCATCCTATTTTTAGCAGAAAAAAAGTAAAAAATGTTAGATTTTATATAAAATTAAGCTACTTTGACCGATCAGGCTCAAATCAGCATTGTTTATTTTTTATAGTTTAGATTATCATACTTTACCTCTTTTTGAACAAATCCTTATTTAGTCATTTATATATCTATACTTATTATGTGAGATGACCGTCATATATATAGATATTAGATTGTTGTAACAGTATATCTATTGGTATAATTATCTTATGGTTAGTATTTCAGAAAAAACAAAAAGACTATATAATGAAATAGCACCTAAATATAATGAGGCATTTCCTTTTCATTATCATCCTGAACATAGGCAACTTTTTATAGATCAATTGCCAGCAAATGCAAGAATTTTAGATGCGGGTTGTGCTGGAGGTAGGGATACAAAATTCTTTAGTGATTTGGGTCTTCGTGTAACCGGTGTTGATTTTTCTTCAGGTCAGATTTCAGAAGCTCAATCAAAATATCCGGGTATTGATTTTAGAGAGGCAGATTTATTAAATTTAGTTCAAACTTTTCCAAGAGGTGAATTTGATGGTGTGTACACATATGCAACTCTTGATCATATATTAAGGAGAGATATCCCAAGGGCAATTAGAAATTTTAATTTCATACTAAAAAATAGCGGAGTTTTACTTGTATGCACTCGTAAAGGTAAAGGTGTTCTATGGACTAATGATTCCTATTCGGTAGGTAAAAAAAGAAGATTTACTCTAATTGAAAGCGAAGAATTAGAAAATTTATTATCTAGGAATGGATTTGAAATTGAATATTTTGAATCATTCCCTTCTGTAACGAGAGCAAATATGGAATTTAATTTAGCTTTATGTAGAAAACACTTTGACCTATCTTAATTCATTTTTATACTTCTGATATACTTTTATTCAAACTAATATATAGCTAGGAGAGATTTTAGAATTAGGAGCTATGATTGATAATCTATCAAACGCAGAACAATCACAATCTAAAAAAATCAGCCGAAGAGATTTTGCTTTTAAAATAGTGCCCGCTGGAATAGCTGCTACAGCAATAGCATTAAAATCAAAAAATGAAATTTCAGTAGTAAATTCAGGTATTTTCAAATCTGACGGGATAAGATTTCAACCGATTTACGAAACTCATGCTGAAGGAGCAGAAATATCTCTTCATCCTGAATTAAATGGTCTATTTTTAGAATATAATTTAGAAAACCGCACAACCTTTCTACACGCTGATGGTACGAGTAATGAATCTTTACAATCTCATTATGATGTTGGCGTAGATGAATTAGTAACAAAAATTGGAAATTTTCCAGGAAAAAATAATCTTTTAAGGAAAGCTGCTCAAATGACTTTGCCTGTAGCTGTTGGTGATATTGCATTAGGCACTTTTGAAGAAGAGTTAGGATTTTATAGGTCAATGACTAAAGAAGATAAATATAAGTTTTATGGTGGAATATTAGCTTCAGTTTTGGGTTTATTTCCAGAGGGAATACGAAGAACAATCCAGGAAAAGGTAAAAATACCGAACATGAGAAGATTTATAATAACTAAACCGTTAGCTGCTTTATCAATTCTACTTGGTTCTTCCTTCGGAACTTGGTTAAGCACGGATACTGGTTTCTTTGAGAATCTGACAGTTAAAAACGCAGACTTTTCTCGTCAAACTGAACCTTATCAACGATTGCTTATCCGATTACATGGCTTATCCTCAACAGCTCATCCAGAACCTCCTGTCATTTTTTGTAGGAATTTGGTAATGGCATTAAAAATAAAACAGTTTGGCAAATATTTAGAATCTAATCATGTTGACAATCCTTTAGTAGCATTTAATACAGGTGCATTACACAGTGGTATTGAAGACTTTATTAGCTTACCGGAAGAATTATTAAGACAAATGATAATTCACATTAATACTAATTATATTCATGAATCATTTTCAAAGTACGGTGATTACTTTTCAACAACTAGACTAATAAGAGCTGATAATAATGGGATATTCCATGATTTAAAATATTTAAAAGATAATAAACTTAATGAAATGCTTCAACCTAAAAAAACTTGATATCAATCAAACAAGAATTATTTAGTTATAATATATAGTTGTTAATTGGGTTCTATATGAGTCCACCCACTCACCCATGAAACTTTCAATAAACAAAAAACAAATTGCATCTCTTTGCCAATCTAATGATATTTCTTACCTTGGATTATTCGGTTCATACGCACGTGGCGATCAAAAAAAAAGGAGTGATATTGATATTCTTGTGGAATTTAAGGAAATAAAATCTTTATTTGAATTAGCAGATGTACAGATTCAATTAGAGAATATTTTTGACAAAAAAATTGATTTAATCCTAAAAAATAGTGTTAAAAAATCTTATAAACCATACATCTTTAAGGATTTAGTTCCTCTTTATGAAGAAAAACAATAATCTACCTCTCGCAGATATGCTGAATTCAATTAGTAAAATTGATAAATATTTGAAATCAGTAAGATTTAAAAAATTCTTAAAAGTGGGTTCGAAATGAATCCAGCCAGTTACCTCCGAGTCAGAAGTTTCATTATTAAACTTACATTCAACTCCCCGATTGGGTGAAAAACAGTTTTGCCAAGTTCAAACTCTTCAACGGTGCAATTTCTTTAGAAATTTTTTTTGCTTCTTCGAGTATAACTGCCGGTGTGATTCGTTCGTGAGTGAATCTTATCAGAGCCTCTGCTTCCTCACCCCAAGGAGTAAGAATAAAATCGGCAAAACTAACTACTCCTAAAGCCGCAGCGTCCGAATGACTTAACGCTACATCCTGTGGGACAGCTGAATTTGCTTTTACCCTCTGTCCGACTTGATGAAAAAAACCAACTCTGTCTCCTTTCAAGTGATAGGCCACAGCAGTATCCAGACTTACGGCACCGTCCCACCACTTTACCCAATTTTCATCATCAAGCAAGTCGATGGATTGTTGCATAAAAGTAAACGGCGCATATCTTTTTTCAATTAGATTTTTTTTTGCGCTTTCAGGAATATCCAGTCCGTTTCTCATTACCTTTTATAATAGTCTCTGACCTGTGCTTCGCCATAAAAATATAACGGTAAATTAACTTTTCCCCATTCCCTGCCTTCTGCGTAAACTTCGGGTGAAATAAGGTCAATTTCAACCGATGATTCGTTAGTAGCCCAAAATCCTCTTGCTTCTCCATAGATATTACGAGTCCCTAAAACGCCATAATTTTCTTGCACTCCATCGTCTTCTATCCCGGCCACTGATAAAACAAAGCTTTCATGTGCACGAAGTCCCACAAATCTTATCCAGTCTTCCGGGTTTCCCGGTTTAAATTCGTGTTCATTTATTTCTGCCACCAAACCTACTAAACTGTCATATTGGCAACTTTGATTGATATCAGAGCAGGCGTAATTACTATTATTTGCGATTCTGGTTGAGCGTGCTCTTCTTTCTGCCAAATCAGGGTTAACACCGTTTCTTACCATGTTATTGTAATAAATTGATTCTATAATGGTTGGTTCCGGGTAAACATCAACTCCTGACCTCATATACTCTGATACTATTCTTGCTACTTCCCGATCACTAACAAGATCTCCAGGTTGAAGCATTTCACCGCCTGGAACAATTCCTCCTTTGCCCTCATCATCAAATTCTCCTGGGAATTCAGGACCTTTAGGTCCGACTTCCTGACCAGCTATAGCAATTATAAGTGTGGTTACTCCCAATGCTCCCAGAACTACGACGCCTAGCTGTAAGAAGGCTTTTTTGGATAATGCGTAAGACTCATGTTCTTTTGGTCGCTTATGTTCCTTTGAACGCTTTGGACTCATACGCAGGCTATTATAACATGCGGGTGGAATTCCTTCTCGCGCGATGGAATATTAAGGAATAAAAACTTCATAAGCCTAAATTGAATTTATTTTTAGGATTTTTTAAATACTCCAGATAAAGTTGAATATTCTCATAATGGACAACCGTTGTTAATCCTGAATAATTGATCAGCGGCTATTTCCCAACCGCTCTCCTCCATGACTTCTCTATTAACCGCTTGAACTAAATTTTCGTCTCGTCCCAAAAATCCTCCCAATAAGCCCCATTTTCCCGATTCTAATATCGGTTTTCCCTTCAACGTTCCTCTTTTTCCAAGAAGAATTTGATTAACTTTAATTACAATTCCATTCACGGTCACATGTCTTAAGGAGGCTTTTTTGTCATTTTCAAAAAAATATCTGATCATATATGTTGAGTTTTTAATTATTTAATATCGACCCCGAATTTATTTCAAACTTTTTTTCCTCATTATTTTCTAAATAAATAAATTTTTTGCTGCCATTCCAATTTTTGAATATGCCATTATCGCTTATTTTTATAACATCGCCTGTCCTGTCAGTATATAAAAATACTCCTTCCTGGGGATATGGACCTTGATAACTAATTTCGTTTGAATTTGTGTCAGGTATAGAAGTACCGGATTGAAATACAGACCAGGCAATATATCTGCAATCAGGCGACCAGACGGGATCACTTACAATAGTATAATGATTCTTTTTAGGATTGCCTAATTTTTCACTGGGAATTTTTCCACAACGGTCGATCAGATCTCTTGGACCTTCTGTTGGAAATACTTCTATAATTTTATATTCAATCGGGTTCGAATCCCCAATCTGATTACCTGATTTAATCAAATTCAAATTCTTTTCATAATTTATCCCCAGAAAAAACGCCCCAATCGGTAAAATAATAAATAGAATCATCGCAAGCGCTTTTGAAAAAGGAGTAACCGATGTAAACTTTTTACGAAGTGACATTATCTAAATAATCTCACATGCTGTAATTCCTGTCAAACTACAAGAAAAGAATCTGGAAGTGATTTATTTTTGCATCTTTATCTACCATACTTTTGAATCCCGTTTTTGACAATTTGATATGAAGTTTCGTTTTCCAGCATATCGTTATCCATAAAACTGAAGGCAAAAAGACCATTAGAAATTAACTGATGAATAATTTCGTCGGTAAATATTTTGTTCATATCACTATTAAATACATCCTGAGAATGATTGGAGGGTTTGTAATGGGCAAGCATAACCGGTTTGCCATACGATCCAAGTATCCTTGTCATGTCTAGAATGTCTTGAACATTGCTATCCGACTGCATCGACTGAAATGCGTTAAAGTCCGACTCATGTAAAATGTCTTCAAAATGAGAAAACAAAGAACGTCCTCCCTGATTTGACTGGTCATCATATCTGCCAGACCAACTTCCCCAGGATATAGCAACTTTTGAATTAGGCGCATTGGCATGAAATATATCCTTAATTTTCCGAAAATTATCCTTCAGAGTTTTCCAGTAGTTTTCATTCCCGTTCCAGTTATTATCCGTACAGGTATAAGTCTGAAATTCCGTAAAAAGAGTAATATACATGGGTCCGGGACCGCTATAAATCTGTGCAAGCTGCCTCATATCCTCCACTACTTGAGTTGAGACAGGATAAGCTCTACCACAGGCCGATCCGTATGGAGTCTGAATAGTTTCTTCGGGAAGATCGCTCCAGGTAATAAGATGAACTAAATATCCTTTTGCATATAATCTCGGAATTAAATCATTTTTCTGCACCTGCATCCACTCGAGATCCTTTGTTCCGTTATACCAGCTGGTCAGCATCTGAACCGGAGCCTCTTTAACAATTCTGTAGTCCATTGCCGACCCTGCCTGCGATCCTATTCCGAAAAGTATTTTTGCCGGAGCTTCAGCCGGTTTTAAGGTCAAGACAGGAGCCGGAGTAAAGGTAGGAGTTACGGATAGTGTTGGAACAGCAGTATTTGTCAGGGTGGGCTTAATTTGTGCGGTAATCGATTTTTTATCAAACTCATTTCTATTTTGAATGCTTCTAAAAAGCACAATGCCTATTAAAAAAATTGATAGTGAGGATAAAAATCCAACAAGAAGATATTTTTTGTTTAGTCTTTTAAATTCTTCAACCCATTTCATATTTCGATTACACTCAATATGACCCCGAGTCTGGACTTCGGCTGAGCTCAGTCGAAGCCTCGAACGTGTCATTCGTTGAAATAATAGCAAAATTTATTCACCTGTCAAACAAAAAAATATGGAGGTAGCAAAAACCGTAAATCTGTTGATCAGCAAATTGATTTATAAATTCATAATCAATATCTATATCTATTATTTTAATAATATGTAAGAATCGGGGAAGAAAAAAGTAAGCATTTTAAAACTTATTATTGAATTAAATTTCCTTTATGCTATCATATATAGTTATATGAAGCTTCATGAGGGCTTATCGCCAAAAGCAAAAATAATTTTAGGTTTGAACTTATTTACATACAATATTGGAGTTATTGCAGCTTGTACTCCATCTCAAGGTCAGAAAGATATTGCGGCAACTGCAAGAGCTGGACAGGGATTAGTCGATACACCTTCATCAGTACCACCAAGTATAAGAAACGTTCCATCTGACTCCGCTGAAATCCCTAAATTAGAACCAGATGTATCTGTAAGCCCAGATAAAAATCTGAACTGCGAAACGGTTGAACCTAACGAAGGAGCTCTTGCTGTTATTATGAGACAAAGAAAGGAAAAAACCGGAGATCCATATGACAGTATTGGAATAGACTATAGCATCAAAGGTGTTGATGGAAAAATAAAAATCAGCGCCTATAACTATTACAGAGATCCTGCTCCTATTCTACAGCCAGGTGAAGAATTATGTCAGCTTGACCCTTCCCAATAACGCTTAATTTTAATCTTATTACATATTTTATTAACAACTTTCTCCGAGGGAATTAGTGCTCAAAGTGCTTGTCCACCTGCAGGGTGGATTTATATTTATCCAAATTAAGGGGCGTGTCTTAAACTGTACGCAAGTCCGGCAACGCCCAGTAATCCTATTGCTAAACTATTAAATACTTTGAACTTAGTCAAGGCTTCAACCTTCATCTGTCCGAGTTCTTTTGTATTACAATCGCCTTTAGAGAAATCGGAGCCACTTTCTAACAGGTTGTGATAAATTATATTCCTTTCTCTCGCAAGTTTGAAATTGGCTACACCGGATATTAAATCTAAAACCGATTGCGAATATGTATTTAGAATAGGAATTCGAAATAATTCAGGCCAGCTTGTATTTATTATTCCATTTGCAGCTCTAGGCGCCCTTGATCCCAAAAGAGCTGCTGGCGATATTCCCATCTCCGAAGGATACTCCCCAGTCAACGCCTCGATTTTAGCCCTGATTAAACTTGGATCAACACCAGTTAATCCGCAAATAACCGCGCTTACAACTCCGATTGAATCTTTTCTTAACGAAGCCATTGCAACTCTTGAAGCAGCCAAAAATAATTCTTCCCATCTATCCACCATCAAATCATTCATCGCTCCCTTATTGCTGGAGGATTCTCTTATTTTTGCAACCATACCGTCTACCCAGTCACAATTAACTCCCAAAAACATCGAAGCAAAAGCTATTAAAGAAGCATCTTTACCAAAATATTCAGAAATAGTTTTCAAAGCTGCACCACCTATAACAAAACCTAAACCAGCAAAAGAAACCTGATCAGCGGTAATCGAAGTTTTTTTAAGCAAAATTTCAACGAAAGGTTTAAATTTTTCGCTAATTGTTCTTAACTGTCCATTGTTTGGTTTAGTTCGCAATTCATTCATAAAAAATGGATTATAGCAGACTTTAAATTCTGAAGATCTGAATATATTCTGAACGAGGCTACAAATTTATAGAGGAAAAAATTGGTATAATGTTGTTTTGATTTGCCCGGATGGCTCAGTGTTACCTGCCTGCCGGCAAGGCAAGGAGCAAGTACTTGGTCCCAGAAGTACGTAGCTAATTTGATAAAATTTGCTTTACGACTTCGGGATCCCGTAGTTCTAAGCCGTGATGGCTCAGTGGTAGAGCAAGTACTTGGTAAGTACTAGGTCGGGAGTTCGATTCTCCCTCACGGCTCATAAAATTTGAAATAATCACGGCTAGATACTACTTGGTAAGTACTAGGTCGGGAGTTCGACCTGTCCTGAACGAAGTTGAAGGATTCTCCCTTCGGGCTCAAAACTATAAGTTGTTGAATTTAGTTTCAAAATCCGATATAATTCCATAGCTATAAAGTTCTGTTTACGATAGATTTTTTAATATTTTAATAAATAAAATCTATCAATCGTAATGGGAGCGGAAATAAAAATTCAAAATAACCCAGAATATTCTCCAGTAACACTATCCGGTTATCCTCTGGCAGGTTATTTGGCCGAAACTTTAACTTATTCTCTGGCTGTGCAGGAAGCAAAACCGCCGGCTTTGACTCGGGTAGAGCTTAAAAAACTGGCTAAATTCCATTTTAATCGCCTGCTTTGGAAAACAGGAAATAATCCGAATACCGGCCAACCTGGTTCTTTAGAAAATTATGAAAAACTGAAAAACGCACTCACTGCATTTAGTAAAGATTCAACTACTCCTCTGCTCGGCTCAACCAGCGGCGAAACCGAAACCATACCTGCAGAAATTAAACAATTTTACCCCGATCTAGTCCTCACCGAACAAGAAGACCAATTCCTAAAAAGAAGCTTTGCTTCACGTTTAGGCTGGTATACCAGAAAACACCGCCGGTTACAGCAAGAACCTAATATAGAATCCGCGCCTGAACTGCAAATCGTAAAAGCTCATACGGTAGATGTAACACCGCAGAAAAATTCTGTTCTTCAAGTATTTAAGAATAAGTTAGGACAGATGAAAAATGCTACCGCGGGAAGTATTGAGCAATTTATCAATACCTTCCCTCCGGAACAAAGGAAAAAGGCATTAGCACTAGTTGGTATTTTGGGAATAGCATTTATGATGGCTTTCGGCTCCGCTTTAGCAGACTCAGGAAACGCTGTTGCTAAAGGAAAACCTACAAAAGATACTCCTATATCTCAAGTAGAATTAAAACAACCTAAAAAAACTCCAGAAGCAGATAAAAACAATCAACCTCAACATCAGGCAACCGAAGCTGACTTTGGAACAGGTGGCGGTGACGACTCTAATGCAGACAACAATCCCAGCAATACTGATTTACACAATAAAGATGACGGATCTAATGGTCGAAATGGACCTCCTCCAAATGATAAAGTTTGTCTTAAAACAAATTGGGACAATAATGGTATTGACTGTAAACAAATATCTTCTCCGGTTCCAAAAGAAAAAGAAACCAAAATGCCAGAACCGTCAAATACACCACTTCCTCAACCAACTAATCCACCTAAAAATACCTCTACACCCTCAGCGCCTAGCCAAACACCTCGACCCGCAGCCACAAGTACTCCTCGTCCTTCCTTTACTCCAACGTCGGAGATTACTCATACGTCTACTCCAACCTCAACACCTACCGTAACTGTTAACGGAACTCCGATTGCTACAGCTGATGTTTGTGTCACTAAACCACTTTTAACCGAAGAATGGCTGAGAGATGAAAACGGATTTGTAGTACAAAGTGATATCTTCCGGTATGACGTGACGCAAGAACTGCCACAACCGGTAGAAAATTTAACGGATGGACCTCAATTTGAAGACGATTATAAAAATCCGTCCCCTGCTCCTGATAACTGTTCTTATGCCGCTGAAGTAAGACGAAGCGACGGATCTTCGGATGTTGAGGTTAGAGGATTTGACGGACGCCTAATCAATCGTTTTTCGAGTAAAAACGGGTATATCCAGCCCGAATTCACTCCCAACGGCGATCTGGTCGTAGTTGATAAAATAACCAGACAGATGTATTTAATCAGTAATCCAGATAATCTGGATAGCACAAGTCCGGTAAAACTTGAAAACGTTGTGGGCAGTAAGCCTGCCAGCCGTGCAATTCACGAAAAGGGCAAAATAGCAGGATTTGAATTGGTTTTCACAGATACTAAAGGATATGTCAACTTTTACAACTCAGTAACCGGAGACGTAGAACAGACAGATATTTTGGGACATGGAGTCGAATGGGATTTAAACGGAGACGGATTTTACTATCGATCTCGTGAGGGAGATTTTTATTATTTCAGCCGCTGGACAAAAAACAAAAATTTAGTTGCTGAAGCATCTGAAGGTGCTGCGGCAGTTGCCGTCGATCCGGATGGGCAAGGAGACGTTTCGATCGCAGGTATTGATGGTCTTGGATACACAACAGATATTGAAAACACTGGTTATGAAGAAGCTCAAAAAATAAGTGATAATTATACTGTAGAAGTCACCTACGAAACGAGTGAATAATCCAATAGCTTACTATCGCCGCAGAAACAATAACATTCAGAGATTTATTAATCCCAAACATCGGAATCTCAACGATCTGATCGGCTAAGGCTAAAGTCTCAGGCGATACGCCATAAGTTTCATTGCCGAAGATTAAAACTACCGGCAAAGCATCATTTGCATTCGAGTAGGGAATGGCAGTTTTGTGCTGTTCTACAGCTATAATGTTCAATTTGGACTTGCTATATTGTTTTATTGTTATATTGCTTAAATTTTGATTTTTTATTTGTAATTTTTCATTTTTAATTTTAAATTTTAAATTTAGGTCTGCAATTGCTGCTTCTGCAGAACGCTTATATTCCCAATCGACGACTTTATATGTCCCGATCGATGCTTTTTTAATTTTGTGATTGGGCGGTATTTCCATCTCTCCGCAAAGATAGATCTTTTCTACCGAAATTGCGTCGGCCAGGCGAAATAGTCCGCCGATATTATAAGTGTCATAAATATTTTCAAGAATAAAAAAAATCGGGTTTCGTTTAACCACTTTACTTGTGCCAAGGGCTTTCTTTTCTTCGAGGTTGCGTAATTGTTGGGCATTGAGCTTCATGAATATATTATATGATACGAATGCTACAAATCCGAATGCAAATGATACTAATATGCTAATATTTTTTTACAATAACGCATACTTAAATCCTAAGCTTATGAGTGAGAATTAACATTATTTGCTCCATTCGTATCATACTTTATACCCTATAGTTGACAAACAATAAATCCTGTAGTATAATGTGGAGCTATATGAAAAGATTAGTCACAAATCTTCTACTTGCTATAAGCTTTTTATTGACAACAACTTTTGTTTTTGCAGGAAACGGTCCATACGGACAAGAAGAACCATCCTTCTCAATTATGGTTGACAAACTGGTAACCAAACCCCACTCAACTTCAGACTTTGTTGATAACCTGTCTCCTTCGGATGAAAGATATTCACCGGGAAACGACGTATATTTCAAAATTAAAGTCAAGAATACTTCTGATGAAAAATTAAAAGATGTTACAGTTAGAGATTTTCTACCCGACTTTGTAAAACTTGTTGACAGCAAAGGATCATTCAACAGCGATACTGACGAAATAACTGTCGATGCCGGCGACCTTGAAGTCGACGAAGAAAAAGAATTTGTTATTAAAGTCAAAATAGTAGATCAGGATGAACTGCCTTCGGATAATGGCCTGTTCTGCCTGGTTAACAAAGCTCAGGCTTCAAATGACAAATCGTCTGATGAAGATACCGCCCAATTCTGTGTTGAAAAAAAGGTATTGGGAGTAAGCTCGGTTCCATCTGCAGGTCCGGAACAAGGTGTAGCATTGATATTGGGACAACTGTCTGCTTTAGGAATAGGTGTATTTCTTAAGAAAAAGACATCATAATCATACTGTTTCATAGCTTCATTGTCTCACTGATTTAGATATTTAATGCTTCTTTTGCTCATTATTGTATATAGTAGTATATTTTAGGCCTATGTTTATAGGTTGTGGATAAATTAAGTAAGACTTATAAGATGAGCACTATAGTTGACATTTGACCCTGAATTTGTTATACTATCGGTCATATGTTTAGGGGACGGACATACACCATCACTATCGCTCGAAATAAAACCAAGGAACAATCCTTCTGAAGCAGGATTAGTACTTGGTTTTTTTCATTGGAGCGGATAACGAAGAGTAAAGTTTTGAGGAAAGTTTAGGCGGGTGAAATAGAAAGTACTCTAAAAATAATTTTGACGCTAAGGAATAAGCCGACACTTAAAACCGGTTTGCTCCTTGGGGTTAAAAACCCAAGCAATGTTTCGTCCCAGGCGGGGACTAGCTCTCCGCCCTCGGGCGGAGCGTTTTACCCTGAGTATCGACTTGTTCGATACCTAAGGGTTTGTTCCCGCCTTAAACTCCTTCGATTTTCGAGGGAAAGTTTCTGGAAGGGAAGCCGGACGATGTTTACTTGCATAAGCATGCAGGTAGAAACTAAGTCTATTTCTGAAGACAATCTTCAGAGGCACTTTAACAAAAAGGGTAAGGATACGTTTCCAAACTGAAAGTTTGGAATTACGTAGACCTATCCGCCACAATCGCTCTTTGAGTCGCAGTTTAATGAACTAAGACGAAAAGTAAGATTGGGTGGATAAGGAATTTATATACACCGCAAATTATTTATTAATGGACGGGTGTTAAAGGAAAGACTGTGATCCGTTGACAACAAAATTAAGAAGGATTAAAATCTTCTTATGATCACAAATAAAGATATTGAAAAAATGAAGAAAGTCTTCGCAACAAAAGACGATTTGAAGAACTTTGCAACAAAAAACGATATAAAAGGAATTAATCAAGAAATGAATCGTTTTGCAACTAAAGAAGATATTAAAAAAGAACTTCAAAAGTATGCAACTAAAGAAGATATTAAAAAAGAACTTCAAAAGTATGCAACTAAAGAAAATTTTAAGGATCTAAATAAGGATCTTATTAGAAAAATAGATCAAGTAAGAAAAGACCTTAATGAAAAATCAGATAAAATAATATTAACTTTAGCCGAAGATATTGGAGACGTAATTGGTGAAGTTCGAGAAATAAAAGATGAACTTAAAGGAACCAGGGTTGCTCTCGGTGATCAGGAAAATCGATTGCAAAAAGTAGAACGCAAAGTCTTTCCTCAAACTTAAATATAAAATTTAAGTTTAACCACCTCACACGACTTGCCACAATAACCCATTTCCCGACCGAAGCGGTCAGAAATTGGAGCTTGGCATGGGGCTATTAATTAGCAAGCATGGCGGAATTTATTCACGATTTTGGTTGTGTTAATATTAGTACAAATTACCATTATGATATCGATCGATATCTATATGGTATATAAAAAACTAACTTAGATACAGCTGCATCGTAAATAATGGGGTTACAATCCCACTTCGCTATTAACAAAATTAATAGCTACGTTGGGATGCAGAAACTTACTCTGACTAGCCATGAACTAGATCATAGATCAGTTCACGGTTCTTTCTGTTGAAACGGAAAAATCAAAACAATAAAACATCATTGTTTCATTGTTAAATTGTTTCATTGCTCTAAGCAAAAAAACAATAACTGATTAATCCAAAGTAAAACAGAAAGATGTTTCCATTTTGAAGATGAAGAAATTCGTCTTTAGAATGGAAGCATTAGTCAGATGACTAACTAACCCTCCAAAATAAGATCAAAGGAGATCTTAGCCATGAACAAACGTTTGTTCACCCTGATCAGCGCCCTGCTGATCGCGAGCTTCGCGCTCGCCGCTTGTGGCTCCGTAGCCCAAGCACCGGTCGCAACCGCGACTCCAGTCCCGACCCAGACAGCCCGAGTGATTGAAGTCACCCGAGTAGTCGAAGTTGAAGCAGAGGACTCACCCGAGACCCCTGAAGCACCCGAAGTGCTGCCCTCCCCGATTCCAGAGCCAGTTGGACCCGACATGTGTGGTGTTGAAGCTACGCAACTCGGCCCATGGGCTGTCAATGATCAAACTGAAGAGTTTGATGTTGATGCCTTGAATGGTGTCGTGCATGCCAGCTTATGGTTCCCAGGCAAATCGCCTGTTGACACTGAATATAGTGTCGTTCTATCACACGTGAAAATTCACGTTGCTGGTGGAGGAACCGCCTGGTCATGGCCTGGGTGCTTTGATATTGCGGCTGCTAATGCAGACGTAATTGCCCATGGCTTGCGCCGGACTGCTGCTGGTAAGACCACTATCGTGCTTAACTTGGAACAGCTGATGAAGCTATACCCAGGCGCGATCAAAGTGATCGAACAGTAGCCTTGTGCTGCAAACCGAGAGTGGTAAGACTCAAAAAGTCTTGCCACTCTTGGCAATTGCGGTGTAGGACAACGTCTTAAACATTTTTGTTGCAATTTTTGCCACATCATTGTCTTGATTTTTTTTGACGCTCTACCCCTTACCCTTTTTTTCCTAAACCCATAAAGTAATACGAATGATACGAATCTTTATGCGAATTCCACGAATATGCTAATTCTGTTTTTATTCGCATATTTGTAGATTCGCGTATTATTCGTAGATTCGTATTTCATATTTTTGTGGGTTGAGGAAAGTTTGCTCTTTTACAATTAGAAGTAATTTCCGCCTGTTCTTACCGCTCACCTTAGTTCATTTGAACTGCGGCTCAAGGAGCGAACTTTGGCGGGACATCAAACGTCCCAGCCAAGTTTGACTTGGCGGATGTAAGAAAGTCTAAAACTCACCGCAATCTTGCGGTTCGTTAAGACTTTCTAACAGATATTGACTAGATGGGAATCTGGGGATATAATTTGTCATATGAGTCAAACTGTAAGTATTCCCAAAACCGTATTTGAAAATCTTGTCGAGAGAATCAATAAACTTGAAGCGGTTGTCTTTGGTAAAAAAAAGGAAAAATTTCCTGATGAATATGTAGTTTTGTCGAAAAGAGCTGAAAAGAGATATAAGAAAATGGATGAGGACTTTAAAAAAGGAAGAAATTTTTATGTTGCAGATGATGTAAATACTCTTCTTAAAGAGCTTAAATCATGAAATTTTATCGGAGCAATAAATTTAAAAAGTCTTACAAAAAACGAATCCTTTTTAATAAAAACCTTGAAGAACAAGTTGATGAAAGAATAATTAGGTTTTCAGAAAATCCAGCCGATCCGCTACTTAAAGATCATGCACTAAAAGGAAAACTTGCAGGATTGCGTTCTTTCTCTATTACCGGAGACATAAGAATTGTTTATAAAAAAGAAAGTGATTTAATCATACTTTACGATATAGGCTCGCATAATCAAGTATACAAATAATAACTTCTTCTTATTTTTCCCGCCTGGTCAATTTCAATTTTAAATTAGATAGCAGATCCTGAAACTAGTTCAGGATGACACTAACGTGTCAGTTATAAGTTTCGCCCAATGGGCGATAAACAAGTCTATGAAAAACACAACTTTAGCGATTGTTGCTTTAGCTGTCGTTCTTGCTATGGGTGCATATTTTATGCATTCCAACATGGGCCAGGCTAACAAAAACAATGCTGTAGACGGATGTGCAAAAATCGCAACATCCATGGTAAAGGAAGACTTTGTCAGACCGGTGTACAAACTGTGCATGGATGACAAGGGATATAAAACTGTTGTGACGGAGTAAAACAGATCCTGAAATGAATTCAGGATGACAACGATTCTGGATGCGCCAGGTACCATAGGGTAACCTGGCTTACCAGAATGACATAAATAAAAATATGAAAAAGATAAAAAATCAGATCCTGAAACGAGTTCAGGATGACAAAAGAAGCCCGTTGGTTTCGGTAATAATGCCGGTTTTTAATGCCGGACATTATCTTGTGCCGGCGATTGAAAGCATATTAAACCAATCATATTCAAATTTTGAATTAATAATCGTTAATGATGCTTCTACTGACGATTCTTTAATGGTAATTAATTCGTATCATAAGCAATTTCCCAAAAAAATAAAAGTCATCAGTTTAAATAACAATCTAAATAAGGGTGGAGATTCATGCGCCAACTTAGCTATCGAACAGGCTAAAGGTAAATATATCGCCAAGATGGATGCGGATGATATAGCCCATCCGGATAGGATTAAACTACAGGTTGAATATTTAGAAAAACATCCGAAAACTTTTTTGGTCGGTTCACAGGCTTATGTAATAGACAAAAACGGAGATATTATCGGAGACAAAACCGAACCTCTATCCCATAAAGAAATTTATAATTCATATTTAACCTTCCATCCGATTATTCATCCGACAGCCATGGTGAGAAGAAATTTGTCGAAAAACAAATTATTTAAATACAAAGTTAAATACAGTGCCAATAACGACTATTTCACTTTCTTCAGCCTAATCTGCAAAGGTTATAAATTTGCCAATTTAAATGAAAGACTTCTCTACTATCGTATTCATGGAAAAAACGATACTTTTGTTCACATCAAGGAAAAATATCTGAATACTCTGAAAATAAGGCTTTTAATGATAACTAAATATGGCTATAGACCAACTTTAAAACAGATTATTATCGGTATTACCCAAACGATCATTCTGACAATATTACCCGAGAGATTTACAGCTTACCTCTATCTTTTGACAAAGGGTATAATAAAAAAAGAAGAGGTAGTAAAAAACCTATTAAACTTTCCCAAACTGCTTCTCCTGAAAGCTCAAAATGCACAGGTATAAATTTGTCGAAATTCTGCTCGCCTTCCTGTTTTTTAGCCTTTTAACTTTTATAATTACCTACCCCGCGTTACTCTCGCTTAACACAAAAATAATCGGCGACGCCGGAGATAACTTTCAGTTTATTGGTTTCCAATACCTGGGAAATAAACTATTTACTGAAGGCAATTTTCCATTCGGTTGGACGAATAACTGGCGCTACCCCGACGGAATTAATTTTCAGAATGCCACTGATTCCGGCATTTTTATCCTACTCGGAATCTTTCTTTATCCCTTATTAATAAATCCGCTTACGGTCTACAATGTCAGCATACTGATATTGGTCTGCCTGAATCTTTTCCTGACCTATATTGCTTTTAGAACTGTTTTTTCCGGACTAATTGCTTATACCGGGGCAGTAATTTACGGACTGTCTTTCTATACTCTCGCAAGAATCGGTGGTCATCCTAATCTGATCCTCCACGCAGGCTTTCCGCTTTTTTTTATCTCACTTTATCTGATCACTAAAGAAAAAGGGTCCGTAAAAAGTTTTACGATTTTTACCTTAGGAATTGTCATTCTGACTGTCAGTTCGCTTCAGTATCCTTTATTGCTTTTGGGAAGTATTATTTTTTTGACACCTCTTACTTATTTATTTTTTCCGGCTAAAATTAAAGAATTTATTTCAGTATTAATTGCTAAAAAATCCCAGTTCATTTTATCGATAATTGTTTTTTCGGTTGTAACCCTACTACTCTACGGCCATAAAATCAGCCTGTTTTTTTCCGGCGGTGTAACCCTGCCTGATTACAAATTTATCTCCATTCCCCTGGTTGATTACTTTATTCCCAACAGCTACATCGTATCCCTGCCTTTTATAGCGGGCAACCACAGTAAATCCTGGATAGAATATGCCGTATTCCTGGGTTACGTTGAATTATTACTCTTAGGAGCTGCCCTGGTTTATATTAAAAAAAATACGGGTAAATTATTCTTGATTCTTGGGTTCCTGATTATTTTTATATTAAGCCTGGGAAAACAGCCGTTCCTAGCTTTTATCTGGCCATATCAGTATCTCATTGACATATTCCCCTTCAGGGGGATTATAGAACCTGGCAGATTCTTTGTAATCTTTTATTTTTTCCTGACACTAATTGTGATGATTTATCTTTCTAAATTTAAAAACCATGTCTTACTATTCGTAATACTTGCGGCACTCCTCATAGAAAAAGTACCGACCAATACCCATATTGCCAATGTCCCAAGTGATGAACCATTCTTAAATTCAGTAAAATTCTCAGAGTCAAACGCGGTGCTGGATCTGCCTATCTTTACCGAGTGGTGGAACGGCCATCTTTATGACCTGTATTATATTTATCACCAGAAACCGATTGTAAACGGTTATATCCACTGGTCCGGGGATAAATATGATCCCAAGTCATTAATCGAGGAACTCAAGGAATATCGCTGCCACCCTTTCCCGGCCCATAACTATGATGAAGAACTTTCCCATTTCAGAAAAGACAGAAGCATCAGACTTTTAAATTACTACAATATCAGAACACTTGTCTATCACAAGAAATTAGCCAAAGAAGGTGACTGTCATTTTGTTGATCAATACCTGCAAACCCTGATCAACTCTCATGAAGATTTTATTACCTTGTATGAAGATTCCTATACCAGGGTATTGTGGTTAAAAAAACGCTGAAAAATATGCTGAAAAAAATAACCCAAAATAATTTTTTCTTTCCAGTACTCCTGGCTTTAATATCGTTTATTTTGTTTTTTATCAATTATACCCCCGGTACTTTTTTGGTAGGTTGGGACAACCTTTTTCCTGAATTAAATTTTGCCAAAGCATTTAAGGTGGGTTTGTTAGGCGTCTGGCAGTGGTACCGCGGATTAGGAAGCGAAGACGGACTTGCTCACGCTGCAACTTTGCCCCATACTCTAATTTTATTTTTATTTTCTAAAGTTTTTCCTCTAAATACCCTCCGTTATATTTTTCAGATTTTAATGCATCTACTGGGTGGTTTGGGAATGTATTATTTGTTACTTAAATATAAAAAAAATGCGTTCTTAGCCTTCATCGGGGCTATATTTTATGAGTTTAACTTGGCAACCATTCAGATTTTCTATGCGCCGTTGGAGGTCTTTTCCATTCACTTTGCTGCATTACCCTTTTTACTCTATTTAATTCTTTCGCTTCTTGAGAAAAAAACTAAAAAGCTAATAATCGCTTTTTTCCTGTTAAGCTTGCTAACGGTTAGTCAAGGCTTTGTTCCAACGGTATTTATTGCTTATTTATTCGCAGTATTGTCAATACTGATTACCGCTTATTTAAAAAACGGAAAGACAACTTTAAAAACCGGATTTTTAATCATTTCCTTAATATTTGTTTCCAATGCCTTTTGGTTAATGCCGTTCATACATTCGGCAATAACCCAGGGCGGAATCATTAAAAATACCAAGATCAATCAACTTTCGTCCAATTCGATTTATGAAAGAAATACAAGAAGGGGCGGGGTTCTTGATCTTTTATATCTCAAGGGATTCATGCTGGATACGACCGAGGACGATCGGCAAAAAAATCTGGAATACATCATGAAAGACTGGAATTCTCACATTAATAATCCTTTAATTTATTCAATCATGAGTACAGCAGCACTAATTTTTTTGATTGGAATAACCAAAACGATTTATAAAATTTATAAACATAAAAAATATTCATTTGAGTCATATTTTCTGTTTCTTTTATTTGTCACCTGGCTAATGCTTGGTACTCGGGTACCGGTATTTTCCACTATTAACAGTAAAATCAGGGACATTTTGCCGTTGTTCGGTGAAGCATTCAGATTTCCGATTACCAAGTTTTTTACAGTCTACTCATTTATATATACGATTTTTTTTGTTTCCGGATTAGAACTTATAATTTCTCTAAATTATAAATTTAAAAAAACAATTTCCATTATCGCATTTATCCTGTTGTTCTTTTACGCCTTACCGGTATTTAGGGGTAACTTTTTTTATCCAATCCTAAAATTAAAAATACCCGGCGAATACTTCCAAGCCATTGATTATTTCAAAAAAGAAAAAAAATCAGGCAGGATTATGACTCTCCCACAAGCCTCATTCTGGAACTGGCAGTTTTATACATGGGGTAGCCGAGGATCAGGATTTTTATGGTATGGAATTGAACAACCGATGCTGGAGCGACCGTTTGATCCCTGGAATAAATATAACGAACAATACTTTAACGA
Organism: Candidatus Roizmanbacteria bacterium RIFCSPLOWO2_01_FULL_37_12; assembly: GCA_001789645.1. Taxonomy (GTDB): domain Bacteria; phylum Patescibacteriota; class Microgenomatia; order UBA1406; family GWC2-37-13; genus 2-01-FULL-40-13. The sequence goes on from MGAG01000003.1 coordinate 105,689, forward strand.
AATTTTTTTTGCCCTGCAAACAGAAAATGAAAAACTTTTTCAAAATACAATCAAAAAGTATGATATCGAATTTATTTTACTGGATGGATACAGGAGTCTAGAAAGTAAAATACAGCAAAAAGATAAACTCGAAAACTTTATTGCCAAGGTTTACCCGGATATACAAACAGTAAGATACGGCAATTTAACAATTTATAAATTCATCGAAAAACAACCGAGCGTTTTACTGACTAACAGCTTAAGACAGGCGTCACCCTTCTATTATGAATTTGAAGATTCAATTTATAATGCCCAGGGGAATTATCTGACTTCGGAAGATTGGGACACAAACTATCTTTTCCCTTCTTTATTTACCAATAAAACTCAGGCCGATCTTGACTTCGATTTTGATGAACAAAACGGGGAAATAGTAATAAGCCCAAAACAAGAATTAAAACTGACTAACTACGAAGACCGCCTGTTTTTAAAAGCAGATCCCTACCCGGATGACACTGAATTAGTTCCAATCCAAGTTATAGTGGAAGATCAAAATATTTTAATTAAAACTGTCGGAGTAATAATTATCACAAAAAATTATGTAACTGAAATACAGCCTTATGACGGAATTACGCTTAATTTTCCAAATTTAAAAAATCAAATTATTACGGAAATAAAACTCAACGGTAAAACTATTAACAGTTTTGATACTTCAAATTACGCTTTTGCCTATGCTCATCTGGACAATACTATTTACTTAAAAACTGCCTCAGATAGGAGCTTCACCCGTGAATTCAGCTTTACTAATTCGGTAAAAAACCTCGTATATGAAATTCCAAAAGACTCCTCCTCTCTTAGATACAAGATTAGTTATCCGATAATACGTCCTGAAGATTGGCAGACGAATAATGTTCTGGAAAATAAAGATTACCTTATTGAAGCGCCTTGCCCCGATGATATCCAACCGGGATCGTCACTCTTTGAAGAGTCCGATGTTGGAATTACTTTGAAAGCTCAAAATTCAACTACCTGTCTGCACCAGTATCTTTATGGATTAGTGCATAACATGGGAATTTACTTAAACATCCAGGCAAAAAATGTTTCAGGCGCACCATTAGGCTTTGTTTTGGATAATCCTCAACAGAATACGAATTTTATTGAAACCATACTTAATCCAAATTCATCTAAAAATATAATTATCGTACCATCCAGTTCCAAATTTTTTTACAGCGACTATGGCACACACTTTAAAAATACTTCCTCGGGTTCGGATTTAACGGTTAATCAAATAAACTGGATGAATGTCGGGTATATCCCGTACAGCTGGATTAAAACATTTAAATTGGAAAAAAATAATGAAAATACATACCGATCCCCATCTTTAACTGAAATTAAACCCGATTTTCAAAATAAGTACCAATACTCTGTAAATTTACAAAATTTTCCTTTATCTGAAAATCAAGACCAATATTTATATTTGTCCCAGTCGTTTAATTCGGACTGGTTGGCATACAGGATAAAAAATGACCCTAACAAATTAAAAATGTTTATCAGAAACAACCTTCCTTTTCTGTACGGATCACGGCTTAAAGAACATGTTCTGGTTAATAACTGGGCGAATGGATGGAAATTAGATCCAAATTCAAATAATAATAGTAATATTGTTGTAATCTTCTGGCCTCAATATCTGCAATATTTTGGTTTTATACTTTTAATTGGAAGTTTTATTTGGGTATTAAGATATTACAGTAAAAATGAAATTAATTCTTAGGATAAGTTCTTACACGCGCGGGTCCTATAACTGAAAGTCTACCCTTTAACGTTTTTCCCGTTACTTTATTAAGAAAGTTTATTGTTTTATTGACAATTGTTTGCTTAGATAACTTATCGATTTCGACAACTACAATTCCTGAACTTTTTAAAATATCAAATTTAATTGCATTACCATAACCTTTATCAAAAGTCAGTATAACTAAGTTGTGTTTTTGAGCGTAAGAAAAAATTTCTTCATCAGGAATGCTTGTTAAGCCTATATCTTTTGGATGAATTAGATGGAAACCTTCTAATTCTAAGGCTTTGATAAGATCAAAATGCACACACTCATCTACCAATATTTGAAACATAACCGGAATGTTTATCTTCGATTAAGCGATGAAGTATACTTGCGGGATGCTCCATAATTTTTGCAGCATAATCAATAGCCGCTACAATATCTTCTTTTTTTAAACGAGGATATTGATTAGGAATTTCGTCAATAGTATAACCAGCACTGATCAAATTTAAAATATCAACTACGGCAATACGAGTTCCAGCAATTACTGGTTTGCCAAAACGAATACCCGGATTTATGATTATTTTGCTTTTCATAAATTCAATTATAGAGGCTTGAAATTATAATTCAAGGGGTTTTTAATAATATTGTAATTATTTTCTGGCCGCAGTATTTGGAATTCTTCGGCTTTGCTCTATTAATAGGAAGCTTTGTTTGGATACTCAGAATAAGAAACAGTAATAAACCTTAGTATCTATAAACAGTAGCAGTAGCAAAAAATAATGTTTCATTGTTAAATCGCTTCATCGTTTGATTGTCAAAACTATATTTGTGATATGATAAAAAAGAATATGAAGGCGATCTATACGAATCATGCTGAAAAGAAATTGAATCTACTAAAGTTATCAAAGATTAAAGTTAATAAAAAAATTATAGAAAAGATTATCAGTAACCCCTTACACAAAGATACTGTTAGCGATTATCCTAAGATTATTGCGTCAGGCATTCTTGACAAAAATCACATTATTAGAATTGTCTATAAAATTGAAAATGATATAATAACAGTAATTACTTGTTATCCAGCACAAAAAGGTAGATATTTTATATGAAAACTAAAATTGAGTATGAAAAAAAAGATGATGTGCTTATGATTTGGTTTTCGCAAAAAAAAATAGATTTCGCCGAACAAGAAGGCGATGCAATTATGCATTTCTCCAAAAAAAACGAGCCTGTATTATTGGAGATATTGGATGCATCAAAATTTCTTAAGGAAACCTCTAAGACTCTTCCGCTTCAAGTAAAACAACAGATTTTTTCGAGTTAATCAGTTTTACTACCATTCAATTTTATAAAGACGGTCGGTATCTTTTAAATAAATTAGTTTATGAAAGGAGACAGACAAAAATGAATGATCCTATTATACGTGTTTACATTATGATTATTGGTGCGCTAATATTTTTCGGATTGCTTACATATTATCTCAATCGAGGCTCTAAATGAACAGAGAACGAATCTTCAAATATTTTTATAATCTGCTAATTAACTCCATTCTGTTAATTTTTACCGTCGATCAGTCTTAAATTTTTAAAGTATAATTATAGTATGTCATACATAAAAGTATAAAATGCGAGAACAACTAGTCATAAACTCAGAAGGGTGCAAACATTTAAGGGATGGCCAAAAAATGTTAGCGGGAAAGAAAAATGGCAAGCGTTGATATCAAGAAAAAGAGTTGTTGATGAAGAAAACTAATTCTTAACTAACTCTACCTCTGTTATACTAAAAAATATGCCACAACTTTCATACTTGCAAATTCGCAATCCAAAGGATGATGAGACGCCGATTGAGGCGGCAACCCAGATCTTTGCCTCGGTACTGCCCCACCCCTATATTCCCTTGTGGAAAAGATTATTTATCAAACCAAAAACATACGCTTTTGAAATATATCTTCTCGGCCAAACTATTTTTTTTTATGCAACCACGCCCAAGGAAAATGAAACTTTTATCCAAAGCCTTATCACTTCTTCATTTCCTAAGTCGGTAGTAAAGAAGACTACCGACCCTATGGATATTGTTTTCAAGTCGAAAAATCTATCTGTTGGAGAAATGGTACTTAACTCTTATCCCTATCTACCGATCAAAACCTATTTCGATTTCAAGGATATTGATCCCCTGTCTTCGCTTATCGGTTTTTTGGCCAGACAAGATTCACACGTAAAAATGGCAGTTCAGATATTGATAACACCCGCATCCTTTCCCTGGCAGGATATGGCTGTCACGGCAGCCCGCCACCAGATTTACGACGAACCTTCCATGAAATATACGCGAAGCCCCCAACAGCTTTTAATGATGAAAAAATCTTCCTTTCAGGGCGGGAAAGCTCTGGTAAGGCTCATTGCCGGATCAAATAGAACAGAATCATTATTGCCTTTTCTGCAAAATCTGGCGGGTACTTTCGGCAGTTTTTCTTTGGGCGACGGCAACCAATTTGTCTTCAGAAGAACTCTGTTATTTAAAAAATTCATGTTAAAACAAATAAAACTGCGTAAAACCCATTTTTTTGAAAGAAAATATCAGATCCTGAATGCACAGGAGTTGGCTACTCTCTGGCATCCAACCGGATATCTAATAGCCGGGATCAAGAATATCGCCTGGGGAAAAACCTTATCCGGTGAACCGCCGGAGAATTTGCCAATTACTCCAGCCTCAAGGAACCCTCAGGGTTCCGAGAACCCTGAGGGTTCAGAAATTAAGAAGGATGTTAATTTTTTTGCCAAAACAGAATATAAAAATAAAGAAACTATTTTTGGAATTAAAACGCCTGACCGGAGAAAACACGTCTATATCATCGGAAAAACCGGAGCAGGAAAATCGACACTGATTGCCAATATGGCTATCGACGACATCAGAAAAGACCGCGGAATTGGCATAATTGACCCACATGGAGATCTCTCCGAAATTATTCTTGACTATATTCCCAAACGCAGAATGAATGACGTAGTTTATCTGGAACCGTTTGATACGGAAAGACCTTTTTCTTTAAATGTTCTGGAGGTTAGGAACAAACAGCAAAAAGATCTGGTAGCTTCAGGAATAGTTTCGATCTTCAATAAAATCTACAAAGAAAGCTGGGGGCCAAGACTCGAATATATTTTAAGAAATGTAATATTAACCCTGCTTGAGAGTCCGGGAACATCACTTGTTGATATTCTTCCCCTGCTTTCCCACAAAGAATATCGTAAAAAAATAGTCGGCAAACTGGAAGACCCGGTACTGAAAAATTTCTGGGAAAAAGAATTTGAAAGAATGCCGGACAGACTGCGGGCAGAAGCAATTTCCCCTATCCAGAACAAAGTCGGCCAGTTCGTAACTTCCCGTATGATCAGAAATATCTTGGGTAAAGCAAAATCCTCAATTGATCTGGAGGCAATTATGAATGACGGCAAAATACTGATTCTTAATCTCTCCCAGGGAAAACTTGGGGAAGACAGCGCTGCTTTGCTTGGCGCGATGATAATTACCCAGATCCAGCTGGCCGCCATGAACCGGTCATTTGTCAAAGAAGAAGAACGCAGGGATTTTTTCCTCTACGTCGACGAGTTTCAAAACTTTGCCACCACCTCGTTTGTCAAAATCCTTTCTGAAGCCCGAAAATACCGACTCGCCCTTACTTTGGCCAACCAATACATCGAACAGCTCGAGCTTGAGGTGCAAAAGGCTATATTCGGCAATGTGGGTAGCTTAATTTCGTTCGTAGTCGGCGCCAGGGATGCCCACCTCCTGACCTTTGAATTCGCCGAAATTTACAGCGAAAACGAGCTCGTATCCTTAGGTAAATACGAAACCGTACTTAAACTTTCAATCGACGGGATGACCTCTGCCCCATTCCCGGCAACAACCCTACCGCTTCCTGCCTTAAAAAATGAAAACAAGGAAAAAATAATCCGCCTCTCCAAGGAACGCTACGGTCGAAAAACCTAACTTCTAATTCTAAAGAATACTTTTATTAAATTAATGTTGCAAAATCTATATGACGACCGTTATATAGATTTGGCAACATTTTGAGTAAGATCAGTTAAATATTTTTTTGTTTTTTCCCTTATTGGGTATTCAACCCAAAGTTCTTCAGGCAAAAATGGATCTCTCATTAAAACCAATTCATATTTTTCCAAATAGATATGAAGTTTCTCTATAGCTTCTGCTTTACTAAATTTATTCTCTTTAATCAATTGTGTTGTTAGATCAATATCTTTGATTATGTTTTTATAGTTAGATGTAAGTTCATTTAGTTTAAAAATCTGCTCGGCAAGAAGTTTGTTATCTTTCTTACCGGTCTCTCTGGCTTCAAGACAGACACAACTAGGATAAAGATCTTTTTCCTCGAAATATTCATTCATTTCCTCTGCCATTGGATGAGGCGAGATATAAACCGATTCTTGCCATTTGCCAAAACCCAATCCGAGTAATTTTTCTCTAACCCTGTCCCGTAGATACTTTTTTTTCTCTTCGATATCAAAAATTACTATCCTCCACCAACCATCCCATTTTTTTTCTTCTAATTTTCTCAAAGGTATTACTTGATCTAAAAGTTTTTCCCCTTTAGTCGTAATAGCAAAAACTACTTTACCATTAATTATCTTCTTTTCAATTTCTCCGACTTTTGCCATTCTACTAAGGTATTGAGTTAAAGTTTCTGGTTTATATCCTCCTGGAGAATAAAAGCTTCGATAAAAACTTCTTACTGACAAACTAGTATATAAATCCATACAGTTTGAAAGAAAAAATAAAAAGCTTCTTTTCAATCCTCTTTTTAACATTTTAGAATAGTTAACTTTAGCTAAACTATTATTCAAGATAGATAAAATTTATAATATTGTCAAATCTATATGGCGACCGCGTACTATAAAATCAATATTTAGGATCAAAAACTATCAATATTTTTATAAATATATTTTTATAATAAATGTCAAAAGAAGGGTTTGCCAGACAAAAAATTCTACTTCGGGAAACGGCATCCTACCTAATACGAGATTTCAAATACATATACAATGCAATTGGACAGTGGGTAATTGTTTTTAATACTAATTTTGAACTCGGTGATAAATTCAGATCAACATATTACTTTTTCCGCCATGTAGATGATGTTCTAGATTGCGATCGAAAAGTAAACCAAGATCCAATCCATTATGCCAATACGATGATTAACGCGATAGAGAAAGAAAAATTTGATTTTGAAATTTATCCGATACTCAAACTTGCAAAAATATCTTTAGAGTATCTAGAGCTGGTTAAAAAACCGGGGGATCAACCGAAAAAATTAATGATCGATGTAATAAAAGGCATGATGACGGATAACTTGAGGTTGAGATCAGGAATCGCCTTAAAGCAAGAAACTCTCTTTGAGGAATACCGAAAACAGTTCTATCCGATGCATAATCTACAGCTTATTTGTATAGGATCAGAGATTAGATTTCGCGAAAAAATTGATATCTTTCCACTACTTCAGGCAAGAATCCAAGGTCTCAGTGATCTAGAAAAGGATTGGGGTAAACATTTAATAAATATTCCCCTGGAGGTATTAGAAACAGCTCAAATTAAGCCCAGATCCGCTGCTTATGAAGATATTATTAAATCCCCTGAAATTCGAGTTTGGATATATCAGGAAGCTCTAGATTGTCAAAAGCAATTAAAACGGGTAAAAGAAGACTTGGCAACACAACTAGCTGGTCAAAATGAACACTACAGTCGTATAATCTATTGGGGATTAATTAAGGGTTTGGAAAGAAGTCTTAGAAAAATAATAAGGGATTTTAAAGGAGAATAGAGGAATCAAAGGGAAAAAAATCAGGCTTTATCGCTGAAGACCTTGTGAAAGTCGCGGACAAAGAGTTCTTTAAGTTTCATTAGTTTTTCTGCGGTATCTTTGGTTCCTTCTTTAGCCTCTTCAACAGAATTCTCAACCATTTTCATATATTTTGCACTGTCAAAGTCTTCCCACTTATCCGCAATCTCGTCCAATTTTTTAAGCAGATTCTTTTTAGCTCTTGTGAAGGTTTTTTTCGCGTCTTCCGTAACCTCTCCCCAGACCTCTTTGACTTTTTCATCCAGTTCCATCTTTTCAATTTGTTTTTTGAGCTCCGTTATCTTTTTCAAGACCGCTTCCCTGTTATCCTTGCCTGAATTCGGAGAAAGAAAAAATGCAGCCAAACCGCCGAGCACCGTCCCGATTAATACTCCTAATCCAAAACGAGAGGGTTTCTTATGATTGTTCATAATTTTAATATAACATGAATTTTAAAGGATGCAAGAGCAATTTAAACATTAAATACTACCAATAAACAAATCCGACTTATAAGCAAATAAATGTCAAAATAATTAAATTTAAGAAATGATTAAATCATTTAGAAATTTGATTATTTATTTGTTTATTTGAGCAATTTGTATTATTTGTTTATTTTATAAAACTCCTGTAACTTCTATTGGTATCATAAGGAAGATAGGGATGGATGACAAAAGCCGAGCGGTTTTTATTAACCGAGTCGATATCAAAAGTATTGCTCTCCCAACTCATAACCGTCCAGTCAAATTCCTGTTTTGATCTCCAGGTGGCAGGCAAACCAAATTTCCTGTAAACTGCCAAATAAGACAAAAATGCCAAAACTCTGATGACCGCATAGGTTAATTTTGCCTTAAACGAGTAGTTTTTGATTGAGCCAAAACTTCTGATGTAAGAAATATTGTATTTTCTTGCTATATCGACTGTGATTTCCGCAACAGGTGAAAATGCGTGGGTATGCTGGTGCGAATCCAGCATCTTGACGATTAAACCTTTTTTTAAAAGCTTTGAAAGCTGGCCTTCTATTTCGGATTTAATTTGGTTTTTGTTAATTCTGCCTAAAAATAGATTCGCCAGAAAAAAAATAAGCGAGAAAAACCGGCCGTCCCGATCTACGAGTGTACTTATTTTTAAAAAATGTTGAGTGGGATAACCTTCAATAAGGTTGATATGAAGACCTAGAATAAAATTGTTCTTTTGTTCAAGCGTATATAACAACCGCCTTAGACTGGAGGCGCTGACCATGGTTGCCAGGACAGACGCACCAAAAATCCTGCCTCTTCTGATCAATTTAATTATTCCGGCATCTGCCTGTTTATTATAACCAAAGTCATCGCTGTATAATTTCATTTTTGATAATTGGGGGTAAATCTTACTGTTCGAGCCTGTCGAGAACAAACTTTAAATTTCTTCTCGACTAATCGCTCGAAGAATAACTAACTTTTAAAAGTATGCGTAACGAACTAATAATTTTTTGACCGAGATAAGTTTAATAAACTCGTAAAGGGTTTCGACCGTACGAATCAAAAATGAAAACCTTGTTCCTCTAATCTCCTGCAGACTGACCGGCAATTCTTTAAACGAATACCGGAGATAATGACACATGATCAGTAATTCGCTGTCAAAAAAATGATTTTGGCTCTGTACTTCATCGATAAGAGGTAAAATAAGCTGTCTTTTCATGGCTTTAATACCGTGTGTATCTGAAAATGGAACATTGAAATAAAACTTGAGAAAAAATTCCAACATTTTGCTAAATATTTTTCTGGTCAGCGGCCGTCTGTCAATCGAGGTTCCCAGATTTTTAGACCCGATGATAAAATCATATCTGCCAAGAAGTAGCAGGGACAAATCCAAAAAGTCCGTATCCCAGAAGTCGATATCAAATTGGAAAACGAAATCATAACGGGCATTTCTTACTCCTTCCTTAAAGGCTTGACCGTATGAAGAGTTTTTAAGTCTTACCAGTTTGATTAGACTGTTTTTTTTCGTAAGTTTTTCGGCGATATTGAAGGAGTTGTCAGTGCTGCCATTTTCTACAAGAATGACTTCGTATTCGGCATTTGGTAAAACACGGCCCACCTCATGCATTAGTTTTTCTACCTGATTTTCCAGTATTTCCGCCTCGTTATATATAGGTATAATAAGAGAAAACGCACTGGTTTTCATATGGCTCTATTATACCATATTTTTCTTATTATAAGATAGTATTTTACAGCTGGTCTACGGTTGATTGAAGTTCCAGAAGTTCATTTTCAGAATCTACCACTTCCAAGCTCTCGAGTTCCTTTTCTTCTTCCGATACGACAGAGGTAGGTGAAATTTGCGGTAATGAGGTATCTGTCGTGTCCGCCGGAATATTCTTGGATCTACCGCTTAAGATTAAGAAGGTTCCGACCGAAACAAAAACCAGTGCAAGCAGTAGTAAAAAAATTACCAAAAACTTTTTATTCGAACTCGGTTGAGGTTCAGGTTGAGGCGGCTGAAAAATAACCGGTTGTGGGGTTGGTGTTTGTGTTTGTCCTTGATTTGGTTCCATCTGGATATTAAAAAATTTAATAATTATCTCGGGATAAACGGTTCAATCAGAGCCGGTGCTGAACTGGCTGATCTATCCCTCTGTCCAATCTTACCTACTCCGGTTTTTGCCAGTTCACGAATGACAGCTGCAATTTTCTGTTTTGCTTCAATAATCAGGGTGCGGACTGTTCGTAAATCTGATTGGAGTTGCGATACCGCGTTGCCGACTACTGCTCTTAATGACGCCGAATCCGACGCATCGATGGTGTAAACCTTTGCAGATTGGCTGTCTACGGCGTCTTGGGCTGTTTTTAGACTTGTTTTTGCTTCTGACAATGCTTGCTCGACCAAACTTATATCGCGACTCTCCGATTGTGCTACGCTCATTTTTCCTTCCAAACGACTCAGGATATCACTCATTTGATTTAGCACATCGGTCATCTGTTGAGTGCTTCGGGTATTTATATCGGCTATCTTATCATTAATATTTAAAACCAGAGCCGCCTTTCTGGTATCAGTAATAGATTGTAATCGCTGTTGAAGTAATTCTCTCTTTTGTTGGGGATTGATTCCTGTGGGGAATTTTTGCTTTCCGACGCTAATTGGTGAAACCGGCGGAGAAAATTCTTGAGCAAATATAGGCAAAGCGGCCAAAAAAATGAGGCTGAACAAAATTAAAACCAGATTATTTTTACCGGGCATAATTTAATAATACATACCTTGCTTACTTTGTCAAGGTATCTTTTTGCGTATACAGTTTTATATAGATCACCCAAAATCGCAGGGAGGAAAATAAAGCAAATACAAAGCCGGGGAAACCGTCAAGAAAGCCAAGATGACGGAAATACATTGAAAAGAATGTGTAAACAGGCTTTAAAAAAAAGAAGTCAAATACTGTGAAATTGCTAATTGTTAATTTTTTTTTGTTAAATAACTGATCTGCCTCGAGACTCGTATAGCGGTCCCAACGTACTAAATAGCGGGAAAAGTCAGGGTCGGCATAATGAAGAATAGGATTATTTAAAAAACCAATGTTAGATATTGGATATTTGTTATTAGGAATTATTTCCACATTTTCATGAACGGATTTTAGAGGAAATTTCACATGACCATTTCGATATAAGCGAATCGTGTAGTCCGGATATTGACCTCCTTTCGCAAGAAATCGGGTTAGAAAAAAATTTTTGCGGGGAAGATAATAGGCGACGATATTGGATATTAAATTTTGGCTCTCGGGATTTTTTTTACTAATATCTAATATCGAATATCTAAATTCTTGTTTTAGTTCCGGTGAAAGTGCTTCATCCGCGTCCAATTGAAGTATCCACTCCCCTGTTGCCGCCTCGATCGCTTTCTGTTTGTTGATATGAAACATGGCAGGATTGTCGGAGTTTATGATTTTAACCTTCTTACCATATGCTCTAGCAATTTCAACAGTCTTGTCTGCAGATCCTCCGTCAACAATAATTACTTCGTCCACAAAATCATAAGCCGAATCCATAGGATAATGAATATTGGATTCTTCATTAAAGGTGGCGATACAAAGTGAAAGCTTCATATGTGATACGAATGATACAAATTTCTATGCGAATCTACAAATATGCTAATTCCGACTTTATAATCTGAATTAGTATATTCGCATCATTTGCATAAGATTCGTAGATTCGTATTATATTTTGTATTATATAATACTAAGATGTTAAAAATCGTTACTATTCCGAATTCAGTTTTAACTTCACGTACAAAAAAAGTTGAACAATTTGACGGCTCGCTTCAAAGATTGGTCAAAGATATGGATCAGACTCTTAAAGCACAAGTAAACCCGCAGGGAGTTGGTCTGGCAGCGTCCCAAGTAGGATTTGACCTTGCAGTTTTTATTATCAGACCATCCCCTAACGCAAAAACTGAAGTTTTTGTAAATCCGAAAATTATAAAGGTCGAGGCTGGAATCCTTGAGGATTCCGGCAAGCGTGTGAAGAACCCTCAGGGTTCAAAAAACAAAAAGAAAAAGCACAGACTGGAAGGGTGCCTTTCGATTCCAAAAATCTGGGGACATATTATTAGATCAGCTAAAGTGTATTTAGAATATCAGGATTTGGCCGGCAAAACTCACAAAAAATGGATGACGGGATTCAAAGCCTTAATAGTTCAACACGAAGTCGATCACCTCAAGGGAGTGCTTTTCACTCAAAGAGCCCTCGAACAAAACAGCCAACTTTTTGAGGAAAAGGACGGCGAATTAAAAAAACTGTTGACAAAATAATCATACTTTGTCTTAATTAAAATATGGAATTTTTGCTTGTACCTCTGATCGTTTTCGTTGCTATTCTTGTCTTAAAAACTCTGATAATTATTGACCAATTTGAACGCGGCATAGTGCTTACTTTAGGTCAGTATTCCGGGACACTCGACCCGGGGTTAAATATTCTTGTGCCCGTATTTCAGCGCGTGATCAAGGTCGATATGAGAATTACAACTTCAGACATTCCCCAGCAGGAGGTAATCACTAAAGACAATGTGCCGGTCGGAATAAATGCCGTCGTCTACTTCCAGGTGACAAAACCGGAAGACGCGGTCTTAAAGATCCAAGATTACACCTACGCCATCACCCAGTATGCTCAAACTGCACTCCGCGACGTCATTGGAGGCGTCGAACTCGACACGCTTTTGGGTGAAAGACAAAAAATCGCCGATGAAATCAAAGCAATTGTCGACCATGAAACAACCGACTGGGGTATCGACGTAACAGCCATAAAAATCCAAGACATTGAAGTACCAGCCGACATGAAACGCGTGATGGCAAAACAAGCCGAAGCCGAACGCGAACGAAGAGCAACCATTATCCGCTCCGAAGGAGAGTTGAGCGCATCGCAAAACCTTAACAAAGCCATGACTATGTTATCCCAAAGCGGAGCAATCTCACTCAGAACTCTCCAGACTATCGAATCGACGACAGCTAATCCGGCTAATACTGTCATCTTTGCTGTCCCTATCGAAGTAGTTGAAGGATTTAAGAAGCTCGCAGGAAGTATCAATAAATAACTCTGTAATGGATTCTGACTTAAAAAATAAGAGCAACTTTGGTTTCTTCCAAATTTTAACCTATTTGCTGTATTTAGCCAATTTTATATTGATTTTAAACCTGACTAAGAATATTTTTAACACAAAGACGATTGAATCAGCCCTAGATCAATATACAAATCTAGGACCTCTTGTTTTTAAAGCATACAGCGGAATAATAGTGATACTGATAATTTATGTTTTAATCAAAAAACCTTCAATGAAACAGATTGACAAATTTAAGATTGTATTCATAATAAATATATTTTTAACAGCTTTGTCTTACCCGTTAGCAACGTGGATTGTTGTATTAATAAATAGTATTATCAGATAAAAAGCAGGGGATTATTTGATCTCTCTTAAAAACTCTTCGGCCAGTTTGCCTGTTTTATCGGTTAGATTATAAAATTCGCGCCAAACCACTACTATAGATGCCCCGTTAAAAACCGCCCTTTGAACTTCGCGGATAGTATCGCCCCCCGCTATTGAAATCAAAACATTGTAGGAGCTTAAAACTTTATTTATTTGAATATAGGGAATGGGTTTATCTTTATTAAATTTCTCTTCATCCACTCCCCGATGAAGCAGAACTACATTAGGCTGTTTTTTCAATTTTCTTAAAACTTTTATTGGAAACTCAATATTCATCATATCTATCATGCTGTCAATCTCATTTATTTCGCAATTTTCCACAAAACTGTTGATAGTTTCAATCGGGGCTTGTCCAAGACAGATAGCTGCCGACGCTCCGGCAACTCTCGCCATACGGACCTCTGTCTCTCCCCTATCCATTGTCTTAAGGTCCGCGACGATATAGGGAAATACATCTTGGGAATGTGTCCTGGCGCCCCACCAATCATATAAATTGCGGATTGCGCTTGCTCCAAATTCTTTGATCAAAGGCGTTCCCGCCTCAAGAAGTATTCTGTCACTCACAGGAAGGCTTTGGATAATCTGATAAGCCTCATCCATGGTAGAATTTAAAGCAACCTGCAAATACCTTTTCTTTTTGGAAAGCAACATATTTTTTATTCTACTTTGACAGTATGCGAAATACAACGAGGAGTATTAAACCGAAGCTGCGGACTGTTCTATCAAACCTTTGTCAACTGAAGCGGTTAACATTCTGGCTTTGTGGTTGACTATATTTAAAAACGGTTGCTTGCCTTCATTTATGTCTTTCTTAATCCTTTTTAGACATTTTGTGCAGAGTCTGACTCTTTTAACTTCTTCGTCCTCAATAATATTGAAATGTTGGAGATTGGGGCGGAAGATGCGCCGGGTTTTGGGCGCTCTTTTTTTCCAGCGTCCGCCGGCAACTCCCCGGTGATGTGTGTGACGACGGCCAAAAATGATACCTTTTCCGCAGTTGTAGCAACGATTCATAATAATGATTTCAATTTTTTCTTTAATTTAAAGTCCATTTATGATAACATAGTAATAGCTGACTTTCAACCACGATTACCACTGATATTAAATCCGTGGACATCAGCTAGTTATCCGTGGCAATCATATGTTGAGTTATCTTTTCTCCAACCCCGTTCTATTTTTCGTCTATCTTATTGCGTTATTAGTCGCGATTGCAGTACATGAATTTTCACACGCTTTGGCTGCGGATTATTTAGGGGACCCGACCCCCAGACTTGCGGGCAGGCTAAAACTGAATCCATTCGTCCATATCGACGGCATGGGGCTACTATTCCTGCTTTTTTTTGGCTTTGGCTGGGGAAAGCCGGTTAGTTTTGATCCTTTCAATTTAAAAAATCCCAGACGCGATGCGGCAGTTATCTCGCTAGCCGGCCCCATTTCTAACTTCATTTTGGCAATTGTACTCTCGCTTGCACTCAGTCTGACTTCGGCACATTTTCTTCTTGCGCCGATGATCTCTTTAAATATCATACTGGGAGTCTTTAATCTTCTTCCTATTCATCCGCTGGACGGTTTTAAGATAGTGGGTGGATTGCTGTCTGATGAAAAAGCTCGAGAGTGGTATCAACTGGAGCGTTACGGAATAATCTTTCTTCTCATGCTTATTTTTCCTTTTGGCTCCTCATCCATGCTCGACCTGATCATTCGTCCGGTAGTTTCGTTAATTCTTAAATTTCTAATTCCTTCTCCGGCGGCCGGTATTATCTAATTTGAGAAAATTATCTAGGGAGTAGTCAGAGGCTTTTGCGTAGGCGGGTTTTTTTTCAGGCATTTCATATAGTCTTGAGTAGTACAACCCTTACCCAGCTTCAGTTTGATTTTTTCACATACCGTTTCTTCGCAGGGACTTGGTCCGTCGCTAATCAGCACTCTGACTGCAGAAGTGGGCGTTTTAATGGGTGAGGGTGAAACTTTGCCCGAATCTAGAGATTCAGATGTTTTAGTACTGAAAGTCCAAGGAACTCCTGCATTGTCAAATTTTTTCCCGCCGATTGTGATTTGAAAGTAATAGGTTGTACCTTCAGATAAAAGGGTCAATTCAAGTTCATGGCTGGTATCAGACTCACTTTCAGGCGCCAATAAATTTAAGCTGGTCGGGGTTAAGCCATACTCTACAACTCCTTGGGTTTTTGATCCGGTAGCAAAATTGATTTTGGCCGAATTAGTCGTTATATCCGACACTACAACATCGCGGGGTTGTTGATCCGCAGCTCTTCCTGGCAAAAGCTGAACCAACATAAAACCGCCAATTAACATAACAAAAGCTAAAACAATTCCGGTTATTAAAGCCGGCGTTTTTGGAAAATGCATAGTATTAATAAACAAATACTACAAATTGTTCAAATAAGCAAATAAATAATCAAATTATTTAATTCTTCAATAATTGAATCATTTATTAGTAGTATTTGTCGGATTTGTTTATTTGTAATATTCATAAAATCAATCTTAATACTCCTCCTAGGAAAAGTAAAATCATTCCCGGTACTGCTACTTTGGAAACATTATCAAATATGCCTGTCTTGGGGAGAGCTGATGATGTGGATGTTTTAGTTACCCCGGGATATGGCGTTCCCGTACCAGGACCCGCCGCTGCAATTGTAATGGCGCTGGTCCCATTCTGTCCACAGTCAATAATATTGGTGGCATTCAGATCGTTTAAAATTATCTTGGAACTATTATATACCCCCGCCTCGCAATCGTAAGTAAGCGTTCCTGAACCCTGGGTGAGAGCTTTAAATGTAATTAAGGCGACAGCTCCCGAACCTGTTTTAGAACTTGCGGCATCATCAACCAAACCTGCAACATACAGTCTTCCCGATGTTATGTTATTGACCACCGTCGGAAAAAAAATCCCCGGTGTTATTGTTTGCGCCTCAATAAGACTTGGGTCGTAGATAACATAGGCGTCGGTTGAAGAGATTTGGTCTGATCCGGCGTCAATCATAACTTGAATGTCTACCGTATCTCCGACACCGATCGAAACGGTGTTTTTGTCAAAATTTAAAAATGCCGCGTGTGTTTGGCCAAAAACCGCTGGGGATAATAAAAAACCCAGAAAAATAAAAATTGTTTCGAGAATAACTTTTTTCATCTCAATTTAAATTTCTGTTCATAATTTCTATGATTTAATTTTTATCTCCAGATTCTGTCACGAGTTTCATTCCCGCAAGTGCTCGAACCAGCGGCAGGCTGGAAAAATTCTGCGCGCTTGCGGGATCCCTTTCACTCGTGCCACCTGATCCTTTTTATCTTGTTAGTTTTTAAGTTTAAATTCTCCAACTTGCGGGACTAAAATATTTGTCTCCTCATCCACCATCTGACTTTTTTCCAAACCTAAGACATCAACCAAATTTAAAGTCAATTCTCCTGTTTTTTTTGGAATAATATTTAGACGCAAAATCGGTGTATTTTCAAATATAAAAGTTCGCTTGCTCTCTATTTTTTTTGCCCCGGTTATGATAAAGTGGTCGCTCTTTTCAAGCGGATAGACCTCAAAATCCGCCTGAAGCGACTCGACGGAAAGTACTTCTACCGCTCCTCTTTCATATTTAATCACTATATCATAACCGACGATAGATTTTTTATTGGAATCCGCCACCACTTCTAATTTTATCGTTTTATTTTGATTTACTTTTTGATCGGTTTGACCCAGCCGGAGCGATAAAGAACCTTCGGTCAAAACTACCGGTGTTGGTATTGCTCTTGCGGGCGCCTCCTTAATCTCTGTCTTTTTCTTGCTTTGATTTAGGATTACCAACAAAATAGCAAAAGCAACAACGACAATTAATAATATGAATCGGGTTACTGGATTTTTTTTATCTTTATTCGCTAGTTCAACCATATTTTTATTATAGTTCATCGTCAGTTCTGATTGCTAAAGCTGCAATTGCTAATGAGTGATCCTGCGTATCTATGATGCCGTCAAAATTAAGATCTCCTTGAGCCAGTAAAATTGGGTCGGTCTTTCCCAGATTGTTTCTGATGAAAGATACGTCATAGGAATTTACGAGTCCGTCCTGCTGGGGAATATCACCGGCCAGAAGATGAATTCCGGAAAAATCCAAATAATTTGTACCTGCCTGCAACTGAATATTTCCGTCTTGACAGAAATAGCTGCCCGGGGCTCCTTCGCTTGGTCCGGAATCGCAGACTCTTTTTTGCAGATGCATGGGTCCTTTTACCAGAATTTTGTAATCGGGCGCTTCAAGCAGGCTGGCAAAATATACCGACCCGGACCAGATTCCATTATTATCAACACTGAAGTTGGCTGATATGGATTGAGGTGTTGACATACCTGCGCTGCTCACGGTTACCTTTACCGGTACTGTGTTTGATCGGTTTGGCCTGCCTAGGATGCCTTGAAATTTGAGTTTTAAATCCAGAGTCATTGCTACTCCGCTGGGAATGTAGGTTATTGTAGGGGGTGTTGTTGGATAGATATAAGGCGTATCTGTCGGAAACGGCTGATAAGGAGTATCGGTTGGGAAAGGCGTGTCGGTAGGCAACGGAGCCTGACCGACTGTGAATCGAAAACCGCCGGTACAGGCTAATATATTTTGGGTTTGCAGATTATAGATTGTACTTGTCGTGTCTGGTAATAAGATAATCTCTCCGTCCGGAGCATCAAGCTTGACTACGAATCTAATCGTCGCCAACAAGATATCATTCGGACTCTTGATCGGAACGGGTGCTTGATTGACAACCGGCGCAACCAAGGCAAAGATAATTTTCTTTGCCGCTGTGTCAACTTTTTTGATTACAAACTGGGTGTTAAAACCCGAATTAGGATCAATCTCAATATTTTGAGCCAGATCGGTCAGATTTCGGAAAGTAAGTCTGGCATCGTCGTATGAAAGTATAAAATCAACCGATTTAACCGGGATATTGTCGGTTTTTAATAAAACCTGAACATCCACATTCTGCCCTCTTTGCACAATTGCCGATACGCCGGGCGGAGTTGCAAGCGAAGGAATATCAACATGGAGATCGGGACCGCTGGGGGCAGGAGTGGATGTAACACTGGGTGCTGCTCCGATAGTGAATAATCCATTCAGTGTTTCTTTATTAATATTGCTGCCTAATTTAGAATTACCATCCCAGAAAAAATTTATATCTCCCAAGACTCCACTCTTCACTTTCATTTTGACACGGGCGATTTCAAGGTTGGCACTTCCAGTAAACGCACTTCCTGTCCTTAATCCGGTGATATTAATGATATTATTGGTCGTGTCAACAGATGATTTGACCAGAATATAGGAAGAAGTAATATTTTGAGAAAGATTGGCGTTGTTTTGAAACTCGACCAGCGTCGGGTCGTAGATCGTGTAGAGTTCAAAGGCAAAAAAGCTAGCACCGTTGGGATTAACTTTTAAAACCAGGTCAAAGTTTTGCCCCGATTGCACCGTAGCGGGTTCAACTGAATAAAAAAGGGTTGGAATACCCGGAGCGGCTCTTGATCTTTTTCTCATTTCTCGCAAAAAAAATATAGTTCCTGCTAAAAGCGATAATAATGCAACAACTATTAACAGAGATTTTTTGGAAGTAAATAAAAATCTGTATACCATTTTTCCCTTTATTTGATTATTTTGCATTTGTATATTTGTAGTATTTTTTCAGTCGCCCTGAAGTCCATGATTTTTCCCGACTATATCAAGATCGCTGATGTCTACAATTCCGTCATAATTATAATCCGCAACCGCGGCTGCCGGTTGATCTGCCACAAAAATGTTGAAATAAGTAGAAACTACCTGCAGGTCTGCCGAGTCAATCCTGTTATAACTTCCTGAATTTGTATTGAATCCATCGCTGTCGCCTGATTCTAACACTTTGGAATCTATTTGACTCGTCAGACCTCCGCAAGCCGGATCGCTTCCTACCGTGCAGTCAAGAATTTGAGACTGGCTAAGCGAAACTCCGGCAAAAGCCCTGCCCAGACTTATACTGGTTTTTACAAAGACTGTGTACGACTGATTCAGAGCTGAATTGAAAAAAATTGCATTGGCTGTCTGGTAATAAGTGCCATTATTAAATAGTTCTACATTTGCAGTCTCGACCAGATTGCCTCCATTCCTTAGTTCAATCTGGACATCGCTTGCCTGAATTGAACCGGCTGATACATCCGGAAGTCGTACCATAAAGATTAATCCTGCCGCACCTTGACCGGGCGTCGGACTTGAACCAATGAATGGCGTTGGCGTTCTGGTTGGTACTGTAGAACACTGTGTCGAACTTGTACAGCGGGTGGTAATACATCCTGATATTGAACAAGATCTTGTCTGATACATCTGCAGATTTCCGCAGTTTCCACCGGCACAGCCGCTATCCTGCCATCCGGTACAGGCCGTCGTACAGGTCGTTCCTCCGGGTGGAGTTGGCGTTCTGGTTGGTACTGTAGAACACTGTGTCGAACTTGTACAGCGGGTGGTAATACATCCTGATATTGAA
>MGAG01000003.1:125742-126066 GCA_001789645.1 Candidatus Roizmanbacteria bacterium RIFCSPLOWO2_01_FULL_37_12
GGAGTTCTGGTTAGTCTAAGCGTTGGGGTTCTGGTTGGAATTCTTGTATTTGTAGGACTTGGTAATCCGCCTAAACTAATGGTTGTGGTTCCTGTTATAGTACAGTTGCTTCTTAGGACCGAAACTAGAGCAGTTTTATAACCTCCCCCGGAATAACTACAAAGATCTACGGCTGTATATGGATTAGTGCTGGTTGATACTTCTCTATTCCAAGTGGTAGATGACGAATTGCAGAAGAATCTATATCTAATAGATCCGCTTCCGCCGCTTACGGACGCCTTCAAATCAACATTGCTCAACGAGCTTGAGGTACTTTGATTTGGA
>MGAG01000003.1:126180-127235 GCA_001789645.1 Candidatus Roizmanbacteria bacterium RIFCSPLOWO2_01_FULL_37_12
GTTGGTGTCGATGTAGCTCCTCCGCCGGGAGGCTTGGTGGGAGTTCTGGTCGGCAACAAAGGCTTTGTGGGTGTTTTGGTCGGCGGAACCTTGGTTGGCGTTCTGGTTGGACCAATTATACATGTACCTGCCGGACAGCTGTATCCTGAGCCACAAGCTGTACAATCACTATCAATAGAACAGACTAATTTACATCCAGATGTCGGGGTTCTGCTTGGAGGCGGTTTGGTTGGGGTTCTGGTTGGAGCTCCTCCACAGTATCCGCCGGAGCAGTTTAAATTGCAACATTGAGGGCTTATTGAACAGGTGAATCCGTTTGGACTACAGTATGGGGTTGGGGTTCTGGTTGGGGGAGCTTTGGTTGGGGTTGTTGGAATTTTGGTAGCAGTCGGTGCCGATCTAACACAGTAACCAGAAACACAGGAATAAGCTGAACCGCAGTTAGGACATAACCCCCCGGTACAAGTAAGCGCACATCCTGCAGGTCGAGTTGGAGCTTTGGTTGGGGTTCTGGTTTTGGTTGGGGTTAGATCAGCCACACATTTTGCTCTATATTGACATCCAGTAGCATTTTGCTGGTGGCTTCCGATACAACATACAGATGATTCACTACGTAAACAATATCCAAGTGGTGTACAGCCTGCTGTTGTTGGGGTTCTGGTTGGAACTTTGGTTGGGGTTTTGGTTGGACCAGGACAAAAACTATTAGGTAACGTACAGTAATCTTTAAAAACTCCACCATCAGCACACTGCCCACCTAATTTACAACAACCGTTTTCTGGTGTTCCATCTGGACAATATTTATAAGGATCTAACTGTGGGGTCGGGGTTCTGGTTTTGGTTGGGGTTGAGGGTGGATTTCTACATGTCCCAGATGTTCCTTCACAGTATTTACTGCAGCATTCTGAACCTAAATTACAGTTAACCCCATTTGCTTTACAACCCGGGGTTGGGGTTCTGGTTTTGGTTGGGGTTCTGGATTTAATTGGGGTTAAAGTCGGATGAGCCGCGCTTGAACGATAAGTTCGGGTGTCTTCTTGATAAAAAAAAGATAC
>MGAG01000003.1:127258-128900 GCA_001789645.1 Candidatus Roizmanbacteria bacterium RIFCSPLOWO2_01_FULL_37_12
CGGCGCTGACGATTAGAGGAAGAAGAGGCGCTACCCCTCTTTTCCAGGGACCATTCGATACCTGGTTAAAATAAAATTTTTTACGCATGGAATTATTTTTTATTATCCTTATCTCTTATAACGTAAAAATAGACAAAAATCATTAGAAGTAAAGTTATAATAATTAAAATATTATTTAAAGTATTTACATCCATATTTTTTTCATATTTATTTTCTCTTAAAAAACCAATAATTGCTTAGCAATACAAAAAGCAGTACAAAAATCATCATAAACCAAAAGGCAGTATCCGTATTTGTTTTCATTTCAAAAATTTTAAAGACAAATTTATTAAGGCAACTGCGCCACCGATCGATACTAATGATCTTAATATAAATAAATCTATTTTTCCAATGCTTGTTAATAAGGGAGTGACAATGCCTCCCGCAATTACAACTAAAGCCAAATTGCTATAAAATTGTGCCAAAATTTCTTTTTGTTTGGGAGTCTTCACGGTACTTTGTAACATTTATATAATATACATTAAAAATAGTCCGTATTGAAAGAAAAGTCAAGGATATTTGGGGCTTAAAATATTCCTCAGCTCCTTCAAAGTCCACTGAAAAATAAGCGAGATCGTAATCACAATAATATACATATCTAATAAGAGGTTTTTTTTCTTAACATACTCCAAATCCGAATCCATCCATTCTACAAAAGATAACATGTGAGCTCCTCTAATTATCCATAAAGATGTCAGTCCGGGCTTCACAGAAAACCGAAGACGATACTTCTTCGGTACTTTTTTGGCCTCGTTAATCGGCAGAGGACGAGGCCCTACAAAGCTCATTTCGGCCTTAATAATATTTATTAATTGCATTACTTCATCGAGACCTGTCCGATATAAAATTTTTCCAACCGAAGTCAAACGCGGGTCATTGTATATTTTAAAAACCGGACCGTCGGCTTGATTCAAATCAGAATATTTGACCTTTAATCTTTCGGCATTTTCCCGCATCGTCCTGATTTTATAGATGTAAAAAGGCTTGAAGTTTTTTCCGGTTCTTTTTTGAGCAAAAATAAAAGGACCAGGCGAAGTAAGTTTTACGACTAACCATAAGATTATGAATAAGGGAAGTAACAATACCAATAAAAGTAACGCAATTATTCGTTCCATGGAATTAGAAACCGGTTATTGGAAAATAGAAAATAGAAATTACTCCTAACATTTAATAACTAATTTCTATTTTCTGGGTCGACAGTCTTGATAGCAAAAGAGAATATTTTCTCCCAAATCACAGATTCCATTTCCGCAAAGTTTCTTTGGGTAATCCTTAGGAAGGGAAATATTTTCTATATTCACCTGAAGTTTTTCCAGATTATTTTCATCATAAAATATTATCTTTTTAGCTCCGGAAAAATACGGTAATAACAGAGTCATTTCGCCTAAAGCCTCAAGCTGAGAAACCGCATTCTCCGGTTCGCCTTTTTCCCCAACTTCATAGGGAGGAAACGACACCCTATTCTTCTCTACTTTACCGGAAAATAGGGCTAATCCATTATCTCCAAATATTTTCACATTGTAATACCCGTAGGGAATCGGCAACTTATAATCGGGAGCGTAAGAACTTTCACCCGAGAGGCTTTTCAACGACAAATTATAAT
>MGAG01000003.1:128908-155362 GCA_001789645.1 Candidatus Roizmanbacteria bacterium RIFCSPLOWO2_01_FULL_37_12
TGATCCAGCACCACCTTAACCGCTGCATGACTAACCGGTTTTAATTTATTTTTGTTTAGATATATAGTAGTAATAAAAATTAATATGCCTCCCAGCAAAACTGTTAAAATAATTTTAGATTTAAACATATGTTTACAGAAATAATTTTAACATCTCATCCCAGCCGTCGACCAGCGAAGGTTCATTAAAATCATATACGGCGCCGGTTCCACCCCTATCCATTATACTTCTGTCCGCGGGTCGATAAAAATTAGTGTAACCGCATCGCGGGTAACAGCCAACATTGGGAAAACTGGTAGCCCACTTGGGACAAGGCGTTGTCTGACTGGCAGACCCTAGTTCCGAACAGTTTATTCCGGCGATAGCTCCCGCCGGTGCCGCAATACCGAACGAATACTCATCCATCAATCCGATCAGACTGTGTCCCAGCTCGTGGGGAACCGTCGGTTGATCCAGGGCAAAATTATAGATATAGGTGCCTCCCCAGATTGATATGCCTCCGACCGAACCTGTCCGGTGCGTATCATTATTAAATACTAAATAACTATCTCCTCCGCACTTAGATGCCGCCAGAGTAAAAGCCTTCAGATGATCCCAACAGGCAACCGTTTGACCTCCCGAAGTTGGACAATTAAAACCCTTAAAAAAAGTTTGATTTAAATCCAAAAGCGCCCAAAGATTTATTTTTCCCAGTCTTGCAGTACCCAAATTGGTTTTATTTATGGCTGCAACGGCTTTATCGACACCGGCCAGAAATTCGGAATAACTACCGTAATCTTCAGCCAAAATGACCAGATCGGCTTTTGTCGTGACGCCCGAACCCATTTTTAATTGACAGGCAGCCTCGCACTTAACCTGAAAATTTCCCGTCTGCGAACGGCAAACCTGGCCTGAACCGCAATAATTAGGTTTATCCGTCATCTGATTATTTCCTTCGCACAATGAGACCGTGTTGGTTTTTTCGTTACAAACTCCCTCTCCCTTATTGATAGTTGTCCCTCCCACAACACAGGTATTGTTGACCGGGATGGTGGCTGTCGGTACCGAACTTGGAACAGAACTTGGCACCGTGGTAATTGTTAAAACCGGGGTTACAGCCGGAGTTGAAGTAAAATTGGGTGAGATAGCAGGTGACGGAGTTTGAGATGTCAAAATGCAATTATAAATATAAGGGCTCTCCGCACAGATATTCTTATTTAATAAAATCCAAGAGGTAATGAAAAAAAATGCTAAAACAAATATTCTCTTTAGACTTAACTGTTTCATTAATACATATAATATTACATCTTCCGACTAAATTTCGCTGAAAAAAAATCAGCCTGTTTTTTTCTTGTTGACAAAGGCTATTTTGCATTTTATAATTCAGACAATGACAAATAAATTCAAACCGTCCTCTAAAGTATCACTGTCAGACTTACCGGATCTTTTGACCATTAGAGAAGTTGCCGATCTTCTTAGAGTCTCCGCTCTTACTATCAAACGCTGGGGTAAAAGAGGAAAATTGCCCGCCATCCGCATCAACTCACGCGGGGATAGAAGATATAAAAAGGAAGTCGTCCAAAGACTGCTTGGAGTGAACCCATCCTAAAACTTCAGAATAATTTTATCCTTTAAATTAATTCCTACTGATAAGACTACCTAAAATTAAAAATTAAATATAAAATATAAAAAATACAAATCAAATATTTAATATTTTATATGTATATTTTATTTTTTATTTTTAAGATTTGATATTATTTATACATGCTTTGTCCCAACTGCAAAGAAAAGTTTAACTCCGATGTAGTCGACGGTCAGAATATTCTTCACTGTTCTAACTGCGGCGGGACTTTCTTTCAAGAAAACGGTATAAATAGAATTTCAGTCCAATCTGCCCAAAATCTGGCATCCGATTTAAAAACCAATGATATTTCCAACGCCGAAAAACTCTGCCCCAGAGATCAAACATTGCTTGTCCCCTTTCGCTCAGAAGAAAGCGTACCGGCCGATGTCACTCTGCTCTACTGTGCGACCTGTAAAGGAATTTTTACCCAGGCAAACGATTTGTTGATTTTCAAAAAAGCACAGGCTGCCAAAATCGACTACTTCAAACTTTGGAATATTCCTCTTCCTTCTATAAAATCAATAGCCGTTTTAAGCGTCATGCTTTTTGTCTCGGTTCTAAGTTTAACGGTCTACACTTATTTTCAAAGACAAAACATCTACTTTATTCAAGCTTCTGACCAAATAAAAAATATTTACATTACTTCAGCAAATCGATATCTTTTTATCTCATTCAAAACCGTGCTTCCCTTGCGTTCGCATATCGTTTTTACCGATGTCACGACCAATCAGACGGTTGAAAAAATTTTAAGCAGTAAACCGGCGACACTTCACCTTCTTACAACCGGTGACATAAATATCGACGATGAGATCTATTACCAGATAGTTTTGACCGACGTCAACGGAGCCGAAACGAAAACGGAAATTAAAAGACTGGAACTAAAATAATTCTTTTTAATACTCCTTTAATTTCTTCAACACTCCCATCATTCTCTTTTCTACACCTTTTAACTCTAATGCGGCTTCCAGGGGGTCAACAATATTTACATATAATCCCGTTCCCAGTTCAAAACCGGCACGGTGTATAAAACGCGGTATTATCCGCAGATACCAATTTTCCTTATGATAGAGATAATAGTTATACCCGAACGGCAAATTTGAAAAAGTATGCTCTTTATAGATATGTGATAGTTTTTTGAGCATCTTTACCATCGTCAGGGAAAGTTCGTTTAATTCCTCATCTGTGCTATCTCCGTAAAAATCTCCCTCTTTTTTCGGAGCAATCCACACCTCATAAGGCCACTGGGAAAAATCAGGACAGTAAACATAAAACAATTTATTTTCCTCGACCAGGTTATTTAAAGGTTCTCGAACCAGCGTATCAAGATTAATTTGATTTGGAATTACTACCAGCTGGGAGTGAGGATGGTTCAGGGAACTGCCGGCATGCTCACCGTGATTACAAAAAATAAGCACCTGACCCTTTTTCCTATAATTATTAAACCGCTGTCGATAAGCTCCCAGGATTAAGTTGACTTTTTCAACAGGTAGACTTTCAATGTCTTTTTCATGATCCGGAGAGTGGATGATTACTTCATGAATATCGGTTATAGAAAATTTGTTCGGGACAACCCGAACCGTCCATCCCGGTTTATTTGCTTCTCCGCCGCCCAGGCGAAATACCTCTGGCGGGGTATTCGCTTCGTGCCCGGGACAAAATGGACACGTACTCTTTTTATCCTTAAAGTCTTTTGAGTCTTCTTGGGGTCTTCCCAGTCGATGAGGTGAAATAACAACCCATCTGTGAGTGGAAATGTCGGGTACGTATTTTGACATAACTTTCAGTATAGAATAAAAAGGAAAGTAAAATCAATTATAATTTGCTATGAAACTGATCGTCGGTCTTGGCAATCCTGGAGAAAAATATCAGAGCAATCGCCACAATGTTGGGTTTATGTTTGTGGATTATATTGTTAGCTCGTTAGCTGGTGGACTCGTTTACTCGTTTAATAAAAGTGGAAATGCAGAATATGTCTGGACTACTTTAAAAAAAGAAAACGTAGAATTTTATAAACCCATGACTTATATGAACAAATCTGGAGAGTCAGTTAAATATGCGTTTAAAAAACATCCGGATATAAAACCTAATAATATATACGTAGTGCATGACGACCTTGATATTCCTCTTGGAAAATTTAAAATTCAAAAGGGGGTCGGACCCAAATTGCATAACGGAATCGAGTCGATCGAAAAAAAATTAGCTTTTAAAGATTTCTGGCGGGTAAGGATCGGGGTTGACAACCGTGCGTCGACAGGATGGATAGATGGTGAAATATACACCCTACAAGACTTTAAACCTGAGGAAAAGGAAGTAGTAGACCAATCTTTTCCTGAAATCTGGAATCGTTTAAAACAATCAGCATTTTCTCTAAAATAAAATACCTCGCAATAAATTGACGAGGTATTTTGATGCTGGTTGTATTATTTCTCAGTTCATCCTCGCTTCAAGAAGCGAGGTATTCACCTAGCGCAATAATAGCTATTTTAACTGGTACGTTTTTGAACGGCCGTTGCAAAAATGTACCAAGACGCACCGGCTTGATTAATAACTCAAGATAGTCTGAAAAATCTTTTTGCAGATTCTTCGTCTTCGATTTTTTCTGCAACAATATATTTTATGTATTTGGCTCCCTCGACAATTTTTTTTATCTGCTCCACCTCTTTTTCACATTCATAAGGAAACAAATATACGCTTTGCTGATATTGGTAGAAACCCAATTTTTTTAAATATCGCCGTAAATAATCTCTTTTATTTCTTTCAATTTCAGGAACATCAAAAAAAACCAGGAACCATTTTTTATTCCAAATTTTCTTCTTTTTTTTAAAGTCAATAAGCATTTTTAAGGAGTATTCAAAAACTTTGCTTCTACCCTGATCATCTAAATGGACAAATACTTTATCTTCTTTTTCTTCCAAATAAATTATCTTGCGCTTTTTTAAGGACCGTATAGCTCTTTTTAATTTATCCGAGGTTATATTGTTTCTTTTTTGCTCCAGGATTGCTTTTAGTAAATTTCCTAATATGATTCCAAGCTTCGGGGGCGGTGAGTATCTTCCTGATTCCATAAATAATTCCGCGATACTTTCTATAATTAAGTCTGTTAATACGCCATAAGCAAGTTTCTTTCTGATCTGTTGTCCCATCTAAGTATGGTATATCTCCGTACGGCCGTTGTCAAGATGTACCATTGGAACATATCTCAATTCTCTCGGTTCAATTTAAATTTGAGGCTTTATTAAAGTGTAATTCTTACTTAATTCTGTAAAATCTAAAGAAATGGTATAATTTCCGCAACTATGAGGGTACTTTATCTTTACATGTTTCCTCTGTGGGGTAACGGATCCGGGGCTTGGCTGCGCCGGTTGGTTAACCATTTAACCTTTCGCTATCCGCATCATTTTCAAGCAGCAATTGTTGCACCCGAAACCAGAGTCCTTAAAAAAACTAAAATCTTCCGCCTCAAACCGCCAACCTTGGGTGTATTTGTAGGAAATCCGGAACTGCCCGGTGTAAAAAAATATACCAAATTCTCCAATCAGGAATTTATTCAACTTTATAATTATTATTTATTGAGAACTTCGAAAGCGATTGAAAAATTTAAACCGCAATTAATACATGTCTTTCACACCGCCTTTTTGCCGCCTATAGCCCGAACTTTGGCCAATCTTTATAAGCTGCCCTTTATTATTACGACTCACGGAAGCGATCTTCACTACTTCACCGAAGATGGCAGATGGAAAGCAAATGTCAGGGACGCCTCTGCCCGGGCTAAATTTATCACTGCCAACAGCAACTTTACCCGCGACTGGTATTTGCAGATGTTTGGCCGTGATCTCTCCAAAAAAACAAAAACAATTCCCGCCGGTGTCAGCAATCAGGTCGACTTTGGAAAAAATGTGAGCTGGATCGATAAAAAATATCATTTCAAATATCCCAATATGGTGCTTTTTACCGGCCGTCTGACCGTTCATAAGGGAGTTGAATACCTAATCAAAGCCGCCAGACAAATAAATGGCGAAATAGTAATTTTGGGAGACGGTCCAGAAAGAAAATACCTCGAAAGCCTAATCCTAAAATACAAACTTCTCAACGTCCATATGCTTGGTTATTTTTCTCATAAACTTGGAGAAATAAATGATTTTTACTTGCGGGCAGATGTCTATGTGGCTCCTAGTGTCTGGAACGAGCCGCTTGGACTGGTCATTCTCGAGTCGATGGTTCATAAGACTCCGGTTATTGTAACTCGCAAGGGAGGAGTCTCCACAATAGTAAAAGACGGAGTAAACGGATTTTTAGTCAGACCGAAAAGTCCCAATGAAATCGCTAAAAAAGTGAACCTCCTGATAGAAAATGAAAGATTACGCTATAAAATGGGTGAAAATGCTTACCGTACTGTAGTCGAACGGTTTAACTGGGACAAAATCGCCAGCAAATTTTACCGGCTGTATGAAAATGCCTTAAGTCCTAAAAGTGTTCCTGCTCCAACCTATATCCTGGCTGCGATAAAAAAATATAAAAAAATCGCAAAGACCGTATAGTCCACAACATAACGGTTATAATCATTATAATATTTATAACAGTTATATGAAAATCCTGGTAATCTCAACTCTTAAACGAAAAGTAACCGCCGATGAGACCGCCTCCCGTTCACAAATAATCTTCAAGCTTGTTTCATATCTGGCAAAAAAAGGCCACCGGGTCTCTCTTCTGGGAACGAAAGACAGCCTGATTCCCGGTGTGGACACTATTCCGGTCATTGAAAAAGGGTGGGTAGATCTGCCTCCGGTCGAAAACCCTTTTTTATTAGAAGTTGCCACATTGGTCCAACTCACTAAAAAAATTGTGGAGATTCAGGACCGGTTCGACATCATTCACAATCATCTTTATCCGGAATTCTTTACCCCGATCATCGAAAATGAGTTAACAAGACCGCTTGTTACAACAATACATATTCAAGCCGACGATTATATAGACCAGACTTTCGCTCTTTTTAAAAAAACCAAATTTATCTCCATTTCCAACGCCCACCGTTCTCTTTTTAAAAAGACTCCTATTTATAAGGTTATTCACAACGGAGTAGATACAAATTTGTTTACTTTTCAGGAGAAAAAAGACGACTATCTCTTATGGATCGGAAGGCTTTCTAAAGCCAAAAATGCCGATGGAACCTACATGGATCCAAAAGGTGTTAAATGGGCTATCAAACTTGCCAAACAAACGAATTCAAAATTAATTATTACCGGCAATGTTGAAGATATGGATTTTTATAATTCTGATGTAAAACCTTATTTATCAGAACAAATTGCTTGGTATGGGCCGGTGTCTTCAAAACAAGAATTAAAACAAACCGAAATAGCTAAACTCATGCAAAATGCCAAAGCTTTCTTGATGACCGTCAACTGGTGCGAACCCTTTGGACTGGTAATGGCTGAAGCTATGAGTTGCGGAACACCGGTTATCGGATTTGACCGCGGCGCCGTCCCGGAGTTAATTATTCACGGGAAGACCGGATATACAGTTACGCCTGAAAAAGGAATCAAAGGTTTGCAGGATGCTCTTGCTAAAATTAACCGGATCAACCCACAAAACTGTCGAGACCACGTCTTAAAAAATTTTTCGGTTGAAAAAATGATCGAAAATTACGAAAATTTATACAAAGAATTTATCTAAACTAAAATATGCAAAAACTACGAATCGCCCAAATATCTCCTTACTGGTTTGATGTCCCGCCCAAAAACTACGGCGGAACCGAAAGAGTGATATCCTATATTACAGAAGAATTGGTATCGCGCGGACATAACGTAAGTCTATATGCTCCGCCCGGATCCCAGACTAATGCACGCCTCATCTCTCCCCTTTCTGCCGAATATCCCAAAGCGGTTGAGTCTTATATCGACCCCTTTTTTAGCGGTAACAGCCTATATGTAAACGCCGAGGTATTTAAACAAGCCGACGAGTTCGACATAATTCATTCTCATGCTTATTATTTCTCATTTCCCTTTTCAGAGTTTGTAAAAACACCGGTTGTCCATACGCTTCACAATCAACTTCCCCGCGAAAGAGAGATTGAAAATCTGTTTATGCGCCGTTATAAAGATCTCAATTTTGTCAGTATTTCGCAGGAGTTTAGAACTCATTTCGACCTTAACTACGTTAGCACTGTCTATCACGGTCTGGATCTAGAATTTTTTCCTTTTAACGAGGTTGGCGGAGACTATCTTTTTTGGATGGGCAGGGTTTCAAAAAACAAAGGTGAAGATATCGCAATTGAAGTAGCTCAAAAAGTAAAAAGAAAGTTGAAAATGGCTGCCAGTATTAGAAAAGACACAGCAGATCGATTTAAAAAAATTATCGATTCTTCGTCGGAGTATCTTGAAGTTTTACAAAACGTCAAGTTCGAGGAAACCTGGAAACACTATGGTGGAGCCCGCTCCTTTATCTTTCCCGTCCAATGGAGGGAACCCTTTGGACTAATTCTTATCGAATCGATGGCCTGCGGAACACCGGTCATAGCTTACGCCAAAGGATCAATCCCGGAAATAATCAAGGACGGCGAGACCGGATTTATAGTTAATCCGTCAGATGCTGAAATTGTCGGTGATTGGATAGTTAAAAAAACCGGTATCGAAGGTCTATGTGAAGCTGTGGAAAAAGTTTACTCACTTCCTGATCAAGATTACCTCCGAATGCGAAAAAACTGCCGCTCTCATGTCGAGAAAAATTTTACCGTTAAACAGATGGTCGATAAATATGAAGAAGTATACGCTAAAATTCTAAATCCTAAATTCAAAATGGTTCGACAAGCTCGCCATCCTGAGCAAAGTCGAAGGACAAATCCATAATTCGAATTTTAAAATATTCAAAACTGTTTTGAATTTGGAATTTTGAGCATTTGAATTTGTTTAGCATTTAGAAGTTATCTCTAAACCTATATTTCCGGATTAAACTGGGGCGAAGATATGCGTTTTGAGCAAATGACCGAGGGTGACCCTCATCAGAGGGTGTCGGTCTGCGAAAAACGCCATATCGAGCCGAAGTTTAGAGACGTGTTCTAAAAATTAGGATTTAGGGTTTTATCATGAAAATAGCAATTATAAATCCTCCCTGGATCACTCTCCCCCCCTACGGTTATGGCGGTCGGGAAAAAGTAGTTTACGATATTGTCGAGGGCATGGTTAAAAAGGGTCATGATGTAACACTTTTTGCAACCGGAGACTGCAAAGTCTCAAGCAAGCTGGATTTTTATTATCCTAAAGCCCTAGGTAATAATTCAGACATCAAACAAAACCCCTATAACATCTTGAACCATCTTCACTATAGCTTGAAAAAGGTCGAGGGGAAATTTGACTTAATTCATTTTCACCTGTCAGGAATAACTCTCTATTTTGCCAGTTTTGTCAAAACACCGTTTCTTTTTACTCTGCACGGTGCCTACTTTAAAAATCAAGAAAAAGATCAGTTTGGCAGTATAGAATCCGGCAGGAATGGCTTAATTCAATTCAAGGATTATCCCTATGTAACAATATCAAATAACCAAAGAGAGGGAATAGTCGAACTTAACTACATTAAAACAATCTACAACTGTATTACGTTATCAGAGTTTAATTTCTCAGAAAACGGCAGCGGTGATATGGTTTGGCTTGGAAGAGTAACTTACACAAAGGGCGTCGATCTGGCAATCGAAGTCGCAAAAAAAACTAAAAAACAGTTAAATCTCGCTTGCTTTGTCGACCTGGCCGATAAGGGCTACTTTGAACAAAAAATCAAACCCCAACTCGATCCGCAATTGACTAAAGTATATGCTGAAGTAAAGGAAAAAAATGAAAAGTCTGATTATTTAGGTAATGCCAAAGTTTTTTTAATGCCTATCAGATGGAACGAACCTTTTGGCATAGTTATGATCGAGGCTATGGCTTGCGGTACACCGGTGATTGCCTTCGCTAATGGTTCTGTCCCGGAAGTTGTCAAAGACGGTGAAACAGGATTTATCGTCAACTTTTCCGAAGAAAACAAAAGAGGTAACTGGATTGTTAAAAAAACCGGTATTGAGGGTCTGCAAGAGGCAGTTGAAAAAATATATTCTATGCCCGAAGACCAGTATAGACAGATGCGAAAGAACTGCCGGGCTCATGTAGAAAAAAACTTCACTGTTGACAGAATGGTGAATGAGTACGAAAAAGTCTTTCAACAACTAGTCGAGAACGGTAAAAAATAATTTTAAAATCTATAAAATCAGCCCCAGAAGAATAACTGCGAAGCTTATTACCGCGAAGATCTTGCCAAAAGTTGCAACTCCCGCAGACGGGATTTCAGTAACTTGAGGGACACTGGCTGCAGCTTCACCCGGCGTTGCAGAAGCCACAACTAAGTTAATTTCGGTTGGCGTTGGATCTTCCCCTGCGGGAGTACAACAGGATACCTGCGATGGATTTGACTTACAGGCACTCTCAAACTCCGGTAAAGTACAGTAGTTGCTCCC
The DNA here is from genome assembly GCA_001789645.1 of Candidatus Roizmanbacteria bacterium RIFCSPLOWO2_01_FULL_37_12. Lineage (GTDB taxonomy): Bacteria > Patescibacteriota > Microgenomatia > UBA1406 > GWC2-37-13 > 2-01-FULL-40-13. Next base: position 138,991 of record MGAG01000003.1, read on the forward strand.
ATCGTCAGCCTGGACACAGACTAAACCGCTTCTGCAGGGGTTGGTTGCGATATCGCAGGACTTAGTTCCACAAGCAACTGGAATAGGTGTTGAGATCGACGCGATTGTCACTTCCGGTGTTGGTGTTGCGGCTTGCTCTTCTTGAGGCGGGGTTGGGCTCATGGTTGATTCGGCCATCGTTCCCGAATCCGTGGAAGGCGCTGCAGTCTCGGAAGGAACCACCTCCGTTACTGCCGGACTCGGAACCGGTGACACCGATATGGTTGGTTCAACTTGAGCCGGTACCCTTATTTGAAATTTTTCTCTAGTGAGAAGAAACCCTACTGCTCCGATGCCAACCGTCAAAAATAAAATAAGACCCATTAAGACCTTATTTGATATTTTAAAAGATTTTTTATTTGCCGACAGTTTTTCCCGATCGAGTGGAGTATAATTTTGATCCATATGACATTTTATTGTTACCGATTTTCACTAAGAAAGCAAGAGGAAGTTTACTATAATAAGCAAATACACAAATTGCTCAAATAAGCAAATAAATAATTAAATTTCTGAATTATTTAATTAATTAAGTCATTCGAATATTTATTTGTAGTATTTGTCGGATTTGATTATTTGTAATATTTTAAAATGCAATCAGTAAGGGATATTTTAAAAAAATTCGATCCTTTGAAAGACAGGTATATTTCGCGTGAATTTCAGGCTTTCGGCGTGCATCTCGCCCAGAAATTGCAGGATGAGGGGAGAAAAAGTCTATATATTAGACTTGCAAAGACAATACACAGGACAGTCCTGGAAGAAGCCTTACGATACGTAATCGACTCCCGTGCCAGAAATAAAGCCGCCCTTTTCATGTGGAAACTTAAGGAGTTGGGTGCCTTTAAAAAGAAGAGTTAAATTGCAGCAGTTCGCTTGGTTTTCGGGTCACTTTTTCAGCCCATCCGGGGAATTCCCTATCGGCAATATCGGTAAATTTTTGATTTAAAAGAGCATAAAATATTGACAATCTTTCTTCGAATATCGGGCTATCGATTACAAATGAAGCGATTGGATCGATATTTTTTGAGATATGAGTTCTTATGGCCTCAATGTTTTGCAGATAGGCATCGATTAAGTTTTTTCTCTTTGATAGCTGCTTGACTCCCAACTCCCTCTCCCAACGGATGAGATATTGGCGTTTAATATCGTCAAATTTAGGCAGTATGAAAATACTCAAAAAATCTATTTTAGCAAAACTTGAATATAAATTTTTTACGGCTTGAGGCGATAAGTATATTCCCTCCCAGAGATAACACCACTTCTTATATCTTCTAAAATCAAATACATTCCTCTCTATCATTTTTATCATCCAAGGAGTCAGTTTTTTTACTGTTTCTAAATAACCCTGAGAAGACTCATAAGTTGCTTTCCACAAATAGCTTTGGTCTACTTTTGGATCTGCCAAACGGTATTTCTCATTGTCTATCGCTACTGCCTGATTGACGCCTAATTGCTGCGAAATAAAATTACCAAGCAAGGTTTTTCCTCCCATACCTCCTATGAAGATAAACAACGGTCCCTGATTTTTTCCGGAAAGAATATATTTTTTAACAAGCTCCAAAAGAACAAAACGCATTTTAATTTTATCAGGTAACTCCGCAATCAGCAGAATTAAAAAATCGTCTTTTTTAATTCCGTCAGAAGGGATATTCGATATTATTTTTTCGGAAAAAGTATAAGCTTCCGGAACCGTCATACCTGAAACAATTAAGTTGCCCGAAAGTATGAGAGGTGAGAGATATTCCCGGTTCCCGTTAATCAATAAGAATTTATCCTGTTTCATAGTTACATTTTTAGAATATTTTGCAGATGGGATTTTAGCTGTGAATTCGTATTATAAACCGTTTTTCCAATTTCAAAATTTTGCTCGACGGTTTTATTTAATTGTGCAGTATTTCTTAATGTGTGCAACAAAACTTTTGCGGCCGCTTCCAGTTTTTTTTTATTAATGACAGCTAACTGTTTTTTATCGGTTTTAAATCTGTCACCTAAGGAAATCACCTCAAATCCTGCCGGTTTTATATCGGTCTTAAAAACTTCATACTCAAATACGACAATCGGCTTTTTGGCAAAAACCGCCTCTAAAAATTGGTTGCCAAACCCTTCCCAAAGACTCGGATATATAACTGCGTCGCAGAATACATAACAATCCCAGAGAGAATATTTTTTTGTACCTATTCTCTTCTCCTCGGTCGAACCTACCAGATTTTGCAGCCACCTGATGTTAACCTTTAAATTTTTAGCTAAGTCTATGAGCTTTTCCACATATACTTTCTCCTGCTCAAAAAAATCATTCGGCAGAAGTAAAACAACCTCGTTCATTCCTTTTAGTTTAGAAATTTCATGAATAAACTCAATGCCTAATTCAATTCCCTTTCTTGCTCTGATCCTGGATGCAAGCAGTATTTTTAGTTCTTTCCCGGTCAAGCGGGCATCTTCAAAAAAATTCTTATTGCTTTTATCCTTTTGCCATTGTCTTTGTTCAAAATCAAATGTATCCGTAATAACTTCGGAAGTTATTTGTTTTCTTTTTTTTAGTTTCGCCTGTTCCCATTTACTAATAACCGTATGCGCTAGGTTAGGTAATTTTGGAGGAAAGAAATTGTCAATATATACTTTTAACTTTTCATCCGTTCGACTTTGCTCAGGATGACCCTGAGTTTTATCGAATGGGTCACTTTTAACTTTAAACTTTTCTATTCTCGAAGGGTCCCACCAGAAATCATGGTGTATACCGATACCTTTGACTTGCGGATGACTTTTTAGAAAATTAAAAAAAGCTAAAGTTGCCGGCAGACAGACCGGAAGGGAAAAAATATTATGAATAAATATGTGTGAAAATTTCTCTTTATTCCAGTAACCGGTAATCAATTTTTCAATCTCACCGGCAAGGCTGGTAAGGGTTTGTAATGAATTAATATTCTTTAATTCTTTATATTCAAAATAAGGAATTCTCAGATCGGCAATCGTAGACTTAGATCCGGCAATATAAACTAAGTCGTGTCCGAGGGCTTTTAATATCCTGGCTCTTTCTTCTATCTGTAAGGAAACGCCGTCGGTTAAACCTATCCTAAAATGCGCAACTGCAATTTTCATTAAATATATACCATCTATGTAGTAGGTATTACGTAGATGGTAATTAAAAATTAATTAACTTCCACAAAAATCCATACGGTTCAAGTATAAATCCTTTATCTTTATATTTAACTTCAACTTGATCATTTGAGAAATTATGTAGAGCTATCACTTGATCGCTGCCATCTCCCCGTAAAACTACGAACACCCGATCGTCCAATTCCAAAATTTCTTGCCTAGAATTCGGATGAAATGCTTTAAACCATTTTCTTTTTTTAATAAGCTCAACCGTGGCATCCAAAACTTTTGCTTCTTTACTTGTCGGGTCGGCGAGTTTTGCAGTTAAAAGATCATGATTCAATCTGGTCCGGTTTATATCCCGTGCGTGCTTGGATTTTCCCAAGAGGTCATAATCATTCTCTCCTCCCACAAACGACAGATAATAAACTGCCGGAATACCTCTTATTGCCATACTTATTGCCCTTGATGTAATGAATTTGCGAAGCTTGAGGTCAAACGGATCTTCTTTATCGGTGATAGCCGACCACCAGGTGATATTCATTTCCTTGATTATTTTTTTACCATCTGGTCCTATGCGATAGGAAAATTTGCCGCCGTGTTGCTCCACCTTCTTAAATACTTTTGTAAACTCAGATTCTGTAAGATACTCTTTGGCAAGATGCGTATTGTAACCGTCATGAATGTCTAAAATATTGAATAAACTATTGCCGGGTTTTAATTCAGGTAAATTCATTATTAACTCGTTTAATCTGGATGAATTTCCCGAATAAAAAGTATGCAAAAGGACTGCTGCCAAGGGAAAATTGTAAAAAATTTGTGCCTCGTCTTTGCCGTCTCCGAGATATTTAATATTCTCTGCCAGACTTGAGGTGTTAACTTCGGTTACAAGAAGCGCGGATGGGCAGAGCTCATCCAAAATTTGCCTGATAAGTTTGATTATCGTATGTGTTTGAGGCAGATTTCGACAGGTTGTACCGAGTTCTTTCCAGATGCTTGATATAGCATCCAGTCTGAAAATTCTGACTCCCCTTACCAGCAGGTTGAGAAGAACTTTAATGATTTCCAAGAGAACTTCAGTATTCTGATAATTTAAATCAACCTGGTCTGTAAAGTTACCGACACTGTAAGTTGTCCAGACTTGCCTTTTACCATTTTTAGTTTCAAAAGGAGTAACCAGTGGAGTTGACCTTGACCTGATTACTTTTTTTAAATCTTCCCAAGGCACTTTATCTTCTTCAAACGATATAAAATAATTTTCGTATTTTGGGTTCCCTCTCAAAAATTCCTGAAACCACTCATGTTTTACCGAGACATGATTAAGTACCAAATCGGCCATAAGACGATAATTATTAGCAACATATATTATGTCGTCCCAGGTCCCGAACTCTTTTTTTACCTTTTGATAATCAGTTATGGAAAATCCCCGATCCGAAGAAAAAGGATAAAACGGGAGTATGTGGACACCGCTAATTATACCTTTAAGGTGCAATTGAAGAATCTTGGACAATGTTTTTAAAGTTAATGTATTTTTTTCTTGAAAAGAATCGGCATAAGTAATTAAAAAAATGTCTTTTTCGCTCCAAAACTCTCTATAGTCTCGTTTAATCTTAGTTTTTACCCCCAGTATTAATTTTTCTATTTCTAAAGCTGCTTGCTTGCCTTTTTCCTCACCATAAAGAAATTTGAGCTTTTCTAACATTGTAATTATGTTACCACAAATATTCCTTATAGTGAGAATCTGCTTCATAACAAAAATGGATTGTTATGCCAACCTCCTTCCCGACCGCTCCGGTCGGTAATTGACTTGGCATAGAGCCATAAATCAAACTAATCTTATAGTTTTGTAGTTTATAATCCATAGACATCTTATTGACAAAAAGTCATTATTTTTGTATGAACAGAGGCAATATTTTTACACAGGGTGAAATATTTCATATTTTCAATAAGAGTATCGCTAAATATGGAATCTTTAAAGATTTAAATAACTGTCAAAGATTTATTCAAGCTCTGGACTACTACAATAATCACAATTACGGCACAAACTTAGGTAATTATTTAAAAAAGAATAAAAACTACTTTCCTCAACTTTTGGATATTGATAAAATTTCCTTTCTTAAATTTATTAGTTACTGCGTAATGCCAGATCACTATCATTTAGTTATCAAAATTCTAAAAGAAAGTATATTATCAAAATACATCAATGACTTAGCGAACAGTTATACAAGATATTTTAATTTTAAATTCGACCGTAAGGGACCACTCTGGCAGAATAATTTTAAAGCAGTAAGAATTGAAACTAATGAACAGCTATTACACGTTGTCCGCTACGTTAACATTAATCCTACAACCGCAGGACTAGTAAAAAAGCCAGAAGACTGGAAATATTCATCCTATCGGGACCTGATTTCTAATCCAAAATATTTAAAGGATATAATCACAGAGATATCAATCAGCGATCCTAAAAAATTTAAAAAATTTTGTGAAAATAATATTGACTATCAAAAGAAACTGAGGGCTATTAAAAAATTGCTTCTCGAATAGAAAAAAATACTACTACAACAACCCGTTTCCCGACCGGAGCGGTCGGGAAAAAAGGCTTGGCAATAGGACAATTCAAAAATAACCAAAGGCCCAGTAGGAAATGCTACTTATTCCTTGCTCTCGAAGATAATCGGTTTTAATTTTTACCGACTCTTCGTCTTCGAACCAGACGATATGATAATCAATACGATAAATTTGTTGTTCGTCTGGAGTATTAGACGAAATTAGATAGTTAACTTCTGTTTCCATCGAGATCTCATCTCTCTTAACTACACAGTTTTTAAACTCACATTTGTCAAGAAATTTTTTTTTGATCTCGTTATAGCTTAAGGCTTCAGCTTGCCTTATCGGTCGTTTTTTTTCGTCAACCAGCCAATCATAGCCGAACATGCCGAAAATTACCGTAAGTTTATTTTTAGGAATATATTTTAAAAAATCAGATATCATGTTTTTAAAATTATATTGGTATTTGGCTCCGGATTCATATGGAAAATTGGGGCCCGGCTCTCCCCGACTCTTATGAAAGTCGTAAGCCATCACCATTATTCCATCTGAGTTTTTTGATAATTCAGACAGATCGAATGGCCTTCCCCTATATAGATTATCGCCATAAATCGTAAGATAAAACTTCCTATAGTTATTCTGTGCTTCTGAGTAAAATAATTGAGCGAAAGCGTTAATTTGCGCTGTCAATTCATTATTATATAAGCCTGAAATTTCGAGGTCCAAGACTATACCGTCTAGCTGATATTGTTCTAATATTTTAAGCGTTTCAAGTATAACTTTTTCTTGCGCATCTTTATTTTTTAAAATAAAATTATTAATTTCTTCATCGATCATTCGCAGAGTAATAAATTTTTTCTTGCCAACCGCCAGCTTAGTAAAGGTTGGAATTCCATAAAAACCACTATCCTTTTTATCTATGCCCTGATAATTTGGCACAATGCCAAAATAAATTACATAATCATAACGGGATAAGTCAATATTTTCACTGTCTAAACTCCAGTAAGGAATAAAAACAGATTTTGATATTATGTCTGCTTTTACGCCTTGGACTTTCTTCGATCTTTGTTTTATTTCCTGAAGTTCAGGAGCTTTACTTTGTTTTTTATGAACTCTGCCTAAATAATAACCCAAACAGCCTCCAAAAAGAAGAAGTAATATAAGTGCTATTTTCTTCATCACCTAATTCTAGCAAAAACCCTTGACAAACATATTTTTTTAATTCATAATGAAAAAACTCATCTGCAATTTATGGTGAGCGAAGTCGAACCATGAAAATAACTATTTATACTGTTAATGACTGTCAGTTCTCAAAGCAGGAAAAAGAATATTTGAATTCACATCAACTCCAATTTGAAGAAAAGAACCTGGAATTAAATAAAGAATTTCTTACCGAAATGCTGGCAATCAGCGATAATTTTGCAGGGACTCCGGTAACCAAAATTGAAAAAGACGACGGAAGCTCTGTTGTCTTGAAAGGATTTACACAGTCGGAATTTGATGAAGCGCTGGGATATAAAGTAACAGAGCCGGTTGTTGAACAAAAAGATGCAGTTTTAGAGCAACCTGGAGTAGTCGAACCGCCGGCGGTAGTTTCCCCAACTAGCGGTTCTTCTCCACCTGTTAATTCCGACCTCAGCTCAACTCCACCAACACCGCCTGCTCCTAATCCAATGGTTGATCTGGGTAATTTGCAGTCACCTGTTTCAGCAACGTCTGTTTCGCCTCAACCCCCGGTTGTAGAACCTCCCACTCAATTGACCCAGGATCCAACTCAACCTATAACTCCGCCGACTCAACCGTCGGCAGCTCCTGTTGTCGAACCGCCAAAAGCACCTGAAGATCCTAAACTAGCCTCGGTATTGAGCAATTTACAAAACATGTCAACCGATCCTGTTCCTCCTCCAACTTCAAATACTTCTCCAATTACACAGCCTGCTTCTGAATTGCCCTCAATCCCGGATCCGAAATTCGGGTAAAATCCTGCTAATCAATTAATAATATCACTTTAATTATTATAGGCTATAGAACCTAATTTACTTATTCATGGAATAAGCATTGCATTCCGGAGTAAATAAACTTGATAAATATTTTAGAAGAAAGGAAACTCCCTTAACTCGTATATTGAACGCCATAAGCTCAATAAAAGGCGAAGAATATCTTAAATCACCCGAAAGGCGAAAATTAGAACTAACTATCTCACTCTTATTTGCATTCTCCGTGGGACTTCCTGTAGTAACTGTTTTCGGATTGCTGAAACAAATCGAAGATGGTGGTCCAATGTTATTTTAGCAAAAAAGACTCGATAAAGCTTTAAGTGAAAAGACTGTCACAAAAATCCGGTGTATGAGAGAGAATTCTGACAGAGGTCCGGAAAATAGCAGAATAACAAAGGGCCTACTTCCGGAAGAAGATCCGCGTAATACTCAGTTAGGAAAGTTTATGAGAAAATACCAGCTGGAAGAACTTCCACAGCTATTTTCGGTTATTGACGATATGATGTCGCTTGTTGGAATTAGAATGATTCCAAATACCAGCATTAATGAAAATAAACAGAAATGGAGTAAAAAAAGGCATGAAATGTTTATTAATTTTTATAAATTATTTGGAGCGTCATTATATGATTCTGCACAAGCGATGACCGGTAATTTGGTCAATGGAGTAAGGGAAAATCATTTTCACCAATATTTACTTTATTATAAAAATGCCAGCCTATCTCTCGATTTATTTTTACTGTGGAGAACTTTTCTAAATGACACCAGGCTTGTAGAAATGTTGGATCGTCGCAAAACAAAGGTTTGATAATTTGTGGTAAAATTTACTAGTGTTCCCGTAAAGGGTTTCCGGCTTGCCCGCCATAGCCTCTATAGCTTAAAAGGATCGAGCAGGAGCTTGCGGAGCTTCAGATTCCCGTTCGATTCGGGATAGAGGCACAAAGTTTGGTTGAGACGAAAAGCACCTTCCGAGACGAAATATTTGATGGCAGCTTACCCTGAAGGGAATCTATTCTGGTTCAGGGTTCAATACTGTCCAGGAGCACTCAACTCGCAGTTAACGAACTTGTGAGTCTTACTGTGAGTTAGACCTGAGCGAAGTCGAAAGACAAATATATAAAAATTATTTAGTGGGTGTAGTTTAACGGGCGAATAGAGGTCTCTCCCAGCACTATCTTGTCAAATTGAAAATTTGGCTTAGAAGTGCGGGATCCCGATGTTCTAAGCCAAATTTTGTAGGGGCTGTGGTGAAATGGTATCACGACGGTCTCCAAAACCGTCTTTCCAGGTTCAAGTCCTGGCAGCCCTGCAAAAAAATTTGCTAGATACTTCTTCCCCTTCACCAAAGTTTCGGCGGACAGGTGGGACAAAACCTTAGTTGGGGGTTCAATTCCCTTAGATATTTCTTAATGATCGAAGTAAGTTTAGAAATGATATTATAAATCTATGACCCTCCACGATCATAGAAAAATTCTTACTCAGGAAAATTACAGTAAAATCAGTCACCTTTATGCAGAAGACTTCGGAAAAGATCGGGATCATTTCGATTTTATTGATCAAGCAATCAAAATTGCAACTGAAAAAAAGATTAACAAACTTCCTTTTGTAGATCTTGGCTGCGGACCCGGTGTTGTAACCGATTATCTTATTGAAAAAGGTATTCCTAATATCATATCAATCGACTTGACACCGGAATTTTTAGTGATGGTAAGAAAAAAACATAAAGAAAAAGTAAAAATTATTCATGGCGATATGGTAGAAATATTAGATCAATTCCTTAATTCAGGCGTAGCAGCATTTATCGCAGGTTATTCTATGATCCACATCCCGAATGAAGAAATTGATATTCTTTTGCAAAATATTAAACGCGTTTTAACTTCGGGCGGTGTTTTTGTCATGTCTTGTCATCAAGGTACTAAAAAAGGCTTGGAGCAGGAACCTTATCAAACTCAAAAAGATCATAGATTAAAAGAAAGAGAAGTTCTTTTATCTTACATGAATTATTTCACAGAAGGCGAACTAACTAGACGAATTACAAATACCGGGATGGAAATAGTTAGACTTGAAACATTTGAGGCTAAAGTTGTACCTGGTGAGTTTCCAGTTCCTAAAATCTGGCTACTGGCAGAAAAGCTGGTTAAGGATTGAGAAACTGTTGTAATCTCTGAAGGTCAAACTGGTTGATTTTGTGCCAAATCGTTCGAAGGTCTTGCGCCAATGCCTACTACAACAATGTACGCTAATTATATTCTACAATGTATTATTTGCTTTCTTCAAAGATTAAAAAATTGGCATTCACGCCCGTCTTTTCCACTATCGCTTCAGTGACGGGAATCTTTGCTAATCTTTCGAATTATGTTTAGACTGTTGGGAATGAATTTTTGTTGTATAATATTTTTATGACTGAAATTAAATACGACCAGTACAATAGAAATCGCTTAAACCCAAAGGATTTTGATGATATTTACAGAAGAGTAATCAGACCTTGTGTTGATCTGCTGATTATTACTAGGGCAGGAGTACTGCTTTCCTAAAGATCCCTGAATTCATATAATGGATTGTGGGGCCTGATAGGAGGAACACAATACCTCGCAGAACCAGCTGGATACGCCGCACGCAGACATGCTCAAGAAGAAGCCGGAATAGAGATAATAATTTTTAAATCATTGGGAATAATGGAAATTGACGAAACAGATCCTGTAGCGCATGGTTTTGGTTATGCAAAAAGTGAAGTAGTTATTTGTAAACCGGCAGGTGGTGTTTTGAAAGCGGGTGAAGGTTCAGTCAAGCTAAAGTATTTTAGAAAAATACCGGATAATACAATTTTGGCACATAAAGAGTATCTCGAGGAGCCGCAGATTAGAAAATACTTTGACTGTAATACAGTTTCTTATATCTTCACCAGCTTCCTCCTCCACCTCCACCGCCGCCACCTCCCGAAGAACCTCCGCTGAAACCACTGCCGTGGCCGGTTGAGCTTGTGACCGGAGTTGCGGCCGAACGAAGAGAGGAAAAGGAAGAATTTAAACTATTGGTAAAATAAACACTGTTAAATCTGGTCGAACCACCATAACCGCTGTACCACTCGGGTGGCCTTAGATTAATGTCTCTGAACCGGTCAGCCCAAACTTTTTCTACCCCAAAAGCAATTGCATAAGGCAATAATTTTTCAAACATCATCTGTTTGTCAGCCTGAAATTTGAGTTGGCGCTCTTGCGATGATAGGAAATTCTTCAGTGACCCGGCAACATTTTTAGTCTCAACTCCCAACAAGGTTTTTTTTGGCATATTGCGGCCGAATAAAAAAGCGGAAAAAGCCAAAGCCAAATTAAACGTTGTTAAGGCAAAAATACCTATCCCGGTATAAAAATTGCGGATTTTGTTCGGGTTTTCCTGAAAAAATCCTTCGGTTACGAGATTTTCATAGATCGCCGTTTTTACTTTTTCAACGGCATCATACAGTTTATTTTTTTTCAGGTGATATTCGTCACCGAATTTAAAAAGTTCATCAAGGAACTCTTTTTCAAAAGACAATAAATCTCTATTGCCTGTTATTTCTTTTCGTTTAATAAAATAAAAGTCTTTTTTATCCCGCTCTTCAATCTTTATACACCCTCTTTGGGCGAGCGAAACCACCATGCCGGAAACGTCTTCCAGATCGGCACGTTCATCAATCAAAGCCCCTGCCTCTTCCGGAGTTAACTCTCTCCCTTTTTTTGACTTCGGCGGATCAAACCAAGCGCGAGTCTCACCGGCTCCCTGATGTTTTGGGTCGCGCCCTTTCCGAAACCATTTGATCGGAATCCAGATTGGGTAAATAATATACCAAAGAATTGTAGCCAAAATAATAAGCCCCAAGACTATTTTCCCCCAGATTGTTTCCCAGAAAGTCAGATAGGGTTTTGCTTCCAAAATAGCAACAAATCCTTTCGGAAATCTTATAGCAAAAGTCATCCCCTCATATGCATTCAGCGAATTATTACCGGTTATTTTTACGGAATTATCGTTAACTTCGTAACTGCATTTTTGTTCACGACCGCCCTCAGAGCCGGTATAGCATACAACGGATATATCACTTTGAGCTATTCCAACGGGCAGATACACTCCGGAGGTGTATGTGACGATTGGGACGATCCAATCATTGCCTGTCGCGTTCCAATATAGCTCGTCGTAATCGGAAAAATAAGTAAGGGCTCCGGCAACCTTATAATTAATTACATAAGTATGGACACCTGTTACGGTTTTATTTACGTCGCCAATTTTAATGCGAACTTTTTCATCCTCGACCGATGTTTCAAAATTATATTTTTTTCCGGTTTCGTCGGTTACCGAGTAATTGCGAATTTCCAGCTTAAACTTTTTCCCCTCTTTATTTTTTGTTGTATAAGGAATCTCCCTATAAATCCCGTGCCTGTCTGATGAATCGAAGTCATATAAGATTATCTCTTCAACATCTATTGTCCCATCATTGTTAATAACAATATTTGTTTTGAAATTATTAATTTGTTCTTGAGCAAAAGCTTTCGTTGAAAATTGAAAAAAAAGAATTAGGAGAAAAATAAAACTCAACAACTTTTTCATTGTCTTATTTTACTACTCTGGAAAAAAATGTGAAGTATAATTGAAAAATGAATTCACCGGTTGGTTTAATTCTTGGCAGCGGGTGGGGGAAAATAATCGAAGATGTAAAAAATAAAAAGGAAAAAGGATTTGAAGAAGTTTTCGGTAAAAAAACTACCGTCCCGGGTCACAGCGGAAAAATAATCACCGGTACTCTTCAAGGAAAAAAATTGATAATTCTTTCGGGCAGATTTCACACCTACGAAGGCTACTCCTCTTCCGAGGTATCCAAAACCGTCAAATTCCTGCATCAAGAGAGTGTTAAAAAAGTAATAATAACTTCGGCCGCAGGAGCCCTGAATCCTAAATATAAGGTCGGAGATCTGATAATCTTAAAAGATTTAATAACTATTTTTTGCCAAAGCCCACTGACCGGTCCTCAGTTCCAAAATCTTTCCCAACCTTTCAGTCCTAAATTGATCAAGCTTGCTCAAAAATCCACAACCGAAATAAAACTGCCATTGCAAAAAGGAGTATATGTATATATGAAAGGTCCACACTTTGAGACTTTTGCCGATAAAATAGCTCTCAGACTTTTAGGAGCAGACGTAGTTGGAATGAGCACGGTTCCGGAAGTAATCATGGCAAACCATCTGGGAATGCAAGTATTGGGACTGTCTTTAGTAACTAATCTTGCTTTTGTCAAACACGATCATAAAGCTGTTTTGGCAGTCGTTAAAAACCAGGAGGAAAAACTTCGCAATTTTTTCTTAACCTTAATCAAATCCTTGTAAAACTTAATAGGACTCTGTGTTTATTTGTGAACTATACTTTTCGAGAAGTTGATTAACTTTAGTAATTAGCACATTAATCTGTGAATTTAGACTCTCCGCTTTAGCTGTATCAGCATTTAAAGCCGCCTGATACTTCTGTTCACTAAGACTTAGAATATTCCCATAGATATTTGAAATAGTAAGCAAGTCTTGGGCAGTATTATCGACACTCCCTGTCTGGCTTATAATGGAGGCAATTTTTTTATTTGAATAATTTTTACCGACATAATATCCCAGCGAAAACGCACAGAGGATAATCAGCGAAAAGAGAATTATTTTCATTTCTCTATTCATGCCTTGATTATACATAAAATTATAACCTTCTTACACCTCGAAAAGTTTTAGCATAATGGCCCGTTCCGTCCAGAATTGAAGCCCCGCTTATATCTCCAATCGTTGGTCCGTCGGCACCTTTACGGCTGGAAATAAACCGGTAATGGCCGCCTAAATCCTTACCCAAATACATTCCGACGTGGTCAATCTGGGTACCGTCATTTGTGCTGCCGTCAAAAAATACCAGATCACCAATCATTATAGATGTAAAATTAGTCACTTGTGATCCGTTATCAGCAATAATTATATTTCCCGGAGAATAAGCATACATCTGAAAAGATCTGCGGGGAAAATAGCCCGGCTTTGGATCAATACTGATTGGAATATTATTTCTATACCCTAAAACCATACGCTGAAAACCCGAACAGTCAAGGCTCTCTATCTGTTGTGACTCTGGCGGATCTACAGTACCATCGGGGTAAGTCCAGGTCACTCCTAAATAATCATTAAAATCCGATCCCTCCTGTCTGCTTCCCCCAATAAGAGGACCATAACTGGCATCTCCTGCAATCTTTAAGCCTGAAGAATTTTTAATTGCCGGAGCCCCGACTAAATACTGAAATTCAGTGGCAATAATATCGTTGCTTCTATCTGCCAAAGCTCGGGTTAGCCAAGCTACATCAACAGTTCCGCCAAACGGATTGGGCAGTAAGCGAACCCAGACACTATTTTTTACTGAATAAGGAGACGATGATTCGCTGAATGTTCTTTCCGGTCCGTATAAAGTTACGGTATATGAACTGTTGGTGAATGTAGCAAGCCATTGACCGTTTTTATCATATACCTCCACTCTAGCCGGATTTGTAAGATTTTTATAGGTAAAAGTTGATACTGGAGGCAGTGTTACAATAATTGTCGGAGAAATAACCGAAAGTGTCGGGGAAATAAAATTTGTAACACCGAGTGTGGGTGCCTGAGTCAAAGTTAATATTGGAAATTTAGTCGGAGAAATTGTCTGAGTTGGAGAGTTAATCGTCTGCGGGGCTGTCGGCCAGATGGGTGTTCGAAGCATTGCCGGGAGATTAAAAACTTTATCAAAATTAATGCCATTCTGATTGTTTTGGGCAATATTTGAAGAGTCAACATTTTTGCTTTGTCCTATAGAACCGATTAAAACTACTCCTGCAATCAGAAATACAAGTAATACAATGACGATTTTATTGTTAGTCATGTTCTTCATAATAGATTATAATATTTCATGAGATTTTACAAAGTCTCCTGGGATGAACTCAACCGTGACTGCCTTAAACTTTATAATAAAATTAAGCATCTGAAAATTGACAGGATTTTATGTATTTCCCGCGGGGGACTTGTTTGGGCTAGAATGTTCTCGGACCTGCTGAATCTTCCGGTATCGCATCTTACCGCAATTTCTTATACCGGAATCCATCAGAGAAAAGACGTAAAAATCACCGAATTGCCAAATCATGAAAATTTAAAAAACCAGGTTTTATTAATTGTTGATGAAATAGGAGACCTGGGAAAAACCCTCGCCGTCGTAAACGAATTCCTAAAATCAATAAAAATAAAAAAATTCTATTCGCTTTCCCCTATTATTAGAACTTTTACACAACCCAAGCCGGATTATTATCTCAAAGTTATTGATGAATGGGTAATTTTCCCTTACGAACTGAAGGAAACCTATGACGCCTTCCTGAAAATCTTCAAAACGCCAGCAAAAGCCAAACAGATGTTGCTTGAAAACGGATTTAAAAAATCGGAGATAAAATATCTTTAAGAATTCAACTCTTTTTTGACTCTTTCTGCCAAGAAGATTTTAATGAGTGATTGGTATGCTACATCGCGAGAATTGGCAAGTTCTTTAATCCGAGCCAACAACCACTCAGGTAAGCGAATTGAGATGGTTTTAGTTGACAATCTAAGGTTAGGAAAAATTGCCCTTTGGGCTTTATTCATGTCAAAATAGTCAGTAAAATCATGAGTCGCCCAAAAATCTCTTTCCTGATCTTCATTTTTAAATCTAGGTATTTTTTTTAAGTTTTTCATAAGATCTCCTTTCTATCCGACTCATATCTCTTGCCGTTATTACTCTCACCTTCTTATTCCTTATCGTAAAGGCAATTGATAACAATCTTCTAGTGTTTATTATTCCATATGCTCCATACCTTTGTTCAAATTGTGAATGTCGTTGATCATCGAAAATAATAAAATCCCCGTTTTTAAAAACTTCTTCAGTTTCTTTATCTTTTACTTTATGCTTCTTAAAAATTTTATCAGTATTTCCCTTATCCCATTCAAACTCCAGCGGTTCGGGGATAATCTTCATAAATTAAGTATATATGGGCCATATACAGAAGTCAAAAGCTATAAAAATATTTTTTATTTAACTTACATGACTATCGCATTATATTGTTGGTTATTTTCGATATAATTAGAAATATGAAAACCTATAAATCCGTCAAAAATCCGTGAAAATCTTAGAATATGAAATATCAAAAGGCCCCTGAGATAAAAAAACAGATCAGAGTGTTGGTGAAAGAATTAAATTATACCCACATCAAGGTAAATAATATCCATTGTATCCGTAGTTTTGACGCAAAAACCAGGGCTTATGCCAGAATCTGGGGAATGGCCAAACTATTTAAAGAAGTAGTAGGAATTGAACCCCACTATATTATCGAGGTAATATCGAAACGGTTTGATAAATTAGACCGGAGGGAACAGATAAAAACCCTAATTCATGAGCTTATGCATATACCCAAGACTTTCTCCGGCGCCCTTCTCTCCCATCGGGGTCCTCACCATCGGATTAATGACCGCGAGGTGGAGAAAATTCTACAAAGTCTAAAATGACACTCCTAGTCTGAACTATTTTTCTACTTTTTTAAAACCAAGTTCAAGGGCTTTCTTGTGAAAGAAAATCTTTAGTTCTTCAAGCATTAACGGCTTTATCATTCTTGGTAACTCAGTAAATTGATCGACTATATAAATTAAATCTCCGCCTAAAACTAATGG
>MGAG01000004.1:0-11922 GCA_001789645.1 Candidatus Roizmanbacteria bacterium RIFCSPLOWO2_01_FULL_37_12
TTCTGCATATTATAAACTGCACAATAAGAAAGGAACACCGTTCAGTAGTCCAGGTCAGAAATATAAAAAAATATATCGACAAAGTGCGGATAGTTGGGTTATTTTTTTTATAAGGAAAAACATACACACAGTCTTACCTTCTTTAATTAAGAGGGGAGGCTACACAGAAAATTGGGTTAATTTTGATGGACAAGTTTATTGTGTTAATGTCCCAAATCATACAGTCTATATTCGAAGAAATAGCATTCCTCTTTGGTGCGGAAATTCTGATCCGATCATGAACTGGCAGATCAAAGAGCTCGAAAACAGATCAATACTTTCATTCTCCGACGCCCATTCCGGTCCGAAACTCGGACGCGAAGCAACAGTTTTTGTAAGTAACCCCATTTCTCCCGCTCAAGGCGGGATTCGCGGGGCAAGCAATGAAACGAATAATTATTCCTATTATGATATTGCTAATGCTATTAAACAAACCTCCAATTCTAAACTCAAGATCGGCTATACCATCGAATTCTTTCCCGAGGAAGGCAAGTACCACTGGTCAGGTCACCGCGCGTGTAATATAAAGTACAATCCCCAACAAGTTAAAGAAATAGGAACTATTTGCCCGGTTTGCCACAATCCTTTGACTATAGGAGTAGAAAACAGAGTAATTGATCTTTCTTATAAAATACTTAAACAGGAAGGCCTCCTGCAGATAAAAAACAAGTCCGGCTTAACCTTTGTCTACGATAAAGATAAAAAAAGAAGACCGTTTGTTTCACTCATACCGCTTTTGGAAGTGTTAACCGAGACAAATGCCGGATCTCATAGCAAAGCTCTTCGAGAATATGAACATCTCACTACAAATTTCGCCACTGAATTTGATATTCTGCTTAAAAAATCGCCGGAGGAGATAGAAAAAATCTCCGGCCCCTTGCTTGCCAAAGCAGTACGGATTATCCGGGAAAGAAAAGTCTATGTCGATCCGGGATATGACGGAGTTTTTGGCATTGTCAAAATTTTTACAGATGAAAAAGCAAAAACAGAAGAAAAAGCAGAGGAAAAACAACCAAGCCTATTCTAGTGCAGAAAAATTGGGTAAAGGTGATGAAGCTCGTTTAGAAGTAAGTAATTTGAAGTTGGATGAAAAAAGAACCTACTTCCAAACCCTTCTTCCAAACCTGCTTCTTAACCCTCTAACCGTTAATAAATTACTATTATTCCTCTTCTTGCTCCTTCTTCCTACTCAATATGGCAAACATTTCTTTTTTGACTTCTCCTATCTTTCCGGCATTCGTGTAGACTACCTTGCTCCAACAATCTATCTGACCGATCTGCTCGCCGCAGTCATTCTAATTTTTAATCTAAAGTCCGTAATAAAATTTTTTCTTAATAAAAAGATTGTTATCCTGCTTTCACTTTTACTGTTTAATGTATTAATCTCACAAAATATCTTTATATCGGTCTACCGATATATTAAAATCCTGGAACTTCTGGGTATCGTTGCTGTTTTCAGAAATAAAGGCTTATCTCTGAAATATCTTTTATCTGGTCTATTGATCGGAGGAGTTTTCGAATTATTTCTCTCTATGGTTCAATATATAAACAAACATTCCCTCCAGGGAATATTTTATTTTTTTGGCGAGCGAATATTGAATTTGTCATTGCCCGGGATAGCTAAAGCGTCATTAAACGGAATTGAGATCTTACGACCCTATGGAACTTTTTCCCATCCAAATTCACTAGCCGGATTTTATCTCCTAATTTATTTCTTAGTATTAACCTACAAAAAATTTTCAGACTCAATAGCAAAAAACAGCCTACTTTTTGTCTGTGGTCTTTTAATTTTTATTTCTTTTTCCAAGATTGCCATTACAACTTTTTTACTTTTGAATTTTATCTATCTTTGGAAAAGTCCTTTAAAAAAAACCTGTGTTTTTTGTTTTTTTTCCCGGATTTTTATCCTGGGAGTTGTAGCGCTGGTTTTTTTACAAGCCACAACCGATCAGTTTACCCTTCAGAAAAGAATCTATCTCATGCAAAATGCTTTATCGATAATTAATCAGCATCTGTTTTTCGGAGTTGGAATGGGAAATTATCTTATAAATCAGCAACAATTTCCCCAACGTTTCGCCGACTTTCTAAATCAACCCGTTCATAATCTTTATCTGCTCTTAATAAGTGAGGTTGGAATAACTATTTTTGCGGCAGTATTTTTCCTTTTTTTTGCTGAGTTTAATAAAACCTTGAAAAAATTCCCCTATGTTTTCGGCGTTATTTTACTAACCGGACTTTTTGATCACTACTGGCTCACTCTTCAACAAAATTTTCTGCTTATTGCGGTGATCTTGGGGGCACTATAACTTTTCAATTTTCTTTTTTATCTGTTGGTTCAAGTTTAAAGTTTTATTGACTTCTCCACTTAAATCTTGCGGCAAATCTCTAAGCAAGTTTCCTCCAACTTCCTTATGTTTGACGTTGCTCAGTTTGAGCCGCTGGATTAAATCGGAAGTTGCAGAAACCCCTTGTTTTTTTGAGGTTTCTAAAAGAGGCGTAACTTTTAAGAAATACTCTTCTGCCTCTAAAAATGCTTTCGCTGCTAATCTATTTTTTCCGTTTTTAGTTAAGTTAAACGCCATAGCAACTCTTTTATCGGAAAAAAGAAGGTAGAGTTCAGCTTTTTTAAGGGTATCCCTGGTTGTCAGTTCGAGTATTTTGTCCCGGGTATTTTTTAAGAAAAACAAAGGGTGGTCCGGCAGAATCCCAGGATAAGGAAGATTGTACTCTATTTTCTCTTGGCTTAAATTGACAGGTTGTGACTGTAGAAAATAAAATGCCGGAGGGATCAGGAAAAAAAAGACTAAGAAGAATAAAAACGTCAAAGATTTTTTTAACATCATTTTAATTATATAAAATGCGGTCAACACAAACAACCCCGACTAAGTCGGGGTTGCCTGATGTTGATTATTTGACCAGCCTTTTAAGGCTCTTGCCTGCTGTAAAGCCCGGTGTTTTTGTTGCTGGAATTTGGATTTCTGCTCCAGTTTGAGGATTTCTTCCTTTTCTTGCCGCTCTTCTTCTTACCATGAAGGTGCCGAAACCTGTCACAACGACTTTCTCTCCTCTTTTAAGTGCATCGGAGATTGATCCGAACACTGTTCCGACTGCATCTTTGGCAGCTTTTGCTGTGAGTCCTGCTTTCTTGGCAACCTGTGCAACTAAGTCTGCTTTTGTCATCTTGAATCACCTCGATTCTTAAAAAAAACTGTTAATGTTTTTAGATTGATTTTTCAATCAATCGCAAACATAATAGAAAGTTTTGACTGTCTTGTCAATCTATATTTAAAACATCTTATTATAACAATCTATATCAAATTCGGCCTTTTGGCACAATGTAAATTAAAGAATTTTAAAATTTTAATTTTTTATTTAAAAAAACTATGATAAACTTGGAGAAATACCAAAGGTTAGATTCTATTTTGAAGAGCTAAAACTTAAACTGTTTATGAAATTCACTAAAGATTCTCAGTTTTTCTTTATTTTAATCTTGCTGCTTTTTTTGTTCACATTGAGCTTTATTTTATTTCCAGGATTTTATCTTGAAACATTTATGCCAAATTTTTCGGTTGGGTTAAAATGGAATACTTGGGTTTTTATTATTTTTTACGTGATACCAGGTTTGTATATTACCCTAATAATTAGCGCTATACTCTACTATACCTTTAAAATATTTAGTCGTAAATAATTGCTTTCAGATTAGTCTAAATCTTTGTAGTAGCTTCTGCTCGATACTCACGAACGACAGTTACTTTGATCTGGCCGGGGAAGACATCGAACTTTTGCTCCAGCTCATCTTTGATTTTATTGGCTAAAATTGTGACATCATCATCGCTTATCTCATCCGGTTTTACAACGACTCGTAACTCGCGACCGGCTTGCAGCGCATAAGCCTCTCTTACTCCTTTTTTATTCTTTGCCGCATCTTCTATAGTCTTAATTCTTTTTAGGTACTGATCAAAATCTTCGTGACGAGCACCGGGTCGACCCCCTGATACGGCATCCGAGATATAAACTATTATTGACTCGATCGACGGAAAGGGAATATCCTCATGATGCGCCGCTACACAATCAACTATATTTTGCGGAAAACGATACTTTTTCAAAAGTTCTACTCCCAAGTCAACATGCGAACCTTCTTTATCGGTAATTACCTTACCAATATCATGCAACAAGCATCCTAATTTGACAACATTCACGTCTGCTTTTAGCTCATGGGCCAATGCGATACCAATCCTAGTTTCTTCCAGTGTGTGAAGAATCATATTCTGTCCGTAGGAAAATCTGTATTTAAACTTTCCCAAAAAGTGCGTAACTTCAGAGGGAAGGTTGAATATTCCTACTTTATGTGCCAGTTCTTCTCCGGCCTTAAAAATGACTTTATCAATCTCTTCTTTGGTTTTATTAACAATTTCTTCAATCCTCTCAGGCTGAATTCTTCCATCTTTAATCAATCTCTCAAGAGATATTTTGGCCGTTTCTCTTTTGATCGCGTCAAAAGAAGAAAGCCTGATCACTCCTTCTTCTTCCAAATCTACATCTACACCGGTCGCCAGTTCAAAGGCCCTGATATTTCTTCCGTCTTTGCCGATAATTCTGCCTTTGAAGTCTTCATTGGGCAAATTAATAACTGATAATGTATATTCTGATACATAATCTGTAGCTCCATAACGCATTGAATCAATCAATATTTCTTTAGCTTTTTCTTCTACGCTTTTCTTGATGTCTTCTTCCGACTGCTTGATTCTTTTGGCAATATCACCCTTTAGTTTTTCTTCCCAGCCGGAAAGCAGAAGCTCACGAGCCTGATCTTTTGTCATCTGGGATACTTTTTCCAATTTTAGAAGAATTGCTTCCCGTCTTTCCTCGTATTCTTTTTTAATCTTTTCTAAGGTTTGCCTCTGATTATCAATAAATCCTTTTTCCTTATTTAGGTTTGTTTCCTTTTCTCCCAATTGCTGCTCTCTTCTGCTCAGATTTCTTTCGATTTCTAAATTCTCCTCCATTATTTTTCTTGCCTGCTTTTCTGCATCCTGTTTAACCCTAAGCGCTTCCTCTTGAGCCTTTAAAATAATTTCTTTCGCTTGCTGTTTCAAACCGGGTTCTTCATTTTGTTTTACTTCTTTAACTTCCTGTAGTTCTTCACGCAGAATAGACCGGATCAAATTTTTTAAGTCAACCACAATATTATTAGGAAGCTTGTTGGAGATTATGATTTACACTGATGACTAACTGATTGCCGCGGATATCTGTGGAAATCCGTCAAAAATCTGTGGCAATCCTAGAGGTTACATACAAAACTAGCCTTGAGTTAGTCATACCTTTAATTTATGTAAATCCTATATAATCTTTGCAAGCTAAATTGCTAATACTAATATTTTACTCCTCTTTCAGGTATTCTGCAAATGATAATATGGTTGAAAACTAAGCATTAATTCGCTACGAATACATTGTTTTTAAGTAAAGGCGCAAAATTAATCCGATATTTTTCGTTTTGCAAGTTTAAAGCAAGGGTCCAATCGGTTATTGTATCACCCATTTTAACCCCTCGCCAATTTTCCAGTACCGGGGGTTTATTCATTAAAGGATGAACATTTGAAAAATCTAATTTTTGCCAAGAAGCGACTAAATGTGCTTCCAAATAATGATATCTGCCAAAAGTCGAGTGCCAAGGAACTTTTTCAAATACTTTAGCATTCAAATAAACAAGATCTTCGTGATTAAAATGATTGGTGGCAATAATAAAACTGTCTGACCTTCTTATTTTGCTTCCTCCTTCAAGAGATTTTTCTACAACGGCCAGATTTCCTTGTTTATCTGCCAAAGTATAAATCTGCGAATTGGGAATAGGAAGACTTTCCAAAATTGATATTGCTTCATCAACTTTTTTACATTTTTCCGCTATTAATTGAACTACATGTGGAGTGGCTATACCAATATCGGTTTTCTTTCCCGGGGCGCCAGTTAAACCAATATAAAGATTGTTATTCCAGGCGTCTTCAATAAAAAAATAAAAATCTTCCGAACTTACCAATTTTCCCGGCTTCGTCGTTCCCATATCGGAAATTCCTTTGATACTAAATGCTTTGTTATTCAAATAATCGTATTGAATAAATTTTGAAGTTAACTCCGATGACTCAAACCAGTCGTAGTTACGGCCGATGAAAACTCCATGTTTGTTGTTTGCGGCAAAAATCGAACAGCGCCTGGCTACAATATTGTAGGCTGCAGATAAAAATGATGTTAAGGAAAATTTAAGTATTTTGTCTTTATTTAACCTTATTCCTTTGGCTAAACCTTCTAAAAATTCCAGATATTGGGGATAAAATTTTTCATAGATTTTTAACTGTTGAGAATAGTATTGGTCGGCAAGTAGAGGAATATCAGAATAAGTGTGTCCCCATTTTTTATAAAGTAACCCAACCTGCTTACCGATTTCTGTATAAGACCCCTTAAATTTTAAAGCTCTCGCGTTCATAGCTTATTTTAACATGCTAAAAATGCTTGATAATTTTGAGGAATTGACGTGGCAAAACTATTTTCACCTGATCAATTTTTTTTAAAATTAAAAGGTCTTTATCTCCAGTAACCAAATAATCAGCCTGACCTACCAAAGCATAAACAATGAGATAATCATCTTTTGGATCGCGAGTAAAGGAAGGGAATTTTCCAGTTATCTTTGGAATTTGTTCACCTATCTCATGAAGTGACATTAATACATCTTTTAAATCGCCTATTTTAATCATCTTGGCTAAATAGCGTTTATGGGTTATTTTTTTCCTTAATTCTTCAAGTAGGTCTTCTGTTATAAGGAGTTTAAATTTACCCGCAAATATATTCTCAACCAGGCTGACGATAGTGTTTTTATCTTCTTTAGTTAAAAGATAGCTCACGAAAATATTCGTGTCGAAGATAACCCGCATATATTTTTTATTTATCAAAATTTATTTTGCCTTCTTTTACCATATCATCAATCACGTCTCGAACAAAGCGCTCCGCAAGAGCTTCTGCTTGTTTGGGAGTAAGGTCAGAATTTCTTGCCTGAACTCTTTTTCTCACTTCTCTTAGTCGTTGAAGGGCTTGTTTACGACGCATCTCTTCCTTTACTTTTTTTATCTTTTCATAATCGTCGTAAGACATCACAGCTATCTTAGGCTTACCCCGACTCTCCACAATCACTTCATTTCCGTTTCTGGTAACCCAACTTATTAATGATCCAAACTTATTCTTGGCTTCGCTGGCTGATATAGTTTTGGGCGTTAACATATTAGCTATTATATTAGCTAATATATTGTCTGTCAAGTAGGAAATTAGCTACTGGCGCTGGTGTAGTAGCGGAGGGCAAACTGCCAGAATTATTATACAAAGTCTAGGACGTGTAGATTTTTGAAAAATGGGAATTTTGATCAAGAGACAATTTATCAAATGTTCCCTGCTCTACGATTCTCCCCTCATCGAAGACAAAAATTTTGTCTGAAATCGAGAAGTTTTTCAAATCCGTTTACCTTTATTAAGTAACTAATATCGCTTATTAAATTTCCTAGTGTATTTTTAAGAGAGAGTCTGATAAAAGAAACTAGGGAGAAAGAAATTCCAAGCGTTGCAGTATAAAAATAAAATGGCGCTAAAGACTGGCCTTTTTGATATGAAATAAAAAAATCAACTATTTTACCTATTAAAAGCGGGGGAACGACAACATAAAAGTGGACTAAATAAAGTATAGTCTCCCAGAATAAAAACTGGCGCTTTTTCCCTCCCAATAAAAACCATATTGGTTTTACTAAATCTGACAGTCTAAATTGCTTTTTCATAAGGCGAATAATAATTTAAAGCTCAAACAGACACTACAACTTCATTGTATTTTCGGCTCCTCTAGGTCCGATTAGGCCTATTAATTCTCCCCTATCAATCTCAAAAGAGATATTATCAACTGCCTTGGAATCGGAATATTCACTATGAAATAAAGATTTCAATGATCCGCAGATACCGGCCTCTTTTTTATAGATCCTGAAATATTTGCTTAGCTTGTTTATAACTACAGACTTCATATAAGAAGCATTATAACAATACTTTATAATTGGCAGCCGATGAATTATTTCTTATAGTTCGAGCGAACAATGTGAGTCGAGAACAACTAGATTTTCTTCCATATTTTATTTATTAATTTTAATTTCTTTTCCTGACTCCAGTCTTTTATTTGTTTCTCTCTTTTTCTGGCATCATTAATATCATTCCATTCTTCAAAATAAACTAACTTCTTGAATCCGTGTTGCTGTGTATATTTCGAACCTAATCGAGAAATATGTTGATCCATTCTCTTTGGAATGTCCCATGTACATCCAGTATAATATGTACCATCCAAACATTCAATAATATAGACGTGCCATTTCCAATTTTTGAGGTTGCTTCTCGACTTTGCTCGAAGCATAAAACAATAATTAAGAATTATTTTCTTGCAATTTATTAATAGCTTCTTTAATCAAATCAAAAGAAAAACCGCGATTTGACAAAAAGGCGGCGGATTTTTCAAAGCGTTCTTTCTTGGGAAGGTTTTTAAATCTGTGCCATTTGGATTGAAGTGCTTTTAAGGCTAAATCTTCTTCTTTAAGTGGATTTTCCTGTAAATAAAAATCGATTAAATCTTTTTCTATCCCCAACCGCAACAATTCTCCCTTTAAAACATAAGAACCTTTAGGTTTTCCCCTACTCCTCTGGTCGGCAAACCACTCGACAAATGCTTTATCGTCGATAAATTTTTTTTCCTCCAATTCTTCAATTACATTATCAGCGTCATCACGGGAAAAATGCCGCTTCTGGATTTTTTTATACAAATAATCCCGCATTTCCTTTTTAGTACGTGGTCGAAATTTCAAAAAAAAGTAAGCCTTGTTCAATAATTCCTGAAGATCCTCAGAAGTCATAATATAATACGAATCTACAAATTTTATCCGAATCTACAAATATACGAATAAGAAAGATAGAATTAGCATATTCGTTGATTCGCATTCTTTCGCAGATTCGTATCACGCTTACTTTTTTCCCATCACCTTTTCCATGACCTCTTTGGCTATCTGCTGTTTTAGCTTGTGATCTTGGAGAAAGAGCTGTTTAACCTGTTCTTTGCCTTGACCCAAAAGCTTCTCTCCGTGTTTCAAAAAGGCTCCGTTTTTACTAAGCACGTTTGCGGCTATTGCAGCGTCCACTAGCCCCTCTGCCTTGTCTATGCCTTCGGCGGTTATCACAATTTCCGCTTCTTTAAAGGGAGGAGCAACTTTGTTTTTTACGATTTTTACCCTGATTCTTGCCCCGTACACCAGATTATTTTTTTTCAGCGTCTCAATTTTTCTGACATCCATCCTGACCGAACAGTAAAATTTTAGAGCGAGTCCTCCCGGAGTGGTTTCGGGATTGCCAAACATGATTCCGATTTTCAGTCTGATCTGATTGGTAAAAACAATTGTCGTCTTTGATTTTGAAATAACTCCAGTTAATTTTCTTAGCGCCTGCGACATGAGTCTGGCTTGGACTCCCATCTGCGAATCTCCCATCTCGCCCTCTATTTCGCTTCTTGGGACAAGCGCGGCAACCGAATCGACGACAACCAGATCAACACCGCCGGAGCGGATTAACTGTTCGGCAATCTCAAGGGCTTGTTCACCAGTATCCGGTTGGGAAACCAAAAGATCGTCAAGATTAACACCGATTAGCCTTGCCCATGCAGGATCAAGCGCGTGTTCCGCATCAATAAACGCAGCAATCCCTCCGGCTTTTTGTGTTTCAGCAATCAAGGATAAACAAACCGTAGTTTTTCCCGAGGCCTCGGGTCCAAAAATTTCGACGATTCTGCCCCTTGGTATTCCGCCAACACCAAGCGCAATGTCCAAAGGCAAAATTCCTGTTTTTAAAACGTCAACCGCCGTCGAGGGCCCTTCTCCCAATCGCATAATCGATCCTTTGCCAAACTGTTTTTGGATCTGTTCGATCGCCAGCATTACCGCCTGTTTCTTTGGACTTAGGTGAGATTGACCGTCGTTTTTAGTTACAGTTCTCATGGAAATATTTTAGTAATTAATGCTGCCTATATTATTTACTATAATTTAAAAAATTACAATAGATTATAATCCACAATAAATATAATTTAGCCTAACTAAAAAACATAAATTATTCCAATGACTATCAGCCCCCACAAGAACATCGTAAAGATTAGAGGACGATCGGTAGTGACAATTTTTTCCGGTCGCTCTCCCTCTTCTCTTTCATAAAGCAGCTGGGCGTAGCGGGAAATTCCGTAAACAATTAATGGAATAGTTGTCATCATCCATCTTCTTACTTCAAAGGTGGGAATAAGATTGCTTATGCTCTCCGAGAAAAAAGTTCGAATCTGCGGCGGTCTATCAACATAGGTGAAAAATGCGTAAGCAAGGATCGTGCCGGTTGCAAAAGTATTGGTGAGAAAATCCAACATGTGTTCTTTGTATTGGTCAAGAGAGGCTCTCGCTTGTGAACCATGAGCTACCAATTCGGCATGCCTTTTAACTGTTGCCATAAAAAGCGAGCCAAAAAAGATTGTATAAAGTAGCCAAATCGGGATATGATAACCCGTTACAACTTCTCCTGCCAAAGTCCTGATCATAAATGAAAAGGAAATTGTAAAGATATCGATAACCGGTTTTCTTTTAAGATACAAGGAGTAAAAAAAATGCAGAAGGATAAAAACAAGGCTCAAGAAAAAAAACGGCAGAGAGAAAAACAGTGAGGCAATCAGTGATACCAGAGTCAGAATAAATACAATAAAAGTGGCTTCCGGAATCGTAATTGAACCGGAGGCAATCGGCCGTAATTTTTTAATCGGATGTTTCCTGTCATACTTGTAGTCGATGATATCATTCAAGACATAGGAGGTCGACGAGAGAAAACACAAAACAAAAAATGCATAAGTTGTCTGAAGGAATGCTTCGGTAACAAATAAATTTCCGGAAAAAATAATAGCGGTAAAGACCACAAGGTTTTTGATCCACTGATTGACCCGAAGCGCTCTAAGTAGAGTAAAGAATTTGTTCCCGCTCATCATCTGCATTATACTATATATATAATTTTCTATGTTAAAATTATATTCCTATGATTGATCTTGACGATAAAAAGGCGATATTAAAACTTCAGGGAGGTGACGCCGTTTTGAAATCCATAGATGCACTACCCAAACAATTACAGCAAGCTTTTGACGAGTCACTGAAAGTTAATTTTCCGGGTGAATATAGAAACGTAAAAAATATAATAGCCTGTGGTATGGGAGGCTCCCGTTTTACTCCATATATTGTAAAGGAATTATTCAAAGACAAAATCACCATTCCATATTCAATCAACGACGATTATGTTTTACCCGAATTTGTTGATCAGAATTCCTTAGTTATTTTGTCTTCATATTCAGGAAATACAGAAGAACCTATGCATTGCGGAAGGATAGCCCTTAAAAAAGGAGCAAAAATTGCCGGGTTGGCTGAAGGTGGGCAAGTGATAGATTTTTTAAAAAAAATAAAAGCACCATATTATCAGTTTAATCCAATAGAAAATCCATCCGGTCAACCCCGCATTGGATTTGGTTATATGGTTGGAGGAAACCTGGGATTTCTTTTTAATCTCGGCTTAATCAAAGAAAATAAATCAACAATCGATCAGGCAATTTCCCAATTTCCTGAATTGTTAAAAGATTACCGATTAGAAGTTGGAACCGAAAATAATCCCGCGAAAAATTTAGCACAACAGATCTTTCAAAAATACCCTTATTACTTAGTGTCGGAATTTCTGACTGGAGTCGGTAATGCTGTTGCTAATCAAACCAATGAAACAGCGAAATCAATTTCTTCTTTTCGGATTATTCCCGAA
>MGAG01000004.1:11940-12082 GCA_001789645.1 Candidatus Roizmanbacteria bacterium RIFCSPLOWO2_01_FULL_37_12
GAAGGTCTTAAGTTCCCCGATGAACACAAAAAACAAGCGATTTTCATCTTATTTTTTTCTAATCTTTATTCCAAACCAATTCAAAAAAGATTCCAGATTACAAAAGAAGTAATTGAACAAAATGAAATAAAAACAATCTGGA
>MGAG01000005.1 GCA_001789645.1 Candidatus Roizmanbacteria bacterium RIFCSPLOWO2_01_FULL_37_12
TCCAAAAAGTAAAATCAGCACAATTGAAAGAGAATAAAAAGCGACTAATTTATTTTCCCGAAATAATTTATCGTACATATAATATCTTAAATTCAGTATAAAGAAAGCTATTTCAAAGTCAAGACAATTACGGTGGATTTCTCTTCTTTGGCTCAAAATACATCGCGTCCCCGTCACTATGACCATAATTAGTTCTGGTAAGTCGAGCTATAAACAACAAAAAGCGGGACAATGTACTTGCATCTCCAAAGTGTATCCGTGAATTTTTAACTGCCTCATGAGTGTCAACAAGAGTCTCCCCTCCACGAGATTCATTTCGAATACGTAATAAATTTAATACCTTTTTAAATTCCCAAGACATGCTTTTGATAAATATGATTGAAGTTAGACACTTTAATTTTAATTTATTTTTAAATTAATTTAAAGTGTGATTTTGATCACAGCAAACAGCCTGTATTGGGGTGTAGAGTAGTGATATGGGCAAGGCTGCAAAAGGAAAGATTCCCCTTATTTTTTTTAACCTGATTATTTTAATCGGTCTGAGCATTGCGTATCTGGTTTTTGCAAAAAATCGCAACCAGCAAAAAACTTACTTTGATTTAAAGACTGCTCCTGAGGCTCAGACAGTAGAGGAGCTTAAGTATCTGGATCCCGCGGTGGGCGCAAAAGCCAGCCTGCATACGGACTTCAGCGTATCTCAAACCTCAAGATGGTATCTGGATAATTTAACCGGTACGGGATGGGTTCTTGACGTGCCGCCGCAAAATCCGAGCGACGAACAGGTCCAGATGATCCAACTGGCTAAGGGTGTAGATAGGCTTTCGATATCCTTGATCAATGACGGCAGCGGAGGAACAGAGGTAATTTTTGAAAAATCAGGAGACCCGAATGCGGGATCAGAAGGGGAGGATCCATGAACAAAACCTTTAGACTCATTTTTTCCACAATTTTCATTTTGTCTGCATTTTTTTCAGGAGTTCCGCCTGTTTCCGCTCAAACTGTTTTCAATTTCGTTGCTTGGGGAGATACTAAAGGCGATTCCTACGTTTTGACTAATCTTTCAAACCAGGTGAAGCTTTTAAACCCTGTATTTACTATTTATGCCGGCGATTTGGAGAGTGCGGGTTTTACAATTACGGGAATGAATACTTGGAAAAACGCTATAAACGGAGGAACCAATAACGGAATGTTCGATAAAACATTTCCGGTGAGAGGAAATCATGATGATGCAGTTGTCGGAACCAGCGCTACGGGGTGGCAAAATTACTTTGATCTGGCATCACATGTGCAAAGAATTGGAGGGACTAATTACTCTGCATTAAATGACGATTTGACTTATTCTTTTGACTTCGGTAATTCGCGGATAATTGGCATAGATGTCCCGGGAAACGTTACCAAGATGACTGCTGCGCAGATTTTCTGGCTGGACGAGAGACTTACCGATGCGGAAATCAAGGGACTGAAGCACGCGTTTTTTTTCTGGCATGGACCCTTTTATTACATCGCCAATCATGTTTCAGGAAATCCGCCTCCTGATTTGATAAATGTAATTAATAAACATCCGATTGTTTCGGCAGGATTTTACGGACATGAGCACTCACTGGCTTATACGCATATCAACAGCTCAAGGACTCCCGGAATAACACAGCAGTTTGAGCAAATCGTTTCGGGCGATGCGGGGGCAGGTCCGACAACACCGACCTCCGGCAGGTATGACTATTGGTTGGATTTGGCGCCTAATTTTGGAGGTTTTGCCCTGATCTCGGTTAATGGGGGATCTTTTACCGTGGATTTTTATAAAGGAGGAACGACTTCCAGTCTATGGTCAAAGACTTTTAGCAAAAGCGGTTCGACTCCGCCGCCTCCGGTTACACCGACAAGAACACCCACTCAACCAATGATTACTTTGACAAGAACTCCTACTCCGCCTTTTGTCACAGGATCGATAACCCCAAGTCCGACCAGAACTCCGACTCAACCGGTCGTCTCTCCAACCCAAACAATAAAATCCCCAACACCGATTGGTAACGTCTGCACTTACTTTAAAAACTAAATTTAAATCAGGAAATCAGTAAAGTTAGTAATATAATGATAGGTGTAAAACAAATACCCCTTGACAAAGTCGATAATTAGTGTTTATTATTTATTTACATGCAGAAGAATAATTTTGGTTTATTAATATTAGCCGGTTTTGCGGTGATTTTTTTAAGCCTGCTAGTTTTAAACTCAAAAAAACAATACACGTATAATACTTCGGCCCAGATACTTCCATTAACGCCCTATCCTACTAAGACGCTTAGCAAATACGTCTACATCACCTACACCTGCAGAAATGATTCTACGGGAGGAAGTTACGTATTAACTAACTCCAACCGCTGTCGAAGCGGCGCCGAATGGATGAAGGACGCTAATAATTCCTGTTATCAAAAGACCTCGGGTACATGTGCTGCAACCGGAACGATGTCAGGCTGTGTTGAGACGTATAAATATTCACCCGAGTGTGCGGTAAAACCCGTGACAATATCTATTTGGCCAACCAAATATCTTACTCCGACAAGATACCCCAGTATCTATCCGACCAAATGGCCGACGACTAATATATCCTGTAAACCGATAGATTGCCCGGCGCCGCCAGAAGGTTGTAGATACTACGGCGGGGACAACTGCACAACCTGCGGTAAATTAAATTGCTACAACACAACGCCGATACTATACGGATCACCTTATCCAACAAGAGTTTATTTCACTCCGCCGCCTTCATACCAGTAATTTATCCCCCTTCGCGAAATGCCCTGATCGTCCTCCTTGGCTAAAGCTTCGAAGAACAGGTAATATCGGAGCCGCCTATACAGTTCTTATTCTCAGATTCTGCCGGAAGTTTCATTCCAAGAAATTGGAAGAAAGGAGAGGGGTAAGGATGCTGGTTAGGAAAAGAGAAGATGGAAGTTAGTCAATATAAATCCCACTTCCCAAACCCATATTCCATACAAGCTTCCTAACCTAAACCCAACCTCCATTTCTCTATTTAATTGGGGATCCTTTTCACTTCCGCCACCTGTTCCTTGGATGACTGTTTAAGCGGATTTGATATTAGAGGTTTCAAGAAAGCTTCTAGTTTTTGATGTAGGTGCAGGCAGGAGCGCGGGTAGCTGAGATAGGGGTAGCGGTAGGGGCTGGCTGGCTTATAGCAGGAGAAACAGTTGGCGTAGATTGATTAACGGTAGGACTAAGGATTGGGGATGAGGCTCCTTCATAACTCCCAAGATCTGGAGCCTGACCTATAAAGTCTGCTGAGGTTAGGGCAAGCGCAGTTCTTCCGGCAAAGCTGAAGTTAGCTATCCCCGCATCAATTGCCGGACTGCCGATTCCAAGGTGAAAATCCGGTGTTAAAAGCGGATCACCAATATTATTTGTCGAACCATTGAGATTACTACCTGAATAGTTTGTTCCGTTAGCCCAAAACAAATTATAGGCGACAGTTGAGCCTCCGTCGATATTCTTAATTCCCAGACCGGTGTTGTTGGCGATAATGTTATTAACAACGATCATATTATCTCCGCCTGAGATTCCGTAGTCATTATTGACAATCGTATTGTTGATAACGTTCATTGGTTCTTTAATACTGGCGGCGCGATAGTCTTCGCTGGTTATCTGGTTATCCATAAGTCCGATGGCGGCTTTTTTACTCTTCTCGATAAGATTGCGTTCGATTTTAAAAAGACGGTTGGTGTCGGTTGCGTAGTCGATGAACTGGATGCCGTCCTGGCCGCTGCCGGATATCAGATTGTTTCTGATGGTTATTGCAGCTTGAGATGCGATTACATCATCCTGTAGCCTGATTTCGATACCGTCCTGCTTCGCATTGAGGATCTGATTATTTTCAATTAAAAAGTCGTTGATCGCGTTGTCCAGATCGAGATCATCATCGGTGCCTCCATCGAAGACATTGAAGCGGTTTATTCCGCCTGATCCTTTGGAGTAGTCGATAAGATCTGCGGCTTGGGTGAGATAAGAATACTCAATCAAGAACGGACTAAACGACTGTATACCATCAAGTCCGCCATTTTTAATCGTCAGGCCGACTAAGTTGATCTGCGAGGGGACAGCTTTTGGAATCATGATGACGGTCTGTCCGCCGCCGTCGATGACGACACCGTTATTGCGGGGGTTAATCTTATCATAACTTGCGGCAGACAGTGTGACAGCGCGGTCGATATTCAGATTTTCGCGGTAGGTGCCGGAGGAAATCAGAATAATATCACCAGCTGCTGCAGCGTTTATCGCCGACTGAATGGTTTGGTAATTTTGCGGAACCAGCAGAGTATTGGCGGTCTGGGCGCTAGTTAGAGTAGTCTTTTTTTGCGACTGCGATTTTTGCAGAACGACTATCAGAATAAGAAGAAGAACAATTAACAGTAGGCCAAAAAAATTGAGAGAATTTTTTTGATTTGATGGCTCTTGTTTTTCCATAGGTGAGTTAAAATTATGGGTCCTGGTTCTGATTCATTCCCGTCAGTGCTCGAACCAGAAATATCTGGAAAAATTCTGCGCGCTGCCGGGACCCTTTCTCTTCAACACCCTTAATTTTATAAATATGGTGTTGTCTTATCATAGAAGAATTTTGCAAATTTTTCAATGTATTTTTAATTTATTTTAAGGTAGCAAGAATGAGTAATATTCCTAAGGCAGTAACGATTACCGTCACCTCCGCAGAGTTCACCTCATCCCGCGGATAGGTTTGTATTTACTACGTGAATTAGTGTTGTGTTGAAGATTAAACCATAACGAAGAAAACGAGTAAAACATATTATTGAAAAATAAGTATTGGGAGTCTGGAAGTGTCTGCAATATTTTTTGATTTAAAGGATAACTCATTTGTACTGGTCGTCTGAAATGCAAAAGTTATTATTTTGTTTGGATTTGACTTCATAAAATTAGTAATATCTATTTCTTTATATACACCTGATGCATTTGCCGTAAATGACATAATTAATTTTCCCAGGGCCGGTTGATTGTTAAAAGTAATTCCGGTTTCGACCCAGGAATTATCTGGAACTAAGTATAGATTTGTTGTTCCGTTTGAAGGATCATTTACCCAGACTTTAAGTTTGGCTGATCTAAATATTTTTCCTGCAAGCGGAGTTAGGTCAAATTTCATAAAAGTAATTTTCGTTGGAGACGTCTTTACTTTAAGATCCGCTTCCTTGCCGCTATTATTATTAGGGTAATTTGAATTTACATATGAATCGGCGACAGGCCCCAATGTAAATAGTGCTTGAGTTATGGTAGGAGTTTTCGTAGGAATAAAAGTAGTCGGAGTCGGGGTTAGTGTTATTTTTATAGGACCTGTAGGTGTCGGAGTTGAAACAGAAGGAAGAGAGATAGTGGTAAAAAGTAACCGATTCCAGGTATGATCCTGCAGAATGAGTTTGCCTTCATCTGAAAACAATACAGAACTGCCTTGAGACATTGGGATTTTGATTAGACTGTCAGGATAAACTACTTCTCCCAGTTGAGGGGTTTCATAAAAATAAACCCGTTCATCGAATTTATTTCCATAACCGTCAGACAGAAGTAACATTCTATTGGCCGAATCAAATCCGACTGCAGTAGGGCTACCCGGCTGATTTGGTTCTAAATTCCTTGATGTAAAACTGCTTTTTGAAAATACAGCATCAGCATTCGTGAGGGGAAAGATATTGCCTGATTGGGGTGTTAATTTTGAAGCATTAAAACGTAAAAGTCTTCTGTTACCGTTTAATTCATAAGAGGCGTCAACTACGTAAAGGTTTCCGAAGTTGTCTATTGAGAGGTAGGTTGGAGAAGCTAAACCATTTCTGACGGGATTGAGAGATCCTAAATTCTGAGCTGATGAAGATTTATCAGGTTGACCGATGACCAGGTCAACGGTTGCTGCACCAAGAGGATTTTTTACCCGCAAAATTCTGTGTCTATCAGGATCGCTGATAAAGAGTGCTCCGGTTCGGGAATCGAATGCCAAACCAGCCGGATTAAAAGTAACAGGTGATCCGTCATCCGCCCATACTATATTTTGGGAACTGTTTTGCCAATCGCTGTAGAGCATTTTATAAACGGAGTAATTTTTTCCGCTCGACGTAATGGGAATATTAAAGATATATATCCGGTTATCGGAGGCCAGAAATAATTTTCCAGCAGGGTCTATAGTCTGTGCTCCAAGCCCGATAGCATTAAAAATACCGCCATTATTATTCAAATTTGATTCAAAATTATCCTGACCAACGACATGATCAGCCTGTGCAAAAGTTGAGAGAGATGAAGGATTGTTCCAGACTAACAATCTCTGACGGTCACTTACATAAAGTTGGGATGATGTGCCGTACGATTTTGACATTCCGTAACCATTCATGAATGTTTTGCCGGAATATTGATTCCAACCCTTATGGAGAAGTGATCCATTGGAAATTACAAGTCCAGAAGGATTTTTTGTCAGGGGAGTTGAAAAGCGGACAATATCTTTTTCATCGGCGTTTCCCATCGTAGACAGGTAGATATTACCTGAAGAATCCACACCAATCTCTCCGTCTGACTGGCAGAGGTTGGCTTTATTCCCGTCAAATTGAATGAATCCCTGATCGGTCCTACCCAGACAGCCGCGTACATCCGGATTTGGCTGACCGATTACATCGATAATTGCTCCGTCTGATGCGAATAGCACTGTTCTGTTATTGCCGCTATCCTGAGCAAATATATCGCCTGTTCCCGAAGGATCAAATGCAATACCCCTTGGCCAATAGAGACCCGTGGTTAAGTTAACCCATTTCCCCGAAATATATTCCCAATTTGTACTGTCAGTCGGTTGTGTGTCTTGGTAAATAGCTCTGCCGATTTCTCGAGTTGCCCGCATTCCGTTGGTAAAAGGAGGTGTGAAAACCAAAATTCTTGCTTCTCCCGCCCATTCTCCTTCGACAACATACAATTCTCCGGTTTTAGGTTTAAATTTTAGAGCAAGCGGTTTTTGCATCTGCGCCAATGATTTTGTATAAGGATAAGCCGGATATCGAGTAGTGAAATCGCTTTGACCCAGTACCAGATCGGCAGTTTTTGATATGGTAGAGTTTTCTTTCGGGAATCTAAGAATCCGGTTATTGGAAGTATCGGTAATCCAAAGATTTCCAGACGGATCTATGGTTACTCCGGCCATAAAAGCAATATGTATTCCGGCAGGTTGACCTAAAATACCGTCATCGCTAAAGCAAAAAGCAGATGAAGAAACCGGAAAACCGCTTTGACCACAGGAAGGATTACGACTATTCATATCCGGTTGTCCCCAAACGTCATCGGCTATAGTGTCGGTTGTAAAAGGCGACCTATAAAAAAGAATACGATTATTCTCTAAATCAACTGTGTACAAATTATCTTCCTCATCGGTCGCCATTTGCGTCAGTCGCGGACTTTCGAGTGTGCTGATTACGTTAGGATAAGGTTGAGTTGCGATGGTGTTATTTGAAGGCTGAGAATAGACTGTATTATTGCCATTTGCCGTACCTCGGTCTGTAAACTGTCCCTGACCTATGACAATATCGGCATTTTGATTGGGCCCAGTATAGCTGTTAAAACCCAGGATACGATTATTTCCTGAGTCAAAAACATAGACTCGGTTCGTACTGTCGATGTGAACTCCGCCAATATGAAAACCGCGGTTAGCTACAATTCTGTTAGTCATTGTTTCCTTATCATCCGGTTGACCTAAAATTGTATCGATTTGATAGGGAAGTGTCGGAAGAGGAGATGATGCTTGAGAAGTATCAGAATTATTGATTTTATTGTTTATGCCAACTGCACTTGATTGTGGATTCTGAGTATTACGAAGATTTAATCCGGCGCCAACCATAGCGGCTACGAGGATAAGTACCGGAAGAATTTTAAGAGATGTGAGTAAAAAATTCTTTATTTTTTCTTTATTTTCTGAATTAAAAAAATCTATATCTTCGTCCTCTATTGACATTTATTCATATTAGTATTTAGATTTTAACGTTGTCAATAGTAAATGGTAAAATCTTTTATTTTAGGAAAGCGAAAAGTAGTACTATTCCTAAGACGGTTACAATTATTGCAGAAGTTAAGCTTAAATAAGGCTCGAGGTGGCTTATATTTTGAAATTTTTGGGCGGCTTTATTTTTAGCTATTACTACCAGTATTCCTCCTGCGATAAGTACAGAGGCGAGTCCTAAACTGAACGATACAAGCAGAATCAAGCAGAATAAAAGCTTATAGAGAGAGACTGCGACTATAAGAATTGCCAAAGCATCGACACAGGGAACAATACCTCCGAAATTCCTAAAGGTAAAAGCGATTTCCAGGTAATTTTTAAATGTTCGTGCAAATTGTGTGCGTGGGAACCCTGAGGGTTCCGGTAGATAAGTTTTTTAGAGCGGACGATTAGAAGATATAAGCCAAAACCAAAAACCAAAAGCCCAGAGAAAATATTTAGCCATCTGATGATTTGGTCGGGGATAATATAGCGAGTCAGGATCAAAGCTGCAATTCCAAGGATAAATACACTGGCGGTATGGGTAACCGACACCAACCGGGACCGGGAAATTTCCGGGTTCGAGTTGAGGCTCTTGGTGGTTATTTAACAGGGGACTATGGGCAGGTGGTGCCGGTTGAGCTGAAGGCGATAATTGACTATGACGGGAAAACCGAGACGATTATTTCGTCGCAGACATTTACTTTTAATCCTTTGGTTGTGAACAATTTTTACTGGGTGATGGCATATCCTGTGAAAGTAGAGATAAAAAAACGGATATTAAAAAAAATTTACTCAGCGATGTTTTTCTGGAAATTGAGAAAAAAACCGAAAAAAAATTTAGCAAAGATAGTATTATAAACAAACTCTTATATCCCGACGTAATCGAAGAAAAGACAGAACCCGCTCAAATTTTTAGCAGAATGGTTTTTATTAAATATCTAAAGAATGTACCGGACGTTAAAAATTTTCGGGAGCTTGAGGAGTGGTTCAGGAATAATGCTTATCCTCTGCCTAAAAACTCACGAGAAATTTTTGCCGAATATCTAAAAAAGACTGGCATTTTGTCCTTGCGAACGTCGACGGATCACATGCTCAGTTGGACGCGCGCGAAAGTCTGACGATCAATGGAGCCCACACAATACCGATTCAGGTGCGATTCAAGACTGACAGAATTATTTATCCCTTAAAGCTTGTTGCGATCGAGACGGATCGGGATTCGGTCAGCGCTCCCTTATCCTTTCATTACGGAAATTCTGCAAAACAAATCCTTGGGATAAACGACAAAAGAGTCGACAGTCTTCTTTCAACTCCGTCTTCAAGCATCTATCCGCCGCTTTTGACGGATTTGATACCGGTCAAGATAGATCTTTTTATCAGAGCAAAAGACAAGACGGAAGCAAAAGGATTCACGACAATTTATGCCAATCGGGAAGGCAAAAATTATTTGACAAGAATTATCAGTTATAAACCGCTGACGTAGTTGGAAGACATTACCATTGTTAAAGCCAAAGATCAAAGAAGAGTCAATTCGAAGATATCGATATTTGAAAAAGGGGCAAGATTTTTATTGCTGGGATTTATTTTATACTTTCTTTTTAAAAAATTTTGTTCAGGCAGAAAAAAGTATAAGAATGTAAAAGAATTATTTAAAAATAGGTTAAAATATGTGTAATCTAAATTACGGTTTGTCTTTTCCCCTTGACAAAGTAAAGTAATAGTGCTTACTATTAATGTAGATGAAAAATAAATTTCTTCTTATATTAATGATTGCAAGTTTTGCTACGCTTTTTATAGCAGTATCGTTTTCCGCACAAAAAAATAACAATAATTATCAGATTCCCGCACAAACTATTTCAACATTTCCAATTACGATAGTACCAAGATCGCCAACCCCAACACCAACTCGTTGCGGTTCGCTACAAAGTTATAGTTTTAAAGAGGCTTGCGGAGGTGCAGAAGGATACTACAGATATATAAGCTATACCTGCCAGGGCGGCTATCAAGCAACTCAAGGTAGTTCTTCAAGCTGTAAGGATTCAAATACCTGGATAAATTATGCAACTTATGACTGCCAAAAGAATTCATTTTGTCTGTTGACGCCGACTCCAGTCTATAGAACACCGACGCCACCTATAAAGATTACCAGCAAATACGTCTACATCACCTACACCTGCAGAAATGATTCTACGGGTGGAAGTTACGTATTGGCCAATACCAACCGCTGTCGAAGCGGCGCCGAATGGATGAAGGACGCTAATAATTCCTGTTATCAAAAGACCTCGGGTACATGTGCTGCAACCGGAACGATGTCGGGCTGTGTTGAGACGTATAAATATTCACCAGAGTGTGCAGTAAAACCAAATTACATCACGCCAACGAGTTATAAGTCTCCAACTCCCACTCCAGGCTGCAATAATTATACGGTTTGGTTTATAAAATACCCGTTTGATTATAATAATGACGGAGTAATAAATATACTTGATTACCAAATATGGATGCAAAAAAATCCCGGAGTTGTCCTCTGTCCTTCAAAGACTCCGACGCCAACCTGTATTCCTGCACCGTCATGTCTTTATACCGAACCGCGCTGTCTGATGCCGGAACCAATCGGCGGTTGGTGCAAGTTAACTCCGACACCTTACATTTCCAATTGGCCGACGATCTATCCGACGAGGATTTACATCACCTCACCACCGCCATATAACTATCAATAGTCTCTAACTTTGATAGTATACAATTTTGACCGGATTTCGGTAGAGTAAGACAATGCTTTACGGTAAGGCAAAATTATGAGGAAAAAAAGGGGGAGTATTATTCAAAATCCGAGTCTTCGTCGTTATCCTTCACGTTTACTTTTCCGCTGCAGGTTAGCCCGCATCTTAGGGTGAAAGTTCCAACGGCTTTGCCGGGAAGCAGAATCTCGGTAACTTGGCCTTGTTGAGCAGTAGCTGAAATATCAAACTCGGTAAGAACAAAAGTATAGTCCCGATGAACCGCATATACCTCCATGAAAGCGTCCTGGTGTTGGATTAAGCTCAGAAAATTTGGTTCAAAATTGTTATTATTAGCCGTGATAGCAATTGTCTGGGGAGGAACTTTGGTTGATTCCCATCGATTGGTAACAGAGGGTTGTTGATTCTGCAGTGCAGGATTAGAAATTAAAGAGTTTTTTACACACTGGCATGTCCAGAATCGTTGTTAGATTCTGGATGCGCTTCAAAACTCATCGCTTACCAGAATGAGATTATAAGTTTAGATTTTTAAGTACCGATTACCACAACTTTTAACATAGAACCAAGATACTATTGACAATTAATCTACTGAAATAATACACTTGAAGTAATGAAAAAATTATTTTTGATAGTTTTATTCATAGCGAGCATAGTTTATATTGTTTATAAATTTATAATTCTCCCTAGCCAGGAAAAGAAAACATCTGCTCAAACAAATAATAATCAAGTTCAGGAAACGGTATATGAATCTGCTGGGAGTTTGATTTTAGGCTTCCCGGATATCCCTGTTTATAGCAATCTTGTAGTTGACAAATCATTCAAAAAAGAATTAAACGGAAAAACTAATTATGTTGCCACATGGTTTTTTGAAGGAGATAACAAGGAAATCATGAAGTGGTATGCAGATGAGTTTGTAAAAACCGGCTGGACTGTAGTTGGGCCTTTTAT
Organism: Candidatus Roizmanbacteria bacterium RIFCSPLOWO2_01_FULL_37_12; assembly: GCA_001789645.1. GTDB lineage: Bacteria > Patescibacteriota > Microgenomatia > UBA1406 > GWC2-37-13 > 2-01-FULL-40-13. The sequence continues at coordinate 11,695 of MGAG01000005.1, forward strand.
CTATGAGAGTGAAAATAAACTCGAGATTGACGCAGAAAATTCTATGTATAAACTCAGACTTTTGAATACCGAAAGAGAGGAAGGAGATACCGGAAAGCCAGGTGAATTAATAATGGTCGAAATTATCCAAAAATGAAATTAATATTCCAGAAAATTATAAAAATCGTGTTGTTAGTCATGTTTCTTTTAATTAGCTTATTTGAATTAAAAAATTTACAGGTATTTGCTCAAAGCGGCGATCCGGTAATTGCCGGTGCCGGCGATATTTCTCCCAGAAGTAATGGCCCACAATTTCAAACCGCAAATTTGTTAGATTCGATAAACCCGGCTTTCGTATTAACCTTTGGAGACAATCAATATCCTGATGGGATTTTGGCTGATTTCAATACATATTATCATCCAAGCTGGGGAAGATTTAAGTCAAGAACGCGTCCTTCTACCGGAAATCACGATTATCATACACCAGGCGGAGCCGGGTATTTTGATTATTTTAATGGAGTTGGGGTAAATAGCGGAGTGGCAGGAGACAGGAGTAAGGGCTATTATAGCTATAATGTAGGTTCATGGCATCTTATTGCCTTGAATTCGGAAGCTATGTCGTCTACCCAAAATGCTTGGTTAGCGGCGGATCTACAAGCCAACCAAGGTACAGCCTGCACCTTAGCTTATTGGCATGAACCCCGCTTTAGTTCCGGAGCCGTACACGGAAGCAATAACAGATCGGTGCCGTTTTGGGATTTGTTATATCAATATAAAGCAGATGTAGTTTTGAACGGACACGACCATTTGTATGAACGATTTGCACCTCAAAACCCGTCCGGAGGATCTGATCCCACAAACGGAATTAGAGAGTTTATTGCTGGTACTGGGGGAGCAGGACTTTATGCTTTCGGATCGCCGATTGCCAATAGTCAATTTCGTGTATCAACACATGGCGTTCTCAAATTAACACTTCATCAAACGAGCTATGACTGGCAATTCATAAATATTAATTCACAGGTTTTAGACTCGGGTTCGGGAAACTGTGTAATGGGATCGGCTGTAACCTCAACACCAGGTTCAGGACCGACTTCTACTAGGACGCCTACGCCACCGAATTTACCGTCACCAACCAGAACCAGAACTCCGACTCCTACATTACCAGGAGTGCCTTCTCCGACCAGAACCAGAACTCCGACTCAATCGGTAGTCTCTCCAACCCAAATAGTAGGATCCCCAACCCCCACCGGCAACATCTGCACATACTTTAAAAACTAAGACCGCATCGATTATAAAATTATTATTACTTCGATTGAAGATCCGGTACAACGGTTAGTGTCGGTAAATAAATAAGAATTTATTTAGTGGGCGATTCTTATGGAAGTTTTATAGTCTCGGCGATTTTTTCGGCCATGAATTTATGACCCTCGACCGAGGGATGAATGCCGTCTGCAGAATTGACGTATTCACGCTTACCTTCTCTAGTTTCAGAATTAAAGGACGGTGTAAATGCGTCGATAAGCGGAACAGTCAAAGCTTTTGATAGTCCTACCGTATTCTCGAGTTGCTGTATTATTCGAAGCGTATGTTCATAGTTAGTATCATCTGACCAATTGACTCCCTGGGGACCTTTCCCAAAATCTTCTCTTAGGGGTGCAATTTCTGCCAACATATACACCCGGGGAGTAACCTGTTTTGCCGTCTCAACAAGCTTTGTTAAGGTTAGCCAGTGTTTATCCCGGTCGTGGGGAGTAAAGGGATTGTAAGCAAAAGAGGCAACTATCAGAATGTCCGGTTTTAACTCAGGGATGGATTGGTAATCCCGGGATTGGTAATTGAAGTGGGATCCGAATCTTGCTAGCCCCATTTCTATATTCTGAGCGCCGGTTCCATAGTTATATAAAAGAAACTTAGTTTTTGGATACTTGGTTTTTAGTTCGGAATCAAGATACTCCAAGACTTCACCCATGGTATCGACCATGGAGTCGCCGATAATTGCGATAGTATAGAGTTTTTTAGTTGAAAAGGGTTTATCCTGAGATCCTCGACTTTGCTCGGGAGAATCTCCGTCGAAGGATTTTATATCGTTATAAAGAGAAGAATAAGGAAGAGACGGGGTAGGTGTTAAATTACCATCTAGATCACGGCCGTTATCTAGTTGGTATCCTTCCTCCGCCGAGGCTTCAGCGAGTAAAGGGGAAGGGGAGGGAGTTGAAACCGGATTAAAGCTGTCGGAAGAACCAAGTGATTGAGCCGAAATGGGAGAAACAGTATGGTTATCAATATAATTGAGTAAAAAAGTTGAGAGCAAAACCAGAAAAAGCGAGGCAAGGGAAGAAACTGAATGTATGAGGATCCTGCGGATCCTGTGTTCCTGCGTAATTAAGGCCTTTTTCTGTTTTTGATACTCATAAGAATAAAGAGGCATAATTTTATTA
>MGAG01000006.1:0-21902 GCA_001789645.1 Candidatus Roizmanbacteria bacterium RIFCSPLOWO2_01_FULL_37_12
CCGAACTTCCCGTACTTCCGGTTGCTCCCGTAGGACCTGTTGGACCACTGGCGCCGGTTGAACCGGTAGCACCTGTTGGCCCGGTCGGGCCTGAGGCACCACTGGATCCGGTTGCGCCGGTCGGACCCGTGGGACCAGATTCACCAGTAGATCCAGTAGGGCCCGTAGCTCCGGTTGCTCCGGTCCCTGAACCACCGGATCCTCCTGCTCCAGATGGACCCGTTGGTCCGGTCGGTCCCGTAGCTCCGGTTGCTCCGGTAACTCCCGTTACCCCTGTTTCTCCTTTAGTTCCTGCATCACCCTTTGGCCCGGTTTGTCCGACCACAGATGTTGCAGATCCAAAACAATCAACCCACTGACCATTTTCAAAACATCTGAATTTATTTGATGCAGTATTATAATAGATAGATCCATTTACTCCTGTTGGATCCGAATTAAGATTTCCCAAAAGAATTCTAGAGCTGACTCTTAAATCCCCATTGACATCGATCGCAAAGGCGGGGACAGTGTTAACTCCAATATTTTCAGCGATTAAACTTGCTTCAACTGTTGCATCTTTTTTTACAAGCAGAGTTTCACTTATTGTTGTTGGTAAATTTAAATTTATATTTCCGGAAAAATTAGGGTTAGTCTCTCCAATTATTTTCAGCTCTTTTAAACTTTTTTGATCTAAAGTTGGAATTTGGTTTGGTAAGGAAGTGGCTTTTCCGCTTATTGATGAAAAAGTAACGAGCACTATAGTAACCGTTCCTAAAACAGCCCGTAAAATTTTGTCAGTAACATTTGAAATGTTAGAGATGAAAGTTTCGAACATTTCTTTCTTATAATTGTTTTATATAACCTTAACTTCAGTCTAAAGTATAGTTATGTAAGATGTCAAGAGGATAATTGCAGTCTATCTCGATATTTAGTAAACATTTTTTGATCAAATTAAAATATTTGGATTATTATGACAATTCAAAAAATATTGCTTATTAGTGTAGAGTAAGCGTAGGGAGCGTAGGGATTGACAACTATGCATATCATGAATATACTGGTGATATGAGATTGAAAAAATTCTTCCTTGGTCTGATTTTAATCCAATTTATTTTTCTTTTTATGCCCTCGGTTATTTTTGCAAAAGATTTAATTTTGGGAGTAGCAACTTCGGTGGAAATATCAGATGCCAAAGTGAACGATGGTTCAATTGTCTCATCTTCCAATAAGGGATTTGTTTTGAGTCAAAAACCCTACGATCTTGCAATGACCGGAGTCGTCGCTATGAATTCCGCAGTCTCAATTGAAGCGTCGAAACAATCGACAAAGGGAAGTCTTTATCCGATTGTTTCTTCCGGAACAGCTAGAGTTCTTGTTTCAACAATCAATGGTCCTATAGCAAAAGGGGATCTTATCACTTCATCAACAATTCCGGGGGTCGGTATGAAGGCAACAAAATCCGGTATTGTGGTAGGAAGTTCTCTGGAAAATTACACGTCCACAAATATAAAAGAATTAAAACCGATTCAAGCGTCTCTTCAGATTCGCCATTCCGCACCTCGTACTTCGCTTCAGCGAAATTTATTAGACGTTGCCAATCTATCGGCCTTGGCATGGACAGAGGAGCCATTGACTGTTTTTCGTTATTTAACGGCAGCCATTATTCTTATAGTATCTTTTATTTTAGGTTTTTATGTTTTCGGCAGAGTTGCCGGAAGAGGGGTAGAGGCTCTCGGAAGAAATCCATTAGCTGCACGAGTGATCCAGTTGGGGATCGGTCTAAACGTCTTAATCACACTTGCTATTATTACCGCCGGAATTCTAGTTGCAATTTTAATATTGACTCTATAAATTTAATATATGCTATTTACCCAAGAAGCTTGGTTTTTGCTTTTTTTTGTTGATTTTTTCTTACTCGGATTTGTCGCGGTCTACGCTTATTATACTTATTACAAACACATGGTGGATTTGAAGAAGGTTAAACTGGATTCCCTTGAAAATGCAAAAAAAATTATGGACGATGCCGGGAGTAGAAGCAAAGAGGTTATTGAAAAAGTCGATCAAAAAGCCGTTGAAATTTTGGCCCATTCGCAACTTATTAAATCCGATTTAGACAAAGGACTTAAAGACTCGCTTAGACAAATGACAGAAAAATATATTGAAATGATTGCGGAGCATTCTAAAAAGTTTACCCTTGATTACGAAAATATTTTAACGTCCGTTAAAAATCAATCTCTTGTCCGATCGAAACAAGCTTTAGACAACATTGAACAGGAGGTTAAAAAACAGCTGGAAGACTCAAAAGCAGGACTGAAGGAAGAGATGTTGAAGTCGTTAAATAAAGCCACTGTCGAAATAAGCCAATATAAAGTAAAAGAAATTGCAAAGATAGATCAGGAGATTGACCAGTTAGTTGTTGAGATGGCCAAGGATCTTTTACGAATTAATCTTAGCCCGAAAGACCATAGGAAGTTAGTAGTTCAGTCCCTCGAAAAAGCCAAAGAACAGGGATTATTCTTTTTATGATCAAGTCATCTTATCTGTCTTATCTGCTTTCTCTTATCAAGACCAAAACATATGCTGAAGAGGTGATTAATAATCTTGATGAATTAAAGGACGCTCTCTATAACAGAAGAGTTGACTTGGATAAAAGGATGGGCGAACTTTTTTCATTTGAAATGAAAGAAAAAATCAAATCCTATTCCTGGCAGGAGCAGGTTAATCTAAATGATCCCGAATCTTTTGGCAAATTTCTCACGGATTTGCGCGGCCATATTAAAAAAATGTCTGTTGTAACAATTAAAATTGCATTTAGTCCGGACGGAGAAATAATTAACGAAGTGTCTGGTTGGTTTGTCGAGAACTATGGAAAAAATGTTTTAATCGACTTGGTTTATGACGAAAATATTATCGCAGGAGCAGTGATAAAATTTAATGAGACGGAAAAGGATTTTTCCCTAAAGAAAAAAATTGATGAAAAATACAAAGCAGAGGATTGGAAAATGTTTATTAATCAGGTGAGAAAAAGTAAGCAGATAGAGCAGAAAGCAGAAGACGGAAGTCAGAAGACAGACAAGTCAGACGGTCTGAGTAACAGTCTTCCGGAGTTCCATTCTCCGTCTTCAGGTTTATCTGGTTAACGATGAAATCCTATCAATACTATCTCAAGAGAATCGGCGAATACGGAAACGTGAGCGAGGTTCACTTTCCAATTGCGACAGTTATTGGATTGCCCCACGTTAAACCGGAAGAACTTGTGATTTTTGAGGACGGTAAGTTGGGTGAAGTTTTTTCCCTTGACAAAGACGAAAGCCAGGTCTTACTTTTTTCAAAAGATCCTGTCAGGACAGGAATTCAAGTTACCCGAACAGACACAGCAATTTCTATTCCGGTCGGTAAAAAATTATTGGGTAAAATCATAAATCCGTTGGGAAGTTCTTTTTTTGACGGATCCCAAATTGATGGGCTATACGAGTCAGTTCAGTTGGATAATCCAGTTAAGACCATAGCCGAGCGCAAAAGAATCAAGCGTTCTTTTTTGACCGGCATCAGCATTGTCGACCTGCTTTTGCCTCTTGGTAAGGGACAGCGTGAATTGGTTATCGGTGACAGAAAAATCGGCAAGTCAGCATTTCTCCTGACTATGATAAAAAACCAGATAGCTCAAGGTTCAATTATTGTCTACGCCGCAATCGGTAAAAAGAAAAGCGACATCAAAAAACTGCAGGAATTTTTTACTAAGGAAAAACTGCTGACATCGACGGTTTTTGTTGCGTCCGACCCTTTTGATTCTCCCAGTTTAATTTTTGTGACACCTTATACGGCCATGTCCATCGCAGAGTATTTTAGGGATTTAGGTACGGACGTAGTTGTTATATTTGACGACCTGTCAACACACGCCAAGTTTTACCGTGAAGTTGCCTTATTGGGTGGAAGATTTCCCGGACGCGATTCATATCCCGGAGATATATTTTATATTCATGCGCGCCTCCTTGAGAGAGCGGGTAATTTCAGCCATAAAAGCAAGGGCGAAGTATCCATTACCTCAATTCCGGTAGTAGAAACCGTTGAGGGAGACCTGACCGGTTTTATAGCCACCAATATAATGGGTATGACCGACGGGCACATTTTTTTTGACAGCGATGTTTACTACAGAGGCCGACGTCCGGCGATCAATGTCTCGCTCTCTGTCACCAGAGTTGGCAGGCAGACCCAGACGCCTTTAAAATTAGAAATAAATCATGAAATAACTGCATTTTTGACTCTATATGAAAAAATGCAGACCTTTTCCCACTTTGGTGCAGAGCTTTCTGATAAAGTAAAAACTATTCTTAATACCGGACAAAAACTTCAAGCTTTTTTCAACCAGCACTATACCCTGATCGTACCGGAAGAAGTTCAGATTATCCTGTTGGCATTAATCTGGTTGCATGCCTTAAATGATCTGGAAGACGATATGGTAGCTCTATTACGAAATAAATTAGCCGACGTGTATAAAGATGAAAATAAACGCAAGATGTTCAAAGAGATGACAGACTCGGCAAATTTTCAAGATCTATTGTTAAAAGTATCGAAGAGTAAAGAAGAGCTATTACAATTGATTCAAAAATAAGATTACGACGGATCACTAGCGGATTGCCGCAGATATCCGCGTAAATCTGCAGCGTCAAAATGAAGGATAAAAGTTAACCAATCTTTGAATAGCGTTAAAATCCGTGTTAATCAAAAAAATATAAAAGTTGTAAGATTTTTATGCAGCACAAAAAACTAATCGAGTCCGAGATTGATTTTAACCAAACTTTTCGTTACATCACTCAAGCATACGAGGAGATTGCTGTTATGAAAATGCGTAAGGTGAGAGATTCAGTATTATCAACACGCAGCTATCTTGCCCATCTGACTGAAGTTTTTTTTGAACTAAAAAGGGCAAAGGAAAAACTCTCCTCGGCTAAATCTACTCTGAATAAACAACAAAAACCAAATAAAGAAATTGATATAGATAGAAACAAAAATCTCACGATCGATAAAATTGCTCGTCTTCCCGAAATTCCCGCCTCTAAAGTTTTAAGGCGAGATAAAACAGTATCGGTACTGTTATCAGCAAATACAACACTTTATGGCGATTTGATAAAAAGAATTTTTGACCTCTTTATGCAAAATGTGTCTCGGGACAATTCAGAGATTATCATAGTCGGTAGAGTAGGTCAGCGGATGTACGATGAGCAATCGCATAAAAAACCCTATATCTATTTTGAACTGCCGGATGTGGACATTAGACTCGAGGATCTGAAGCCGGTGATTTATCATATGGTAAAGTATCAAAAGATTCAGGTTTATTACGGAAAATTTGAAAGTATTGTAAATCAAACAGTGGTATCTTCTAATATTTCCGGGGATCAGCCTTTTGGGTATAAAGAAGTTGCTAAGGATGTGAAACCGCAGTCAAGTCAGGGTCTCCACTATCTATTCGAACCTGATCTGGATAAAATTCTGGCTTTTTTTGAAGATTTGATTGCTTCGTCACTGTTTCGTCAAACTGTTCATGAGGCGCAGCTTGCCCGCTGGGCGTCGCGTATAATGTCCATGGAAAAAGCACAGTTAAATATTGACCTGGCAATTAAAAAGCTACATTTTTCACGGACGAAAATACAAAAGCAGGATGAAAACCGCAGACAATTGGATCGCCTTGCCGGATTAACCCTTTGGAGAAGTTAGGAAGTTTCTTAATTAATTTGCTGATCGAATATACAGTAAACCAAGTTCCAGCCCATGCGCAGTCGTTGGGGACGCAAAAAATAGGTTTATTATATATCTCAGTGTATAAGATGCTGTTGTTGCAGCTCCGCCTAGATTAACGGATTGTTCGGGATTGATATTCACAAACAAATTTTAGCATAAAGCTTTATTTATCAATAATAACTTGACAAACATTATAAGATTTTATATATTTTGTTTTGTTTCGAAGGGGCAAAGAGATTGATAATAAAATTTCGTATTTAAACATATATATGACAGGTCTAGAAAGAGTAAGATTTCTATCATTAATAAAACCTGTCCTACCAGCGATTAAAACCTGGATAAGAAAAAGAGAAAACCCATTCGGAGGTGGTGGTGGTATGCCAGGAGGTTGGACAACACATGATAGAGGATCAACAACTACAACGGTAAAAAAAACGCCGGACGGAAAAAGAGGTACTACAGGTAAAATCGTTCCTCCAAGAAGACCTTCCTAATAGATTATATCCACGTTTTTTTACGCATAATTTTTTACCCTAGCATGCAAGGCGTCTGGATGGTATAAAGATTAACAATTGAACAAATCTTGTATTTTTGCTACTCTGTATTGCATGGAAAATAAGGGGAAAGTTATTAGCGTTAAAGGGCATATTATCGAGGTTGAATTTGAGACAAATCCGCCTTCTGTTCACGACGTGCTTTATCTTGAAAAAGATCCGGACGTTAAAATGGAAGTGTACGACTCCTCCTCTAGCTCTACTTTTTTTTGTATCTCCCTGTCTTCAACCAAAAAACTACATCGAGGTTCAGTAGTGATAAATATCGGCGAACCGATCAAGGTTCCCGTCGGCAATGAGATCCTCGGTCGGGTTATCGATATCTTTTCTCAAGCACACGACGGAAAAGGCAGTTTAAATACTATCGATTCAAGACCTATTTTTTCCGATGACATCGAATTTGAAAAAATTATTGTTCCGACGGAAGTTTTAGTTACGGGAATAAAAGCAATTGATTTTTTTGCACCCATATTAAAGGGCGGCAAGGTAGGGCTTTTCGGTGGTGCCGGTGTAGGAAAAACAATTCTTCTTACCGAAATTATTCATAACGTTGTCACCGTTCATAAAGAAAAAAGCATCTCGGTTTTTACCGGTGTTGGGGAGAGGGTGCGTGAAGGTCAAGAGCTTTACGAGTCGCTACAACAAACCGGAATTTTACCGCAGGTAGCGCTTATCTACGGACAGATGGGCGAAAATCCTACGGTCCGCTTTAGAACGGCAATAGCCGGAGTTACCTTGGCAGAATATTTTAGAGACGTGAAAAAAAAAGACGTCTTATTTTTTATTGATAATATTTTCAGATTTGCCCAGGCCGGTTATGAATTGGCAACATTGATGAACGCTATTCCATCCGAAGGAGGGTATCAGGCGACCCTGCCGTCTGAAATGGCATCTTTTCACGAGCGTTTACTTTCCACAAAAGATGGTGCAATTACCACCATAGAAGCTATTTACGTTCCTTCCGACGACCTCACGGATTATGCCGTCCAGTCGGTTTTCCCGTATTTGGATTCAAATGTGGTTTTATCAAGATCTGTCTATCAGGAAGGAAGATTTCCGGCAATCGATCTTTTATCTTCTACCTCGTCAGCTCTCAACGAAGAAACAGTCGGAGATAAGCATTTTAAATTTTTGTTAGCCTCACAAAACTTACTGAAAAAATCAGTATCCCTCGAAAGAATAGTTTCTCTTGTCGGTCAGTCTGAATTATCTTCGGAAGACCAAAAAATTTACAAAAGAGCAGAACTTCTTAAAAATTATATGACGCAAAATTTTACAGTAACAGAATTACAGACGGGAAAAAAAGGGAGACAGGTTCCTTTGTTGGATACGGTAGATGATGTGGGCGCTATTTTGGAAGGTAAATACGATGATTATCCTCCCAACACCTTTTTATATATTGGAAGTATCAGGGATTCGTTAACCGGAGCATAACTATAAAACTTTATAAACAAATACTACAAATTGCTCAAATATACAAATAAATAATCAATTGCCTGAATGATTTAATCATTTGAATAATTAATTCATTCAAAAATTTATTTGCAGTATTTGTCGGATTTGTTTATTTGTAGTATTTAATATTATGCAAGACATTTCTGTGACAATTTACGGTTTAGAATCTGTATTGTACAAAGGCAATGTTAATGCCATAACGTCAATAAATGAAAAAGGAAAGTTTGATATTTTGCCCCTTCACAGCAACTTCATTTCAATTGTAAAAGATTATTTAACTCTGCAATTAAAAGACGGGAGCGAAAAAAAATTTAAGCTCATTCAAGGCGTACTAAAATTTACGGATAATGAAGCTTCTATTTTCTTAGGCCTCGAGGGATTGAAAGAGTAAATTTTTAGAACCTTTAATATCCTTTATATTCCCTTAAATTCCTCTAGTTTCAAACTCTGTTGACCGGTCAAGTATCGATAGAGATCATGTTAAATGTCTTGACAAATATTTAATGATGTATTATTATTACATCATATGAAAATAGTTAGATTGCTTTCCAGTGATGATAAAGTTATAAGAACCCAAATTAGTCTTACGACTGTTCTTAAAAAATTAATTGAAGATAAAGCTTCCCTTCGAGGAGAATCCTTATCAGAATATTTGAGAAAAGCTGCCATGCTAAAAATTTTACTCGAGGAGGACGAAAAAGAAGAGTTAGAAAAACTCACCGATATGGTTATTGGTTCAGTTAATCTTAAAAAGCATCCATATTGGAGCACGCCCAAAAAAGTAAGAAGTTGGGTTCGCAATCTTAGAAGCGAATGGAAATAAAACTCGTTCTACCAGACACAAATATTTTAATCCCGGCATTAGGACGTGTTGAGCCGTATGCTTCATTTTTAGAAAAGCTCATTAGGTCAAAAAATTTAGCTATATCCGTGATCACGGCTTCAGAATTCTTAGTAAAAGCCAGAGTGGATGAGGAAAAAATATTCAATGCCCTTCTTCAGAGAGTCAATATTTTTAGTATTGATTTACCAATTGCCCAGCTTGGAGCAGCTTACAGGAAAAAATATTTAGAAAAAGGTAAAAAAATTGCACTTCCTGACTGTTTTATCGCTGCAACTTGCAAAATACACAGAGTTACTCTGGCTACTTTAAATAAAAAAGACTACCCGATGGAGGATTTTAAGATTTTGGATAAATTTAAGTAAGTTTTTGAAAATATTTCTATCTTCCCGTACGTGAAGAAATAAGATATTTTATTAATAGGACAGTATAAATTACGTTGATTTAATCAGTATTTGAAAGTATAATAAAGTTTATGAATGAGCAAATTTCCAGTTATTCTGATTGTCAAAGGATTATTCAGGCTCACCATCGAGAACATACTTGTCATCTAAAATGTGGACATTGTCCTTTTAAAGTGCCTGCAAAAATGAGAGAACTGAGTAGCCGGGGTATCACAGAAGCTGTCACTTCGGATCATGGTGTAACTTTTTATCCTTTAATGTATACCCCCGAGGGAAAAATTGAAGCTATGATACCTGTAAGATTAGGAATTTGGACTTGGAAAGCTATAGAATACGAAGGCGCTTTTGAACCAAAAATGGAAGTTCTTGTGGATTTTCAATCTCATAGTGAAGCTGGAATGGCGAGTTGGTAGTAAGCTAGATTTTTTAGCCTTTTATTACTAAGTAATCCTCACTTTTTCTACGTTTGTAATTCTTTGCTAAAAACCTATAGTAATGATATAATTACTATTATGAGGACTCAAGGGAGTGAAGTAAAACAAATACAAGAACATCAAAAAAGAATCCGCAGGAATATTACCGGTTTAGGTTTATGGTCACTGGCTATGGGGAATTTATTCTATCATATTCATAATCCAGCGAGCCCAATTCATCAAGGATTAGTCACAGCTGATACATTTATACAAAATACGCCCGGACTTCGAGAGCTTCAAAGAGGAATTGATTTTATACCCTATGTATTTTCTCAGGCTTTAGCCGGTTATGATAGTAATCTGGCGCCAATGATTAGGGATTTAGATTTTTTACTTGTTGTTACATCCCTATATTTAGGAGGGAAATTCGCTCAAAAAGAGTATGAAGATTATATAACGAAGACTAAAGGATTAGGATTGAGAAGATTTAAAGGCCAAGAGACGTTAGGGGATAAAAAACCCAGCCATATTATTATTAGCCAAACAAGCAATGCAGTTTCTGATTTAGTTGAGGAAGGCAAAAAAACTGGTAGGGTAGTAAATTCAAAAGAAAGACCAACTGTTGGCGTAACATTTGAAAGCGGTGTCCCCTCAGTTTTAGGACAGGGATTAGATTATTATTTTAGTCTTAATGGATTACCTCAATTATTTAGTCAAAAAATCCTATTTGGCAGAAATAAATTTAGAGAAATAACCAACATAGACTTAGCAGACGAAATAACAATAATTTGTTTTAATCCAGACAATGGTCTTTTTGCTAATACAGATAAAGGTCTTATTTTAAAACCAAGATTGGTTGGAAAATTTCTAAAAGGATTGTCTAAAGAAGCTTTAGCAGGAAAAAAAATAAATATAATTATGCCGGACGAAAAATTATTTAAAAATAGGACGGTAATAGAATCTGATCTCAAATATTTATCTAAAGAGTTAGGATTTGAACTTACGATAATTAAGCCAGAGGACGTGTTTATGAAAAGACTAGAAGCTAAGCTAATAAAAAATTCTCAATTTAAAGGACAAGATGAACTCTTAAATGTTTCCATAAATGGACAATGGCCAGATAATGATGTTATATTTGAAGCAAACTTAAAAAAAGCTTTAAGCAGTATGAAAATAAAAGGCAAAAAGGTTAATTTCATGGAAACTGTTAAGTTGCGTGTAGGCGCGTTACCCCCTCAAGAAATTATGGATCAATTAAAAAAACAGCTTGAAGATATTGATCTACTGGTAAGCTTTGCAAATTCAGATTATGAATTAAAGCCAATTATTATGCAGCTTGTTGATGCTATTGGAATAGACAGAGGAAAGATTTTAGCAATAGTTGATAGAAGAGACGCAGCCGATGATTTATCAAAACAATCAATAGAATCATTTGTAATCAGGGAAGAAATTTATAAAGCATTCGCAGAAAGCTAATGTAGAGTATTTATACCTTTTAAAATCTACTAATTCTATATAGAATGGTAATAGATGACTTTTATTAAACTTAAAAAATCCCATCTGATCGGGCATCATTTGAATAAGATTAAATCCAGTGAATATTCACAGATCTTGAGGATTTATTGTTGCATTCTTAATAATTTAGTAGTAAAATCAAGCTTATGAACTTCAAAAATATTATTACTATTAAGGCTGGGAAACGCGGTGGTCAGCCAACTATTCGCAATATGCGTATTACTGTATATGATATTTTAAAGATGTTAGCTTCCGGTATGAGCAAAAAAGAAATAATTAAGGATTTTCCTGAATTAACCATAGACGATATCAAAGCAGTACTTTCTTATGCTTCCGAAAGAGAACGCTTATCAACTTCAGTAGGCAATGAAATTACTCTTCGATCAAAACATATCCCGCAAGCTAGTTAAAGATCTAAGAGACATTTATCCTGGATCAAAACATGTCTACACTTTAAATCTTTACCAAAAAGACGATGAGGAGATCTGGGCATTTGCAAAAGACTACAACTTCATTATTGTGACACAAGATTCGGATTTTTATGAGAGAAGCCTACTATATGGTTTTCCTCCAAAAATAATTTGGTTACGGACAGGTAACATCTCAACAAATAATATAAAGAAAATCTTAAGAGATTGGCTCCAAAATATTATTTTCTTTGCTAAAGATAAAACTTTAGGATGCTTGGAAATTTATTAGATTGGATAGTTATGACGTATACCAAATTAAAAAAATCCCATCTAATTCGTTCTCACTTGCAGAGAATTAAATCCAGCGAATATTTACAGGTGTTAATTCTTCGAACGATGGGAAATTTTCTGATCTTAACATCTTTATTCTTCATCGGCAAAACATTCTATCTTCCCGTACGTGAAGAAATAAGATATTTTATTGACAGCAGGATCCAGAAGAAATATGTGATAGTCCAAAGTCAAAAGTCCAAAGTCGAAAGTCAAAAATCATTAGAACAACCCAAGGGTTTATTAGCAAAGGCTTTGAATCTAAAAGAAGTTGAATTTATGGTTCCACAGGATCCAAACTTCAGTGTGGTCATACCCAAGATCGGCGCAAACGCTAAGATACAGTCAAATGTCGACGCCTCTAACCCAAAAATTTATTTAGATGTCTTAAACAAAGGTGTCGCCCACGCCCAAGGCACGAAGTTCCCGGGAGAACAGGGTCACATATTTCTTTTTGCCCACTCAACAGATTATTTTTGGAATGTTGGAACGTACAATGCGGTTTTTTATCTGTTGAGCAAATTGACAAAAGGCGATGAGGTGGATTTATTTTATAAAGGTCAACGATTTACTTATGAAGTTACCAGCAGTGCGATTGCCGATGCTTCTCAAGTCGAATATTTAACCCGTCAAAGCAACAAAGAATTTTTGACACTTCAGACCTGCTGGCCTCCCGGAACGACCCTGAAAAGGCTGCTGGTTTTCGCTTCAAGAGTAGAGGAGTAATCAAATTTACAACTTTTAAGACGACCGCATGCAAAGTAGTAACATTAAATCACAAATTGTCTAATAAGGCTTTTTGATAAGACTATAAATACGTTTAAATTTATTTAATTGAATTTAATATAAAGATTTATCATGCCTGAAGATTATAGGATATACAACTTAAAAAATAAAAATGAAAAAGGAAAGACTACAATTAAAAATTTTAAATTTCAATATATCGTTTTTACTTTTAAGATTTTAATTTTTACTTTCATCTAATACCCACTGCATATAAATCTGGAAAACGATTTGCATCGGGATTTAAGTTAGTCAAAATTAATATTTTTCCCTCCGTTGATATTTTGAAAAAATTTCCGTCAAAAATACCGGAGAAAACCGTCTGTTTATTTTGGTCGTCAAAATCTATGATGGAAATTTTTTTACCCTCGTTGATTACCAAATGTTTTGAGTCTGAATACCAACTCATATAATTGGACATTGGTTCTTGGAAATTGGGAATTTCAAGTTTATAATTTCTGTCTTCTTTTTTATCATAGACATATAAAGAGTTTTCTTCGATATTCCTAACTTCCGGTGTTTGGTTAACAGCAATCAGTGGATTGATTGCCTGTGGCAGAGTTGTAGATTGTTTAGCTAAATAAAGGAGTTTTGATTCGTCGGGTGAAAACTCAACCACGTGGAAAGAGTCGCTTGCCACTTTGGCGATTTCTTTTGGATAGGCCTCTAGTATTTTTTGATTAACCTCCTCGATTTGTCTTGCCCAGGCCTGTACCAGAGTTTCCCTAGAAGACGAAATATCAAAAAAACTTTCGTTAACTTCACTGAGATTGAGAAGATAGGAGGGTTTATTGAGAAGAGCACCAAATGTAAAAATAGCTTCTTTTGCATCCGGAGCAACCTCCACCTCTGTATCTTTGAGGCTAAATTCTCCCAGTTTGAGAGTAAGATCTTTTTTGAGCGCCAGAAGCTTTAACGGTCTGAAAAAAGAGATTGGTCCCGAGCTTTCCTCAAAAAGATAGATTCCGTCTTTAGTCTCGTCTTCGTTTTCTGAAAATAGAATAACTTTATTTGATTGATTGATGGGTACGGCCTTTACTATGGAAATATTTGTTAAAGGAGAAAGGGATGGATTTAGAGGATAGAGAAGTACGTCCAAACTCAGAACCAGTTCTCCCTTGAGCCGAAGTATTTTTTTCCAGCTGGTATAACCGTCTTTTTTTACCTCAACTTCATAAGTCCCCGGGGGAAGAGTTAAATTAATGTCGGTTGCACCCTTGAGTTCCTGATTGATGTAAACCTTGGAGCCTTTGGGGAATGCGCTAATTGCTATTATTCCGGTTGATGTGACGGTCTGCTTCTGAAAATCCAAACGGTAGCCTCTGGCATAGGCGATCGTTCCGGCCAGAAGCGCAAGAAAAATTAATAGGATTATTATCCGGCTGATTAATTTCATATTATCTATACCCATCTTATTCCAGTTTACAGCTCGACAGAGCGAAAAAGTGGATTAGATGGGTATATACTGAGTAACTCAGTTGCAAACCTGAGTTATCGAAGTATATCTCACAATATGAGCAAAATATTATACAATATTACACACTAAAAAGATTACCACGGATTAGTAACGGATTACCAGGGATATCCGTGTAAATCGGCGGCGACAAATATTAGTATAAAATTCAGAAATCGCTAGAGTAGACTCAAAATCCGCGTTAATCCAAAAGTTATAAAAGTTGCATATTGCCATGTTTTTCAGAAAGAAAGTCGGTATAGACCTCGGAACGGCAAACACTCTCGTTTATATTGCAGAACAAGGGATAGTGTTAAATGAACCAACGGTTGTCGCTTATTCTCTGGAAGATAAGCGAATTTTGGCAGTAGGGGACGATGCAAAAGAAATGCTGGGCAGAACTCCAGGCTCGATAGTCGCCGCAAGACCCCTGCGGGAAGGAGTAATTGCAGACTATAAGACGACTTCGGCGATGATCACCTATTTTTTAAAAAAAGCTTTAAAAGGGCGCGTTCTTTGGCCACAAGTGATGATATCTATCCCGGGAGGAGCCAGTCAGGTAGAAAAAAGGGCGGTTGTTTCTGCCTGTAAGCAGGCCGGCGCTTCGGACGTCTATCTGATCGAAGAGCCACTGGCTGCTGCAATCGGAGCGAAGATTCCAATTTCTCAGGCATCAGGCCATATGATTGTTAATTTAGGAGGCGGTACTGCCGAGGTAGCTATAATATCATTGGGCCAACTGGTTGTCTATAAGACGGTAAGAGTTGCAGGAACAAAGCTCGATGAAGCAATAATACAGTCTTTACGCAAAGAACACAGTCTAATTATTGGAGAAAGAACTGCCGAAGAAATCAAGATAAAGATAGGGAATGCCTTTATCGAGAGTCACCCCAACTCCGAGACGGGAGATAAAAAATTCACGCTAAACAACCCGGGGATGAAAAAAGCAGTAAAAGAGCGAACCATGGAAGTCAAGGGTAGGGATTTTCAATCGGGCATGCCAAAAGTTATGGAGGTTGGCGAAGGCGTTATCAATCAAGCCCTGCAAAAACCGCTAAAACAAATTCTTGAGGGAGTCAAGCAGGTTTTTGCCATGACACCGCCGGAACTTTCAGCCGATATAGTCGACAAAGGTATAGTTTTATCAGGCGGCACATCCGGCCTTACTAATATTGATAAATATATCACATATTACACAGGCGTTGCCTCATTCGTAGTTGAGGATCCTTTGTTTTGTGTCATCCGCGGTGTAGGCATGGCCGTTGAAAACCTCGATAATTATAAAGAAGCTATCCGATAATAAAATATAAGATATTAGATATTTGATAATAGATATTTGGCAAAAAAATAAACTTAATAAAATTAAATACTTATAGTTTAATTATATATACACTAATAATTTAGAATATAATTAGAACCATTATTTTAATATAACAAACTAAATTTATTAAAAAAAATTGTACAAAAATTGTTCGATTAGCGGATATTTAATATCTAATATCTACCTTATAATATAATATCTTATTATGATGTATTTTAATCTTTTAGGAATCAAGATTAACTCTCGAAGTAAACATCATGCCCTAGAGCAAATTAAAAAGTACATACGTCAGCCTGAGGGTTTCTATCAGATACTATCTATTAATCCGGAAAACCTGGTAATCGCAGTGAGTAATGCAGATTTTAAACGGGTCATTGAGACAAGCCAGATTCAAATAATAGATGGAGCTTGGACTGTTTTGGCTGGAAAATTGCTGGGAATGAAATTGGAGAGATTTACGGGCGTTGACCTTATGGAAGAATTAATAAAGATAGCAGACGACTTGCGCTTGAGAGTGCTTTTAATAGGTGGTAGACCTAAATTAGCACTTCGATTAGCTCAGTGCTACTCGCAAACTTACCCTCAGGCTAAATTTAAAGGCATCCAAGGTATAAGAAATATTAAAAAACCGCGCAAATTGGAGGAAGATAAGATATTTTCTATAGTTACCGACTATAAGCCCCATATAGTATTCGTTGCTTTTGGATCACCGGAGCAGGAATTGTGGTTAGACCGTCACAAAAGTCAATTATTAAGAACTGTCAGCATGGGGGTCGGTGGGGCATTTGATTTTGCCGGAGGAATTATCCCGCGCGCACCCGGATTTATCCGGTCAATTGGAATGGAGTGGTTATTCAGGCTGATTGTTGAGCCATGGAGATGGAGAAGACAATTAAGACTTATTAAATTCATTTACCTTGTGATGAGGCAAAAGTTAATTGGCAAATTGCTTTAACGTCCTTAAATGTCTACTAAATTCTCCATTACAACTTTGCATTCGGTCGTCTTAAAACTCGTAAAATTGCAAAATCCGCGCCTGTTCACCCGTCGGGTATACTGAAGCCAAAATTTAATAATTTTCAATTGAGTAGTTTGCGTAAAGATTTATTCCGCTGATATTAAAGTTCTTCTTTTCATTAGATTCACCCAGACTCACCACATGTTCTCCTTTATGAGAAATATTAGCACTTTTTTTACTTTTAGTATTATCCTTAACTCGGAATTCATCAAGAACTTGATTTTTAGATAGATCTATAATCTCGATCATTTCATGGGAATTGTTTTTTACACTGATTACCGGTGAAATTGAAGATTGGCCTCTCCTTCTTAATCCATATTTATCTTTATTAGAAATCAGTACTTTTATCATACTAAATGCAACGAAACCTAAAGTTGAGGTCAAAGTCGTTAAATTAGCCAGTTCGTGATAATTAATTAGCATAATTGAAACGAAATTATAACTTTAAGAAATATTCTTGTCAACAGACTTCGAAAGTGAGAAAATTGGAAACAATGAAGCGTATTAAAAATTGGAAATTAGAACTTAGAAATTTAGAAAAAGAAATATTAGCTACTTTGAAATACTTCTTTTTCTTTGGTTATCCTCCGACTTTAGAGGAGATTCATACCTTTCTGAAAAAAAAAGCCTCTAAAAGACGAATTATGAGCATTTTGGAAAAGATGGTAAAAAAGAGCCTCGTAGCGAGAATTTTCAATACGCAATTTTCAATTTTCAATGAATTTTCAAATAAAAATGCTTTAAACATTACAAATTTTAATTTCAATATAAATTTCAAATTTCAAATTTCAAATTCAGATAGGGCATATAGATATACTCTAGGGGAGTATATCAAAAATAACAATCAACAATCAACAATCAACAATTATTTAAAAAGGCAACAAATCTCTATCAATAAACTTTCCTCCTGGAAGTTCAACCTATACGTCAAATTGCTCTCATTAGTCCCACCTGTCAAATTAGTAGGTCTCTCAGGCTCGGTCGCGATGCTTAACGCGGATGAAGACCATGATATAGACCTTTTTATAATTACAGCCAAAAATCGCCTCTGGACTGGAAGATTCATAATCTTAATTCTTGCACAACTCTTAGGATTAAGAAGAAGAAGAGAAGATAATACTGGTAAGGACGAACATGTGGCGGGAGGGAATCCTCTGACAGATTCTGGAGTACAATACAAAAACAAAGTCTGTCTCAATCTCTTTTTCGATGAAAAAAACCTGAAAATCCCCAAATTCAAGCAAACCGAGTACGTCGCCCACGAAGTCCTCCAGATGAAACCGCTTATACAAAAAGACGATATTTATTTGAGGTTTATTGATCCTAATAAGTGGGTGTTTGATATATTCCCGAACTCTAAGATTAAATTTCAAAGCTCAAATATCGAATCAAATCGAAAACGCAAAGTTCAAATTAATTCCGTCATTTTGATTTTGAACTTGATTTGTAATTTGGATTTTGTTATTTGGATTTTCAATATGGTCGAATCAATTCTCAAAAATCTTCAGCTTAAGTTAATTACACAGCATCAAACCTCTGAAATCGTTACCGATTTTCAGCTCTGGTTCCACCCGGATGATTTTGAAAAGAAGTTGAAAAAATCCTCTAAATTCCTTTAAGAACGCATAAAATCCTTTACTTCTTCTTCTCAAGCAGGAATTAAAATTGGACTATAATACGGACCTGAATAAACCAATATTGACAAAACTCCGCGTGCGCGTCATTTTGTCCTGTTGTCATTCTGGGAAATTTGTTACATTTTAGATTTTTTGTTATTATATGAGAATATGAAGATCCCCAAATCACTCCATAAATATTTCTGGGACGTGGATGTAAAAAAACTCGATCCCGAGAAAAAGCCGTATTTTGTAATAAGCCGCCTTTTGGATAAAGGGAATGTCGAAGCGGCAAGATGGGTAAAAGAGAATTTTGAACCTAATCTTATTAGAAAGACGTTACAAAACTATCGCGATTTTTCCTTAAAAAGCGCCTCTTTTTGGGGTCTTATTTATCAAGTTCCCTTAAATCAAATTAAATGTTTCCGCGAACCTTACTACAGCACGCGCATGACACTTTGGCCTTACTAGGTAAACAGCCTTTTTTAAAAAATGCATACTTGGCAGGCGGTTCTTCTCTGGCTCTTCAACTAGGTCATCGTCGATCCGAGGATTTTGATTTTTTTTCCGATCAGGAGTTTTCAACTTTAGAGATCAAAGCGGAATTAAAAAAAATTGGCAAGTATACAAAAGATAACGAAACTCCAAAAACAATGGTTGGCAAATTCAATAATGTTAAATTCAGTCTGTTTTATTATCCCTATAAATTAATTGATCGTACAACTAAATATGTAGGAGTCAATTTAGCCAGTCCTAAAGAAATTGCGGCAATGAAATTAGTTGCAATTACAGATAGAGGAACAAAAAAAGACTATATTGACTTGCATTTTCTTGCTAATAAAAAATTTAGCTTGGAGAAGATGCTTGAATTTTATGATCAAAAATATCACATTTTGGAGTCAAACAGATTAACCTTGTTTAAAGCTCTCCAGTTTTTCGAGGATGCGAATAATTCTGATATGCCGGAGATGTTAGAGAAGGTCGACTGGGAAGATGTGAAAGAATTTTTCCGCAAAGAAGTCGTCCATCTTGCGAATAAATATATTTAATTCTTGACAATTTAATTCAATCTGATAGCTTTAAAATTATGGCAAAAACAAAACAAAAAATATTTAAACAAAAAGTACTACTAGTTTTAGCAGTTGTTTTAGGTTTAATGGTTTTTAAGTTTTTTTTAATGAAAAAACCGGTTGAGCTTAACTTAAATAAAACTGCTAATCAGATACAGATAACCGAACTCGATATCTCAATCTGCGATCCGGCAAACGGTCCGTTTTCAACAGCAATCGATAACCCTTTTTTCCCTTATCCGGAAGGAAAAATAGTTATCCTCGAAGACCAGACTGCAAAAGTTCAGATAACGTCTCTAAATAAGATAGAGACAGTGGCCGGTGTCGAGACACGGGTAATTGAGGAAAGAGAGTGGGAAGATGACACCTTGCTTGAGATTTCGCTAAACTATTTTGCCCAAGCCAAAGACGGCACCGTCTGCTATTTTGGCGAAGACGTTGACATCTATGAAAATGGCGTTGTAAATTCGCATGGCGGCGCCTGGAGAGCGGGGGAGGGTTCGAATAAACCGGGGATAATCATGCCGGCAAATCCGACGGTTGGTCAGTCCTACCAACAGGAAGTCGCCCCAGGCATAGCAGAGGACCGGGCAGAACACTTTTCCATAGAAAAATCATTTTCTACCCCTGCCGGAGTTTTTGAAAATATTTTATTAGTCAAAGAAACTCCCGATAGCACCAAACGCTATGCAAAAGGAGTTGGTTTGATCTTTGACGACGGCTTAGTTCTTACCAGTCAGGATACACGATATTTTCCTCTTAATTAAAATAAACACTTCCACCTCCGGAGTGGAGTAGAGCAATGAGACAATCTATATAATATTGACAATTTATTAATAATCGCTTTATTCCATCTACTTATTGCATTTAAATAGTTACTTCTTTACTATGAAAGAATGAAGCGTTTAGTCGCCTGTATTTTTATAGTTGTCGTATTTCTTAAATTAACCGGTCAATCGCTAGCCCAGAGTCCGACTCCGCCTATTATCTGTGGATGTCCTGCCGCTCTAAATACAAATATTTACAGTAATTCCAGCCGTCCGGACGGCGGAGGTTCCTGTGTCAGCGACCTGCAAACTTTTCAGCAGAATCCGACCAAAAATCATCTCTGGGTGGAAGACCCCGAAATTACGGCTCAAGGTAAGTCTGACGAGCGATCCCGACAGTTTTTATTCTGGGTTTTTAGATCGGGCACAATCGACAATGACTCGGCTCTTATTAAGGTTTGGAGTTTGGCCAGAAATGTTACTTTTTTTTCTCTGCTTTTGGTTGCTGCAATCATGGGGTTTGGGATTATTATCGGTCAAAGAACCAACTTCTCCAGTACCATAAAAATTTGGCCGCAGATTACCCGCTTAATGCTGCTTTTGCTCTACGTCACGATTTCCTCATCGTTAGTCATAGTCCTTATCCAGCTGTCTGACGTAATGATGAAGTTTTTCATCGAGAGACTGGGTGGAAAAGATCTACTTAATATAAACTTTGGCGTGGTAAGCGGAGAAGAGAACTATCTTAGGTTTGTCGGGTGCCGCGATCTTAATATTCGCGTTCAGGAAGCAGCCCAGACCGAACTTATGATGTTGAGAATTACCAATATTACTTATTACGTGATGGGCGTCATGCTGATTTTGCGAAAAGTGCTCTTATGGTTTATGCTTTTTGTCTCACCCTTTCTTGCACTTCTTTTGCCTTTTGTTTTTATTCGCAATGTAGGTTGGATCTGGATCGGGGTATTTTTCCAGTGGATTTTTTACGGCCCGTTGTTTGCTCTCTTTTTGGGTGGATTGACAACAGTCTGGAGGTCGGGGATTCCTTTCATTTTTGATTTTTCCAGGGTAGAGGTTAATCCAACAAAATGTAACCCGACGGGATATATCTATCCGACTGCAATTAATATTCTCTACGGCGGTCCGGCGCAAAAATTAGCCGTCTGCAGTAACGGAAATTATGTCGATACTTATGCCGAGTATATAATTTCTTTGATTATGCTTTGGGCAGTGATATTTTTCCCTTGGTGGTTGCTGAGAATTTTCAGGGATTACTGTTGCGAAGGAATAATGTCGATGAAAAATATCCTCTTGTCAATGTACGACCAGATGCGCGGAGGTCCTCCTTTCCAGCCCTCAGGCCCCACTCCGACCTCGCCTACGACTACTTTTGGCGCGGCCCTCAAAATACCCAAAGAGATTGAAGTGCCGGTCAAAATGAAACTCGAAACAGTTGAACAAATCAAGAATGCCAAGACAGAAGAAATCGCAAGATCGCTCAATCTTAATGTCACTAATCTCACCGATATTGCCCACTTTGAGACAAATAAGGAAGTTCAGAATAATGTGCAGAAAAACCTAAATTTCCTGCAGAATCCGACCAAAGCGGAGACACCGACCGAGCGTCAGAAATACATGAATATCCGCTCAGAGCTTTTCTCAAGAGCCATCAGAGAAGATCGTTCTGCCAAACAAATTCTTTCATCAATCTCGACATCCAGGATTGAGCAGATTCAAAAGAGGGAAGAACTTATCAAATCCATCTCACAGCAAGTTCCGGTAACTCACCTGGTTTCGGTAAAAGTCGATATTCCCAGGGAAAAAGTTCAGTCGACGAGCTCTTCCTTTTATAACACTGTTTCGCAAAACAGTCAGATCGTCAACAATATCGCCCAAAGCACCAAGCTTCAGACAAATCAGGTAAGAACAGTTTTGTCTTCACTTGCGCAAAATAGCAATCAGTCAACCGCAAATATTACGAATGTAGTTTCGCAGCAAACCGGCATCAAGAAAGAAATAGTAAACAATGTTCTGAATTCGTTAGCCCAAAATATCAGTCTGGATAAAACTCATATTGAAAACAGAGTTTCCCAACAGACAGGTATCGAAAAAACACAGGTCAGCAATGTCTTAAATTCGCTGGCTCAGAATATAAGTCAACCCGAAACAAATATTACAAATTCCATCTCTCAGCAGACGGGAATTAAACAAGACAAAGTTAGATCGGTCAGTCAGGC
>MGAG01000006.1:21948-22208 GCA_001789645.1 Candidatus Roizmanbacteria bacterium RIFCSPLOWO2_01_FULL_37_12
GCCCAGAACACCAATCTCCAGACTAATGAAGTAAAAACAATCCTGAATACACTGGCTCAAACGATCAACAAACCGGAGACAAATATAGTTAATACTATCTCTCAACAAACCGGATTAGCCAAAGAAAAAGTGACGAAAGTAATTCAGGCCGTTTCTTCGGTTAGCCCGGTATCGCAAAATATTCAAACCATTACCAATCTGGCTCAAAACAGCCAGTCCGTCAATAATATTGCCCAAATTACCAAATTAGAGACCTCCGA
>MGAG01000007.1:0-794 GCA_001789645.1 Candidatus Roizmanbacteria bacterium RIFCSPLOWO2_01_FULL_37_12
TTTTTGGCGTAAATTGTTTGTAAACTACAAAAGAAAGAATGCCGATTAAAATTACAAAAACAGAAATTAAGGCGGGCAGCCGATATTTATTAACCGGAGCTTTCCGGATCAAAGTCAAATTTTCATCGGAATTATTACTGCTTAAAGTTTGAGGTGTCGGTTTGATCTCTTCCTGAATAAAAACCTGTTTTTGCAAAAGATCAAAATGGGTTAAGATATACTTAACAATATCAGAGCTTAGATTTTGACTGTTGCGATAGAGTTCTCCCAAAGACGATTGGGGGATGGCCCCAACGACAACAAACCCCATTGATTCAAAGCAAAATTTGAATGAACTGTAGAGTTCTTTATTGGTTGCCAGAACTTTATAGTCTTTTAAACCGTCGATTATCTTGTAACTGACATGTTCAAAGGGAATATTTTCCAAAAATTTTTGAATCTCCAGATCTTTATTGCTATTTTGACTTATTGCGAAGGTTTTTTCGAAGATGATCGCGTCGGCGATGACAAACAGGATATTGGTTAGAGTTAATTTGTTTGTCTGGACGAAAGATTGTAACTGAATTTTTAATTCATCACCATCCACCAATTCTAAATCCTGAATAATATTAGGTTGAAAGACAAACTGAAAAATCTTCGAAAAAGTTTCGTCGAAATATTCAAATTTATCTTTATGAATATAGATTATAGCTCGGTTTTTTATCATTTAAATTTCCCTCCAGGAAGTTATGGTCATATTTCCATTATAGTTTACCACCACCTGTATTATTCTGGTAAAAATTCCGCTTGTTCCA
>MGAG01000007.1:846-2538 GCA_001789645.1 Candidatus Roizmanbacteria bacterium RIFCSPLOWO2_01_FULL_37_12
CGCCTCCGATTGTCAAGTCGTTTTCACCTGTATAATTTGGGTTGCGAAGAAGCCGGAGAAGTCCGTTCTCAATTCCGCTTTCAGCGATATGAAGGGCCACTTCACCTCCTTCCATTTTTTGGGTATTTGCCGAATTAACTATAATTAAGGTAGTTGCGGCTGAAGTTACAGTAATGGCGATAATCATGAAAACGAGAAGAATTAAAAGAGTTTGACCTTTTTTCATCTAAGTCCCGCTGTGGTTTGGTAACTTTTAAATTCCGAACCGCCGGCTTCTAGAATTTTACTGGTTACGGTAAATCCAAGTTGAACAGTATCTTTTCCATCATCATTTCCAATTCTTTTAAAGGTTAGATCGGAAATTGTTGTTCCGATACTATTGAGTTGATAAACTGAACTATTCACCGTTAACTGCAAGTTTGTACCGTTTAAGGCATAAACGTAGTTCACGCCATCAATCGTGATATCTAAAGTCGTATCTGTTGCGCCAACCGCGTTTGGCAGATTAATCGTGTTAGTTCTCGCGACGTCGTACATGAGCCTGTTAAGCAAGTAATTTCCGTCTTGAGCGACGATTGAGGTGCTTTCCGACTCGAGTCTTGCGTCGACAATTAAACTAAAAATTTGAGTAAAAATAACAAGGAGAATAGACAGCATTGCCATAAAGATGAGAAGTTCGACGAGGGTGTATCCTTTTCTAAAACTTGAAACTTTTTTTATCATGGTGAGTAGTTAATTGTAAAATCATAAAGGATCGGTGTTTGGCTGGTGTCTGTAGTTGTCATATTTACCTTATACCGGAAGCATTGCCCGGGGTTTGAGTAGTTTAATCCGTAGGTTCCTAGTGGAAATGGAGCAGAATAAGTGGTCAAACCCGGAGTCGGTGTTAGCGGAAACCAAGTATTTGAGGTACCATCCTGGCCAACAAATGTAAAGCTGGCCGGGCAGCTGCCGGAAACTTGATTGGCCAGGGCGACTTGAAATTGAATTGTCGAGCCTGAGGGCTGGCTGAAGCTAGCTTCAAATCGATTATCGGCAGTGGAATATCCCGGATTAAAAGTCTGGGATTCAAAAATACCCTGATTGGAATATCCGCCTCCCGGTCCGCCCTCGATTATCCTAAATTCAGGATCGGAATCGGAAATTATATATGAATACGCGTCATTATCAGCCTCTTTTACCGAAGCCACCCCATTGATATCGATGTTTGCATCAACTCCTGATCCGCAGGCTTGCAGATTATCATTGTCAAGCCTGACGACTTGATATTCTATACCTCCATGGCCAACCAAGACAGCCAGACTTCCGGGAACCAGAGCGGTTCCTTTTGGATCCATCGCGCCGGTGTCAAAGTTTCCCAGGTTTGTCAAACTGTTGATATTTGAAATATCTATTGCAAAAAATTCACCTTGGTTTGCATTGGTGTTTACTGCTGTTGCCAGATAAGCGCGCGTTGCAGTGTCGTTAATTGCTAGATCAATGCCGTTTCTACTGTTGCCGAGGTTTATGCTGCCTTTCAAAATCATGGTCGATACATCGACTATCTGCATTTGAGTTGAAGCGTTATTAACTGCTATATATGCGTAGTTATCTTTGACTATAATTTTATTTCCGACCCCCGGTAATGTCACACTGGATGAGGCGGTAAATCTGCCTAATCTATCGCTTGTTAAAGCAAATTTGTACAGCTTA
>MGAG01000007.1:2608-13781 GCA_001789645.1 Candidatus Roizmanbacteria bacterium RIFCSPLOWO2_01_FULL_37_12
TATGTCCCGTTAGTTATGCTATTCAGATTTATGATCTCTCCCTGTTTACCGTTTGTATCTGTGGCTAGATAAGCGTAATCCAGTTCGGTGAACACCGAGTTTGTTTTAAATCCGTCAAAAGTGGCTTCAGTATTTGGTTCAGGAGGATAAGTATCAGAGATAATGATATTTGCAAATGATACGCCCGATGAATTTTCTCCGGTTCCGGCGACGGCTTGGCCTGAAATTGCGGAAATGGCTTTTCCCACTCCGTTTTTAGGTAGCTCTTCTGTGTATTGACTTATTGATGGTTCGCACCAATTGCTGTGTCCGCCTGAACCCAGGATGATTTCCCCGTCACCGGGAGTCGGAATCGGTTGAGGAGCGCTGGATCTGACGGTAGTACCCGTATGAGTCCCGGCATTAAATTGGTCTTCGGTAGTTTCGGTATAGGGAAGATTATCCCGCCAGCGGGTAAGGTAGATAGATGATGTAACAGACGAAGAATAGGGTTGCGTCCAGGAAATTTCGACATCTATTTTTTTGGTCGAAGGATCTAAAGCGCCGGAGGGAGCTGTAACGATATTACCGTTTGTGTCGCGATTAACGTCGCTTACCGTGTATGATTGCGTAAATCCATTGCTAGTCAGTGAAGCCGAGGCCGATGCCCACATTGTCCCTGAGATAACCGGATGATATGTCCCGTTGACCGCAATATTGCTCCAGTCTCTATTCCTGATACTGCGAACTGCTTCTTGGGTCTCGCGTAGAAGCGAGACTGCCCTAACACGTTGAGCTTGTTGACTCTTTCCTTCTCGAGAGGTAACCAAACCTGTGATCAGTGCGGGTAGCAGTATCGAGGCCAAACCTATAGCTAAGAGAAGCTCAACCATTGTTTGACCGTTTTTCATAGTTCGCTGATACTCACTATGATCCTGAGTTTATCGAATGGATCATTTTAATAAATATTAATGACTGTTCCAAACTGATTAAATCTGATTGTTTTAGTTTCATCGGTATTGATATTTCTTAAGGTCACGTAGTCAAGATTATTTTCATAATTTAAAAACTCGCCGCTGCCCTTAGCATAAATAATTTGGGAATCTTTTACAAAGATACTTGTAAATTGTAAATCGTCATTTAGATTGACAGAAAAGTTAGTGGGATTAGTTTCGGAGAATGAATTTCCCTGAAAAAGAATGTATGTCAGTCCGGCGGCCGGAAAATATATTCCGTAGTCGTTGGGAGACGGTTGGCCTTCGGTATCTCCGACCATTGCCTTTAGCTGTTGTTGTTTAAGATCTGCTTGAAGAGTGGAGATCGTGGTGCTGAGTGTATTTTTCCCGTATGCTCCCAACAGATTAATACCGGTCAATGAAAATAATATACCCATGATTGTCAGGACAATTAAAAGTTCAGGCAAACTAAAACCAGAGAGATAATTTTTTTTCATAGAGCTACCTTTTACCGACCTGTCCTATGAGGTTATATATTGGTCCGATGATCGCCAACATCATTCCTCCGACGACGATACCAACCAAAACCAACATCACCGGCTCCATCAGGGTTGTCAGAGTTTGGAGCGTGTTTGAAACCTGATAATCCATATACTCAGATATATCTTTGAGGGCTTTGTCAAGAGTACCGCTTTTTTCCCCGGCTTCGATGATCTTTACCATCAGTGAAGGAACTTTACCTTTGCCGGTTTTTAGACCTTCGGATAATTTCTTGCCGGAAATGATCATGTCTTTAGATGTTTTTATAACTAAGGATATATCTTTTCGCATGACAACCTCTTCGCAAAGCTCGAGCGCAGTAACGATAGGGATCCCGGATGAAAGAAGATAGTGCAGACTGCGCGTAAATCTGACCAGATCAATCTGTTTTATCAGATCGGAAATTAAAGGAAGTGAGAATAATATCCCCAATAACAATTTTTTATTGGTTTTATAAATTAAGAAAAGGAGTCCGCTGAAAAGAAAAAGGCCTATAAGAAAAGGAATGGTATATGAAAGCATGATGTTCGAGATAAAAATAAGAACTTTAGTCGGGAGAGGGAGCTCTACCCTAAGCCGGGTAAAGACGCTGGATATTTTAGGGATGACAACAATCAGAATTGTCAAGAGTACGCCTAAAAATACGATAAGTATGACTAGCGGATAAGTTAATGCGGTTTTGATTTTATCAAAAAATTCACTTTCTTTTTTTATGTTATTTCTTATATCCTGTAGGGTGGTGTCGAGAGTTCCGGCCTCTTCGGCGGCTTTTATAACGTTGACCGTAACCTTGTCAAAAGCGTTAGGAAATCTGGCAAACGATTCGTGGATTCGTTTGCCCTGAATTAAGTCTTCTCGCAAAGTCTGTAAAATCTTTTTTTGATTGCCCTTCGCATCTTCCAGGATAGAGTCGATCGCTTCAATGATTGAGATACCGGCCGATAACATCGTATACATATTGCTAAAGATGGTCAGTTTGTCGGCTGTTGAAAGGGACAGTTTTTTAATCTTTCGTTCGGCTGGCGGATTTTTTACATTTTTTTTCATATTATTCGGTTAATATCTCTACTTTAGTAACTCTTAATACTTCCTCGATTGAAGTAACTCCTTTGATAACTTTGACAAGCCCATCATCAAGCATGGTGCTCATGCCGTCCTCGCCTGCCTGTTTGGAAATGATATCGGAGTTAGCTTTTTCCGTAATAAGTTTTCTAATTTTGTTATTAACTTCAAGCACCTCAAACAGACCGACTCTTCCCGCATATCCTGTGAAGTGGCAGACTTTGCAGCCGCTACCCTTATAGATGATAATATCTTTTTTTAATCCGAAATGTTTTTTAATCATATCTGCCGGAATATTTTTCAGCAGGTCGCTTTGAGTGACATCGATAGATGTTCGGCACATATCGCAGATTTTTCTGATCAATCTTTGCGCCACAATAATGTTGACCGTCGATGCTACCAAAAAAGGCTCAACCTTCATATCGGTCAGTCTCGGCAGAGCTGTTGCGGCGTCATTGGTGTGAAGTGTTGATAGGACAAGATGACCGGTTAAAGCAGCGTTAACGGCGATTCCGGCCGTCTCCACATCCCGAATCTCACCCACGAATATTACATTGGGATCCTGTCTCAAAACCGAACGAAGGCCGGCGGCAAAGGTTAGGTTTGTTTTGGTGTTGGCCTGTATCTGATTAATACCTTTTATTTTGTATTCGACCGGATCCTCGATTGTGGTGATATTTTTATCCCTGGTATTAATTATTTTTAAAATTGCATAGATAGTCGTAGATTTTCCCGAACCGGTTGGACCGGTTGACAAAACCATCCCATAAGATTTATTGAAGGCTTTTGTCACTTTTTCCAGATCTTCCTGGCGCATTCCAAGGTCAATGAGAGAAAACTGTCTGGATTGAGATGATAAAAGCCTTAAGACTACTTTTTCGCCGTCAGCAATTGGGATAATAGAGACACGAATATCAAGAGTTTCTTCATCAAGCTTAATTCTCATTTTGCCGTCTTGGGCGGCCAAATGCTCATCGGTTCGCAAGCGGGATAGTACTTTGATTCTTGAGATGATACGGTCATGTAAATTTTTTGGGAGACTCAGCACATCATGGAGTACGCCATCGATCCTGAAACGAAAAAGAGAGTTTTTTTCTTCGGGTTCGATATGGATATCGGATGCTTTGTCCTGATAGGCGTAATTTATA
This sequence comes from Candidatus Roizmanbacteria bacterium RIFCSPLOWO2_01_FULL_37_12, assembly GCA_001789645.1. GTDB lineage: Bacteria > Patescibacteriota > Microgenomatia > UBA1406 > GWC2-37-13 > 2-01-FULL-40-13. Next base: position 6,294 of record MGAG01000007.1, read on the forward strand.
AGCAAATCTACTATTTTAGCAATGGGAGCTTCTTCGCTGGATTTACTTTGATCAACTTTTTGCAGGAGTTCGTTAAAAGTTTTTTGTAGGTCTTTTCTATAGATTCTCAGGGTATTATTAATGTCCCTTTCGGTTGCATAATAAATAAATATTCTTTCCCCCGTTTTTTTAGATATTAACTGTAAGAGTTCTGTATTTCTGGGATCTGACATTGCGACCTTTATTCCTTCTTTGGCACGAGTAAAAGCGATAACTTTGTATTTTCTGGCAATCCTTTCTGGGATAATACGAAAGACTTCGGGAGGAATAGAAGTTTTAGTAAGAATGATAAAGGGAAGTTTTAAAAAGTCCGCAATGAGAAGACCCAGATTTTCGTCGGAGACAAGATTGTTTTCACGCAGGGCATCATCGAGTGATGCTCCGGAGTTTTTGGCATACTCTAATATTTTAATAAGACCTTTTTCATCGACAAGTTTATTTTTCAGGACCAACACCTTTAGCTGGTCATCGGTAATGATCATAATTAAACCAAATCTAAACTCTAAATCCCAAATACTAAAAAAAACTAAAATTCAAATTTTTGAAACTCAAAACTACTAATTGTTAAGAATTTTAAATATAGTATTTTGAATTTGTTTAGAGTTTATCCATTCGACAAGCTCAGGATCCTGAGTTTACCGAAGGAGATTTTAGGATTTAGGATTTGATTTTGTCAGCGTATTAATCTTTGCCAAAAGTTGATTAAAGTCAAACAAACTTTTATTGACATAGTCGGACGCACCGAGGCTTTTTGCTTTTTCAACATCCGTTTCTTGACCAAGAGTTGAGAAGACCAAAACAGGTATTCTTTTTAAGGTTGGGTCCTGTTGCATGGACCTAAGCACCTCGAATCCGTCTTTTTTAGGCATGATTATGTCTAGCACGGCCAGATCAGGTTTAAACGTCTTTAGTTTTTCCAAACCCTGTTCGCCGTCGTCGGCTTCCTCGACTACAAAGCCCTTTTCTTTGAGTTTTTCTACGTAGAATCTGCGAAAAAAAATATCGTCTTCAATAAGCAGCAATTTCATAATTGTGACAAACCGTTTTCCAAATTGATAATGTTTGGTGTAAGGTCTATCTCGTTATTGTTTTTATCAATTTCATTGAGTGAATGCTCCAAATCCGCTACCGTTTTGAGAATAACCGGTGATATCTGAGGATTAAATGTTTTTTTTGACTCGTTTATAGCACGAAAAAAATTTTCAAATATTTTACAGAGATGGGCAGTTTTTTCAAATCCCATAAAGTAGTTCTGACTTTTAAGCGAATGGAATAAACGGAAAACTTCATATATTACTTTTTTATCAGCCGGATCAGCTTTTAACAACTCCAGATTTATTCTCAAATTGGCGATATGTTCGCGGGCGGTTTTAAGGTACAAACTTTTGTATGCGGCCAAATTAAAATCAGTCATGTAATTTATATTACATAAGAATTCAACGCTAATCAAGCTATAATAGGCATTATGTTGCCTTTTAAAAAAATAGCCATCGTTTATGACTGGATTGATAAATGGGGGGGAGTTGAAAGAGTGCTATTATCCTTACACGAGCTGTTTCCGGATGCCGATTTTTTTACATCATCTTATGATCCGGAAAAAGCCGTCTGGGCAAGCAACTTAAAGATTAATACTTCCTTCATCCAAAAATTGCCAAAATTTGTGAGAGGTAATCGGCCGGCTTCCCTCCCTTTTTATCCCTACGCTTTCGAATCTTTTGACTTTACAAATTATGATCTTGTGATATCAGTCACTTCAGCTTTTGCAAAATCAATTATTACACGGCCAGAAACACTCCATATCTGTTATCTCTTAACTCCCACCAGATTTTTATGGGTAAACCCATTTGACTATATAAGAAATTCCCTGGTTAGGTCGGCAGTGTCTCCTTATGTAACCAAACTGCGGGAATGGGATTTTGTTAGCGCTCAAAGACCCGATAGAATGATTTCCATTTCGCAAACTGTTGCGGATCGGTGTAAGAAATATTATCAAAGAAATTCTGAAATAATCTACCCTCCATTTGATATTGAATACTGGCGTCGGATAAAATCCGAACTCCGTAAAAAGTCGTTCCGAGCGAAATGGAGGAATCTATCACCGGCGATATTTGATTTTGATTCCTTAGCCGGATATTTTTTGATTGTTTCACGTTTGGAACCATACAAAAGAGTAGATGTCGCAATCGAAACTTTCAATAGTTTTGTATTTGGTACATCTATGCAACGGCCGTTGCAAAAACGTACCATACTTAAAAATACAACTTTGATAGTTGCAGGAGAAGGCAGTGAATCGAATAGATTAAAACAGATGGCTAATAAGAATGTCTTATTTCTCAATAATCTTTCAGATCATGAGTTGGCTTACTTATATAGTAACGCAGAAGCTATAATCATGCCGCAGGAAGAGGATTTTGGTTACGTATCATTGGAAGCACAGTTTTTCGGTTGTCCGGTAATTGCGTATAAGCAAGGCGGAGCCGGTGAAACTGTTATTGAGGGAAAAACAGGAATTTTTTTTGCCGAACAGAGTCGCAAATCTTTACAAAGCGCTTTAAATAGATTTAATATGATAAAATATGAATTGAAAAGGAGTTGTAAAGAGTTTGGATTAAAAAGTATAGCAAGATATGATAAAAAAATATTTGAAGATAATTTTTTGCGCATTTTGAACGAAAAAGTAAAAAATAAAAAGTAAAAACGACATATAAAAATTAAAAAATTTTAAATTTTTCATTGCAATTTTTCATTTTTCACTTTTAATTTTTAATCTGAAACCATGAAAGCAATAATATTCGCCGGCGGCACAGGAACAAGACTTTGGCCTTTGTCTCGAAAAAAATCCCCAAAACAGTTTGAAAAGATAGCGGGTGATAAATCAACCCTGCAGTTAGCGGTGGACAGACTATCTCCGGATTTTGCTCTGCAAGACATCTATATTTCAACAAATATTATTTATAAAGACATAATAAAAAAACAGCTGCCGCAAATTCCGGCAGCTAATTTTTTCTATGAGCCGGAAAAAAAAGACGTCGGACCGGCAATCGCTTTAATAATGGGAATATTATCTAAGGTTCATCCCAATGAACCGGTGGCAATACTTTGGACTGATCATCTGGTCAAAAGAATCAATATTTTTAGAAAGATATTAAAAGTTGCCGGAAAATTTGTGAGAAAGCATCCGAATAAAATAGTTTTCATTGCCCATAAGCCACGTTTTCCCAGCGTCAATTTGGGCTATATCCATCTCGGAAAGAAAAACGGAGGAGGTAACGGAATAGAGTTTTTTAAGTTTGAAGGATTCAAATACAGGCCGGATGAAAAAACGGCTAATAAATTTTATAATTCGGGAAAGTATGCCTGGAATTTAGGCTATTTTGTGACAACTCCCCATTTTATTTATGATGCTTTTAAGCGATTGGTCCCTAATATCTACCACAATACGGAAAGAATACTGGCTTTTTACGGCAAAAAAAACTATGAACAGGAATTAAAAAAACTGTATGGGAAAATAGAAAACATCAACTTTGACAATGCAATTTTAGAAAATCTGGAAAAAGAGGATGCGTCTGTTATAGTCGAAGATATTGGCTGGAGTGATGTGGGAGCCTGGGAAGCTTTGAAAGAGGCTCTTGAGAATCATCCCTATGAGAATGTGATAAGGGGCAAAGTATATCTGGAACATGTTCGTGACTCGCTGATATACAATTATGAAGACAAGAAACTAATTGTGGGAGTGGATCTGGATGAAAATATAATAGTTAATACGGATGATGTATTATTGATTGCCAAAAAAACTTCTGTCCCAAAAATTAAGACTCTTGTCGAAAGCTTCGAGGGAACAGAGCACGAAAAACTCACTTAGATGTACAAAAAATACTTTAAAAGAATAATTGATCTATTAGGGACAATATTTCTGCTGTTATTTTTTTCGCCGGTTTATATTCTCACAGTTATAGTAATTAAATTGGATTCAGACGGCCCAATTCTGGCCGACGTGCCGGAACGAATTGGAGAACAGGGAAAAAAATTCAAGATGTATAAATTCAGATCGATGATAGTTAACGCACATCACCTTTTGCGCACCGACCCGAAATTTTATAAGCTGTACGATCAGTACAAAAAAGGAAGTTATAAACTTAAAAAAGATCCTCGTATAACCAAGGTCGGTAAGTTTATTCGTAAACATTCGCTAGACGAAATTCCGCAATTAATCAATGTCTTGCGGGGAGAAATGAGCTTGGTAGGGCCAAGGGCATATTATCCCGATGAACTTGAAAATCAGCAAAAAAAATTCCCCAAGACCAGAAAACTCGTCGCAAAAGTGCTTTCTGTAAAACCCGGAATAACCGGACTCTGGCAAGTCTCGGGCAGATCCGAGGTTAATTTCGACAAACGAATCGCCCTTGATGCTTCTTATGTAAAGAATATGTCACTATTATTGGATTTAAAAATTATTTTAAAAACTCCGTTAGTTATGTTGAGTGGACAAGGAGCCATATAATATAGTAAAATGAATGTTTCATGAAAGAGTTTAACTTCACAGCCAAAAGACGAAGAAAAAAAGCATTATCTTTCCTAGGATTTCCTTTTTTAATACTAATAGGACTCCTTATTTATTCTTTTTTAACATTTAGGAATATTTCGGCCAAGGGAAAGATTTTAGTTGCTTCAGCCAAAGAGTTAAAGACCGCTTTTTCGAAGAATGATATCGATTTACTAAATAAAAAAATGCAGGATTTCTCCAAAAAACACGACGACTTTGAAAAATCCGCTAAATCCATATATTGGGCTGCTTTTATACCCTATATTGCAGATTTTAAAAACGCCGTTGAGGCGAGTGATTATCTCGTACGGGCCGGGAATGAATCGCTTATGGCAATTACTCCTTACGCAGATCTCATCGGATTTAAAAAAGGCGAGATTTCTTTTGTGGAAAAGTCGGCAGAAGACAGACTGCAAACGGCAATACTTACGCTAGACAAGGTTTTGGCAAAGGTTGATCCGATTTCAGAGGATATTAAACAGGCAGAGTTAAGAATAGAAAAGATAGACGAGCGGCGCTATCCAAAAAAAATCGGGAAGACTTTGGTTCGGGAAAAAATAGAAAACATAAAAGAACAATTTAAAGGTATGGCTTCGCTTTTTGTCGAGGCTAAACCGCTGTTAAAACAGTTACCGGCAATATTCGGCAGTGACAAGGAAAAAACTTATTTGGTGCTTTTCCAAAACGATAAAGAATTAAGAGCTACGGGAGGTTTTTTGACCGCTTATGCCGTATTTAAAGTAAAAAATGGCAAAATGTCAGTCCAACGATCAAAAGATATCTATACTTTGGACGACAGTATTTCGTCTCATCCTACCGCACCTGATGAAATATTGACATACCATAAGGGTGTAAACAAATTTTTTATCCGCGACAGTAATTTATCTCCCGATCTTCCAACATCAGTTGAACTTTTTAACAGTCTTTATAAAAACAGCGGAGAAAAGGTTAACTATGACGGAATAATTATGATGGATACCAATGTATTGGTAGATATGTTGACAATTTTCGGCGATACCGAAGCCAGAGGCTTTAGATTTTCAGCAGTGGAAGATAAACGTTGCGATTGTCCGCAGGTTATTTACACACTTTTAAATGAGATTGATCGCCCGGTCGGATATATCAAGGAAGACAGAAAGGGAATATTGGGAGACCTGATGTATGAATTATTTTATAAGGCCATTGGTTTTTCTCCGTCCAAATATTGGGGAACCCTAGTCCAGGAGATGTTTAAGAATCTACAGAAGAAGCATATTTTAGTATATTTTGTTGATTCCAATCTGCAGAAATCTATTGAGAATCTGAATTTTGCCGGAAAAATCAAAGATTACGAGGGAGATTACCTGCATGTCAATAATGTCAATTTTGCCGGTGCCAAAGCCAACTTATTCACCAGTCAGTCGGTAAGTTCGACGTCCAAACTTAACGATAATGGGAAGCTAACCCGAGAAGTTGTGATCGAATTCCGCAATCCTTATGCCCACTCGGACTGCAATCTGGAGAGAGGCGGACTTTGCCTGAATGCAACTTTGCGGAATTGGATCAGATTTTATGTACCGAAAGGATCGGAGTTAATCAGCTTCGACGGATCCAAAAAGAAGGTTCAGACCTACGATGAGTTGGGAAAGACAGTATTTGGAGGCTATCTTGAGATAACTCCGGAGGGAAAAGCCCATGTCGTGGTCAAATATAGCCTGCCGGATAATATTGACAGGAAAAACTACAAACTGCTGATCCAAAAACAGCCGGGAACCTACGAGGATAAATTAAGGGTTGACGTTGACGATAAAAATCTTTATACCGGAGTCTTGGATGTCGATAGAGAATTCAAAATGAAATAAAATACCTCGCAATAAATTGACGAGGTATTTTGTTGCTGGTTGTATTATTTCTCAGTTCATCCTCGCTTCTAGAAGCGAGGTATTCACCTAACGCAATAAAGTTACTGGAAATTAAACGTCTACTTAAAATTCTTTTATACATTCATTATCATAAGGACTGGTATTTCCTTTATCATTACATACATATCCATCCCCAAAATAATTAAGACACTGTTTTGGACTCGTACAGATCACTTTATCAAAACATCTATATGTAGATTTACAAACATTATTAGTATAAGTAGTTTTTTTTGTAGCCGAGGTACATTTGGTAGCTGAACAGATGGTTACAATTTTAGTTTTTTTACACTCTTCTCCTTTATAGTTACAGGAGATAATATTAGTGTATTCACGTTCACAAGTAGGACTGATACAAACTTTAGTTGGGGTTGGAGGATAAGGAGGGGGTTCATTAATTCCCCAACAATTATATCCACCGTCAAAATATCGACAGGAATTCTGTGTAGGGTTACAGCAGGGTTTATTAGGTGTGTTAGAACTTGAACCACAAACGCTACCTCTAATTATGCAATTAGGAGTTGGAGTTGCATGGGCATTAGTTTGAGCGAATGGTCGGTAGACTAATGCCTGCCTTTTATTTAGCGATAGTGATGCTATAGCGGTAAAAAGAGATATTACTATAAAAAGAAGTAAAAAAAGTAAAGTTGAACCGTTTTGATTATTCATTAAAATAAATTTATATCTCGGATTGACAAATGTCAAATGAAGATGTACTTTAAAAAAATTTGTTCGAAACGACGCCGGAAGGACATCGATCTAAATTTAGTAAAATATAGAGCGTGAAAAGAACAATAAAGACAGAGGCCGTGGTTTTGAGAAAAAGTATGTTGTCAAATCGAGACGCTGTCGTCACTCTTTTTAGCAAGGAGACGGGAAAAGTTAGAGTCCTAGCTAAAGGAATAAAAAAGATTACCAGCAGGCGCCTTCCCCATGTTCAGACCGCAAATTTGATTAACTGCGTTTTGTATAAAAAAGACGAGCGTTTTTTTCTTCAGGAAACATCCT
>MGAG01000008.1 GCA_001789645.1 Candidatus Roizmanbacteria bacterium RIFCSPLOWO2_01_FULL_37_12
AATAATACTGTTACAGCAGTCTCAAATACAGGTAGCCAGTCGGGCACATCCTCTACCGGTAACGCAACTGCAGTTTCAGAAGTTAATATTAATAACGGAAATGTTGAAGGCAAACTGCAAGTCGAAGCCAACGGAGATAAAAAAATTCTAAACGTAGAAGAACCCGGAGACTACAAATTAGAGATAAATAAAGACGGTGACGTTGTTGCAACTTCAGAAGTTAAAACAAATAAAAACGCCGCAAAAAAAGATTCGTTATTAACTAAACTGCTGAATTTTATTTTCAGTATATTTAGGTAGGTCTAAAAGAATCTTTTTCTTATTTGTAAATTTAAGAGGGCAGAAATGCCTTTCTTGAACTCTCTGAGCAGTTTAATTAATATTAAGTAAGTCCTGCCAATCAATGTATTCACCAATGTCGAGCTTTTCTTATTGATTAATGGTTTTTTATACAAACTCAGCTCCTCCTCAGCGTCTTTCCGTCTTACATACTCCACATACCAAAGACCTGACAGGACAAAAACCAAAAGATATAAAAAGTTGTTGAACAGCGAATTATTTCCGCCAACCGTGTTCGTGTCGGCAGCCAATACCGATCCGTTACTCTTCACCTTTACTTCGGGCAACGCAGCTGGGGTCTTTGTTCTAACCCTAAATTCACTTATCGAATCATTAGACGAAAATATTGCCCCGTTTGTCGACACTGCATCGGAATAAATTATGCTTTGATATACTCCACCTGTTGCCTTCTTAGGAACTTTTACAGTGAATGTTAACTTCTTTTGCTTCCCTCCATCGATCTCCCCTAATTCAAATTTATTCTGTACTACAACATAGCCATTATACATTATGTCCTGATAGACAAAAGTATTCAACGCTTTTCCCAAACCATTATTTTTTACAGTCGTGAAAAATGTTACCAAGTCCCCCGGGTAGACAAATTCACCCGTATTATTTGAAGAAGTTGTTTCCAGCTCTGGATTCAGCCCCGGGTCGCCGGATTCCTCAGTGGTTGGCACACTGGAATTATTATCCGAATCTACCAAATAAGTTACCACCGAAAAATTATTTTCCGTCATATTTGACTCAGGATCGGGAGTTGCGATGTTAGCTGTTGTAACCAACTCCCTTGTATGTTCAGCCGCTTCAACCGGACTGATTATGCTCGCAAATATTTTTGCAAAAATACTCCCGCTTTTATTATATGACGTCGGTCTTTGGATAGTTGCAGAAAACGAAAACGATCCGCTGGCGTGAGCGGCCACATTGCCGACAAAAAACTTTAGTTGGTTGCCATTGGCGGAAAAGGATGGTCCGGTGGTTGAATTTATAGATGCTTCCTGGGGAAGATTGATATTCAAAGTAACATTTCTTGCCTCCTCATATCCGATGTTGGAATAGTTAACGGTGTAATTTAAACTGTCGCCATAAGATACTTCCTCTCTATCAGCACTCATCTCAACCTGCAGATTTGGGTAAGCAAAGACCAGGTTGCCTTTCCAGCTGCCAAAAAGATTAATTATCGGCATGAAGAAGTTGCTGCCGACAATATTGGTATTCAGGAAATTAAAAATATTGGCTAAGGCAATTGATTTTCCTGTTTTAATCAGAGAGTAAAGATTCCTCAATGTCTGATTCTGCCCGCTGATGGCCGAAGCCGTCACATCTGCGTTTACCTGGACCGTATTTTGATTTAATACCGAAGTGTTTCCACCTCCCGCGCTTTCTGCTTCAAGAGTTTGTTGATTGGGATTATCTAATTCATAGGTTGCCGTCTCGCTTTGCTGCGGATTGCTTGAGGCGGGATTTTCCCAGCTGTCAACCGTCCCGTCCCAAAAACCAAAGTTATTCAATAGTAAAAAGTACCAACTGCTTAATAACAAGTTTATATTCGCAAAGTTGGTCGAAGAAGCATAAGCTACAGAGTCCCCCGTCTCAAGGCTTTGCCCGTTTTCATCAATCTGAGAATTTGTCCCGCTGTCTGCGTTGGCCAAAACATTGGAAGATATTGAGGCGTAATTTTGGTTGATTATTTCCGACTCGCTTATAAGATTATTAGCGGCCAGGAATTCCAGGAAACGGTACGGACTCGGAACAACAATGTTGCCGGTCAAGCTGCCGAAGATATTGATGACGCCGAATAAGAAGTTTGAGCCGATGATATTAAGATTTATCAGGTTGAAAATACTGGCGCTCGCGATTGAGTCGCCGGTAAGTATGGTTGCACCGCCTGCGTTGTCTACCGCGCTGTTTTGTCCACTGATGGCCGAAGCGTAAGCGCTAAGGTCTACGCTAGCTTCGTTAGTATTTATAATATATACATTAGAAGCACCGTTAAGATTTGCCGACTGTTCGGCGATTTTTTGCTGCAGTAGTTTCCAAAGTTCGTTGAGGTCGATGTCTCCGTTTTGATCGGTAGTAATCGGAATTAAGAAAAACTCAAAATTTGATCCTAAGATATTGGTATTGATGATATTGGCTTGGCTGGTTTGGGCGATGCTTGCTCCGGTATCTATGGTTGCCGTTCCTCCGCTTCCCTCGATTGAGTTTTGCCCGCTTGTTGACTCCGCCGAGGATGTAGCCTGAAGATCTGCCGAATTAGCCATCTCAACTAACGATGATCCTTCACTCCGTTCACTAATTTCGGCTTCTTCTGTTGCTTCAACAATATTGGTATTCAGAAGATTTCCGGCGGTCGATCCCGAGACTGCATCTCCGGTCCCGATTTCGGCATTTCCTTGAGCATCCGTTATTCCATTTCCCCCGGAGGTTGATTCTGCCGATGTTTCACCGCTTACCTGAGCGTCGTTCGTGGTCGAAGGATTGCAGTTTAAATCTGTTTCAACACTGCAACCACCTGTGGTTACATTCCCCTCGGTAGTTGTTTCTGTGTAATTTACCGTATTGTCCGAACCGGCCTGACTGCCGGCATCACCCGTAGTAATTTCCGAGGTTGGCGCCGAAGTCTCTGTCGAAGTGGGAGAATCTGATTGGGTTTGAGTCTCAGTTGTTGTTTCCGGGGGAGGTGTTGATTGTTGTTCTGACGGAGTAGGTGACTGTTCCTGACCGGTGGATTCTTGCGGAGACGTAATTTCATCGGCATAAGAAACAACCGGCAAGAAAACAGAGTTAAAGACTATAGATGTACATAATAGTAACGCTAATTTTTTTCTGAATTTATTTGATTCTAGTAAATTAAAAATCATGTCTTTTTTTAGTTAGGTGGCCCGATTTTAAGGGCCCCACAAGCGCGCAGAATTTTTCCAGTTTCTTCTGGTTCGAGCACTTGTGGGTAAAAAAATCGGGACAGAATCTAACTAAAATATAAATTTAAATTAAATCTGGTGAAGCGAAGCGATTCGTAAGAACCGCCCCGCCTCGCGTTACGTACTATTGACCGGCAATAGTACTTATCAATCTTCCTCTCCTTCACCAACAGAGCTGTTGACAACATTAGTGTTCCAAGCATATGCGTCTGCATCGCCTGTCTCGATTTCTTGATCTCCGCCTCTGTGATGTCGACGACCTTCACCTTCTGCTTCGAATGTAGCTTCATGATTGTTGGAGCCACCTTGTACTTCATTCAGTCCGGTGTTTGCTACAGCAACTACATTGTTGCCAGCTACTACTCCAATATTGGTTGTCCTTCTTCCGCCTCTTCGATCACATCCGCAGGTGCTGGAATTAATTACATTGTCCATCCCAGCTGTTGCGACTGCGTCGCCTGTTTCTATTTCTTGATCGCCACGACCACCGCCCAATACTCGATTTAGGCCGGTATTGGCGACTGCTACTACATTATTGCGATAGACTATACCGACGTTTGTAGTACCGCCTCTGTGATGTCGACCTGTTGCAAAAGCTCCACCTGCCAATGCCAAGATCGTGGCTGCTGTTGCGCCTGCTGCGATTAATTTTTTAACCATTTTTCATTTTCACCCCCTCTCTTTTATAAATTTTTGAATTTATAATTTCCTTTAAAAATCCTTTAACTTCCTTTAAATTCCTTTCATCTCCTTTAAATAAAGGAGATAATTTCTAAAGTGGATAATTTGCGGAGTATAGAAGATAATATAAGATATAAAACCGAGATAAAAAACTGTAACAACTAAGTGAGTCATAGAATTTATTTATGACACAATGTCGCAATTGTAAATACTTTAAAAAATCTTGTCAAGATGATCTTTCTACAACATTATGGAGCTAATTGGATATAAAACTATAGAACCTATATTATTGTGATATTTAACCGATAAGAAAATGTATTAAAGATATTTAACCCAGCAGAGTATGATAAAGTGTATCAAGAAGCGCTAACTTTGTTGCCCAGCAGGGATTTGAACCCCGATTAGATGGTTCAGAGCCATCTGGCCTACCATTAGCCGACCGGGCAAAAAATATCTTATTCTATTTTACCAAAATTTTCCTCTAAACTCCTCTATATTCCTACTTGTCCCACGAAGCTTCAGCGAAGTGGGATAATTTCCTTTAAATCTAATAAAGTTATTAAAGTCCAATTTCTGAAGAAATATTTTTCATCGAATTCAAACAAATCTCTATAAACTTCTCGACCTGTAGATTTAATCCACTAGGATCAACACACTGTTTTATTTCCTCTCTTCTAGTTCCGGCTGCAAATTTGGGTTGTTTTAATAATCTTTTTATAACTGATGATAATTTTACGTCCGCCAGTTTTTTACTTGGAAGTATCAGTGCAACTGCGGTTATTAAACCTGTCAAACTATCTGCGCAAAAAATCGACCACTCGGCTTTATTTTTCGGTTGAACTCCGGTCAAATCCGGGGCGTGGGCTTTTATGATTTGATAAACAGTTTCTGATACTGATAAATTATACTTTGCAAGTACTTCGTTTACCTTAAGGGGATGATCAGCTTTTGTCTCGCCCCAGTAAGCTATATCATGCAAAAAGCCAGCCAGCATCCAATCTTCCCTTGACCCAAGCGAACTTGTACTGAGCGAAATCGAAGCAGTCGAGGGGTTTTGCCCATTAAAATAATCATAAAGCCCACCCATACATGCCTCCAATGCCAGACAATGTTTATACACATTCTCCGCCAGCATCTCGCGAGCAGCAGCCAAATATTTTTCCCTGTTTTGATAATCCATAGAACTTTTATCAATTAATTCCTTTATAATCCTTTATATTCCTCTAAATTCCCTTAAACTCCAATATTTATCTTTCCTTTTGCAAACTTGTGCAGAATTGAGGCAATCAAGGTCTGATAAGGAATTCCCGATTCAATTGCTTTTTCCTGAATATCTTCTATATCGCTTTTATCTAAACGGATAGTTACTCTTTTATCCTTTTTAGGCATATTTTTAAAATAATTTACATATTTTTTGATCTCCTCTTTTTGATTAGGAATTTCCACAAATTCACCATTCTCCATATCTTGTATCAACTGTTTTTCATATGCATCCATCGGTTCAAAAGCTGATTTTTTTGGTTTATATGATTTCATATTTCGATGTCATCCTGAATTTATTTCAGGATCCTTCTAACTTTTAAATATTGCTTAGTATATTTTCTGCTCGGGTAAATTGTTTTTAAAAAAATATATTCAGATTCCTCTATAAAAGGAACAATAAAAATATAATTTCTTGAATTGACTAAGAACATTCTTTGTTTTGGATACCTTTTCTTATTCGGATGATTTATAACCTTTACTATCTTGCCTTTCTTAATCGACTTACTTATTTCTTCAAAATCTATTCCTCTATTTACCTTTAACCAAGCATTTTTCTCTTCGCTAAATCTAACCGGCTTCATTAAAAATAGTATAAATTATTTTGTGTACATTGTCAACAGAAAATTTACACTTGAGAAGAAGAAGTAAAATAGCCTCATGGAAAATGCTGAAGGTGGTCCTAGAATAGTCAATGGATATATAGTATTAAATAAAAATAATAAACATTTAATAAGTAATGGACGAGGATGGATGTCACATGATCATCTAGCTGAAGCATACGTTTATACTAGGGAACAATTAGATGAAATAATGGAACAAGCTGAAAGAGAAAAATGGGAATTTAGACCTACACACATTATTCCTGCAACTTGGCAAGAAGGTGTAGGAACTGTACTACCTGAGGCTAAAATAGATAAAATTAATAAACTAAGAATTGAAATAGGAAAGTTGCCACCACTAAAAAAATAGTTCAATCATTCATTAATAACTAAATTCAAAATCTTCCTTTTAACCAATTTCATCAGGCAGATAGACTCTGACAATTTTATTCGCTTCCCTGGCCAGCTTTTTATCCCAGGTTACCAGCTCAGTCTGATATATTTTCGCGCAGGCGACAATAATTGCATCCGAAGTCTTAAGGCTGACTTGTTTAAAATATGGAATTATTTTTTCTATTAAAACTAAATCAAAATAAATTATTTGGCCTCCAGAAAATATCGATAAAATTTCTTCCGATGTTTTTTTCAAGATATTGGCGACTTCCAATATTATTTGAGTCGGCACGATTATTTCGGTATCGGTGAATTTTTTCTGGAGCTTAACAATAAAACTCCTTGATTTGCTGTGAAATATATCTTTAGGATGAGCAATTGAGATATAAACCGATGAATCCAGGATAAGTCGTGTCATATTAATCTCTTTCTTTTCGTACTAAATCAACGGCAGATTTAGTTGAGGTGAATTTGAGCTTATCCGACAAAGTAAGTAGATTACTCAATAACTTGTTCCCGTTTTTAAAATTGATAGGCTCCAGCTTTCCAATTGGTTCGGATCGGTATATCAACAGAAAGGAAAAACCATTTTTTAACCTTTCTCTGACTAAGGAAAAATTTTCCCGCAGGAATTTTACCGAGATCGTTTGCATTTGCATATAACTTATAGATTAACATAAGTTAAACTTCCTGTCAACATTTCCTTTACTTTGCCGGTTTACCCCTTGAAAAGAAGAAGAAGTAAAATATAAAAATATCATTCGATGAAAAAACAGTCTATTTAAAGCTGAAGAGGTTGCTATAAATAAAGCAAAATTTAATCGCTCACAAGGAGTTAAGGGCCATAAATTAAACCGACAAATTCACGATCTGCCACTAAGTCTCGGATAAAATAATAAAGCAACGTTCCGAATTTAGGATAAGAAAAATCTAATCTACAACCAAATTCAATATCTTCCACTTTAGATAATCTTTAACCCTTCCACATTCCTAAAATGCTTTTTGTTATTTGTGACTAAAATTAAATCATATACTAGACATGTTGCAGCAATAAAAATATCTATATCTTCGATCAGTTTCCCTTTTTTTCTCAAATTATTTCTTAACTCGCCGAATTTTTTGGCTATTTTTTGATTGAGTTCATAAATCCGGCTGAAACCTGAAAAAAGACCGATAGCTTCCTTCTCTGCTCTTTTACTACCTGTCCGGTAAACACCTTCAAATAGCTCAGCGAGACAGAAATAAGAAGAAACAATCTTTCCCTCAAGTGAAGTCATTAATTGAACCGATGATTTTTCTCCGTGCAGATAATCAATGATAAATGAAGTATCCAAAAAATATGCTGTCATAATCTGATGGGTTTTCTTCTGCTTTTTCTTGTTAGCACCTTTTTCCACAATTTATCATCGTCCAATTCAGAATTTTTCCAGGCACCCGCATATTTTCTTATCACACTTCTTTTCACCTCATCTGTCGCAGATAAAATAGCAAAGGGTTTGCCCTTTTTGGTTATGGTTATAGACTCAACATAAGGCAGCATAGCCTCAATATCACCGAATTTCTTCCTCAGATCTGAGATTGCAACTATATTATTCATATAACCCTATATTATCTTTAATCACGTGATTTGTCAAGTGATCCATTTCCTCTTGCAAAGAAGAAGAAGAAGAAGTATAATAGGCTCTAAATATGGAAATAAATCAACCAACAAAAATTAATAGTCAAATAACTGAAATGTTGATAATGTTAGCTCCAGGGGCTTGTCCAGAAGTCGCTGATAGAAAAACAAGACCACAAGGAACAGGAAGAATCACTCTGGAAATGCTTCAACAAAATAGTATCAATATTAGTTGTAGCGGAGAGCTTGGTCAAGCCGTATGTGCTCTATGTGTATTTTTCAATCAAGGAATGAAATTTACTGTCGAGAAAAAAAACGAGAATCCTCAGAATTAATCATTTTATCAAGCCTTTTCAGTTAGACAACGGTTTACTAAAAGAGTTTAACTGACAACCAAATTCAATATCTTCCCCTTCACATAAATTATTTTATATTTTTTCCCCTCTAAATATTTTTTTACTTTTTCGCTTTTCAAAGCCAGATCGGTAACTTTTTTTTCATCAATTAACAATTCACTATTAACAATTAACAAATCTCTTACTTTCCCATTCACCTGTACCGGAATCGTTACCGTTTCTGTTACTAATTCTTTGGCTTTAGGCCATTCGGACAAATGAATCGACTCTTTTTCCCCAAAAACATTCCTCCAGATCTCCTCAGTCATATGAGGGGCAAAGGGGGATAGAATTTTTAGAAAATCTTTAGCATGACTAATTGTTAAGGGTAATTGGGTTTGGATGCCGGTTTTGTTTAGAGGTGAGGAAGTATGTGTTTTTTCTTTTACTTCATTCTTGACCTCCTCACCAAACTGGCTTCTTAACCTTTTACCTTCTAACTTTTGCATAATTTCTTCCCAAGCGTTAATGAATTCCATCATCGCCGCAATCGCGGTATTCATCTTAATTTTTTCAATATCATTGGTTACTTTCTGAATAGTTTTATTCAATTTTGCAATTAATTGTTTATTTTCAGAGAAGCTGGAAGACGGAGGATGGAATCGAGAAAACTGAATATCTGATTTATCAGATTTTCTGATATTCTGACTTCCGTTTTCCGTTTTCTGATTTATCTGGTAGATTTGAAACATTCTCCATACTCTATTCAAAAACCTATGTACTCCCTGTATTGTTTTATCCGACCATGGCCCGGTCGCCTCATACGGCATCATAAAACAAAGATACATTCGGACCGTATCAGTTCCATATTCTGCAACCACATCATCCGGATTAATTACATTTCCTTTTGATTTACTCATTCTATTTCCATCCGGCCCCAAAACTACTCCATGTTGTATTCTTTTTAGCGCAAACTCCTCATAGTCAACAAGCCCCAAATCGCGAAAAAACTTGGTAAAAAATCTGGCGTACATCGTATGACCCAAAGTATGCTCTGATCCGCCAAAATATACATCAACCGGCGTCAAATGGTTTACCCTGAGCTTGTCGAAGGGGCCATTGGAATAGTGTGGACTAACATACCTATACCAATACCAAGCCGAGTCAAAAAAAGTATCCAGTGTTTCCGGATCGCGCTTTGCTTTAGCTCCACAATTAGGACATTTCACGTTCATCCACTTTTCATTAGTTGCCAATGGCGGTTTTCCTTTAGGCATAAAGTCCACCACATAAGGTAGCTCCACCGGTAAATCTTTTTCCGGAACCGAAACAATCCCGCAGTTTGGACAATTAATCATCGGTACTGGAGTTCCCCAATAACGCTGACGCGATATTGACCAATCCCGCAGATGATAAGTTACGACTCTTTTTCCCCAACCTTTTTCTTTAAAATAATCCATAGTCATTTGCATAGCTTCTGAAAAAGGAATTCCATTTAGAAAATCCGAATTAACCATCACTCCTCCATGTTCGACTACATCTTCTTTTTTCTCAATTGGACCTTTTTCTCCATTTGGTCCGGTAACAACTCTTGGAATCGGGATCCCAAACTTCTTTGCAAATTCAAAATCTCGATAGTCATGTCCGGGACAGCCTTGTACCGCGCCTGTACCAACGTTCATCAATACAAAGTCTGAAATCCAAATTGGAATCGGTTTACCAGTTACATGATTAATTGCATAAAAACTAGTAAAAACACCTGTCTTATCTTTTTCTGCGATTTTTCTCTGCTCTTCGGTCATCTTATTGGAATGTTCTACGTATTTTATTATTTTCTCGAAGTTTGTTTTATCGGATTTAATTTTTGAAGTAAGAATTTTTTTGACAAAAGGATGCTCTGGAGCAAGTACTAAAAAGGTAGCTCCAAAGTTAACAGGGGTTGTTGTAAAACAAGTAATTTCGTCAATAACTTTAATAGAAGGTGAGCCTAAATTTTTCGAAACTGGATGTTTGAGCTGATCTTGAGGAAAGCTTTTACGATTTACTTTTTTATCAGACTTTGATTGGCCGAGAGTCCGAAAGCTCAGCGAGTTCAGTTGAGATAAAATTTCAGGCGAACCATCTTTGTTTGAAATAACTTTATAAGTAATATTAATTCCTTCTTTTTTCCCAATCCAATTATTTTGCCCCACCTGTACCTGCTTCGGCCAATCCACCCCGTTTGCGTTACCGGAACCCTGAGGGTTCCGGGCCCAAAGTAACCTGTCAGCATACTTAGTTATTCTCAAAAACCATTGTTCAACTTCTTTTTGTACAACTTCTGTTCCGCATCTCCAACACTTTCCCATTTCAATATTCTCATTGGCCAGGACCGTCTGACAGCTTGGACACCAATTGGATAAAGCTTTCCCCCTATATGCAAGTCCACGTTCGTACATTTTTAAGAAAATCCATTGGTTCCAGCGGTAGTATTCCGGAAAGCACGTCACGACAACGTCCTCCCAGTTATTCAGCATCGTACCCATGGTCTGAAACTGCTTGGTCATCACTTCGACATTCTTCAGCGTCCAGTCCTTTGGGTGAATATTGTGTTTTATCGCGGCATTCTCTGCCGGCAATCCAAACGCATCGTATCCGATCGGATAAAATACATTAAAACCGCTCATCCTTTTGAATCGTGCCAAAATATCGGGAATCGTAAATGAAAACCAATGCCCCACATGCAAATCTCCACTTGTATACGGCAATTCTACTAACGTATAAAACTTTTTCTTCCCTGCCCCTAACGTAGCTCTCTGATTCAGAGAGCGAAGTGGGGTTCCATATAATCCTTCAGTTTTCCATTTTTCCCTCCACTTTGCTTCAAACTCTTTTGGTTGATATTTGATAGTCATTCTAGTATTGTACAAACAAAGTCCCAACTTGACAAGAAGTATATCTGGTTATATAGTATCAATATGGTACAGGCTAACCCTAGAATAGTTTTTAGCGAGATCAAACTTCCAGGAGATAAAGAAACTACGAGTTTAATGAAATGGCAAAGATTAGGTCCTGATAGTAAACCTGTTTCTACAATATACTTAAAAAGAGAATTCGCCAGAGGAGAAGACCCATTAGCTGACAAGAAAATAGATGAGATTGTAAGTGAATTAGATATAGAGATTCAACTCAATATGAAAGAAACCGACCCTCGTTCATTGTCTAAGCAAAGAGATAAATTAAGACAATTGCAAAGATTTGAAGATGAACAAACAGTTTTACAACAACAATTCAATATTGAAGAAGAAAAACAAGCACTTCGACTACTCAAAGAAGGCTCACTGCCAATTTCATAAAAATGCTTAAATAAATTTTTCTATAATTTCCCCAACTTCCTTTTTCTTCTCATCCTTACGTAACTCAAATCCATTTTTGTCTTAACAAACTTGCAACTTAACTTTAAAATTAACTTGTATGTTAATTGATACAAATCAGATAATTCAGCTTACCGATCTTAGAACTCGCCTCTCAGAGATCATCGATGCTGTCTATCAGGGTAAATCGTTCATCATTACCGAAAAAGGCAGAATAAAAGCTAAGATCATACCCGCAGATTTAACAGAGAAAAAAAGAAAAAGAGAGCTTTTTAAGGAGATCACGGAACTTAGGAAAAAAAATGACTCATACTTTAAAAAAAGCAAAGGTAAGGTTTGGAATTCAGTCGAAGTGATCCGAAAAATGAGAGACGATCGAACCAAACACTTCTTAAAATTAGCCGGTATTCCATTTAAAAAATAATGAAAAAAGTGATACTGGATTCTTCTGTAATAATCAAATGGTTTAAGTCAGAAAAAGAGCAAAAAATAAAAGAGGCGACAAATTATTTAGATGATTTTACCAATGGTAAAATCCAGATTTATCTCACGATTATTACTTCTTTAGAGCTATTAAATAGCGCTTTGTATGATTTATCACTGCCGCAAGAAACATGGCTGTTAAATATTCAAAAGTTTTACCAATTGGATATTCCTGCATTGCCTATTGATGATAAGATTGCCCACCAAATCTACAGTTTTGGAAAAAAATATAATATTTCCGCTTATGATGCAGCTTTTGTTGTGCTGGCAAAAAATTACGGCTGTAATTTCATCACAGCCGATCAAAAGCTCGTCACCAAAGTAAATCTACCCTTCGTTAAGCCTCTCTAGCTTTTATTTGACTTTTGATACTAAATAGTTTCGTTTCATTTTATCCGATTTGTCAAGTCCTGTTGACAAGAAGAAGAAGAAGAAGTAATATCGGCATAATGAATGAAAATCCGGAAAAACAAGTTATAAATATTCCAAAACAAGTAGATCTGGATAGCGCCGCAAAATCTGTAAAAAATACTGGCAGTCTTAATCTGCATCCTAAGACTTATGAAGATATCAGACGGTCCTCTGGCCAAGATGGTATAAATGCCGTATTTGACCTTGTTCAAACACTCAAAGCTATTTTAAAGATCAAATAAATTTCAAAGAAATTAACTATTAACAATTAGCAATTGTATCTTAATCCGTTCCTCTCGATAAGAATAAATAAAATAATAAAACAGTCCTTATTATGAGCACGCCGTATGAATTATTAACTCGATTTTCCGGCTTCATGCCTAAACAAGGATTTGATTTCGGTCGGAAAGCTCACTTATCTAACTTAATCGGGCAGATTGGCAAAATTGAAGGTGATGAATGGAATACCGTAGGAATTGCAGCGATTATAGGTTTTTTAGTTGGTATGTTCTTAGGTATTGCAAATGACAAAAAACTTCCACTAAATATAGATGGAGAACCTAATCAGGATCAATCTATCAAAACAATTTTGACTCCGACAATTCTTGTACCCATAATTTTAACCGGTATTACAGCTTTTGTCGAATCACTTGACTAAAATTGTTAAATATATTTATTCATAATCCTTTCACTTTCCCTTTTGTTCTGCCCGGTCACAAATATCAAATGATCAGATTTGGCTAATTATTGTCAAAATTATATGACGACCGTCATATAAATAAATCAACATTTTTATTGAAACTTTCTTAATATTCTTTTAACTTCTTTCTTTCTCTCTTCAGTCACTTCAACCATCACCACTCCCATATCGATCTGTCCATATAAGACAACCGCATCAAGAGGCGCAAATAATATTGCCGGCAGAGCCAAAAGATCTTCCTCGCCCTTAACCAAAATCAACGATTTTTTCCTTTTAGCTAAATATTTTTTTACAGTTTTTTTAATTATATTTGAGGTTTCTAAATTTATTGTTCCCGGTTGATTTTGACAAATTCTAAACTCTAAATTCGAAACTCTAAACAAATTCAAATGCTTTAAATTAAAATAGTCAAAACTTTTTTGAATACTTAGTATTTTGAATTTTGATAATTGTTTAGAATTTAGGAATTTGGATTTAGGATTTATTGGTTGTCTTCTTGATCTAAAATCAATTATACTCACGTCCGGCTTAAATTCCACATCAATCAAAGACTTTGTCACAATATCTCCAACTGCAATGGTCATTGTTACTTTTGACTTTAAGGACTTTATAGACTTTATGACTTCTTTTGCCGTCTCAGAGAGCCGATCAACAGATCCACTGATAACTTTTCCCAATGGCTTCCTCAACTCCTCCCTTAAATATTTTGGTAAAATTAACTCTTTTTTTTCATTTGAAATTTGTTTATTTGTATATTTGTTTATTCCATATAGGTGTCCTTCTCTATCAATCTCTCCCATTCTAATTCTCTCCGACGTCACTACCTCCCCGTCATTTCCTCTTACAAGCGGCTCCACTATTATCTTCAGCGGATTTAAATTATTCTTAAGTCTTAAGTCATTAATCTTAAATCCGTTTGATTTTGTCCACTCCGTCACCAAAATTGAATCAAAAAAATTATCCTTTATTGACGGCCCGAATATATCATCCAGTTTAAAAAATGTAGCTCTCTTTAATAGATTTTTACTTTTAAGATACTTTTCTAATCTTGAATATCTAATATTGAATTTCTCGATTATCTTACCTAAGACCTTATCCTTTACCATTTCGCTGGATGTAATTCCGATTGACACCTTTTCCGCAAGCTCGAATGCTCTCTCCAGCATTTTTTTATGACCAATATGCAGTCTGTCAAAAGTCCCCGCATAAATTATATGTTGATATTTTTTCATTTATTTCAAAAAGCAGCTGGCAGAAAAGAAATCCTTCGACAATCTCAGGAAAAAGGGAATGCTTGCTCTGAGCGAAGTCGAAGAGAATTTTCTGACAGAATCTACTTTTATTTTTTAATAATATTTATTAAATATTCAGACACTCTATCTTCCCAGATCTTTCCTAGCCTCATAAGTTTTCTTATTTTGACTCCTTCATATAAATACCTTTTATAAAATCCCAGCCGCAAGATTTTATATCCTGCACGCTCAAATATCCCATTTGTCCACTCATTATTCCCTATCACCACATCAAACTTGCCCGCCATATCAACACTATGATCTAACCAAAGTCTGTCATTATAAAAATCCTTAAGCGGGATAATTTTTTTAACTTTGGTCTTCCATCGTTCTTTTTCAATAACTAACTTCAACATTTTTTTCCTTTCATCGTAGGACAAAAAATTATCCAAGTCAGTTATCCCAACACTCCCTATTCCTATTATCAATTCATCAATATAATCAAAAGATTTTTTGATCAAACGAAGATGTCCTTTATGGAAAGGCTGGAATCTTCCTATTAAAAAACCGGTCTTGAATTTTTTTCTTTCATTGATTACCATACGACTGTATTTTACAGTATTGCATTGTTACAATTCATACTTTTAAATCCTGATTACATTAGTTTCATTTTTTTGTAAGTTTTAGAAATATAAATGGTTAGAGAAAACCATTCCGGCGACCTTACTGGCAAACCGGACTTTAGATTAAAAAATTATCCCTCTAAACTTGCCTTTTCAGAACTAACTGAATATATCTGGACATGTATTTCCAGAAAAAAATCATATTCTGACATCCCAAATGAAAAATTAAAATTATTCTTAGCTGATGAAAAAAGAGTCAATCTTCTTCTTAGCCAATTGATTCCGGATAATATTTCTTTTATTGCCGACGCTGCAGTGCAATTTTTTAATCTCAGGTTGATTTCACCTATTCTTCAGATTATTGATAATCAATCTCAGCTTAGACATTACGTCTTAAAAAGTGAGGATGAAATAGATTTATTTTATGCTGTACCTATTAAAAGAATCCAACTAAGGTTAACTCATTTAAGAAAAGATTCCGCTTTAGATTCAGGACCTTATCAAGATAGATCAACTCCTTTCTATAATCCACATTCAAATTCTGAACTGATTAGTATGCTTCGTGGCGAAATTCCTATGCCTGCCGAAGAAATTTATCCTTCGAATATTGATCAAGTTGATCTGCCTAAAATCCAAAATTTAGGCACAGCAAAAGAAAATCAAAAACACATATTAAAACGTTCCCTTAATGTAATAGGGCTATTACCATATTCTGCAAATTGGTTGAAAAAACATTATGTAGCCGCATTTGAAGGTATGTTATAAATAGATATGCTATCATAAGCTAATCCAAATTATTTATGTTAATACTTCCTGCAGTTAATCCAAAAAAGGAAACAGAAAAAATCGGAAAATTTATTTCACAAACGCTAAAGAGTACCGGATTAAAAAATTTAGTCATCGGATTTTCCGGGGGAATTGATTCAACAACCAGCCTTTATTTATCCAGTAAAGCTATCCCTTCAGAAAATATATTTATTGCACACCTTTACTATTTTGAACCTCACATCAGTCTAATTAATCACATCTGTCACATCCTTCATATTCCACCTCAAAATCAGTACTTCCTCCCTATTCAAAAAACCGTCGATGAACTGAAAAATCAATTACTGATTACCGATTACCAATTACCAATCCGGAGAATTCGCTTAGGCAACATTATGGCCCGTATCCGGATGATTATTCTCTTCGACCTGGCCAAAAAACATAATGCCTTAGTCCTCGGTACGGAAAATAAGTCAGAACATTTATTGGGTTACTTCACTCGTTTTGGCGACGCAGCATCGGATATTGAACCGATTACTCATCTTTACAAAACCCAAGTCTATGAACTGGCTAAATATCTCAAAGTTCCTGAAGAAATTATCAAAGCCAAACCTTCAGCCGGACTTTGGAATGAACAAACCGACGAAGGCGAGTTCGGCTTTTCCTATCAAGAAGCCGACCAAGTCCTCTATCAATACTTTGACCAGAAAATCCCCCTGCAGAAAATCGCCTCCTCTGTCATTCTGACCCTGAGTCCATCGAAGGGGAAGAATCTAGCGAACGGAGTAAGCGAAAAACAGTTTCCTAATGCCGAAAAAATAATACAATTTGCTCTTAGAAACTCCTTTAAGCTCGAGGTGCCTTATGAATTGAATCCAAAATAATACTTGATATAATTAAGTTTATGAAAAAAAGTACTATAACTAGGCTCGCTTTGGGAATTTTATCTCTGTGTGTTAGCGCTAGAACATATTCAAATTGGGTTGAAGGTAATCCGATTCTTCCTGGAGACTGTAAAAATTATGTTTTACCTCACTCTACAGATTATAGGTGTACAGACTGATTGTTAAATGTAGAACGAGAAATAACCTATTTTCCTACCCCATCTCCTAATAGGAAATAACTTACTTTCAAAATCTACTTCAAACTCAAAGTTCCTTATAGTTTTTAACTATTTTTACGAAGTTACCCCTGCTACATTAAATATTTCTCCCTTATCTGCAATGTGACTATTTTTTCTTTGCTTAAAACCGTTATTAGTAATTTCTTTCAGACGATCTGCACAATTTCGATCATTATAGGTAAATTCATGGATTTCGTGAAAAATATCGTATATTTTACCCTGAGGACCTCTGCAAACTGTTATAACACTACCATCTGTCAACTTTATTTTAATTAAATCAGGCGGAGGGATTATTTCATTATCAGATATAATAACCCTGCCGTTTCCTGTATCGATCACATCTGCTACCTCCTCAAATGGTTTTACATCAGTAGCTATCCCGTTTTCATCCGTAAATAAAGGTTTGCTAATTGTTTTAGTTTTACCATAGATAACTTTAAAATATATGTTCTGACCAATTATCGGCAAATCACCCTCAAACGCGCTACACCTATTATCATCATTGCGATCTAAACAAAAATAGCCGGTTACGTGATATTCTGCCGGATTGAAATTCAACTTTTGTTCAGGCAAAATTCCCGATCCTATTCTATTATCGGATGATTCAACACTACAAGCTAAGCCTGTAACAAGGAGAGCCGCTGATGGAATTGCTAAACGTGCCCATTTTGGAATTTCCATTAGCTTATTATATCAGTACAAGTCTTATTTGCAATTTGGAAATTACATGATCTCGGTTGCTAAAAATAGAATATATATTAGAAGTAAAATCGTTCCTTCCTTCCTGGATATATCCTTCTTAGATCTTGAAAACAGATAAAACAACAATAATCCGGCAAATGCAAAAATAAACGTCTGTAGGAAATGGTTCTTGACAAAAAATTCAGAGCCCTTCACAATAACTAAAATTCCAAATATTAATGTATTTGCAGCTGCAGACCCAAGATAGTCACCTAAGGCTACCTCCTGTTTCTTTGACAACAAAGATCTGAAAACCAAGGACAACTCAGGCAGGTTGGTGCCGATCGATACTATCATTAGACTTATAAGATAGGAAGAAATATTAAAATAATTGGAGAAATAGATTGTACTGTCAACCACAAATTTACTTACGACAAATATAACTACTGCTCCGGTTGCCAGCTTAATTAAATCATTATCAACCTGATCTTTGTTATGAACAAAACTGTCTTGAATTCTTTCCAATAATCCTTTTTTCTGTTCTATTACGAAATAGAGCGCAATATACAAAATAACAGAAGCGATTCCTTCAATTATTGTTACTTTCCCATCCATTACGAATAATGCCGGCGCTAATATTACAAACAAAGAAAAAAGCAGATGGTCCCTAGACATCTGGTGCGTCAGCTTAACCCCTTTTCCCAAAACAGCCAATAGCGGGATAGCCAAAAGGAACAAAACAATAATCCCGCCAATTAAATTACCTACAAATATCTCCGGTTTATTATCTATCAGAGAATTTATCCCGACCGATATCTCAGGTATGGATGTCAGAATTCCCAACACAAAAAATGAAACTGAAAAAGATGAAAGATTTAGTTTATGGGCAATTCTGGCAACCGAATTTACGATTAATCCCGCCGCATACCAAATTACTCCGAAAGAAAAAATATAAAGAATAATTTGTACCTCCATTTTTATATAATAACAATCTAATATTAAATTGCAAAAATCAAATCATGTTTGAGTTCAATATCCTTAGTCGGGCTAAAAAAAACAAGGCCCGGCTTGCCGAATTTAATACCCCCCACGACAAACTTATAACCCCTGAGTTGGCATTCGTCGCGACTGAAGGAGAATTGAAGGCAATTCCCAAGGAATACATTCCTAAACTCCCGGTCAATCTGATTATCGTCAACACCTATCATCTCTGGACTAAAAAAATAGTAGATAAAATATACCATCTAAGTAACGGCCGTGATCTAGATGGTAATACAGTCCACGACTACGCAAATTTTCAAAAACCAACTATGTCCGATAGTGGCGGCTTCCAGGTTTTTTCCCTGGGATTTGGAAAATCCCAGGGTGTCGGTAAGATTGCAAATATTTTTCCGGAAGAAGATCAAAAAGGAGGAGTCGAAGTTTTAGGGATCCCGGCAGCGCGCAGTCGAGAGCTATCGAATCCGAAGCGAGCACTGACGGTAAAAAAACTGAGACAGAATCTACTTTTTGATACTGGCAATCCTCTTAATATTTCAGATGAAGGAGTAGAATTCACTTTCAACGAGGAAAAACTAATGCTTTCGCCGGAAAAATCCATGCAGATTCAGCAGCAAATCGGAGCCGACATTATCTTCGCCTTTGACGAATGCACGTCGCCGCTTAATACCTATGAATATACAAAAAAAGCATTAAGTCGTACTCACGAATGGTTGAAACGATGCGTAAAATATCTTCAGATAAATCAGAGAACAGTAGTCAGAAATCAGAATTCCGGAAAATCTGATAAATCAGATAGTCTGTCTTCAGATTTCCGCCCTCTGACTTCCGACTTCTCTGAAAAGCAAGCTTTATTTGCAATCGTCCAGGGTGGCGAATACGAAGATCTTCGACTTCAATCTGCAAAATTTATGGCTAAACTGGACGTTCCCGGCTATGGGATTGGCGGTTCGCTCGGGATGTCAAAAGAAGATATGCATAACATAATCGATTGGACTATCTCCAATCTTCCTGAGGAAAAACCTCGCCATCTTTTAGGTATCGGCCAGGTTAAGGATATTTTTGATTGCATAGAAAGGGGAATTGATACTTTTGACTGCGTCATACCAACCCGTGAAGCCCGCCACCGTATACTTTACACTTTAAAAGGTCGTGTTAATGTTAAAAAGATGAAAAACGTAGATGAGGTTTTCGATAAAACCTGTCGGTGTGCAGCTTGTTCCCAATCAGTCACATTTGTCCAATTAGCCCAATTATTTTCTCAAAAAGATCCCCGCGCTTTCTTCTTCGCTACCGTTCACAATATACAGTTTTATACTGACCTAATGAGCATTATCAGAGAATCTATCGAATCCAACAAATTATCTTCTTTAAAAGATAAATATCTACGCTACTATAGTTGACTGGAAATTAGGTTAAGGTTAAGAAGCCAGTATTGAAAAGTGGCAAAGAAGTTAGTGTTAAAAAACAAATTTCCAAACCCTCTAACCAAACTAGCTTCATTACCTTTTACCTAAATTCTAATCGCTCATTCTCTATTAAAATCATCCCTGCTTCCTGCGCCATATCCTCCTCCGCCTCCATAATTTGTCTTTGGCTTAGGTGGTCTGGCTTCGGAAACGACGAGTTTTCTTCCTTTATGGTCTTGACCATTCAGTGTATCAATTGCTTTTTGAGCCATCTCTTCGGTTTCCATTTCGACAAATCCGAATCCTTTTGATCTTCCGGTATCCTGATATCTGATCACCGCGGCTGAAACAACCGTCCCAGCTGCTCCAAAAAGAGCCTTAAGATCATCCTCTGTTACTT
Organism: Candidatus Roizmanbacteria bacterium RIFCSPLOWO2_01_FULL_37_12; assembly: GCA_001789645.1. Taxonomy (GTDB): domain Bacteria; phylum Patescibacteriota; class Microgenomatia; order UBA1406; family GWC2-37-13; genus 2-01-FULL-40-13. The sequence continues at coordinate 20,335 of MGAG01000008.1, forward strand.
CATACAAAAGATTCCCTACGTATAATTTCTTATTCATCCTAAATCACCACCCTTCATTAAAATCAAAAATAAAATATTAAAAATCAAAACGACAAATAAAAATGTAAAATGTTCGGGAAATTTTTGAATTTTTCATTGTCATTTTGCTATTTGATTTTTGATATTTGATATATATATGCGTAGTCACAATCAAATTTTGAATATCTTTGAATAAAATATAGCAGTTATTCGTGAAGCTCAATGGAGCTGAAAACTGGATAACGAATTAAGTATAGCAACCCTTTTCCCAAATTCAACAGTAATTTTGAAGAATTATTTACGATTTTACAGAAGCTTTTTGTCTTTTCTCTAGAACTTGTTCTTTATACTCTATCAATTTTTTTATTTGTTCCTCATAGGCATCACTTTGCATAAATTCCTCATCACTTTTGAGTTGTATTCCATTTTATGTAAGGTCATCCACCATGTATTCAGTTAATTGTTTAGGTTTACACATAATATTCCTTATTAGGTAAGGAAAATATATTTGATAAAGTATATCATTTACGCCTGGTGAACCACCCGAAATAGGATAAATTGACTCTGTAATTTTCCTAGTTACAGGATTTTTTATTCTTTCTGCCATAATATCCCATAGTTTACCCTCTCTCTCTTTGCCAAAATCAAGCGTAAATGATTTTTATTGTTTATAATAAATTGAGTCAATTCTTTTCCATGAAACTAAATAAAAATCAGAAGATAATCATAGCTGAAGTTTTTGGTCAAATCTCCGTAGCTTGGTTCGTTGTGGGGATTATCTCTCCGGTCATCTCGAAAAATTTAACCCTAGACCAGATAATACGTTCTTTTAGTCAAGGACTCATCTGGTTTTTAGTTTTTTTGTTTATTGCAATTTTTATTACAAGAAGATAGAATATAAATTATGATAATTTCTACGCAGGATTATATATATATAGTTGGAACTTTAAGCTCAATTCTGGCGTTAATCTTTTATTTTTTGGTCTTAAGAAAACAATGATAGGCAATATTACTCTCATAATTAGTCTCTTAGTTCTTCTCATTCTCATCTTTGACATGCGAAAGCAAGAAAAAGCTAAAAAAAACTCTAAATGAATTCTATTCAAAAAATTCAAATAAAATTTTTTAATTTCCAGTAGTATCATTAATATAAACAAGGGGTTATTTATTTATAAGTTTTACTTATTTTAAAAATGTCAGCTAATTCAATAATCATCCTTAAGAAATCTAAGAATAAATATGAAATATCGTTTAAAGATGTTGAATCTTCAGGAAGCTAAAACAAAAAAGCATTTATGGATTTAAAAGCAGCTTTAAAGTATGCCAAAGAAATTCAAAATACTGAAGATGTGGAATATGGCCTTTTTATAGAAAGTTTATAAACAAACCAAATGACCATAGAAGAAAGATTAAATCTCATCAAACAGGTTGGGGAAGAAATAATCCAGGAAGATGAACTTAAGAAACTTCTTGAGAGCGGCGAGCAACTCTACGCCTATGACGGTTTTGAACCGTCAGGCCAAATTCATATCGCACAGGGGATTGTCCGGGCGATCAACATCAACAAAATAACTAAAGCAGGTATCAAGTTTAGAATGTGGGTAGCCGACTGGCACGCAATGGCGAATAACAAACTCGGCGGAGACCTCGAAAAAATCAAAACTACCGGTAAATATTTTATTGAGGTCTGGAAAGCTTCAGGCATGGATCTTTCTAACGTCGAATTCAAGTGGGCATCGGATATGGTTAAGAATCCTGATTACTGGAAACTTGTCTTGAATATCGGCAAATCCAATGCCTTAAAAAGATTCATCAGAACAGCCGAGATGATGGGCAGACAAGAGTCCCTTGACGCTCTAACCGGAGCCCATATTATCTATTCCTGCATGCAGGTAGCGGATATTTTCATGCTGGGAGCCAAAATTACTCAACTCGGTATGGACCAACGTAAGATAAACATGTTAGCCCGTGAAATCGGCCCACTTCTCGGCTACTGGAAACCGGTAGTAGTTAGTCATCATATGCTAATGGGATTATTAAAATCTTCAAGTTCGACAGGTGTCGCAAGAGATGAGACTCTTCGACCCCACTCCGCTTCCAGCTACGAGGGGCACGGAAGCGCAAGCAGCTTGTCCCCCCGAAGCTTTAGCGAAGGCAGGAAAGAGAAGTCTCACGAGCGACAGAATCTGTCGAACTTAAAAATTCAAAAAACAATTGAGCGTAAAATGAGTAAATCCTTACCGGACAGTGCCATCTTCATGACCGACACCTATGAGGACATCAAAAGAAAGATTAATAAAGCCTACTGTCCTGAGGGAATTGTTGAAGAAAATCCGATTCTGGAATATTACAAATATATTCTGTTTGAGTCGCTCGACAAATTACAGTTACAAAATATTGTTGTAACGCGCCCGCAAAAATTCGGCGGCCCTGTAATTCTCAATTCTTACGAGAATCTTGAACGCCTTTTCAAGGAAAAACAAATCCATCCTCTCGACATCAAATCTAAGGCTATTGAATTACTTGATAAGTTACTCCAACCCGTCCGCCGCCACTTTGAAGAAAACGAGTATCCGAAAAAATTATTGCAAGAAGTTAAATCCTTTCAAATTACTCGATAATTTTTTCGTCCTGAGCGAGGATGAGCTTGTCGAATCCGAGTCGAATGGACGAAAAAATTACTTCAAAAAGTCAAATTGTAGAAGAGTTTTTATTAGGATTGTTTGGGCAAGTTGGATAATGAAGCGCTAGTACCGCTTTCAGCACTTCATCTGCCAATATCTGACGAGTGGATTTAGCTGAATGAATAAAACCACACTTCCATTTACACTCACCAGTAGCTTCATATTCTTTTGTGCCTAATTCTCCCAATGATGGAATTTTTAATTTATTATCTTCAACCATGAGACTAATATACTTCTTCTTCTTTGCAAGGTCTATTAGACTTGACAAACTTTTTATTTTCTATTATTATAGAAAACAGGCACAAAGATTATTAGTTAAAATAGAAAATGACCTGCATTTTCATTAATTGCAGGTCATCCCGTACTTGATGCGGGATCTATTTACTGGATTCCCGCTTTCCCTTCGATTTAACTCAGGGTAAACGCGGGAATGACACAATTCTAATATGCTCAAAATCGAATACATCTGGAAAGATCTTCTCGACCGAACAATCGAGAAGAATAATCCGGAATTTACTATCACCGAATTAGCTAATAAATACAGCTTGTCAACAAGCGTCGTCAATCATGCCTTAATTCCGATTCGCGAGCTTAATATCATAAAAGTTAGCAAGACTTCTTCACAAGTTATTGACTGGGAGAGGCTGCTTTTTTTCTGGGCAACCCGACGAAATCTGAAAAAAGATATCGTCTACTCAACTTATTCCAATCTTCCAGTATTTAAACGCGAGGGCTTAATGCCTGCTGATGTTACTCCGACAGCTTATACCGCCTTTCGCTTACTTTTTAAGAGAGTACCAAGCGATTATGATCGGGTCTATTTTTATTCAAATAATCCGAACAATGTGATTAAAAGATTTCCTAAGAAAGAAGGAAGTCCTAATATTTTTATATTAACTAGTAACAAATCACTAGTAACCAGTAACCAGTTACAAATATCTTTATCTCAATTATTTGTTGATCTCTGGAATCTGCCGGAATGGTATGCTAAGGACTTTCAGGAAGCAACCTTATTAGAAATTAAAAAAAGGTTAAAACAATGAACGATTTTTATCAAAAATACCTTACCGACAAAAGCTTCCAGCTTTTAACTGATCTAAAGAAAAAGTACAAATTCGTTTTAATCGGTGGCTGGGCGGTTTATTTCTATACCAAAGCCCTAAAATCAAAAGATATAGACATTATTATTGACTTCTTTGAACTGGAAAAAATAAAAAAAGACTTCCCATTGGAGAAAAATGAAAGGCTCAAAAAATATCAGATAAAACTTGAAGAGATAGATGTAGATATATATTTACCTTTTTATTCGGAGCTTGGAATACCCGCTCAAGATATTATCAAAAATACTGCAAACATACAGGGTTTCACTCTTCCAAAAATAGAAATTCTTCTTATATCAAAAGTTACAGCTTATAAAAGCAGAAAAGCAAGCATCAAAGGTCAAAAGGATCTAATAGATATAGTTAGTTTAATCGCATCAGAAAACTTTGACTTCAGCTATTTTAAAAACTTAATCAAAAATTATAATCTGAATACAAACTTAGAACTACTCAAAGAAATATTCACAATAACCAAAGAAATCCCTGAACTAAATTTCAATCAACACGGTTTTTCCAAACTAAAAAAAGATATTCTTGAAAATCTATAACCGCCACTATGAAGATAAAGGGGTATGCAAAAAATTTGTTAACGCAGGTCAAAAGCTTTCAGATAACTAGGTAAAAAAATTTACTGCTGTCAGTCTACCACCACTTCGAAGAAAATGACAACGCCCGTAAGCTTCTTGAAGCAGTAAAGAGTTATCAAATAACAAGACGGCTTCATTCCTTAAACGTTTTTATCGCTGAACTAACATCTTTCTCAGCAAGGTAGAATTAATTTTATATTTTGCTTACATCAAGAGCGTTCCATGTTGCAGTTTTGCCCTCTTTTTCTTTTGGAGAAGTGATAGTAACATTAAGGAGAACGGTAGGCTCATCACTGAATTTTAATTCTCGAAAAGTTTGGCTTAAAGTCGCAACTACTTGGCCTAAGATTAAAACCTCTTGTATAATACCTTCTTCTCCTCTAAATCTAACTTTATTATTATGTCTGAATTGTTCTTTATTCCCTCCTTGTATAATCAGAGAAGAGCCCATTAAATCGAATTATACTTTTTTTCGTTTTCTTTTCAAGCCTAAATTGCCTTCTAACGTTCTAACGACTTTTCGTGCGATCGCATGCAAGGTCGTTCCACTTGATTTTTCCGGTGACTTCCCTCACAATAAACATACTAACCTGTTACCTAGTTAACTAGTTTGCTTGTTACCTTGTTCAACAAATAACGAGGTAACCGGGTAACAAGGCAACCAGGTAACAATGATAATTAATCCTTCTCAACAAATAATCGACAATTCCTACGTTCAAGACTACGAAAAACTCTATAAAGAAGTTCAGGAAGATCCCGAAGCCTTCTGGGAAAATATCGCCAAGGAACTGTCCTGGTTTAAACCCTGGAACAAGACGATTGAATGGAAATACCCTTATGCCCGCTGGTTTGTCGGAGGACAATGCAATATTGTCAATAACGCTCTTGACCGGCATCAAAAAACACCGGTTAAAGACAAACTCGCCTACGTCTGGGTCGGTCAGAATATGAGTGAGAGACGTTTTACTTATGCTGAATTGAATACCGAAGTAAGCAAATTCGCCAACGCTCTTAAATCCCTGGGTATCAGAAAAGGAGACAGAGTAACAATCTATCTGCCCCGCATCCCCGAACAATTTATCGCCATGCTCGCTTGTGCAAAAATCGGCGCGATCCATTCGGTAGTTTTCTCCGGTTTTTCTGCCGATGCTCTAAAAAATAGAGTCATGGATGCACAATCGAAAATAGTTATCACCACGGATAAATATCCCTACAAGGATAAAATTCTTGATTCCAAAAAAACCGTCGAAGAAGCGATAAACGGAATTGAAAGCGTAAAAGATGTTATTTTGATAAGACGGATGAATCAGAATACAGAAAACGGAAAATCAGATTTATCTGAATCTCAGTCTTCTGACCTCGGTCTTCAGTCGTCCGGTTTATCTGGTGTATATTATCACTGGTATCACGAGCTCATGTCTAAGGCCGACACTCTCTGCTCAACCGAAATTATGGAAGCAACCGACCCCTTATTTTTGCTTTATACCTCCGGCTCAACCGGAAAACCAAAAGGTGTTCTCCACTCCCATGGTGGGTACATGGTCGGAATTTACCTCACTTTAAAGTGGGTATTTAATCTGCAATCGGAAGATATCTGGTTCTGCACCGCCGATGCCGGTTGGGTCACCGGCCACAGCTATATCGTCTACTCCCCACTGATGAACGGAGCAACTACTTTTGTTTATGAGGCTACACCCGATTATCCCCACCCCGGTATCTGGTGGGAACTGATTCAGAAATATAAAATAACAAAATTCTATACGGCGCCAACTGCAATCCGCGCCCTGATGAGGCTAGGTGACGAAATTCCAAATAAATACGATCTTTCATCTCTAAAAATTTTAGGCAGTGTCGGCGAGCCGATCAACCCTGAAGCCTGGCTCTGGTACCACAAAGTTATCGGCAAGGAAAAATGCCCGATTATGGACACCTGGTGGCAGACTGAAACCGGAATGTTTATGATTACACCCGTACCCAGTGTAAATTTGAAGCCGGGATCGGCATTTAAACCCTTTTTCGGAGTCGGGGCGGATCTGGTAAATGAAAAGGGAGAATCCGTTCCTGCTAACACTCAGGGATTTTTAGTTATGAAAAAGCCCTGGCCTTCTATGCTGCTCGACGTCTATAATAATCCCAAAAAATATTTGGAAACCTACTTTGAGAATGAATTGCTTACAAATACAAAATCTCACAAAACAAATGCGGTAGGTGTCGCGAGTGATGAGGCTCTCCGAGAAGCGGATGTGCGGAGTGAAGGCACGAGCCTCGCAGGAGAGAAGTCTCACGAGCGACAGAATCTACCGCAGAATTTTGCAGATTTTATGTATTTTTCAGGTGATTCCGCCAAAAAAGACGAGGATGGATATTACTGGATAATTGGAAGAAATGACGACGTTATTAAAGTATCGGGACACAGATTAGGTTCGGCAGAATTGGAAAGTGCTTTTGTGTCGCACCAGTCTGTCGCCGAAGCGGCCGTAATCGGCAAACCTGACGAGGTAAAGGGTGAAAAAATCAAGGCATTTGTCATACTCAAAAAAGGTCAGACTCCAAGCGACGATTTGAAAAAAGAGTTGGTCCAACAGGTCCGCAAGATGATCGGACCGATTGCCTCTCCTGATGAGATAGACTTCGTAGATAAACTTCCCAAAACCCGCAGCGGAAAAATCATGCGCCGCGTCCTGAAAGCCCAGGAACTCGGCCAACCCCTCGGTGACACCTCTACTCTGGAGAATTGACGGAATTTATTTAATTTTAGCTTCCGGCCAGTTTTTAGAATTAAGTGCTTTTTGAGCCAGCCCAAATAATCCTTCTTTCTTATAACCAGCTTCATAATATTCAGGTTCTGTAGATATTTCTACAGTTTTTCCATTAGCACATCTTAGAACCATTAAAATAGATTTAGGATCTCGAATTTTTCCTGCTGCTTTATCTGTAGCTCCAATACTAATACCATAAGCAATCGGCCAATCTCTAGTATCTGACTCTTCACACTCGCCAATCTTCCCTTCATACGGCCTGCTATGAGCAAGCTCACCTGATATAGCTGTAATTAAGCTAAATTCTGCAGACCTGTAGATTTCATCACCTGAAAGCGTATCAACAACGACTATAATTCTTTCTGAATCGTCAAATGAAGCGTGTAATCCTCCAGCGGGATCATTATTTTTAGTGATATAGTTATAAAAGTATTCTCCATCATCTCTTCCACTTCCGAATACTTTCTCGTGTACTTCAAGGTATTCCTCCAGACTTATTCTCTTTGATATGAAAGTGATTTCATTTTTTCTTCTAGCCTGTACCATTTCTCCCAAAACATTAACCAACTCATTTAAAGCTTGGGGATCTTCGACTCTGTCTTTTGCAGAAGGATCAATCGTTACAATTGGTTCGAACCGGTCGTCATCAGATTCAGTTATTAAATTACAGCCGGCAGCAATTAAAGCGATGGCCAACGATCCTATTAAACCTATTTTAAGGTAGTTTTTCCGAGCTTTATCAACTAAAGGAACTATCCGATCTAAATATCTCATTAAAGATCGATCTAGCCTGGCATCAAATCCTGACCAGTATTCTTTATCACCGACTTCTCCCATAAAATATCGTAGCGTTTCACCCACAAAACGATTCATATACCCTGGTATTATACCAAAAACCTATAGTAATTAGTACCGGATTTGCTTTGCGGAATATATTTATGAATGAATACCTCGATGATACTTCTGAAGCTTGTTTAGATTCTAAAATTAATATAAAAAAAACGCACCGAGTCCTTCGAAATGCTCTCCGGACTCGGTAGCGCGTAGGTTTCGACTTTAGCTTTTAGACTGTTGACTTAATTAGTTTTGAAATTGTTGTCTTGGTTATTCTTAAAACTAAAGTCTTAAAACTTGGTATCTTTCTTACCCTCCCACCCCGCCTGCGGGTTCATTTCTGAAATCCCTCGGCACGTGGTGGATTATAAGAGTTGTTTCGTCCCTTCTCATATAATCTTATAGTAACTTATAATCGGATCCTTCTAATTTATTTTTGTGACTTTTAAAGAGCAAAAACTAACTATATAATTAATATAAACATATCCTATATTATTTGTCAAGGGGTATTTTGAATTTGATTCAAAATACCTCGCAAACCCCGTAGACTCGCCCCTGCGACGCGTGCACGTAGAGCACGGGAGAAGGTAAGAGTTCTAGCGGGGTCAAGGGTTAAAATTCACTATAGTAAAAAGCCAAGTGCGAAAATGTGATGAAAAGGGGTATTTAATATTTGCAACAGTTTAACTACATTTTTAATAATATTTCCCCTTGCATCTTTTGCTAAACTGTATACATGATCAAAAAAATAAGTAAAATTAAAAAGAAAAATTTTACCGCTTTAACCGATACACTATTTTCTATTGATAAAAATCCGCACTTAAGAAAACTCGCCAACCAAACACTAAAAAAATTAATTAATTCTACTGAAAAAAATGCCCAACCCAGGACCTGAAGTCGGAGTTAACGCTATTAAACAAGCAATTAATACTGTTCTATTCAAGGAGAAGCCCAAATCGGCTGATGGCGCTGAAGTTATAAACTTGGCGCGAAGAAAAATAGCCGGCAGACTTCCACCAAATGAAAGAGGAAGATTTCTGGAAACACTCAATGAGTTACACAGAACTAAAGAATCTTATAAAAACGAAAAAAATGCAACTGAAAAAAAATTAGTCATCTTGGAAAGTGAAAACCAATCTCCAACCGTTAGAAAAACTCTAGATGATATAAGAAGCAGTCTACAAAGTCAGTACGAACGAATGTTAAGTCTCTATACAACATGCATAATAACTGATTTTAGATTTGCAATAAATCAGGAGGCTAAAGTAGATAGATATACTGGCCTTTATCTAAGAGCGACTTTAATGGACGAAGTTCAAAGAAAAGTGCTGGAAAAATGGCTGGAAAATCCGGAAAGCATAATACTCGCTAACTTCGACATCATAGCTTACGACCTGGAAAACTTCAAGATAGGTAATGATGTTTATGGTCATGATAAGTTTGATGAATTATTAAATACTATGGCTCAAGGTCTTATTAATGAATCCAGGTCGTTAACATCCGGGGACCCTTCTACGTTTAAAACCGACACCTATCCACGGCTAGATCAAGGAGTAGCTGATTTCAATGCTTCAATGCAAAAATACTTTCAGGAAAATTCACCGGCAAGAGGAATGCTGGAGCGGGCTAAGGAACTAGGAATATATATAAGTCCTATTAGAGACAAACAGGGGGGCGACGAGGGCTTTTTTTTTATAGAATTTACTCAAGGAAAGAGTCCTGAAGCTGTAGAATTAAGTCAAAGATTGATTAGACATGTTTTTGAAAATACACTTCTCCAAAGACATTCACAACCTCAACTGGTGAAAATAAGGGAACTCGCTAAAAATTTTCCAAATAAAATCAAAATAGGATATAATAATGAAGCTATTGAAACAGTTTCTGAGACACTTGGATTAGATAAAGATGACGTAAAAGCAGTTATAAACTACCTCAATAAATTAGCAGAAGTAATAAGGTCAAGTAATGATACTCCTTTAGCCAGAATTACTGACGACGAAAATTGTAGGCTGAGATTGGACGCTACTTTCGCTTCCGGAGATATGGATCAGGCTATGGCTATGTTTATGTTTGGTGTTACACCGGACGGCAATTATGATCCTGAAGCTGGTCTTTTTAATTTACAAGGAGAAGCAAATTTAAAAACACAGGAAGATTATCTAAAACATATACATTCCAATACTGACTTGGTACGAGAAGCGATTGGATTTGATGACCAAACTCTAGTTAATGAAATTGTCCGATCCGAAGCTTTTAGCCCAATTACTGGTAGCTTAATTTCTTATTTAAATAAAGTGGTCGAAGCTCGCAAAAAATATAAAAAAATTAATACAATAGTTAGGGCTCTAAAAGGAGACGCAACCAAACTTTATCAAATTGGCGCATCGGAAAAGGTCGGCAGAATGAATGAAGAATCAGGGAGAGATGAAGATGTTAGAGGAGCAACTTTAGATTTTGAGGATAAATTAGCTATACTTTTAATACTTGAGTCTGGCTTTCGCGAAAAGTACAAAAATGATAGCTTCGTTAGTGGTTATGATAAAAATAATCAAGCCAGATTCGAACGAATAATTCAGGATCCTGAAGTAAAAAAGAAAATTTTAGAATTTACCAAAAGATATGAATAACTTATCTAGAATTTGGAAATTGCTTCGTTATGATATTTTAACTTTTACTTCTGCTGTATGTTGCAGGTGTTATTAACTTTTAAAGTTATTAATATTAAGGTCTTTCGACTCCGATCTGGAGGGTCACCCAAATCCAAATCATTTATCAATGCCCCATCAATCTTCTCAAACTCTTTGTTCCCAAAAATACCAGCGAAGACAATAATACAAAAGTCAAGTAATAATTGAAGGATACTGTCTCAGCTTTAAAAATTTCCGCAAGCAATGGTATTTTTATAATTAAAAACTGGGTAATAAAAGGGACAGAGAAAGCGACTAAGAAAATTCCGGAAATTAATTTTTTATAGTGACGGCGTAAGGATTGATGGGAAAGCCATAAATCAACAAAGATAAATGACTGAATTAACGCCAATACCGAGAAAGCCGCTGTTCTTCTAAAAACCGGTCCATCCGCAAAAATGAAATAGGATGTAAGCACAATAATAGTCGCCACCACTCCAACCGCAAAGATATATATCTTACTAAAGCCGGACAAAAGCTCTAACTCCTTTTGTGGAGATTGCTTCATCGAATGTTCTTCTCTTGGTGAAAAAGCAAGGGCTAGGGCCGGAATACCGTCGGTTACCAAATTTATATATAAAAGCTGTATTGCGTAAAAAAGATTGGGAATACCGAGAATCAGGCCGGTAATAAGGGAAAAAGCCTCCGAAACATTGCAGGAAAGAAGATACTTGACTGCATTTCTTAGGTTTTTAATTATATTTCTACCCTCTTCAATAGCGTTAACAATCGTGGCAAAGTTGTCATCGGTGATCACCATATCAGCGGTTTCGCGCGCAACATCAGTCCCAACCAGACCCATCGCCACACCTACATCTGCTTGCTTTAATGCTATTGCGTCATTGACTCCATCCCCGGTTACAGCTACAATTTCACCCATTTTTTGATAGAGCTTGACTATGCGGGATTTATGAAAAGGTGTCGTTCGGGCAAAAACTTTTACATTAGGAAGTTTTTTCAGCAAATCCTCATCCGAATATTCGTCGAGCTGTTTACCGGTTAGAATTTCGTCGCCCTCATTGATAAATCCTGTCGATACTCCGATTGCCTCTGCCGTAATTTCATTATCACCCGTAATCATTACCGTTTTAATTCCTGCTTGTTTGGTTCTCTTAAGAGCTTCCAAGACTTCGGGGCGGGGAGGATCATGTATCGCAACCATACCTAAAAAAACTTGGGATGTTCCAAGTTCCAACTTCCCTGAATTTAAATTTGAATTTTGGGATTTGGGATTTATTTGTTTCTTGGAAATTGTGATTTGGGATTTATATGAAAATGCTAATATTCTTAATCCTTTCTTTGCCCACTTTTCCATCATCCCTTCTATATATTTGATTTTCGAATTTGTAAGTATTTGGGGCCTCTCTCCGATCAATATTGAATCACAAATTTCTAAAATCGACTCGGGGGCACCCTTTGAAAAAAGAAATTTTGATTTTGAATCTTGTATTTTTTCAACCAAGACGCTCATTCTTTTCGTTATGCTGTCGAATGGTTGTTCATCTATTATTTTCCATTCTTTTCTCACCATTTCAGGGATTAAGCCCATTCTATGTCCCAGATGCAACAACGCTCCTTCAGTCGGATCTCCCAAGACATCATAAGTATTATGATCATGAATATAGACTAAAGAAGCCGTAGAACATAAAATGCCATCCATAAGCATTTTTGAATAGGGATGATTTGATAGACTTGGAGGCTTTTCTTCGGTATAAATTTTTTCATCCACAAAGATTTCCTTTACCTTCATTTTGTTGGTGGTGAGAGTACCCGTCTTATCTGTTGCTATTAAAGTAATGCTTCCCAAAGCCTCAATCGCCGAAAGTTTCCGGATAATCGCTTTTCGTTTTGCCATCTCTTTTACCCCTATTGCCAAAGTGATTGTCATGACTGCCGGTAATCCTTCAGGAACTACCGCCACCGCGAGTGATATAGCCAAAAGAAATGCCGAGAAGTGTCCGGCTCCCTGATAATAATTCAGGACAAAAACTATAATAGAAAGCGTTATTCCAAAAATTCCGATAACTTTCGTTAACCCCTCAAGTTTTTTTTGCAGGGGAGTTTTTGAATCTTCTATCATTTCGATGCTTTTGGCTATTTGTCCGAATTTAGTTTTCATGCCGGTTGAGTTGATCTCTGCGAATCCCCTGCCTTTGACTACAATTGTTCCCATATATAGCCCGTCTTTGATTTTTTTTGCTACCGGAAGCGATTCACCGGTTAAAGCCGCCTCATTGATTTCCAGATTTCTTACTTCCAGGAGTTTTGCATCAGCCGGAATTTTTGTCCCTTCCTCAATAAAGATAATGTCACCGGGGACAAGATAGCGGCTGTCTATCTCCTGCTCTTTTCCGTCACGTATTACCCTGATCTTGGTAACTGTCATCTTTTTCAGCATGGCAATTGCCTGTTCAGCCTTACCTTCCTGATATAATCCAAAAAGAGCATTCAAAATTACGATGCCAAGAATAAGAACCCCGTCGACTGTCTCTCCCACAAAAAATGAGAGAGCTGCCGCAAAAATCAGGAGAATCACCAAGAAGTTATTAAACTGCTCGATAAACTTGACAATAATGGATTTTTTCCTTTGCTCCTTTATCTCATTTAGTCCATGCTTTTCTAACAGGATTTCGACTTCGTTACTTGTAAGGCCTTTCATATAAACATTAATTATTAAATATAGAAGATAAAATACACATATCAAAATTGAAATATTTGATATTTAATTTGTATTTTTGATATTTTATTTTTAATCTTTAATATTGAGCTTATCGTATGCTTCTTCCATCGTCTCAATAATTTGTCCGATGATTTTTTCTGCCTCGGCAAAATTTATCGCCTTGGTATTATGGGGAAAATAATGAAATATCTGATTCCGCCCCATCTTCCAGGTATTCCAGACCTTTTCGGCAAAATCCCTGGTTACGGCTTCCTTCATCTTTTTAAATAGCGACCGATCGCCCAATCTTCCCTCAAGATTAGGGGACATCAGTTTGCCTAAGCGCAGATGGTCGGAAATATAGTCAAGATGGGAGATAAACTTCACATCTTTAAAGAGCTGTTTTAAGAATCCCTCGTAGGCTTTGGCAAAAGGAAAAACCAAAAATGAGTAGTCTTTAAAGTGATAGCTACCGTGACGAATAACATCGTTCATCAAATACTGCCCTTCCAGTATCAGATCTTTTTGCTCTTGAGATAGATATTGCCAAAACTGGCCGTATTTATCAGGTGCTTTGTCCACTCAAATAACAATTAACAAATAACAATTAACAATTATTAATCATAACATTATCTATTGACATTGTCACTAAAAAGATTTAATCTGAAAAATATGGATGGACCAGATACTGGAACATAGTTTAGAATTAAATAATTAGTCTAAATCTATGATCGACGGAGACGGAACTGGATCTTAATTTATTAAAAAAGTAGGTGTCACGAGTGAGGTGTCTCTCCGAGAAGCGGATTGCGGGTATTTAGCGCAGAGCCTCGCAGGAGAGAAGGGATCACGAGTGACAGAATCTACTTTTTTAACTTAATTTATGTATAGACTTTTTAATTGGATTAAAAATCATAAACTTACTTTTATCCTTCTTCTCATTGTCATTTACTTTATCTATTCCAAATTCTTTTCCACCGCGCGATCAAGGCAATTTTCGCAATTTTCTCCCTCTCAGGGATCGGTCAGCGCCCCGATGACGGGATTTGAGGCCCGCCAGACGAGTAAACTCGGTTTCGCTGCACCCGCTATGCCGGACATCATGCCCCCCTATGAAGCCCCGCCTACCACTGACGTTGCCAACCGCATGGTCATCAGCGAATCCTACCTCTCGCTTTTGGTTAAAGACGTAAGAGCGAGTCTAAACCAGATTATTCAAACTGTCGAGTCTATGGGCGGGTACATGGTCACTAGCTACCTTAATAACCCGCAAGACGCGCCGACCGCAACCCTCACGGTCAGGGTTCCCTCAGACCAGCTTCAGTCTGCGCTAGAGCAATTCCGCGGTCTCGCGGTAAAAGTAGTCTCGGAAAACTTATCCGGGCAGGATGTGACCGACGAATACGTAGATAACCAAGCCCGTTTGGAGACTCTGGAAAAAACCAAAGCCAAATTTGAAGAAATTTTTGACAAAGCGACAAGAATTGAAGATATTTTGAACGTCCAACAGCAGATCATTAATCTCCAGTCCCAAATTGACGCAGTAATAGGCCAACAAAACTACCTTGAAAAAAATGCCCAGATGGCCAGACTCACAATCTATCTCTCAACCGACGAACTTGCACTCCCCTACGCCCCATCCGAAACCTGGAGACCCGAAGTCATCTTCAGACAAGCCGTCAGATCATTAATCGGCCATCTAAGGAGACTCGGCACCGCCCTCATCTGGCTTGCTGTTTACTCAATAGTCTTGATTCCGACATTACTTCTTGTGAGATACTTCATGAGAAAGGTAAAAAATGGACAAGTTCTCTAGTCATTGACATTGACTAAAAAAGGTCTATAATAGTCAGTATGATTGACTATACTTATGCCCAACTGCAAAATCCTTGGTGGGATAACCCAGGTGAGATAGAAAATGATGAAAAAATAAAGGAGTACCTAAGTCTAACTTATAAATATTGGCCTAAAAATGTATTGGATCTACCGATTCGTAATAGTGATATCAATATCATTACAGGCCCAAGACAAACAGGAAAAAGTACCGCCATTAAGCTCTACATTCGTAATTTATTGAAATCAAAATTTCCTTCGAGAGCGATACTTTTTTTTAACTGTGACGCTCTATCCAAAAAACAGGAAATTATTGATTTGATTATTGAATTCGACAGAAGAACAGTCAAAACAATCAAAGTAATTTTTCTTGATGAGGTATCCTCGATTCCTAACTGGTCTTATGCAATAAAGTGGCTTAGTGACTCCGGCATTCTTAAAACAACTACGGTTTTTTTGACTGGTTCATCCAGTATTCTACTTAAAAGAAGTGGTGAGTTTCTAGCCGGTAGAAGAAACAAAGGTAAGAATATTCAATTTTTGCCAATATCATTTAAAGACTTTTTAAAGCTAAAAGGTGTAGATGTAAATAACAAAGGACTAAAAACACTAATACAAACAGAGCGTTTATTTGAAGAATTTTTAATTTATGGTGGTTTCTTGCGAAATATCAACAAAAAACCGCCTGAAAACGACCTCTATATACAAACGCTGCGAAGTGACCTTTATAAAGCCCGGAAAAAAGAAGATTTTTTAAAGGAAGTTGTCAAAAAAATCCTAGCTTCTCTAACGTCACAAACCTCTTACACGAATGTGGCGGAGGAGGCTGAACTTGGATCAAAAAACACCGCCATTGAATACTTGACTTTCTTAACTGACTCTTTTTTCCTAAAAGAAACAAAATTCTATGATATAAATCAAAATAGAGTGCTTCATAAAAAGAATAAGAAATTTTATACAACAGATCCATATCTTATTTGGCTATTCAACAGCTTTATCAGTGGAGTTTTAAGCTTTTCCGTAATGGAAAAATTTTATAACGCTCCCTCCGAAAAGGCCAAATTGGTTGAAAATTTTATTGCCTCGGAATTGAATAAATCCCATGTGGATTTTTACTATTACCAGAATTCATCCGAACTTGATTTTTATTTACCCAAGGAAAAATTAGCTATCGAAGTAAAATACAAAAACAGAATTACCTCTGTCGATCTTCAACCACTTAACAACAAGTCTATTCCAAAAAAAGTTAAAAAAATTATAGTTACAAAAAATCAGGCTCCTAATAAAACCGGAGGCATCTCTCTTATTCCTGTCGAATTAGTCACACTATCCAGTTATTGGCCATCATAAAAGTTTATTGCGCTAGGTGAATACCTCGCTTCTAGAAGCGAGGATGAATTGAGAAATAATACTACTAGCAACAAAATACCTCGTCAATTTATTGCGAGTTATTTTATTCTACTAATAATAAATTAATAAACTGGGTATCGCCCTTATCTGGCTGGGAGTCTACTCGTTTATAATAATACCGGTATTACTATTAGTAAGTTACTTCTTAAAAAAGAAAGTAATTTAAGCTTTCATAATAATTTCTTATTGATTTTTTTATTCCTAGGACTAAAATAGTGGTAAGCTAATGAAAAGACTATTTGAGTTAATTAACAAAAATATTCTGAAGGAGTTTTTTTCTGAAAAAACTCATCTGATCCCCACCGAGAAAGAACTTCCCATCATCACAATTTCCCGTGAGATGGGTTCGGGAGGAAGACCGATCGCCAACCTCGTTGTCAAAACGCTGGGCAAACCCTGGAAGCTGTTTCACCGAGAGATCATCGAAGAAATCTCCAAAGAGTCTCAAATGGAAAAAAAACTGATCAAAGAGGTAGACGAGAATAAAATTCCCTTAATAGACGAGTTGGTGGCGGATTTTTTCGGCAAAAGATATCTCAATCTTTCAAATTACTATAAAAATCTGGTAAAAGTCTTGTCAACAGTTGGTCATCGCGGTTATGTAATCATCATGGGCAGGGGTGCACAATACCTTTTTCCTCAAGCTTTAAACGTTAGAATCATCTGTGAGACGGATCAACGTATTAAATGGTTAATTGAGTATGAAAAAATAACCAGAAATGAGGCTATAAAAAGAATCGAGGATTCGGATCAAAAAAGAATCGACTTTGAAAAAGCTATCTACGGACATGATCCGCGCAAAGCCCACCACTACGATCTGGTTATCAGAACCGGACCGGAAATCAGCATCGAAGACGCCGCCGATATCATTGTCTTCGCCGCTCGCAAGAAATTCAAAATATAGATATAAATTTAATGTTAGAGGTGAAGTATTTAAGATCTGTGTCGGGGAGGTAATGAAGTTGGAGCAGGTTGCAATTTAATTTCAAAAATTTCAATTCTTTCTCGAAGTTCTTCTTTTTGTTGTGGCGTTAAACCATTCCAAAAATTTTCGTTTAAAGGGCTAGAATTTTGAATTTGAGGCTTATTTTTAATAACTTCATAATATATGTGTTCATTTATTTCTCTATAGGGAGAATCAAATATAAACATCAAAGTAAATGCAGTCAAAGCTAATCCTGGCCATATATTTCTTTTCATATGAAATAAATTCTACCAGATTTTTTCTTTAATGCAACTATAGGATACTTCATTGCGCGATTCAGAGACGTTAAATTTGAAGCTTTACAGAAGGGCTCATAGTGGTCTTGATGAAGGCGGAAAGAATATGATTTTTACCGATGGATGATAAGAATGCGCTGGCGTTGTCCTCTATTACTTTTTCGTCATTCGAGATCTTCCCGATCATCTGATGAATAATTGGAGCTTTTGCTTCGGTCTTCCAGCGGACTCCCCCCTTGGAGAATTTTTTGGCGACTTCCTCAGGTTTTGGCGAAATTGTACCGGCTTTCGGATTGGGCATCAATCCCTTGGGTCCTAGCACTTTGGCAAATCTTGCTAGCTTTGGCATATACTGGGGGTGGGTAATTAAAATATCAAAATCAAGTTTACCTTTTTCAATATCCTCCAATACTTTATCATCGACAATCTTTACTTTTGTGGTTTTACCTGTTGAATGAGGCAGTTCAACCTCGCCCTTTAATCCTATCTCGTCAACATTAAGATGTAGCTCTACGGATTCATCGAATTTGGCAAATTTAAGTTTTTTAAGCAGGCTAACCCCATCTTTTACTGAATAAGTCTTTTTACCGTCAACCTGTTTTTTAGATTTTTGATATTTTTTACCTCTTACCTTTACCTTGATTTTTTTCTTTTTTTCCGCGTCTTTCCGCGTAACTATCTGCGTACTATCTGCTT
Organism: Candidatus Roizmanbacteria bacterium RIFCSPLOWO2_01_FULL_37_12; assembly: GCA_001789645.1. GTDB lineage: Bacteria > Patescibacteriota > Microgenomatia > UBA1406 > GWC2-37-13 > 2-01-FULL-40-13. Next base: position 38,823 of record MGAG01000008.1, read on the forward strand.
CTATGAGTTGTTTAGCTTTCTGCATCTTTTTAACTGCCTCTTCCCCAACCTCAACCTGTTTCATTCGTTCCCCACCCTTCATGCCTTGAGCTCTAATTTTATGATCGTCAGTTTTTTTGGCTGATTTTTTCACCGCAGAACGCATTTTTTGTTCTTCTTTTTGTTTTTTCTCTATACTCTCGTCGCCGAGTATTCGAGTTTTAACTTTTCCCATTTTTTTTCTACTACTTATAATTCAGAAAATGAGGCAAATGTAATTTTTTTCACTTTCGAGGGGACCGCGAGCTTGTCGAGCGGTGAGACTCTCGTGTGATAAAAAATTGCATTGCCGAATTTTTAACAATTATTCCACATCCACTCCCATGCTTCTTGCCGTTCCGGCTACAACCCTTATTGCCTGTTGCAAATTATCCGTATTCAAATCGCCGATTTTTTCTTTGGCTATCTCTTCTATTTGAGCCCTGGTCAACTTTCCCACTTTTTCCGTATTTGGCTTCCCCGAGCCTTTTTCCAAAGATATTTTCTTCTTGATCATGGCTGCAACCGGCGGAAGTTTGGTGATAAAAGTAAAACTTCTGTCCTCGTAAACAGTAATAACCGCCGGAATAATCTGTCCCTTCAGTTTAGTTGTCCGGTCATTGTACTCTTTGATAAAATTCATGATCGGAATTCCGTGTTGCCCCAAGGCCGGGCCAACCGGTGGAGCCGGAGTCGCAACTCCCGCCGGAAGATTCAGTTTTATAACTGTTTTTACTTTTTTAGCCATAATTTTTAAAATTTTAAGTGACAGGTGTCAGAAAAAAAAGGGCCCAGCTAGCGCGCAGAATTTTTCCAGTTTCTTCTGGTTCGAGCACTTGCGGGAAGGAATTTTCCGACAGAATCTGTCACTTTCATTAATTTACAACTTCGCAACCTGTAAAAAATCTAATTCAACTGGCGTTTCTCTATCAAATATCGAGACTAAAACCCGCACTTTTCCCTTTTCTTCATCAATCGCCTCTATCGTACCCAAAAAATCAGTAAAAGGTCCTTCGGTTATCTTTACTGCCTCACCAACCGAAAACTTAGCTTTAAATTTTGGTTGCTCCTGCTGAACGAACTTCATAATAGCGGCAACCTCGGTGTCCGATATTGGTGTGGGTTTTAAACCTGCTCCGACAAATCCAGTTACTCCCTCAGTAGTTCTCACGACCAACCAAGAGTCGTCATCCAATATCATCCTGATCAAAACATATCCGGGAAATACCTTTTCGCTTGCTTTTGATTTCTTACCCTTTTTGACAACCACTATATCCCTCATTGGGATAATTACTTCGAAGATCTTCTTTTCAACTCCAAGACTCTTAATTCTTTGCTCCAGAGCGGTCTTGACTCTTGCTTCATATCCTGTCTGGACATGAATAACATACCACTTTGCATTAGAGTCTACCTGAGTAGAATTTCCTTGTCCCTCCGAAGTTCCGCTTTTAGGAACAGGGGGTGATTTTTCTTCCTGAAGCTGCTGATTTACCATGAAAAATTATAAATTAAATATTAAAACTACATAGCAAATATCAAATATTTTTGATTTTTTATATGTATATTTTATTTTTAATCTTTGATATTTTATATTAAGAAGCTTAAAAAAGCTTACAGTTTATTATCTGTATTTAGTTAAAAACTCTAACCCTTTGGTTAGAAGAATATCTATTATACCTATATAAAGTCCTATTATCAACGACATTCCGACCACAACTAAAGTGAGTCTGATCGTATTCTCTCTCGAAGGCCAGGTTACCTTTTTTAGCTCTTCAATTATATCTCTGGTAAATGCCGGCGCCGGCAAAGTCTTTTTATCCATAAATTTATACTCCAATTCTATCAGTTACCTCAATCGTTAACAAGAATAAATATCTGGATATAATTTCTCCTATAATTGCTAACAGATTAAGCTTCAAACTTTGTTAAATGTTTTTCAAAAGTTAGCTTCAATATTTCAAGACAACCCAATCTGCCAAGCAAAGCTGGAATATCATCTCTACCTAAAAATCCAACTGGAATATCTTTCTTCCAATTATTTATTTTTGCCGGCAGATTAAGATATTGATGAACTGTTTCTGAACCACCAACGCCCAAAGTTTTTTCCTTATAACAATCTCGCTCAAGGTCAATGCCTAGTATAGTTGCGTACCTACTCGGAAGCAAGGTATAATCTGCTCCCGTATCGATAACCAGCTCGATTGGTAACCATTTGCTAATTAAGTTTGAATAAAAAGAAACGACTATATAAGGTCTATAAATATTTCCAAGCTTAGTCTTACCAATAAAAGAAAATGGAGACTTTATCAGCTGCATAAGATAAGAATATAGGAAACATCATGACGGGGGATAAAAACAAGAGTGGGCGTCCTACCGTATTTTTTTTCTAACTTTTCTATATCTCTAGTTCCACCCTTTCCTTTTTTTAAGGGAACGACTTGATCTTCTATTACCAGAACATGCTTTCCGGCATATCTTTTAGACAAAGGATGCTTTCCAGAAAGAAGAACGTTTAGAATTTTCTGATCTGTTTTTTTAGCCATACTCCACCAATTCTATCAGTAATTATTAGTCTTGACAAGAAGAAAGTAACATTATTTAGGTGACTCCATATAAGTATCAGCATGTGTTATATCTTTTAGAAGATTATTAAGATGTTTATTATTTCTGGGTAAGCTTAAAGCTCCTGCAAACTTAGTTGGATCTGCTAAATAAAGTGCTTTTATCCATATAATTAAATTCAATAAGTCAGTACGTTTACTTAAGAATAATCCCGCAGAATGTTCATCTAATAGATTCTCAAGATCTCTACTATGACGTCCAGGTATATTTGGTACAGCCCACTCAAATGCTTGCCTTGTCTTCAGTTCCATATAGTCATATCTTAACATAAAAAAGCTTTATTTCAATCTAAAATAGATACTAGATACTTAACATTAGATACTTTATACTTTCAATATGTCCAAAAAAATCTTTTTTTTTTCTATTTTCCTAGTTACTAACTACTATCTACTAAGTACTAACTCTTATGCTATTGAGCTCCAGTCTCCCCGCTTTAAAATCGAAATGGATAAAATTGATATAAATAGTGAACAGGTAGTTGAACCTGTCATCTATACTATTGAGTCTCTTTATGGAGCAAACGGTTATAAAGAGTTTAATTCTCAAGGCTACACAATAGTAGAACAGGAATCTGAGAAACCTATGGTTCTTTCACTTTCAAATAGCTTAATAAATTTTCCTGACCTGGCTCCAAACCAAACTCATAAACAGGAAGTAACGCTTTCTGCTTCGACAGTAGATAATAAAGGCTTTAAGGTAAGTTTAATTCAGGAATATCCTCTAAAAAACTTTTCCGGTGATACTATTGAACTTAAATACTCAATTTTTGGAGAAAATATCTTTCGCTCCCTGCCAAATGAAAATAAAGGAGAATCTCCAACTGTTATTCTAAATGAGAAAGACCAGGGTTCAAAAAAAATAAATTTTAATATTAAATCACCGGTTCAAGGCCTTGAAGGAACCTACGAAACAATAATAAATTTCATTGCAACACCCGACTATTAGTATGAAAAAATTAATAAATTTATTTTTTGTTTTTGGCTTTTATACTTTATACTTTATACTAAATACTAGTCCAGTCAGGGCTCAATCAATCTCCCTCTCTATCGCACCTACTCTCACCGAGCTTACCATTAAGCCTGGACGCTCAGCTATATTCAGCTATAACTTCAAAAATATGGGCGATCCGTCCATTTTCAAATTTCGGATAGAACCTTTTAACTTAAAAGATAAAACACCCATATTTTTTGAGTTAAACAACTCCGATATTAAGCTCGAAGAACCGGTCTTTATAAAAAATTCAGCTTCAGAACAGCTTTATTTAAGAGTTGCAGTTCCCGAAGAAACTCCGGAAAAAGATTACTATTATAACTTCATAGCCGAATCCCAACCTCCTCCAACCCAGGAAGGAACGGCAAATATCAGAGCCAAAATCACAGTTCAGTCTCTTCTGCTGATAACTGTAACCGAAGCGGGGCAGGTGGAAATTAAGCCAAAAATAAGTTTGTTTGAAGTTATTCCAAAACATAAAATTAATTTATTAGATTTTAAATTAAATCTGTTTAATAGCTATGAAAAAGTGCCTGTTGTTCTTATTATAGACAACAAAGGAAAGAATCTTATAAAGCCCCGCGGCGAAATAACTGTTAGGGGTCCGCTTTGGCAGACAAAAATATATGATATTAAAGCTCAAAATGTTCTTGCCGAATCGCAAAAACGAATCTCTCTAAAGCTCCCAGGTAATTTTTTCGGCAATTATAAACTTTCAACTTCGGTTTCCTTTGGTGAAGATACTCCTGCCCTTTTCGCCTCAACTTCACTCGTAGTCTTGCCAATAAAACTTACCTTCTTTGCGACGGCCGGATTTATATTGGTGTTATTTTTATTCTTGACAAAACGAAATCATTAAACTATCATTGGATAGTTATCAATTTTGCTTACTATTTAGTGACATTATATGTTTTTGCAACAGCTAGTCAAAACCGGTAAGACTGTATTTTCCAGCGAAGATCTGGGCAAGATCTTTGAGATTGACAACAAAAACTATCTCAAGGTGGTTCTTTCTCGCCTGACTAAAAGAGGCGAACTTATCAGGTTAAGAAAAGGAATATTTATTATTAGAGAGGATTATAACCGTTATGAACTGGCAAACAAGCTAAAAAGGCCCTCATATGTCAGCTTGGAGCGAATTCTCTTTGAGAACGACATTATCTTTCAGGACTACTCTAACGCTATTACCTCTGTATCAAATAACAGCTACAAAGAACAAATAGCCGGATTCGACTATTCTTACTATAAAATTAAGGATGAAATATTAACAAATCCTATAGGGATAGAAATAAAGAATAACTATGCTGTCGCAACAACTGAAAGAGCCAGCTGTGATTTAATCTATCTGATGAAGAACTTTTATTTTGACAATATAGACCATATTAACAAAGACCTACTCAAAGAAATAAGTAAAATCTATAATAAGAGAGTCATAAGGGAGGTAGAAAAAATATGTTCGACCCAAAAAAACATGGAAAAGTGATGTATGATTTAATAAAGGCTATTTACAGATCTCCTGTTGGCGCTTATCTTGGATTTAAAGGAGGAACAATGGCCTATTTTTTTTATGGACTTGATCGCTTTTCGGTAGATCTTGACTTTGATCTACTTAATGAAGAAAAAAAAGATTACGTCTTTAAAACTCTTACTCCAATTATTGGTAAATATGGAGGCCTCAAAGAATCAAAAGAAAAATTTTATACGCTTTTTTATCTCCTAAACTACGAAAAAGGGGTAAAAAATATTAAGGTAGAAATTTCCAAAAGAAAAAATGAGTTTAACAGGTATAAAATAGCTAATTTTTACGGCACCGACGTAAAAATTTTGGGTGAAACTGATTCATTTACAAACAAACTTCTCGCGGCAACTACCAGAAAGAGACTGGCTAATCGTGACTTCTTTGATGTTAATTTTTACCTTAAAAAGGACTATTCTATTAATGAAAAAATAATCAAAGTGGTTACTGGCAAAGATACAAAAACTTACCTTAAATACTTAATAAATTTTATTGAAAAAAATCTTATCAATGACACAATTCTTCATGGGTTAGGAGAACTCGTTAATGAAAAACAGAAGTTCTGGATAAAAAATCACCTTAAGGAAGAGCTGTTAAACAGATTAAAATTTCTTCAAGATCAGATAAAATAATTTTTTTCAACTTATAACTGTACTTTTTACGGCTTTCAGTAGATTTTAATAACTTCTTACCTAAAATTTGACCTACACATTAGTTGTTACCCTGTGATAAAGACCACAGTAAATGGCAAGTTAAAGAAAATTAATTTTTTCCATTACCCACATTCTAATTAATTGGGTCGGACCTAGACCTTTTTTTTGCGCTTCATCTCTAACTATGTCAAGAGCTACGGGATCCAAGCGAATATTTATTGCCGTTGATAAATTCTTAGCAAACTTTACTTTCATTGATTTACCTTCTTTCCAACCTTTCTTATAATTTTTCTCCCAAAATTCAGCCTCTTTTTCGCGATTTTTGAATATTGATTTATTCGGAACTGCCATAATTACTCCACCTCCTCAAAAGCGGTAATCGGATAGTAAATTCCGCTTCCATAAACTTTTAAATTCCTATCTTCTGGCGACAAAATAATTATTAATTTTCTACCTTCTTTAGTCCTGCCACTGATAATAATTCTCTTCCTATAGCTCTCTTTTGCCTTAAACCTACCATAACAAATTTCCTCAACTTCCTCTACATGTACATCGTGCTTTAATAAATGATCCTTATTCCACTCATCCCAGATCAAACCCTTAATTATTAACATATCCATAAGTATGGTAGCACGTTGTGCTACAAAAGTCAAGAATGTCCGATTTCCGTTTGACAAGAAGAAGAAGAAGAAGAAGTAAAATAGACTCTCAAATTGATCTAAAACTATTATGAACGACGAATATGATATATACGATGGCGAAGTTCTTGATGATAATAATTCATCAATCTTCCCAATTCAAAATGAGTCCCCTTTTCCACCTGAACTAACTTTTTATAAGGGTCCTTGTATAGAACATAATGGAAAACACCAAATTGAAAGATTGAGTGGACAAGTCGACGAACACTTTGTATCAGTTACTCGAGAAATAAATTCTCCTAAATTTGACGCTGTAGTTGATTATAAATCTTATCATGGAAGACAAGACGATGTGGCAAACTTTATAAACCGTGCATTAGGTAGATTATAGATATAGTTTTAGTATAATTTGATATCTTTATCTTCGTATTATCTATCGTCAACAATATGGCCATATAACAGTTTAAGAATATGATTTTGTAGCATATAATCCATTGACTCCTTTGCATCATCCATGAATTATTGAATTATGAATTGGTTGACTGAATCTCTTGAACCTATCTGGGGTAAGTATAAAATAGAAGTAACACTCGTTACTATTGCTTCTCTAATAACTGTGATTTCCGGTTTAATATTTGTTTTAAATCAGAAAAAGCCTGTTAAGCCTGAAATACCAACTTTAAATAAAATAAAATCGACTCAAGTGAGTAAAAATAAAATATTTATTGACTTATCCGGATCCATAGAAAAATCAGACGTTTATGAAATTAGCTCCGGGGCTCGGTTAAAGGACGTTCTAATATTGGCCGGGGGGCTCTCCGAAGATGCAGATCGCCAATATTTTGCTAAAAATTATAACCTTGCCCGGATTCTCAAAGATCAGGAAAAAATCTACATACCCAGCCAGGAGGAAACATCAGGGAGAGAACTGACATTAAATCAAAACGGGTTTTCAGATCCTTCACTAAATATTCTTGGGGCTTCAGAAAAGGTAAATATTAATACGGGGTCGCTCGAACAACTTGACACTTTGCCGGGAATCGGTGAGGTAACAGCCAAAAAAATAATTCTGGTAAGACCATACGAGTCAATCAACGACCTTCTAAACAAAAAGGCCGTAGGCAAAAGTGTCTTTGAGAAGATTAAAGATTTGATTACCTTATAGTGGAACAATTTACTCCCGAGATCTTCACTTCCGTAATTAATTCTTACTTACCCGAGCCGCACGCCTCACTTTTGAACGGCATGCTCTTTGGAATTAATTTAAAAACCTCAAATGCTTTCTACGAGCAACTTAAGGTTGTCGGTTTACTCCATATTGTAGTACTATCGGGAATGAATATAACCCTCGTAGGCTCAATCTTAATAAATGTTTTCTCATTTATTAGCAAACGTAAAGCTGCTCTGATAACCATACTGATCATTATTTTGTTCATTATATTTGTAGGAGCACAAGCCCCAATAATTAGAGCCGGCTTTATGGGTATATTAACGCTCGTAGCTTTTCTATATGGTAGAAAAAGCCTGGTTCTTTTTGCTCTATTCTTATCTGCTGTCTTTATATTTATTTTTTGGCCTGAATGGATTAAGACAATTTCCCTTCAACTTTCTTATGCTGCAACTCTTGGAATCATACTTTTTGGCCAAACCCGTGAAATTAAAACTGAAAGTCAGATAGAAAGATTCGTTCACACTGTGAAAAAAGATATCAGAATATCACTTGCAGCTCAAGTTTTTACGGCTCCAATTATTTTCCTCTATTTTAAACAGGTGTCGGTTATTTCTCCCGTTTCAAATCTTTTTGTTTCATTTCTTATAGGACCTCTGACTCTTTTAGGATTTGTAACTGCATTTTTTGGCAAAATTCATTATTCGCTTGGACTCCTTCCCTCTTACCTTTGCTACGGTTTACTAAGTTATATGATCTTCGTCATTGAAACTCTTTCAAAAATGCCGTTCGTCTATTTTAAATTTTAAAAAAAATGTTTGAAACTCCTTTTTCTAAATTAACAGTCGTACTTTCAATTTTTCTTTCTTTAATCGTTGTCACTTTTATTTTTATCTCTGACTCTAATAATTCAAAAACCACGCTCGTATTCTGTGATGTTGGCCAAGGTGACGGTGCATATATTAGAGTCAAAAACCAAACTGACATCCTGGTTGACGCCGGACCCAACAGAAAAATTCTTGACTGTTTGGGAAAATACATGCCCTTTTACGATCGATCCATTGAACTAGCAATCATCTCCCATGGTCAAAAAGATCACTTTGGCGGCTTTTTATATATTTTAGACCGTTATGATGTAAAAAAATTCTGGATGAGCGAAGCTTATAACCCTAGTGAATCATTTAAAGAGCTTCTGGATAAGATAGATACAAAAGACATCTTAATAGAGTTCCCAAAAGCCGGAGAAACCTCTACTTTTTCGGACGCAAAAATTGAGTTTTTTTGGCCCTCTGACGATTTTATTCTTAAAAACACATTTGAGAAGAATACAACTCATTCTCTTTTTAGACGAACATTCAGGAATCTTAATGATTTTTCCCTAATTTTCAAGTTTGAGCTCGAAACGGAAAATATCCTGTTCACAGGCGACGCTTCCCCTAATGCACTAAATAACTTGTTGCAACCACCTAATATTAGAACAAATATTCTCAAAATACCGCATCATGGCTCAAAAAACGGTCTAAATCCGGAGTTTTTGAAGTTAGCAGACCCAACCTACGGAGTGATAAGCGCAGGTAAGAATAATTCTTATGGTCATCCGCATAAAATTATATTGGATATTTTAAAGGCCCAAAAGGTAAAAATAAAACGGACGGATTTGGATGGAGACATTGTGTTTACATTTGACTAGTAAAAAGTCAAAAGTCTTTAAAGTTTATAAAGTAAAAATATTTTCTTACTTGATAGACTTTCTAACTTTATGAACTTTCAACTTAGCAGTATACTTCTTATTTCCTTAAAGACGTTAAAAGCTTCAAAGCCAATCCAGTTTTTCCCCACAAGTTCAGCGGGTAATCCAGGATCATTTTTTAATATTTCTACGTAGGAATTTATTACTTTTGTAAATTTGTCTATTTTATCACCGTCAATAGACAGAGTATCATGCCAGATTTTAAAAATCTCCCTGTATTTCTTATCCAATGCTGATTTTTGCCAAACCTTCTCAATCAGAATGTCCTGATAACCCACAACATAATCAGATTCAAACGCCTGAATATATTTTTCTTCTTCTTTCTGAAAAACCAACTCACGTAGGTTTTTCGTAATAGGATGCGGAGTCAACCAGAAGGATCTGTGCCACGGTCCCAATCCCCACCCTGACACTTCCCTTCTAAGCCGGTCTCTAATCTCTCTCTTCCTCTCGGGAATTTCATAAGATAATATTCTCCACTTATTATCCCACTTTTCTTTCAAAAATCTGAAGAAGGGAAATTTTAGACACAAAGCAGAAAAACCCAATTCTGTTAGACGATATACATTGTCTGACGTTAAATTTACATTTTGAACCGAAGGATTCTCCTGACCAGGTTGGGAAACTATTACGTCCGCTGATTTTGAATCAGAATTTTTTTCAATTAATCCTTCTTTGAGCATCGCAGATATGGTACCTCTGGTTTTTTGATTAAATGACAAGTCAAAAATTTTTTGCAGTTTTGCATCAAATGGAATCGGATCTAAATTAACGTCTGAAAGTAATATCAATGCTAGTAATATTTTCGTTCGCCTTTCTTTAATTCCCATTAAAGAAAACTTTAACAGACGAAATTATATTTGTCAACCATATTTTTGTCTACGTGACTTTATATGATATTTTAATGAGCTAATATCAACATACGTACTATTATATGATATGTTCGAATTTAGTTTTATTAATAATGCAACCGAGTAGCCATCACTAAGTTAATGTGCGGTTACTTTAAAAAAATAACTTATTATTTTGTCAAAGCCTTAAATATAGCATATAGGTGTGGGTAAACAAAACCAAACCCGTAAGATCATATTATCCTCTATTATTATTTAAAATATAGTCAGCAAAATGATTTGTCCTAATAAATTTGGCCATTACCCTATATTACAGCCCGCATAGTTGTATTAAAAAATTATCAATCAATCATGAAAACTGCCAAACCGTGCAGAAACTCCATTACCGGCACAATTGTTTCAAAAAAAGAAATCTAAACTTAAATTTTACAACGGCTAATTCCTTACAAAATAACAAAATGAGATTAGCTTAAATACAGTTCACCAGCTTATTTTGTATATTAAATCCGATTAAATTAATTTTGTCGTAAAAATCAAAAACAAACTTTGATATTATAAGCTATTAATATTATGGGGTGTACTCGCATAATTTAACTCGTATGATAACTAGTTTTTCATGAGGTAATTAGAATTAATCTAAATTAATATTGTTATGAGATAGTAGCCCCAATACCCTTTTAACTTTATAAACTATATCATAATATATCTTTAATACCTCTTGACATAGTTATCCTAATAATATTATGATTGATGAGTATTATTAATATGTATAATCTTTCTAATTTAGAGCCCGGATTCAAAAATTTTCTGCTTGCGGAAAATATTTCCTCTGTTACGCTGCGGAACTATATGTCTGATTTTAGACATTTTAGGGGTTGGTTACTGTCTAGAGAAGACGTTAACGGAAGTTCAAATATGAATACAAATCTTAATTTACTGGATTCTAAGATTATCGAAGAATATAAAAATCATCACGTTGAATCTGCACTACCTTCAAAAACTATTAACCGGAGACTTTCAACATTAAGAAAATTTTTCTTATTTTGTCAAAAGGAGCATTTGATTGCAGATAACCCGGCTAAAAATGTCGGAAATATATCAATAGTTGGTAAAATTAATAGTTCCAACAAATTAAAATCACCACCTGAACTGCAAGTTAAAGCAATTTCTGCTATCCAGGAAGCCGAAAAACCACATTTGGAAATAAATAAACCGTATTTTTTAATTCCCTTTAAATATCTATTTTTATTTATTATGACAGTAATTAGTGTAGTTTTTTCTGTTCTCTTTGTTCAAAAAGATAAAGCCGTAAATAAACCTGTCATATTTTCAAGTAAGGACGCAAATCGATTTCTTGCCTTTAGCGGCAGACTGCTAGATGATATTGGCAACCCCTTAACATCTAAGACAGACGTAATTTTTAAATTTTATTCTACTCCGACGGACGGAAAAGCACTATACTCTTCCTCTTGTGTAGGCGAAAAAGGCGCAATTACTCCTGAAGTGGATGGTCAAGTTAAAATCCTGCTCGGCTCTGAATGTGACGGTAAACCTATCCCTGCCAAAATTTTCACGGACAACCCTAATTTATATCTGGGAATTACGGTCGGAGCTGATGCAGAAATGCTTCCAAGACAAAATATTCCGAACGTAGGTTACGCAGAGAATACTAACACTATCCAGGGCTTAAATATAGGCAATGAAAACATGACCGTACCATATATCAATCAGGATGGCAACCTGCTAATAGCCTCGAATAATTCGGGCATCAAATCTACTTACGAGAGTTCTAATTTCTCTATTTCCAGTGCGGAAACAGTTACTTTGGAATCTGCTCAAGCCGGCGATGTTATTTTACAGGCTACAGAGAGCGGAACAATAAAGCTACGAACGGGTGGTTTTACTGATTCATATACACGTCTGACTATAAATAACGAGGGAAATATTGGAATCGGCACTCTTTTTCCAACTTATGGCTTTGAGGTAGATGATGATGTTAAAATTACGAACGGGAATAGATTAATTCTTGCCTCAGCCTCATCAGATCCGAGCGGAGAAAATGGAGCCATGTACTATAATATGCAATCTAACAGATTCCGCTGTTTTCAGGGAGGAGACTGGACAGATTGTTTTGGAAAATCTGAAAATAATTCGATCGGAGGAGTTTATGCTGGTAATTTAACAAACGATCTTACCTACTCTAATTTGGAAACTCAAATAATTGAGTTAAAAAGAGAAATAGAAAAACTCAATAATGATTTAAAAAATATCACTACAGCTGCTTCACAAAATGTTGATTCTCTCCTAACTACTAGCTACCAGCTACTAACTACTAATCTTTCCGTCCGTGATAAAATATCTTCTCCGGTTATTGAAACAACCCGAATAGAAACAAAGGAAATTAAATCTAAAGATGGGAATCTAACTGTTGACTTAAGTAACAATTCCCAAGCCAGCATCCCCGAGGTGAATCCAAATCAACATGAAAACACCTCGGGGGTGAATTTTGAAAACAAAGGGCCATTGGCGTCTTTAATTATCAAAGGCCTTGAAGGAAAAACAGCCGCTTCAATTGACGGAGCGGGCAATGCCTCATTCAGTGGACAACTTAGAGCCGAAAATATACTTATTAATAAAGATGCATCAATCGCTGGAAATTTGAAAGCTAGTAATATTGAGTCAGGTAATATAGCTCAGTTGGCAGACAAACTGAATGCTCTGGAGGAAACGACCAAAATCAACAGCTCCGGGGTGAATGGTGACAATGAAAACACCTCGGAAGTGAAATCCGAAATTAATAACATTCAAAAACTTTTAGCAGAGATAAAAAATGAAAAACTTTCCAATCCTCAATACTATCAAAGTCTAAATTCAAACCAGCAATGGAACAATGAAATAATGGAACAATTGACCGTTAGAGGAAAATCAAATTTCTACGATCTTTCCGTAACTAATTCCGGCGCTATCGGCAATTTATTAATTCAAGATAATTCAATTCTTTCTCTGGCTTGGGATCTCAAACTTTCAGCCCTTTCGACTATTAAACTTTTTGATGATGCGGTCATCATATCTAAAGATGGAAATATCAGAACAGTTGGCAGAGTGATAGCAAACGCAGGTATCTCAACAAACAAAATAGAAGCCTTAAATGAAGGTGATCCTGTGAGAATAGATAATTTAGCCCTTCACAACTTGATAATCAATGATAAATATTTAGAATCATCGGCTTCAGGTTCAATTATAGCCTCAGCTGAAAACTTTGAAAAAAATGGGCTGTCAATACCTGCTATTGAAACTCAGACCGCCATAGCGGGCACCGGGATTATTCCCGCCAACAGCCAGGAGATTATAATATACAATAGTAAGATAACAGACACATCGCTAGTTTATCTTACTCCAACGACCGAAATACCAACGTCACAACTTTCTATATCTAAAAAGGAATCATGCACTAACACCCTCAAGGTGAATGATGTCCATGAAAACACCTCGGGGGTGGAGGAACAAAATTGCAAACCCTATTTTAAAGTTTCAATTGGCACTCCAACAAACAACACATTTTCATTTAACTGGCTAATTATAAATTAAAGTAATTCGTCATTCTGGCTTGCTCGCCCATCGTAGCCTTGGCGAAGCTGGGTCCAGAATCGTTGTTGAAAATTTATGGAAATACTTTCCTACTACCAATACTTTCCCGCTTTTACAGCCATTCTTTTTCTGCTTATTATTATTTTAAAATTTACTCTCAACAGGAAATCAGCTTTAAAAAAATACCCTCTACTTTACTTTCTGCCTGTAATCTTACTGACATTATTATCAATTTTTTCTTATCTCCTCTCTAAAGCCGTTCTAGCTCAATATTTTTTTAGACAGTCAATTCAAGCTAAAACCGTTAATGAAGTTTACGAATTACAAAGAAAAGCCATAATTACTAATCCTAATATTGATAGTTATCGCGTAAGATTTTCTCAAATTAATCTTTTGATCGCAAACAGCTTATTGGATAAGTCAAAAGAACCCTCTGCCGAAGACAAACAAACAGCTGCAAAAGCCGTGCAGGCAGCTATCGAAGAGGCTAAAGCCGCGGTAAAATTAGATGATAAAAAAGCTTCAAACTGGGCAAATTTAGCAAATATCTATAAAAATCTTTTAAATATGGCACAAAATGCTGACACATGGACAATATCAGCCTACCAAAGAGCTATTATTCTGGATTCGCAAAATGCCGAATACCATCTCGAGTTGGGCGGAGTCTACTATCTGTTAAAAAAATATGATGATGCGATTAATGCCTTTGAAGAAGCAATCAGGCTAAAACCCGACTGGCCAAATGCTTATTACAACCTCGCCTGGACTTATTACCAAAAAGGCGAAGTAGAAAAAGCCATCTCAAATATGGAAACAACCATCTCTCTTTTGAGTAATCAAAATAATACTGCAGAACTAACCAAAGCCCAAAAAGATCTGGAAGAATTCAAAAAGAAGCTCTGAAGTCATTCTGGTAAGTCCCGACTAAGTCGGGACGCATCCAGAATCGTTGTTTGATTCTTTACCTTAACAAATAGCCTCTTTTTCTCACAGTCTGAATATGATCGCCTGAAATGCCGTTTACTTCAAGTTTTTCCCGTAACCTCTGGATAAACTTTGCCATTGCCCAAAGACTATAATCCTTTTCCTGTCTGAATATAGTTTGTCCTATCGCGTCGAAATCAACAATGCTACTTAGATTCTCAATAAATATACAAAGTATCCTTCTCTCTTGCCAGGTTAGATTGCGAATAGGCTTAGAATTAAAATAAGGAATTCCTGTTTTTATAAAAAAATTTACTTTTTTAACATCCGGACAGCCTAATTTATGTAAAAACTTTCTGCTTATTTCATTTAATTTACTTCTCTCTTTTTTACTAATTGATTTTGTAGTGGGAACAAATTTTTCTATCTTTTCGTATTTTTGTAAAAATCTACTTATTGAAGATTCCTTAACTAACCAATCAATAATAAACTCCTTATCTCTAAAACTCCCCTTAAGCTCAAATAATAGATCATTATGTATCAGACTTGAGATGATACCTTCTGCTATAGTGTGTATATTTTGGTCAAATCTTAAAAATAACTCAATGTCTGCAGGCAATTTATTAGTAACATTGTAAGATACTGACGGTCCGAAGTTTGATGGGTAGATTGATATAGACCGTATGGATGAAGGTTTATTCAATACCCGTTCAACTTCCTTGATAACTGCCGCTTCCGCCAGTTTCCAGGTATTTTGCAACTTTTTAATTTCCGGTTTTTTTAATCTAATATCTAATATTAAATATCTAATATCTTTTAATAATTCTTTATCTTTAATATCCTGCCAGTTACCTATATTCAGATCTTTCACCCTACTCCAAAAATTAGGAATCCGCTTTACATTTATATCAGGAAAAACAACTATATCTAAATCATTCTTTAGATATTTAGAAGGCAAAACTGTAAACCCATTAACTTCATAGAAACCTTTTGCAATATTTCTGGCAACATATGCCACTCTCTGTGCTTCAAGTTCCAAACTCCACTTCCAATCAGTTTTCATAATATTTTTTTCGTCATTCTGGCTTGCTCGCCCATCGTAGCCTTGGCGAAGCTGGGTCCAGAATCGTTGTTAATATTATACCCCATAGTATTCCCTCCTTCAATTCATCTTTTTAATCTAAGAATAATATTTAAGTAACAAATTTGAGAAAGTTAACTTTCGTTATTACCTCAAAAGAAGAATTTTTATACGTATTCACCCAGTCTTTAGGCGGCTTGATCTTTTTTTTATTATTCCACTTTATCTCATAGCCAAAAAGCTTACCACTTCGCTCTTCAATCCAATCTATCTCTTTCCGGTCATATGTCCTCCAAAAATAATTATTAGTCATAATCCTTTTATAGTTTTGTTTTTTAATCCTTTCCATCACCAGATAGTTCTCCCATAGTTCACCCGCATCTCCTCTAAGGTTAAGAGAATTAAAATTATTAATCAGTGCATTCCTTACGCCATTATCATAAAAATACCAGCGTGAGCTTTTATAGATCTCTTTCCTCAGATTTCTTGAAAATCCTCTTATATTCATAATTACAAAGGTTTTTTCCAATAAATCCAAATAGCGGGCAACAGTGGCTTTATTCAAGTCAAGATTATTACCAAGCTCATTTAATGATACTTCTTTGCCTATTTGAAATGCCAGAAGACCTAATAAATCTCTAAGTTTTTTCGCGTTTTTGATATTTTCCAGTTCTAATAAATCTCTAAACAAATAATCATTTACCAAATCTTCCATATACTCTTTTTTTTCTTTAACCGAATTCAAACCAAACAACTCAGGATAACCCCCATAGATCAAATGCTGATCAAAAATCTCTTCGTAAAATAATTTGCCCTTAGTTTCGATTATTTCACCAACCCAGATGGGATATAGTTTTATGGTTTTCTTTCGCCCGGTTAGCGGCTCACCGAGCTGACTTGCTAACTCAAAAGAAGCTGAACCTGAAGCAATGATCTTGAGACTCGGTACCTCATCTACAAGTATCTTCAGATTTTCACCAATCCGGTCTATTTTTTGAGCTTCATCCAGAATAAGAAGTGAGGTATTTTTACCTATAAAATCAACCATTCTGTTAAGATTTTTGGCAGAAAATACATCCTGCACTATTTTTCTGTCCCCTTTGAAAAAAGCCACTCTCTCTTTTTTAAAATCTTTATCTTTAATAATTTTTTCCAAAAGATATGTTTTACCTACTCGTCTTGGCCCATACACAACAAGTACCTTGCCGGACTCCAATTTAGCCTTAATTAAATTGTATGCACTTCTTTTAAGCTCCATAGTATCCTATTTATTATAAATTAGGCTACTTAATTAGCCTAATTAAGCTAAATTTATCAGATAGATAATGCGTTGTCAAGTCCTGCTAAAAAATTAACGATTCATCTTATGTCGAGTTATGTCAAGATAAATTATAAAAAGGGAGTAAATTAAGCATATTATTAATTTACTAAATCATAATTATTATGAAAAAATCTACCCGAGGAGTTTTTCCTAAAGGATTTGACAACGGTGCACCTTTAAGTCCTGAGTTAGATATGACTATAAGTGGCACTGGTCGAGCTGACCTACCAATATCGAAATTACATAAGCTAGGATTGATAGCTGATCCAATTCTAGACATATTAGAAAAGTCTACTGTTCAATCGACCAGTGGAGAAAATATCAAAACTAGAAGAGCATAGCGTTTTAATTAAGATACTTTTCGATTTAATTATCTATTTAACTGTAGGAATTTAAAAACCAAATAAATTCCTACTAATAATTCTATCCAAACTAAAATTACCTTAATATTGTTAGGTTTATATTCCACCGTCAATTCATAATCGCCTACTTTCTCAACCGGAATTCCGATATAAAATGGAAAAACCGGAAATGCTTTGACTTTTTCTCCATTCAACTTCACCTGCCAATTGGGATGAAAGCTTTGTTTTAAAACCACTAGACAATTATTACATTCTTCTTTTACCTGAACTTTTACGCTGTAACCATTTATCAATTTCTTTTGATTTGTGATTAGTGTAATATTTTTCGTCGATCGACGAAAAACATCACCATCTACACTAAATGGATTAACCTGCCAGAGATTTCTCTCCTTGCCATCATTTAGATTTATCCAGTTGTTTTTATCAGTCATCTCTATATACCATTTTTTTCCGTCAGGAACTGCCTTAGTCAGATCTATTTTGGGATAATCACTATTCTTAAACAATTCACTTTCAAACCAAATCCTAGTTGGATTAAGAAGATCTGTCTTTTTGGATTTTACAGCTATATTGCTTACTCCGGCAACAAACCAACCGGTGGTTTTAATCTCATATAATAGATATTTTCCTTCTTTAGTGATTAATTTCGCAAATTCAGGTACCTTGACGTTTTCAGGTAAGATACTATAGCCAACATTGTATAGATTATAAAAATTAATATCGTTTTCGTTAAAAAACTGCTCCGGATCGGAATTGGGCGACCAGGATTGGGGTAAAAACCCGATTGTAGAATATCCGTCCCTGGACAGTACCATATAAAGAGGAGTTTCACCAACTGTAAAATCCTTACCCCAATTCCCCGGTCTACCTACATAAACTCTAGCCTTAGGTAGAGTTGCAAGTTTATTTTTTATTTTTTCGTAATCTGGAAGATCTTTTAAATACGCTTGGTTTGCCCTCTCAATCCAGACATTATTATCCTTTGCGTACTTTATTACCGGGCCTTCGAGATAAATAATGATTGGTATAAAAATTATTAGTAATCCTGCTATTAACCATAATGACCACGGATGACTGACGGATTTTCGCTGATTCCGCAATCCGTGGTAATCCGTTAGAAATCCGTGTAAATCCCTTGAAAGCTTGTAGAGAAAATTTCCAGCAATAAAAATTCCAGCAAATTGAACTAGAACGATAATGCGATGTTGGTGA
>MGAG01000009.1:0-664 GCA_001789645.1 Candidatus Roizmanbacteria bacterium RIFCSPLOWO2_01_FULL_37_12
GTACTTTTGCCTTTTGTTCCTGTAACACCTATTATCTTGCCGCGGCACAACTCAAAAAAAAGTTCAAGATTAGTTGAAACAATCGTTTGCGCTCCTCTGACCTTTTCCAGGTTTGAATCGCTAATTCCGGGAGAGACAAAAACTATGCCGAATCCTCTAACACCCCTTAAATATCCTCTACCTAATTTAAAATTAATTTTTTTGTCTTTTTTTGGCAAAAGCTGTAAATCTTTAGGGAGTTTGCCAAAAGTAAGACTGTCAGCTAATGTCAAAACCTTATCGGGAAAGCGTTTTCTTAAAAAAAAATAGGTGCTGAGACCTTCTTTTCCTAAACCCAAAATAAGAATTTTCTTTTTTTTGATCAGCGGAAAAATTTTCATAGTCTAATCGCTTGCTTGAGCAGGGATTCTAAATCTTTTGTCAGGAAATTCTGCTCATCCCATCCGTTTAGAATATTCTGGCTCCGTTTTTCTTCGTTTTTAAATTTAATTAATTTTTCCGAAACTGCAGTCTGCAGAAGCAGGGGTAATTTTTTTTGCCTTTTTTTCGCCTTGTTTATACACATCTGAAGTGCGACTTTTGTCTCTTCTCTGGTCCCGACACAGTCAAATGGTTTTACTTTAAATACCTGCAGGAATTTTTTCATAACCGGGAGCAATTCTTT
>MGAG01000009.1:698-35481 GCA_001789645.1 Candidatus Roizmanbacteria bacterium RIFCSPLOWO2_01_FULL_37_12
TTTTTTCATAACCGGGAGCAATTCTTTTTTCTCAAATAAATCCTGGGAGAATATATCCTCAGTAAGAATTTTCCGGTCGACAAAAGGATAAAGTATGCTGTAGACAAAAAGACATTTAGCACACCTGTGACACCACGAATTTTGTTTTTGATTTTTATTACAGCTCTTAAACTGGGGAAAATAAACTGGAAAATTTGAAAATATTTTAGCGATCTGGAGTTCATACAGAGGCCGCAATAAACTGATAAAGACGAAGTC
This sequence comes from Candidatus Roizmanbacteria bacterium RIFCSPLOWO2_01_FULL_37_12, assembly GCA_001789645.1. GTDB lineage: Bacteria > Patescibacteriota > Microgenomatia > UBA1406 > GWC2-37-13 > 2-01-FULL-40-13. The sequence goes on from MGAG01000009.1 coordinate 957, forward strand.
GGACACCAAATACTTTTTTGCATAGTCCCTAAATTTTTCTTCAAAAGCAAAACTTTTAGAGTACTGGTGATTAATCTCTTCGCTCTTATATACTGTATTTCCCTCATTAGAACTTCTCGAATTTGCGACCAAAGTCGTCTTGATATCAAATAACACGGACACAACCGTGCTTAAAAACGCCAGATAGGCGGAAAACGGCGTGTGTCCGTTGAGATAGCCGATTTTGTTGAGATTCAGAAGCTTGGTGTCAATTATTCGTTCCGCGCTAACCGTTTTTTCAAATTTATTGAGTCTGATAATCTGTCGTGAGGCCTCGATGGGATTTAGAATAAAAGGAACGGTCTTTTTTTTACTTTTGGCGAGAATCCCAAGAGCTACTGACGAATCTTTCCCTCCGCCAATCGGCAGAAGATACCTTTGTGAGTTGAGTTTTTTCTCGAAAACGGCCAAATTGTTTGAACCGGCGCTTTTAATCCTGACAAAATCACGACCCATAAAGTCCAGATTATTGACATAAAAAAATTCCCCCAAACCTTTGAGTAGCAGATCTTTCCACCAATCTTGCTGATATCTATCCAAAGTCCCGGCCTTAACGACGATTTCGGGTGAACAGGTTGTTTTCCAGTAACTCGGAATTTCCATCAACCCCAGATGAAAAGCAAAATTATTCAAGACCTCCGGGCCGATTTTGTCTAACCGCCGCTTCGCAACACCATTTATCTTTACTTCGGGATGAAAGATTAGATTTGGTTCTATCTCAAAAAAAAAGCGGAAATAAAGTGAATCTTTAATTAGCTCAAATCTGTAGGCATGGTATATAAAACTGGGATGTCTCATTCTTAGCTTGCTGGCTGACAAATTCATATATAATGTACTATTGATAAGATAAATCATTAACAAAATATGGCGAAGATATGCGTTTTGAGCAAATCACCGAGGGTGACCCTCATCAGAGGGTGTCGGTGTGCGAAAAACGTCATATCGAGCCAAAGTTTTGAATAAAAATTCAAGGTAAGCTAATTATACAGCAAGGCACAATTCTGCGCCTTGTTTCAAAATGAAACAGTTCAAACCTTATAGAAAAAAATTTTTGGGATGGTTATTCTCCGTCCCCATAGTCTTATCTCTGGTGGGACTTTTCTTTGTTTTTGAAGCTTCCTCGGTTCGAAGTTTTCAGGAGTACGGAGACAGTTTTTATTTTTTTAAACTGCAAGCTGTCTGGATCGGACTTGGCATTGGCGCTATGATTTTTTTTTCGCTTTTCGACTATCACAATCTTTATTACCTGTCTTTTTTCTTCATACTGGGAGCGATAATCTTGTTGTCGATTGTTCTTATACCTGGGATTGGTTATGAGGCAGGAGGTGCCAGGCGATGGATTGATTTTGGACTCTTCAATTTGCAGCCCACCGAACTGGCAAAACTAAGCGTGATCATCTATCTGTCATCCTGGTTCATGAATAAAGAAAGAAAACGTTTTTTTTCGTTTTTAACCCTGTTGTCCCTGCTGATGCTTCTTATCATTCTTCAGCCGGATATGGGAACAGCCATTATAGTTTTTTTCCTGGGAATTACCATCTATTTTTTAGCCGGTATAGAACTCTGGTACTTAATCTTCTTGGTTCCGCTATCAGCGGGTGTCTTTCTGCTCTTAGTTAAGATTTCTCCCTATCGCTTAAAAAGAATACTGGCATTCTTCGATCCAAAACTCGATCCATTGGGAATCACCTATCATATAAATCAAATATTAATTTCTTTAGGAAGCGGTGGACTGTTGGGACTCGGTCTTGGCGCCTCCCGCCAAAAGTATCTCTATCTACCCGAAGCGCACACCGACTCTATCTTTGCCATCATCGGCGAAGAATTTGGCTTTATAGGAGGAGTACTCCTCATTACTGTCTATATTTATCTTATGTTTCGGATTTATCAGATTGCGCAAAATGCTCCGGACCGCTTCAGTAAACTTTTGGCCGGAGGCATCTTCGCTTTTTTTAATCTTCAGATAATAGTTAATTTGGCAGGAATGGTTAATCTGCTGCCTCTAACAGGTGTTCCTCTGCCATTTATCTCATACGGAGGTTCTAATTTATTAGTGTCATTTATACTTATCGGCATACTGATCAACATTTCCAAAAAAGTTAGGTTCCTATAGTTATGTTTTTTAAAATTCTAAACACTAAACTCTAAATACTAAATAATTTTCAAATACAAATTTTCAAAAATTAAAACACTTAGAACATTTGAAATTAGATAATTAGAATTTGTTTAGAGTTTCGGATTTAGAATTTGGGATTTATTAAATTATGAAAATATTGATAACAGGCGGTCATTTGGGTCCGGCTCTCGCCGTTATTGACGAAATCGGTAATCAGGCCGACTTGGTTTTTGTCGGCCGCAAATTTGACCTGGATCGGGAAAAAACCTATTCCCTGGAATATCAGGAAATCGCCAAAAAAAATATACGTTTTTACAATCTTCAAACCGGAAGAATCACTCGACTGCTAAGTCTAAAACTAATCCTTAATTTAATAAAAATTCCATTAGGACTTTATCAGTCTTTGGTCATTTTGCTTAACGAAAAACCCAGTCTGATACTGTCTTTTGGCGGTTATATCGGATTTCCAATTTGTCTGACGGGATTTATTTTGAAAATTCCGATATTTTCGCACGAACAGACGCTCAAACCAGGTCTGACTAATCGTTTAACGGGTATTTTGGCAAAAAAAATATTTTTGGCTTTCCCTGAAACAAAAAAGTTTTTTCCCGCCTCTAAGGTTATAGTCTGCGGTAATCCGGTGAGAAAAACCGTACTCGGGATACGCAAAATTCCCTTCAAAATTGAAAAAACAAAACCGCTAATCTACGTCACCGGGGGATCTATCGGCTCCCACAGCGTTAACGTCCATATCGAAAACATCCTTCAACAACTTCTGGAAAAGTACATCGTGATTCATCAAACCGGTAAAATTTCAAAATACGCCGACTACCGAAGACTTATAGAAAAAAGAAAAAAATTACCCGAAAATCTAAAAAAAAATTATTATCTGCGAGAACATTTTTTGGCTGACGAGATTGGATCTATATATTCATTATCAGATCTTGTCGTTGGGCGCTCGGGTGCCAACACAGTCTTTGAACTGATCGCCTGGAAAAAGCCTGCTGTTTTAATTCCACTACCCTGGTCTGCCAACCGGGAACAGTTGGAACATGCCAAATTAATGCAAAAGTCTGGGGTCTCAGATATTTTCCTCCAGTCGAAGAGTTCCAACCATTTACTTCTATTAATTGAAAAAACCATGGCCAATATTACCAACTATAAAAATAATTTTAAAAATGTACAATTGCTTTATAAAGAAAATGCCGCCAAAATCATCGTTAAAACAATCCTTTCGCAAAGCGTATCCTAAATTCAAAGTTTACGCTTTAATAACTGCGGTAGCCTGTCTAATATTTTTTATATTTATTTTTTTAAATTCATACTTTGAGGTCAAAACAATCCGAATCCACGGCGATGTTAGGAGGGAAAAGATTTCCGGATTGAAAAATTTAAAAGGCACCAATCTGTACTTTTTATCTAACGATTCTCTAGCGAAAACTATTAATAAAAGCAATCCTACGATCATGGTTGAGGAAATAACCAAAGAATATCCGAATATTCTTAACATAAGAGTAAAACAGCTCGAACCCATTGCCCAGCTTAGATTGAACACCGGTTTTGCCCATCTGTCGGAGACGGGAAAAATTCTCAAAAAAATAAAACAGAGGGTTAATCAATTTCCTTTAATTAACTTTTATCAACAGTTTGATTACTATCAATTAAGCATTGGTAATACTTTAGACTATGAAGAACTATTAACTGCGCTTTTGCTTTTGAAAAAATGCCAGGATCTGGAGGTGGAAATTGAAAGTATTGATATTAGCGGACTAAGTATGATAGTATTTAATTTGAAAGCTCCGCCTGATGGCGAGGCAGTCCGAAAAATACTTTTATCGGCTGAAAAAAACAAAGAAAAACAAGCCAACGAGCTAGAGACGCTATTAATTCAGTTTAAAGTCAAGGCGCAGGATTTTAAGGTTCTCGATTTACGATTTGATAAACCCATTGTTAAATTCTAAATACTACAAATAAACAAATCCGACAAATACTACAAATGAATAAAAAAAAATTATAAATGAAGAAATAAACCAATTAACTCATTTAATAATTCGCTTATTTTATTATTTATTTGCTTTTTTGAACAATTTGTAGTATTTGCTTATTTAATTAGTAGAGAATATGACTGACAAACTTCTGGCAGGAATCGATATCGGAAGTTCCAAAATCGCCACCATCGTCGGCGTCAAATCAGCCGAATCGGACGATATCAGCGTTATTGGATTTCATAGCGCTCCTTCCAAAGGGGTCAAAAAGGGACTTATTGTCGATATCGACGAAATCACAATGGCTGTTGAGGAATCGGTCGAGAAAACCGAGAGAATGGCTGGGCAAAAAATCAACCAAGTCTTAATCTCCGTCGGAGGACCGCATATCTCGTCCTTAAATTCACACGGTGTAGTCGCCATCTCCAATCCCCAATCGGAGATAGTCGAAGCCGACGTTAATCGAGTAGTAGAAGCGGCCAGAGCCATCTCTATTTCAAATACGAGGCAGGTTATTGAGGTTATTCCCCGCGAATATGTGGTAGACGGTCAAGCCGGAATAAAAAATCCGATCGGAATGACCGGAATAAGATTGGAAGTTGACACTCACATTATTACCGCCTCTCATACCAATTTAAAAAATCTGGATCGTTGTTTGTCCGAATTGGGGCTTACCAATTCCGGCTTTATCTTTGCCGCCTTAGCTTCTGCCGAAGCCGTACTTACCGATACGGAAAAAGAGCTGGGTGTAGTTCTGGTTGATATCGGCGGAGGAAAAACCGATATTTGTTTATACGTTGACGGCGCTCTTTCCTATTCATCGTCAATTACGGTCGGTGCCAAACACATAACCAACGATATTGCCGTCGGTTTAAGAGTTTCTTTGCAATCAGCCGAAAAAATTAAACTTTATCTCAATCAATACTTACAAAATAAAAAAGACTCTTCCAAAAGAGATACGGAACTCAATCTAACTCATCTTCAACTGCCGGAAAATGTTTCAACAGTTACTCTCAAAAGTCTTACTGACGGTATTATCGCTCCCAGACTGGAAGAAATTTATAAGCTCATTGAAGATGAAATCGAAAAAAGCGGATTTGCCAATGCGGTTCCCTCCGGTCTGGTAATTACAGGCGGCGGAGCATTGACAGTAGGACTGATCGAAACGGGCAGAAGGGCCATGGGAATGCCAATTCGTATTGGTTCACCATCCGGAGTAACCGGTCTGATCGACGAACTGTTAACCCCGCAATACGCAACAACAGTTGGTTTGCTTTTATACGGTCAAAAAAATATAATAACCGAAGCGGGTTGGAAGAATTTCAATCGGATTTTACGTGATATTAATTTAGGTAATTCTGTTTCAAAAATTAAAGAGTTCTTTAAACAGTTCATCCCTTAATATGATACGAATCTACGAATTCTATACGAATGTTGCGAATATCCTAATTCTAACTATATAATCAGGATTAGCATATTTGTAGATTCGCATAAAGATTCGTATCATTCGTATCACACTTTTATGTTAATCAAACCCAAGGCCGGACAACCGGCCAGAATTAAAGTCGTTGGAATAGGTGGAGGCGGCGGCAATGCTCTCTCCTCCATGATTGCCGAAGGAGGAATAACCGGTGTGGAGTTTATCGCCGTCAATACAGACGCTCAAGCTCTTCTGAATAATAAAGCGCCGATTAAAATTCAGATCGGTGAAAATTTTACCAAGGGTTTAGGTTCTGGCGGAGATCCGGAAGTTGGACGCGAAGCTGCGGAAGAATCACACGATAGACTGAAAGAAGATCTGGCTGGCGCCGATATGATTTTTCTGACAGCCGGACAGGGGGGAGGTACCGGAACCGGAGCGTCGCCGATTATTGCCGAAATAGCTAAAGAAACGGGTGCCCTGACTGTGGCGGTTGTCACAAAGCCTTTTGATTTTGAAGGATCCAAAAGAAAATTTACGGCTGATGAAGGAATAAATAAATTACGGGATAAAGTTGACACCTTAATTGTTGTTCCAAACCAAAGAATACTTCAGGTTATTGATAAAAAGACTCCCATTCTCGAAGCTTTTAAAAGAATCGACTCGGTACTTCATCAGGGAGTAAAAGGAATTGCCGAACTTGTTACGACTCCCGGGCTGATTAATGTCGACTTTGCCGATGTTCGTACCGTCATGAGTAATGCCGGAACAGCTCTTATGGGAATGGGTGTGGGAAGCGGTGAAAAAAGGGCGCTGGCCGCAATAAAGCAAGCGATCTCATCTCCATTGCTTGACATCTCGATCGAGGGTGCTCGCGGAGTTTTGTTTAATATCGTAGGAGGCCAGGATCTATCGATGACCGAGATCGACGAAGCCGCCTCAATCATCGCCAAGACAGTCGATCCTGATGCCGATATTATCTTTGGAGCAGTCATCGACGAAAAGATGCTCGACCAGATTAAAATTACAATTATTGCCACTAAATTTGACGAAAGACGATTAAAACTTTTCCGATTTAAGCGTGAAGAACCAGTCGAAGATATCGAGAAAAAAGATTCTAATGCTCCCTCAAATCCCCCAGCTTCCCCAAAACCCTCACTCGATGAAGATCTCGTCACTGACGAAGACCTCCTCGAAACCGAGTCCGAATTCGACATCCCCGCCTTCCTCCGCAAAAAGTAAAACTGGAACGGAGAAGTTTACCCTGAGCGAATATACAACCCTGGCTAGAAATTATTTTAAATACTTCCTGATATTTTCATTATGCTCCTCTATGGTTTGAGCAAAATGCAGGTGGCCTGAGGAATCTGAGACATAATAAAGATACGGACCGTCCGAACTGGCCTCAACTACCGCAGTTATAGTTGCTAGTCCGGGGTTGGCTATCGGACCTGGCGGTAGTCCGGCATTTTTATAGGTATTATAGGGAGAATTCACTTCCAAATCTGAAAAAGTCAGCTCTTTTTTCCACCAGCTTTTTTCTTCAGGCTGATATCCCAAAACATATTGAATAGTCGCATCTATATCCAACTTCATATTATTTTTCAGGCGATGAAGAAGTACCCCTGCGACTTTCGGTCGGTCTTCGGCGAATCTGGCTTCTCTCTCAACCAATGATGCCAAAGTAACAACTTGATCAACCGTAAGATTTCTTCTTCTTGCGCTTTCTTTTAACTCGTTATTAAATCGTTTGTTAAAATTATCCTCTAAAATATTTTCCACCGCCGCAGCTGTTGCTTCCTTTGGTACAAGATAGGTGTCCGGAAAAAGATAACCTTCATTGGCAAATTTAAGAAATTCGGTTTCGGGTATATTCAAACCTTGCGAAACAACCTGCGCAACCTCTTCTTTCCTCATTCCTTCGATAATCGTCAACCAGACATCTAAAGTCCCGTGAGTTAGCGCTGATGCAATCTCATGTGTATTCATAGACGCAGACAAGCGAAAATCACCCGCCTGAATTTTTCTTTCGATTCCGAATCGTTTAACAACCAGATAGAAAACTACTTTATTACGGATTAATTTTTGATCGGCTAAGTTATTGGCAATACTGCTTAAATTTTCTCCTTTTTTGATAATAAAGATTTTGCTCTCCTCGCTCTTTTTATCTACAGGAAGGGTTCCCTCTCTATAGTAAAGGTAAAATCCAGTAGAAAAAATTAACATTAGACTTGCTAAGATTATCACTCTTTTCATAATTTTAGTCTCATTCCGGTTGTAATTTATTTTTCTCGTTCTACCGCGATATTATTCAATTTCATAAACCGGAAAATTTATAAAACTTACCTCAGCTTCTTTCAGGCGGTACTTGTCACTCGAGTAAAATTTCAGCAAGGGTTCCTTTTTATCTACAAATTCATCTAGTTTTTTAATCAGATAAATTCCGGCGAATTTATCGTTTGGCGCTCCCAAAATCTTGGCTAAAGAATTAAGATTGTAATTATTAATCTCTTTAATTTTACCAAAACGGGGGGATCGGATTTCTGAGATATGCGATTTTAATTTAAAAGATTCTGACGAAACTTGATCATCGCCGTGCTGGGCTTTGACTATCTCCCTGAATTTTTTAAGAGCCGTGCCGTCCGTCAATATTCGTCTGGCTTCATCCTCGCCGCTTTTTTTTATTCCCATGTCTGAAAAACAAAGATCGAGTAGTTTTCCCGCCAACCGCAAGGCCTTTGCTTCGAGCTTAAGAGGACGTTTTGCTTTTTGTTCCAATACGTATAAGACATCAAGCGCTTCAAGAGCCGGACCAACTCCTCTTCCTGCCGGCTCCAGAGTTTCATTGATATCAAAAACAATCTTAATTTTGAATCTTCGGGCGAGTTCTTTAAATTTTTCCCTAACTTTGTCTGCGTCATGAAAATGACGTATCTTCATCGTTTTCCCTACCGGCAGGTCAAGGATTAAATGCGTCGCTCCAATAGCCACTTTTTTGGCCATAACCGAAATAATTATCTTGTCAAAAGACTCAAATGACAAAGGCTCCTCTACTTTTATAATTATATCGTCAGCCGGAGCGATGTTGAGATGTTCATTCCAGGCTATGCAGCCTCCCACTTTCTCTACAATTCTGGTAACTTCCTTCGGTGTTAGATTGACTTTGGCTAATACTTCCATCGTATCCGCGGTACCCGACGGAGTGGTTATCGCCCGCGACGATATCTTTGGTATTTTAATTCCGGCTGCCGCGATGATTGGAACAATAATCATAGTTGTTTTTGTCCCGGAAACCCCTCCGGTTGAGTGTTTATCTGCGACTATTCCTTTAAATTTAAATTTGTTTCCGGTATCAACCATCGCCTTAGTAAAATAAAAAAGCTCATCGGGAGTATAACCTTCCTTAAATGAAGACGCGACAAAATAGGCGGTCAAGACTTCGCTTAGTCTATGATGAGCGATCTCATCCATGAGAATAAAAATTTCTTTATGGCTTAACTTTTTACCCAGAAGCTTTTTTTGTATTGCCTTAACTGCAATAAGTTGTTTTTCGTTATTCATATACCGTATAAAATTCAACAATTCTCTTTTGGTATTCTTTAGCCTTTAACAAAAGTTTACTCACCAAATATATCTCTCTTATATCCAAAAGCCAGGACAAAAATAAATATAGAAAAATAAAGATAACTGCGCCGGTTGTAACTAAAAGAAAAACATTAATCGTATAAGATGTATCAAAAATAAGCCCGTCCATAAACTTCATAGAATAGTATACGATAATCGAGGAAATGAGAGTGGCAAAAATCATTTTGATTGATTCGATGGAGAGAAGTTTAAGATCCAGACCCTCTATTTTTTTCGCCAGAAGCAAAAACAATAATGTGACGTTTAAGATCATGGCGAAAGAAAAAGAACCGGCGATAAACCAGACCGGGAGTTTGAGAACTAGAACAAATATTAAACTTAAAACGGTGTTGATAGCTATAGTTACCATGCTAATATAAAAGGGGGTTTTAGTATCCAAAAAAGCATAAAAACAGCGGGTGAGAAAATAAAAAATAGTGTGAAAAGGCAGGGATATGGAAAAATAAGATAGGGTAATTGCCGTAGCCACTGTCGCATCCCAGTCAAACTTTGGCCCTCCGAAAAATAATCGGACCAGCGGAGTTCGGGCAAATATTAAAAAACTGGCGATCGGAATTGTAAAAAAGAACAGGCTTAGAACCGAATCGATGACAATCCTTTTGAACTCCTCAATTTTTTTTTCCTGATAAACTTCGGTTAAATACGGCAATGCAGCCTGACCAAAAGCAACCCCTATGACCGATACCGGCAGAAGTTGAAGATGCTGGGCAAAGTAAAAAATAGTATAAGATCCGGCTCCTAGCAGTGTAGTTAAAATCAAATCAATTGTCGAATCAAGCTGAGCAAAGATGACGGTAAGTGCTCGGGGTGTGACTACCTTAAAAAAATCAACCATGGCAGAAGTTTTCTTTAGAATTAAATAGTAGGTAAAGTTGGAGTTGGACAAAATCGGCAACTGAATAATCACAAATAAAATCGCCCCGACTATAACTCCAAATATCGGAGCTAAAAGATAAAAACTTGAACTAAAAAATAGCGCTCCGACAATAATTGTAAGATTGTATACTATCGGGGCTAGAGCCGGCAAAAAAAACATTTTATTGGCTTGGGCAATACCGGTTAAAAAGTTGCCAATGATCAAAAAAGGCAATTGACCGATCAGCAACAGCCTCGAATAAAGTATTATCGCGTCTATTTTTTCTTTACTAAATCCAGGCGTAATCGCCGGAACAATAAAATCCATCAATATAAATAAAATAAATATCAATCCTGCCATCAAAAGCAAAATGAGATTCATTATCGAGGAAATATTTAAGCTCAACTCTTCTTTATTGTTCTGATATTTGATAAAAATAGGAATTATCGTGCTGGTTAAAGCTCCAGTAATTAAAAGTTCAAACACAAGATCGGGAATTCTAAACGAAGCAAGGAATACATCCAATTCCTCTTTAGTAAATAAGCCGGAAAGCGCTCGATAGCGGAAAAATCCGAAAAAGCGGGAAACAATTATCATCACGGCTAGAAGCATTGCTGAAGAAAACATGCTTGTCTGTTTGGCAAAGATAAACTGCCGCGTCTTGCTGATGATTTTATTCATGTGCTAATTATAAAATAGAATTCGTCTTTTTAAAGCGGCAATGCAAAAGTGCATATAGAGCCGGCGTTTATTTCAAACACAAATTGTGGGTCTTGACAAAAGGCTTCAAATGGATTTAAATGGAGTAATATGGTGTTTTTTGTTGGGGAATACCGCGTCACGTTTTCCGGACAAGGCAGAATTATTATCCCCAAAAAAATACGGGAAGCATTGGGTACGAGTAAAACATTTACCTTAACCAAAGGATTTGACGGCTGTCTCTCGGGATTTAGAAACACTGACTGGGAAAAAGCGGCCAATGAACTGATAAGTCAATCATCCTTGGAAGAACAAAAATCAGAAACGAAAAGGCATCTATTTTCAAGTGCGGCTATCATTGAAATCGATAATCAAGGCAGATTTGTAATACCAAAAGTACTTTTAGACTATGCAAGTTTGAAAAATAACGCCACGATTATCGGAGTGGGAGACCACTTTGAAGTCTGGGAATCAAACAAGTGGAACGAATATATTAAGAAAATAAAACCTTAACAATGCACACTCCGGTACTTTTAAAAGAGGCAGTCGAAGGCTTGAGCATCAAAAAGGATGGGCTATACATTGACGCAACAGTCGGAGAAGGCGGTCATCTGATTCAAATCGCACAACTGGGCGGAAAAGTATTAGGAATTGAAATCGACCGGAATCAAATTAATAAGTTAACCATCGATAACAGCAAAATAATCCAGGGAAATTTTAAGGACATAGAAAAAATAGCAATAGAGAATAATTTTTTTCCGGTTGACGGAATACTTTTGGATTTAGGTTTGTCGGTAAAACAAATCAAAAATTCGGGTAGGGGTTTTTCCTACAGAAACCTGGAAGAACCGTTGGACATGAGATTGAGTACGACATTTGAGACGACCGCATCCAAAGTCGTTAACAGTTTGAGTCAAGACGAACTCTATGAAATTTTTGCAAAATATAGTGAAGACATCAATTCTTTGGCAATTAGTAAAGTTCTTGTTCGCGCCCGTACCATAAAACCGATTGAAAAAGTAAAGGATCTCATTAACATCATCAATCAGGTTATTGGAGAAACCAGGTACAGTACTCTAGGCGATAAAACCTATGCCAGAATTTTTCAAGCCCTGAGAATTGCAGTAAATAATGAGATAGAAAACTTAAGAAATGCATTGGCAGGATCTTTGAGAATTCTTAAAAAGACCGGCAGAGTGGTTGTTATATCATTCCACTCGATCGAGGACAGAACAGTAAAACAATTTATTAGTAATAATAATCTAAAACAATTTAATAAAAAAGTTATCGTGTCAAAAAGAGGATTAGAATTTGAACGATCAGCCAAAATGCGGATAATCTGCTATGAAACATCTAACTAAACTTTCCATCTGGGCAGTATTTTTAATTTTAGTTGCTGTTAATATTTATGTTTTTCTTCATAGCATCAGCCTGAGCGATAGAATTAACCATTTTGAAAAAGGAATTAAGAATTTACATCAGGAAAATCTTACCCTTGAAAATAAAATTTTCGAGGTTAATTCGCTTCAGTACGCTACTTCAATGGCAGCACAACTGGATTTTACCCAAAAGGCTCAGCCTGTCTATCTTGAAAATCTCAAATATGCTCGAAGTCAATAGGCGATATGTCCAAACAAAAACTGTTATTTATAGTTTTTTTTCTTTCGTACGTTGCCATTATCGTTAAACTTATCTTTCTGCAGATCATTAACCCTATCTCCTCTGACGCTAATTATTTAAAAACCAGCCGGATTGTGCCCGAACGGGGCAAGATTTATGATAAAAACGGCGAGCCTATGGCTGTAAATAAATCGTCTTATCTTTTTTATATTGAACCAAAAAAAATCAAGGATACGAAAGAGTTTGTCAAAAGAGTCGATGCGGTATTACAGATGGGTGAGGCGTCACTGGAAGCAAAAGTAGACAGTAACAAAAATTGGATCGCCGTAAAAGACGGTTTAGACCGTACCCAGAAACAGAGCCTTCAGGACTTGGGATTAAATGGATTGGGATTTGAGGATAGATTTCAAAGATCTTACCCGGAAAGTTCTTTGTCGGCCCACCTGCTTGGTTTTGTCGGTAAGGATTCCCAAGGGGAAAATTTGGGTTATTTTGGTATCGAAGGATATTACAATAAAGATTTGGTCGGGTTGCCGGGAATTCTAAAAAGCGATAGAGATCTATTGGGTCGCCCAATTTTGATTGGCACTCAACAAAAACTTGATTCAGAGAACGGTCGCGACCTGTTCTTGACAATCGATAAGCCTGTTCAGGAAATAATTAAAACTAGACTGCGAAAAGGACTTGAAAAATATAAAGCCAAAGAAGGCTGCATTTTGCTGGTTAATCCGCAAACTCTGGAAGTTTTGGCCTTAAGCTGTCTACCCGATTTTGATGTCGAACACTACTATAATTTTTCAGAAGAATTTTTTAAAAACCCTGCAATATCCAATTTGTATGAACCCGGCTCTACCTTTAAACCTTTAATTTTGGCAGCAGCCCTGGAAGAAAATAGTGTCCGTCCAGCTGATTTTTATGACGAAAAGGGACCCGTCCAAATCGGAGAATACACTATAAAAACCTGGGATGACAAATATGAAGGAAGAATTTCTCTGACCAGAATTTTGGAAAAATCATCGAACGTAGGTATGGTGCATGTCGGCCAACAACTGGGACAGAAAAAAATATTTGCCTATCTTAAAAAATACGGTTTTGATCGACCGACGGGTATTGATCTGCAGGGAGAGTCGTACGGTAACTTAAAGCCGGAAACCGCCTGGTATCCCATAGATTTTGCTACAGTCAGCTTTGGTCAAGGTATTGCCATAACACCCATCCAGATGATCCGGGCATTCGCAGTTTTAGTTAACGGAGGAAAAATGTTCAAGCCTTATATTGTACAGAAAATTGGATCAGGCGAGGATGAAAAAAATATTTCTTCTAAACTTGAAAAGCAGGTAATTAGCGCAAAGACCAGCGAAACTATTAAAAAAATGCTTCTCTCGGCAGTTGAAAATGGTGAAATTCGCTGGGCAAAACCAAAAGGTTACCAAATAGCAGGAAAAACCGGTACCGCTCAGATTCCAATCAAGGGACATTATGACCCGACAAAAACAGTAGCTTCTTTTATTGGATTCGCTCCGGTTTCCAATCCAAAATTTTTGGCATTGGTGATACTTAGAGAACCAGAAAGCTCTCCTTGGGGTTCAGAAACCGCAGCTCCCCTCTTTTTCGATGTGGCAAAGGAATTGTTAGTTTACTATAATATTGCACCTGAATAAGATATTAAATAGCAAAAATCAAATAGCAAAATGACAAAGTAAAAATCAAAAAGTAATAAATCATTTTATATTTTAATATGTCATTTTGATTTTTAATATTTAATTTTTGATTTTATATGGAAAAATTATTACAAAATATCAAAAATCTATACCATCTATTTCAGTCTATAATAGCTAATGTCTATTATGGTTTCCCAAGCCATAAGCTTAAAATGATTGGTGTGACAGGTACCGACGGCAAGACTACAACCACCCACCTTATCTATCATATACTTAAAACTTCCGGGAAAAAAGTGTCTATGGTTTCTTCAGTTTATGCCAATATTGCAGGCAAAACTTATGACATCGGCTTTCATGTTACAACTCCCGATGTTTTCCCGCTGCAAAAATATCTCAGGCAAAGCGTTGACGCGGGTGACGATTACTTTGTGCTCGAAACTACTTCTCATGCACTGGCGCAAAACCGGTCATCTTTGATCGATTATGAAGCCGGTGTTTTGACCAATATAACTCATGAACATCTGGACTGGCATAAAACTTATAGAAACTATGTCATGGCCAAGGCGATTTTGCTGCAAAGGGCAAAAATTGCTTTATTAAATGCAGACGATATTTCTTTTTCTATATTAAAGAAATTGCTGGATAAAAAAATTTGGACCTACGGACTAAAAAATAAAGGAGATTTCAACTTGGATATTGACAAGAAATTAAAATTAAATCTTGCCCGTTTTAACAATTACAACTATCTGGCAGCATATTCTATTTGTAAATTGTTAGGATTGAAAGTTTCAGATATTCTGAATGCTCTAAAAACTTTTCAACTACCACCGGGTAGACTGGAAATAGTTGTCGATAATCCTTTTAAAATCATCATTGACTTTGCCCACACACCTAATGCCCTACACGAAGTCTTAAGCGAAGTAAAGAGAAAATTCATCAAAAAGGGCAACCGATTAATTCATGTCTTTGGCAGTGCTGCAAAGAGGGATGTATCTAAGCGCCCCCTGATGGGAAAGGAAAGCAATACTTATGCAGATAAAATAATCCTGACTGAGGAAGATTACCGAGATGAAGATCCCCTGAAAATCAATAACGAAATAGCTCAAACAATTGACAAGGACAAATATGAAATTATTATTAACAGGCAGGAAGCAATTGAAAAAGCAGTAACAATTGCCAAACCGGGGGATGTTGTGATTTTAACCGGTAAAAGTCATGAAAAAAGCTTATGCAGAGGAAAAAAAGAAGTTCCCTGGAATGAAAAACAAGCCGCAATAGATGCTTTAAAAAAATATGATTACCTTTAACCCCGATCTAAAAATTTTTTATTCAACTAAAGTTAACGACAGAAATTATTTTTCCGGCTTCAGCATTAGCGATCTGGGCGACGCTAGAAACTCATACACCATAACCAATTTTTTTAATCAACAAAGGATAACTTTTAAAAAAATAGCCATTCTAGAGCAGATTCACTCGACTAATATTGAACTCTACCAAGATGCAAAATCAAAAGATTATCTGGAAATAATTGCAGACAGTGACGGAATTCTTACCAAGAATACGCAAATTATTCTCGTCGTAAGAAACGCTGATTGTGTTCCTTTAATCATGGTTGACAAAACAACAGGTTATATCGGAATTTCACACCAGGGATGGCGGGGTAGTCTAAAAAATATGGCTAATAAAATGGTTACTTCTTTCTTAAAAGTAAATTCTAAAGTTGAAGATCTCATTTGCTCAATTGGCCCAGCCATTGGAATCTGCTGTTACGAAGTGGACGATAGCCTTTATTACAACTTTTTGGAGGAATTTGACGGATATTCTAGGAAAATATTTATTCTGAAAAAAGGCCGTTGGCACATCAGTCTATCCCAGTTAAATTATTTGGAACTCCTGGATGCGGGAATAAAAAAAGAAAATATCGACTTTTTTCCTTTTTGCACGAAATGCGACAGTAAAAGATTTTTCTCCCGCCGAAGAGCCAAATCGCAAAACTTTTCCGAAATGTTTAATTTCGTAATGAAACTATGAATTATTTGTTAGATGGCAGTTGTGGGAGGGTTCCCGACAGCGCAGAGTCGAGGGCTATCGAATCCGAAGCGAGCACTGGCGGGAAGGAAACAACTGGCAGAATCTAACAAATTTCAATGTAAATTAATTTATCCACTGAACATAAGGACATCCGCTTGCCTCCCTAGTTGCAGGATCCCACTTATTGGTTGAACATTTTTTTAGCTTCTTCCCGCTTGCTGCCGTGTAGAGAATTAATTTGTTTCCGCATGTCGGACAGTCCTCGTCGAGATTCTCGCTGGTTCCTTTTAACCACTCTACAAAATCACAGCCGCTTGAAGTTCTTGTTTCCGGATCCCACTTGTTAGTCGAACATCTTTTTAGCCTTTTATCGAATCGTGTTGTCACTAAAAGCAGCGGCGAGCCGCATTTAGGGCATTTTTCATCCAATTGTTGTGGCGGAGTTTCAAGCCATTTGACAAAAGGACATCCTTCAACCTTTTTTGTCTCCGGATTCCAGCTTCCGGTTGAGCATCTCTGCATCTGCTTGCCAGATTTGGTCGTCGTAATCTCACCTAATGGATTTCCGCACCTGGGACAGACTTCATTCGTGCTCGCAACCTGACTAACCTGATCTTGCATATATTAGTTATCTTTTATACATTAAATTAATAGGATTATCAATGTATAATTGAGATTGGGTTATTAATTCAATCCCATCCCGAAGCTAGAGATGAAGGAAATTTGCATTTTATAATATTTGGAATGTTAAATCAATCAAAAAAAATTTATATCGTAGGGATTAAGGGAGTTGCAATGTCCAATTTAGCTATAATTTTGAAGAAGATGGGTAAAGAAGTTGCCGGCTCGGATATTGAGGAAGAATTTATTACCGACGAACTGCTAAAAAAAAATAAGATCGCTTGGCAAGTCGGATTTGATCCTAAAAATGTTCCGGCGAACACCGACCTGATCGTATACTCTGCAGCTCATCGAGGAGATAAAAATCCACAAGTCAAAGAAGCTAAAAAGCGGGGAATTAAGATAATATCTCAAGCCGAACTTTTGGGACGGATTATCAAAGAATTTAAAACAGCTATAGCCGTCTGCGGTTGTCACGGCAAAACCACGACCTCTTCCCTGCTTTCATATGCCCTCATTAAGCTTGGAGCAAAACCAAGTTATTTAATCGGTAGTTCGGATTTTAACGGTTATCCAGGCGGTGATTTTACAGGAAAAAATTATTTTGTTGTTGAAGCCGACGAATACGGAGTTAATCCTCCTTTTGATTTAACACCAAAATTCCATTATCTCGCTCCCGATTACATCCTCTGTACAAACATCGATTTCGACCATCCTGATATCTATAATGACTTAAACGAAGTGAAAAAAGCCTATCTAAAATTCTTTGAAAAAATGCACAGTTTTTCGTCGAATGACAAAAAATATTACAAATCCAGTTTGATCTTCTGCGCAGATGATGAAAGTCTCATGACCGTTGCCAAACGACTCCCTAAAATGTCTTTTTTAACTTATGGATATGGTAAAAAAGCTCATTTGCAGATTGTGAATGCTGCAATAAAAAGTCAACATTCTTCGTTTGAGTTGGTCTGTCATCCCGAACTTATTCGCCTCGCTGCGAAGCGGGGTCGATTTGACAAAATATCACTGGGGACCTTTCAAATCTCTCTTTTTGGAGAAAAAAATGTCTCAAATGCAGCCGGCGTAATTTTAGCTCTGCTTCGACTTGGATTTTCGCCTGACAAAATAAAAAAAGCCATAGCTGACTTTACAGGAGCTAAAAGAAGATTTGAACTTCTGTTTGAAAAAAATGGTACATTATTGTTTGATGATTATGCTCATCATCCAAATGAAATAAAAGCATCAATATCCGCCGCACGACTTCGTTTTCCCGGAAAAAGAATCATCATAATATTCCAACCCCACACCTTCTCTAGAACCCAGATACTGCTTAAGGACTTTGCCGAAAGTCTGAGTCTAGCTGATCAAGTATTTATTCTACCTATCTTTTCCTCTGCCCGCGAAAACCCAAAAAATTTTAAAATCACTTCCAAGGATTTAGTCAAACTAAGCCCAAATACATTAATCTTTGCAGATTCAAAATCAACGCTTTACAAATATCTAATATCTAATATCAGATATCAAGACATTGTTTTCACCATGGGCGCTGGAGACGTATATAAACTCAAAGATGATATAATTAAAATTATCGCTTCGCGATAATTTTATCCTGAGCGACCACTTACATTATTTGGGAGTCGAAGGATCCCAATAAAATATGACTAACTTAAAAAACAAATTAGAGAAATATTTAGGTTCAAATCGCATAAAAGAGAACTTCAATCTCTCACCCTATCTTACTTTGCGGACTAAAACAACAGCCGAGTATTATTTTGAAGCAGACTCGCGAAACGATCTGGTAAATGCAAAAAAGGTTTCTCTAAAGTTGAAACTACCGCTTCTTATTCTTGGAGGGGGTTCAAATTTGGCAGTAATTAACAAAAAGCTGAACGGGTTGGTAGTTAGAAATAAATATATTCACAAAAAAATTGAAGTCAATAAAAACGCAGTAATGCTAAATGTATCATCCGGATATCCGATCACAAAATTAGCCAAAGAACTGGCTGAATACGGATATGAAGGTCTTGAATTTCACTTCGGATTACCGGGCACAATCGGCGGCGCATTGTACATGAACTCTAAATGGACAAAACCAACTGTGTACGTAGGTGACAATCTTGTATCTGCAGTACTTCTCGACCGTGACGGCAGTGAAAAAAAAGTAAACAGGTCATATTTTAACTTTGCATACGATCAAAGCAGTCTGCAAAAAAATAAAGAAATGGTTCTTGAGGCTAATTTCAAACTAAAAAAATCTGATCCTCAAAAGACCAGGCAGCACGCTGATTTCGCCATGAAATATAGAAAACTGACTCAACCTTTTGGTGTATTCACCAGCGGCTGCTTTTTTAGGAATATTAACGATCAATCGGCGGGTAGACTTATTGATCTGGCGGGACTTAAAAACACCAGGGTAGGAAAATTTCACGTATCGGATAAACACGCCAACTTTATTATTCATGACGGGAGCGGAGATCCGAATGATCTTAAAAAACTATTACTTTTAATTAAGAAAAAAGTTAAGGATAAATTCGGCATAACGCTTCAAGAGGAGGTTATTGTAATTTAACCGTCTGCAAGCTGACCAGTTAACCGAATATCATGATTTAAATATGGAGAATTCATTCATAATCAAAGGAGGGAAACTGTTAAAAGGAGCAATTACTCTGTCCGGTGCAAAAAACGTCGCGCTAAAAGTGATTATCGCCGCATTACTTTTGGATCAAGAGGTTACGTTGAAAAACATTCCACGCATAAACGACGTTCATGAACTTCTGCACCTAATCGGATCGCTTGGCGCAAAAGCCGAGTTTGCTGCTGAGCACACGGTTGTTGTCGACGGCAGGACCCTTAGATTAAATAGGGTCGATCTTTTGCATGCTGCAAAAATCAGAGTTTCTTTTATGCTTTTTGCTCCTCTGCTTTATAAATTTTCACTCTGTTATGTTCCTAATCCGGGTGGTTGCAGAATAGGAGCTAGGCCAATCGATCGTATTGTCGAGGGTATGAAAAAACTGGGGATAACTATCGAGTACGACTCTGATACTGGTTATTACCAAGCTCAAATGAAAACCAAACCTGCCGGCTTTTACAGATTTCCCAAAATCACCCATACGGGAACAGAGCTTCTGATCATGCTTTCAGTCTTTGGCAGGGATAAAATTATCTTAGAAAACACTGCTCTGGAACCCGAAATTGATGAGCTTGTCCGCTTCTTAAATTTAGCGGGAGCAAAAATTCAAAAAAACGGCAAAAAGATTTTCATCACGCCTGTTGAAAAATTAATCCTAAATCAACCGTTTGAAATTATCACAGACAGAAACGAGGCAATCACGTTTGCGGTTTTAGCAGTAGCAACAAAAGGCGAAGTAACAATCTCTTCAATAACTCCCGAAAATATTCAGTCATTCTTGCAAAAAATGAAGGAGGTCGGAGCCGGAGTTGAGGTTTTGGGAAAAACTTTGATCAGATTTTACTATAAAGGACCGCTTAGATCTTCCCAAATTCACACCCAGCCACACCCCGGATTCATGACCGATTGGCAACCAAATTGGGCGGTTCTTATGACACAGGCCAAGGGAGATTCGCTAATCTACGAAAGGGTCTTTGAAAACCGTTTTTCCTACGTCGAGGAACTTCGTAAGCTTGGAGCGGATATTGACTTTGTAAAAGTCCCGGTCATAAATCCCGCGGAATACTTCTTCTTTAATTTTAATCCGAATAAAAAGTATAACCAGGCAATCAAAATAAGGGGACCGCAAAAACTACACGGTGGAGCCTTAAGTATTGCCGATTTGCGTGCAGGGGCTACTCTGATAATAGCCGCATTGATTGCCGAAGGAGAGTCTGTAGTTAACGGAGTCTCTATCCTTGAGCGGGGTTATGAAAACTTTGTCCAAAAAGTGACAAGCTTAGGTGGAGATATTAAGAAAATATAATCCATTCGACTCGCTCAGGATCATAGTGAGTGTAATCGAACTATGACAAAACTAAAAAATATTCTTATTCTCGCCGGCGGTGATGGTTCCCGTTTTTGGCCTTTAAAAAGAAAGAGTTATTTTCCATTTTTAGGAAAACCGTTGCTTCTTTATCTGATTGAAAATATCGATCAGTACGCTGAAAAAATTATCGTCGTCGTTAACTCTGCCGATGTGCAACTGATTGATACACTGAATTTAAATTCTAAAATTACAGCGGTGGAACAAAACTCAAGTTCAGCTGGACAAGCCGGAGCAATTATTTCGGCTAAAAATAAATTAAAGGGAGAGGTGCTCGTTTTGAACGCCGAGGATTTATTTAATTTTGAAATTTTGCGGCAGTATATTGATATTTTAAAGTCCTCCCGTCCTGAAATAATTTTACTCGCAAAAAAAGTCGACAAATATTTTTCCGGAGGATATTTTAATCTAGAAAAAAATAGGGTGAAAGAAATTATTGAAAAACCTAAACCGGAGCAAACTCCCTCAAATTTAGTCAGACTTGTAGTGGACTACTTTAAAGATTTTAGCCTGCTGGTTAATGCTATCGTCAAGACTAAAACCAACCGTGACGACCAATACGAACAGGCAATTAATGCACTGATTTACAAAACAGGCCCAGCCGATTACATTACCTATACTGATTTTTGGTATCCTCTTAAGTATTCTTGGCAGGTGCTGCCCATGCTAAGTTATTTTTTAAAATCCTTGAACAAAGATGAAATACGGCTTGGGAAAAATGTTAAGATCGCCGCAACGGCAAAATTTGTCGGGCCTTGTTTTATCGACGATGATACGGTAATCGGTGATTTTACCCTAATCAGACAGAGTCAAATCGGTAAAAACTGCTTGATCGGGGGGCATTCTGAAGTAACTAGATCGTATTTGGGCGATAATGTTTACTTGCACAGGAACTACGTCGGCGACTCTGTTTTGGCTGAAAATATTATGTTTGGCGCTCAAGCCGCGACCGCCAACTTCAGATTTGATGCAAAATCAATTGCTTCAAAGCTTGCCGGAAAAAAAATTGATTCAAACCTTGTTAAATTCGGCGCGGTAGTCGGCGAAGGTTCAAAAATTGGGGTTAATGCCACACTTCTTCCGGGCGTCAAAATCGGAAAAAATACTTTTGTCGGACCCGGAGAAATAATATATGAAGATATCAAAGATAATATATTTGTCTTGCAGGGAAAACAGACTAAAAATTTAGTATGAAAAAAATCACGGTCATCGGTGGCGGAACGGGAACTTTTGTCGTTCTGTCCGGTCTTAAGCAATATCCGCTTAATCTTGGTGTGATTGTAACCATGATGGACTCTGGAGGATCTACAGGCAAACTTAGAGATCAATTGGGAGTTTTACCTCCGGGAGATTTACGCCAAGCGCTGGTTGCTCTTTCAGAAGCTCCCCTGTTATGGAGAAAATTATTTTTATACAGATTTGAAAATGGGGATTTTGCAGGCCATAATTTTGGAAATTTATTTTTATCGGCACTCGAAAAAGTAAGCACTAACTACGATGAAGTCATGGACACAGTAAGCTATGTCTTAAAAACAAAAGGTCATGTTTTTCCGGTAACCTATCAAAAAACTAATTTGTGCGTAGAATATGAAAGCGGCAGCATAATCAAAGGTGAAGGAAATATAGACAAAAACTACAAGGAAACAAGCCGGGTTAAAAAAGCTTATCTTGAACCGACGGTTTTGGCAAACCCAAAAGCAATCAGGCAATTATCAGAATCAGATTTCATTATTGTTGGCCCGGGTGACATGTACGCAAGCATCGTGCCAGTACTTCTGGTTAATGGAATTAAGGAAGCCTTGATAAAAAGTTCAGCAAAAATTATTTACAATCTCAATCTTATGACTAAATCTGGTCAGACACCTAAATATAAAGCTAGCGATCATATTTCAGATCTAGAAAAATATTTAGGCAGAACATTGGATTATATTATCTTAAATAACGCAGAATTGCCCCTTGATATTGTACAATGGTATAAATCCCAACATGAACAGCCGGTTGAAAACGATTTACATCTCTTAAGCATGAAGAGTAAAATAATAGAAGCAGATGTTGTAGATAAAAAAAATTATTCAAAATCGAGTGCCGATAAATTTGTTGATCCACTGGTTCGAAGCATTCTGCGCCATGATTCAACTAAATTAGCTAAAATTCTGAAAAAGATTGTTATATGATCAAAAAACACGTTTTTTCCTTTAAAAATGCAGTTACCGGGATTGTCTGGACATTCAAAACCCAAAGCAATATTAAAATCCATTTATTTCTTTCCGTATTTTCCATCCTCGCCGGAATCAAGCTTGAAATTTCCTTCCTGGAATTTATTATCATCTTTGTCCTAATCGGGGTAGGGCTTGCGATCGAAACCTTAAATACCGCAATCGAAGAAGCCATAGACGCACTGCACAAAGATTATAGCGAACAGATAAAGATTGCCAAAGACGCATCAGCGGCAGCCATGCTGATCTTTGCCGTTACCGCACTTTTCATAGCCGGTCTTATATTTATGCCCAGAATCATTTTGCTAATAACTAATATCTAATATCTATTTTTATGTCAACCTATCTTTTTGTTATCTTTATCTCATTTATTCTAAACTTTGTCTTGATCGTTCCTTTTATTAACTTTCTCTATAAAAAAAAATTCCAGCGAGCCACCCAACGAACAAAAGACGCCTTCAACAAACCTACTCCTATTTTTGATAAATTCCATCAACACAAGAAAGGGACGCCGGTTGGTGGAGGTATTCTGATCTCGTTAATAACTGTTTTTTTATTTTTTTTATTTTTATTTTTATATTTCCTTTTTGATAAACAAATAATTTCAAACTATCCATCGGTAGTTGCCGAAATTAAAATATTAATTTTTACTTTTCTTTCCTTTGGATTTTTAGGAATTTACGACGATCTGAACAAAATATTTCTCTGGCAAAAAAGTCAATTTTTCGGCTTAAGATTAAGACATAAACTGATAATCGAAATTTTTTTAGGCCTGGTTATTTCCTATTGGCTGTTTACCGATTTTAAAATAGATATTATTCACATTCCTTTTGTAGGAGTTTTTGAAATATCCTGGCTTTATATCCTATTTTCTACTTTCGTAATCGTAGCTTTCGCCAATGCTGTAAATATTACTGATGGCTTGGACGGTCTGGCTTCGGGAGTACTTCTTTTTTCGCTCATGAGTTTTTGGGTCATTTCCCGATCTATTTTAGACGTCCCAACCAGTCTTTTTATCGCAACCTGGCTGGGCGGACTGATAGCCTTTTTATACTTTAACATCTATCCAGCTAGAATATTCTTAGGCGATACTGGGGCTCTGGCTTTTGGAGCAACCTTTGCCGTGATTGGATTAATTTTGGGAAAAGCTTTTGCACTGCCGATTATTGGAGGTGTTTTTGTAGTAGAAATCGCAAGTTCTTTGATTCAATTATTGGGAAAAAGATTTTTGGGGAGAAAAATATTTCCGGTTGCCCCCTTTCATCTATGGTTACAATTAAAAGGTTGGGAAGAGCCAAAAATAGTTATGCGTTTTTGGATAATCGCTATTCTTTTCGCAGTCTTTGGATTGATGGTTGCATTTGGTAAATGACAGCGATAACTCAATTAAAAACGCTGTCATCCTGAGCGAACGTAGTGAATCGAAGGATCCCATTACATATTATCCTCCGATGAAGATTGTCTTTTCAATACTTGTCTGGGTTTAGACCCCTCGGCCGGGCTGACGTATCCTGCAATCTCTAGCTGATCAAGAATTCTGGCTGCCCTGGCAAATCCTACCCTAAATTTTCTTTGCAGTAAAGAAGCTGACGCATATTCCAAGGGAGATATTAAATTCACAATTTGATCAAATAAAGGATCTTTTTCATCGGCGCTGCCGACCATTGTACCGCTTCTTCCGCCGATAAATACATCTTGCTCCAATACCTCATGCGTATAATGTACTTCGGGTACCTGCGCTCTTAGGAACTTTACCAACTGATTTACTTCTTTCTCGGTGATGAAAGGACCCTGAATTCTGCGTGGTTTAGCTTGATCTGGTGGTAAAAACAACATATCTCCTTTTCCCAATAGTTTCTCCGCCCCTGGCATATCAATAATTACTCTTGAATCGATCATGGATGAAACATTAAATGCTATTCTTGTTGGAATATTTGCCTTCATTAAACCGGTGATAACGTCGACCGAAGGTCTTTGAGTCGCTAATATGAGATGAATTCCCGTTGCTCTTGCCATCTGAGCGATGCGGGTTATCAGATCCTCCGCCTCACCTGGGGCAAACGACATCAAGTCGGCCAACTCATCAATGACAATGAGAATATAAGGCTTTTTTTCTATGCCTTCTAGAGTATTATAGCCCTCTAAATTTCTAACTCCCATTTTGGAAAATACTTTATAGCGGTTTAACATTTCGGCAACCGTCCATTTGAGAGCCGAAATGATTTTATCGGGTTCAACTATTACTTCAGTTAACAGATGAGGAATTCCGTTATATAAGGTAAGTTCGACTCTTTTTGGGTCAACCAGAATCATCCGCAAATCCTCTGGTTTGGTTCTAAATTGAAAAGTACTTATCCAGGCATTTAAAATTACTGATTTTCCTGAACCGGTAGCGCCGGCAATCAAAACGTGAGGCATTTTGCTGATAGAAGTTGCCTGAGGTTGACCGGACACATCTAAACCAAGTGGAACAAGCAGAGGGTCTAAATTATTTACAAAAAGAGGCGAAGATAAAAGTTTTTTTAGGGTTACAATTTCCGGTTTTCTATTCGGAATTTCGATTCCGACTAAAGATCTTCCCGGAATCGGCGCCTCTATCCTAACTTGACCGGTCGGAGCAGCCAAAGCCAGAGCCAAATCATTACCGAGTGAGGTTATGCGGGATAACTTTGTTCCCATGGTTATTTCAAGAGCATACTGTGTTACTGCCGGTCCGTAATTTATCTCAGCGACCCTGGCTCTGATTCCAAAACTATCCAAAGTTTTTTCTATTCTGTCGGCATTAAGTTTTACGTCTCCCCTGTCTGCATCTTTTTGTGCCACGTCAGCTAAAAGCGTTAATGGAGGATAAACCCAGGCAGTCTTAGCTACCGGACTCAATGGTTTTATCGTAAGCTGTTTGTTATCCCCTGCAGCCGCATCTGAACTGGGTAAGGCAGCCGGAGTTTTTTTAGTAAATACTGCCTCAGATTTAATAAATTCCTGTTTTGTCGGTAAATCTTTTATGTTTTTATTAAATGTTTTGTCTCCTAAAGATCTGAAGGTATAATTCTTAAAGAAGCCAAAACCCGATTTCACCAGATTAAGTATAAATAATACAAAGACATCTACAGAAGTATCCAAAAGGAGTATCATACCGACAAAAAAAATAATTCCGAGAATAACGATCGCTCCAAATAAAGTGAAATCAAAGCTTAAACTATGAAAAATGAGTTCACCTATCTGACCCGACTGAAAAATTCCCAGAAGTGATAGAAATATAAGTACCAATCCTCCGCTAACATTTATTTTGATAAATTTTAATTTTTTTGTATTAAAAAAATGCCCCGAAAATAAAAGAAATACAAAGGGTAAGATTATTGCTAAACCGCCAAATTTAGCGATTAAAACTTTGTTAAGCTTATCCAGAATTCTTCCGTCTGAAACAGCAAAAAAATTTTTTAAATACGCTATAAATAATACCAGCGCCGCTCCAATCAGAAGAAAACCAAAAATATTAAAGATAGTCTGTTTATTTATTTTTAATTTTAGAAAAGGAATCTTAAACAATGATTTTCTTCTTGCCATAGTATTTTATTGTATCCCTATCTTTTTCCAAATTCAACCACGACTTTAGTTTCCTGAACCCTCAGGGTTCCTTTATACTTCGTGGAACCCTGAGGGTTCCCAGGCTCAAAATTTGTAATTTTGTAGCTTATAAACGACTGACAAAGTTAAAAATAAAATATTTAATGTATTAAATGTCGACTCATAGGCCAATTTTGTCAACTGGTGAAATTTATCATTTGTATAATCGAAGTATTGGGAAAGAGATAATCTTTGCCGATAAAATTTATTTGGATAAAATTTTAGAAACTGTAAATTATTACAGATATAAACAACGAATAAGTTATTCGGATTTTAGATATTTAACTCCAATCCTACAACAAGATTATCTTAAAAGCGTAACTAAAAATCCACCCTTAATAGAAATCTATGTATTTTCATTTATGCCTAATCACATTCATCTTCTAGTAAAACAATTACAGTATAAGGGAATTTCTTTGTTTATCAGCAATATTCAAAATAGCTTTGCAAAAAATTTTAATTTAAAAAATGATCGCCATGGTAGTCTATTCGATCATAATTTCAAATCTAAAAGAATCACAAATAACGAAGAATACATTCATGTTTCAAGATACATCCACTTAAATCATGTAACTGCAGGATTAATTGAATTTGAGCAACTTTTAACTTATCCTTGGACGTCGCTACCTTATTATTTAGGCTCACGGAACCCTGAGGGTTCCGATTTAGTAAACACTAAGCCTATTCTCGACTATTTCAAAACTCCCGACAAATATCTAAAATTTCTAAAGAATAACGTAGACTATCAAAGAAAATTGAATAAGATTAAAAAATTGCTTCTCGACAGTTAAAACCCCACCCTGCGGGTGGATTTTAACAATCATATTATAAAAATATACTAAAATAAAAAAATGACTTCGCCATCAGAAAAATTAATCTCTTTTGCAACAGCTTTTACTAATTTATCAGGCGATTTAGGAAATAATGCTATAGCAAGAGTTGCAATATCTGTTGGATCGGGAGTTTCACCTCTTGCTATTGATCTATTAGACAGAAATATAACCAAAAATTTTCCACACTTATTAATTTCTTTATTTTTTGCAACCACGGCATATACACTGTTATTGGTAGCAAAAATAATTAAATCTGAAGGTAAAATTAAATCATCTGGAGATTGACGCGGCCTTGATTATCAATTTGGTAAACTTTTACTTTAACCTTTTGCCCCAATTTAACTACTTCATTCGGATCGCGGACAAAGCCTTTGCCCATTTTTGACACATGAACCAATCCTTCTTTCCCCGGCACCATCTCTACAAATGCCCCAAAAGGTAAAATTCTTTTGACTTCGCCTTCGAATTCTTCCCCGACCTGAATTTCACGTGTAATATTGCCAATATGTTTTACTGCTTCGTCAACTTTTTCCCTGTCTAAACCGCTGACAGTAACTCTGCCATCATCCTCAACATTAATCTCTGTCTGAGTTTTTGCGATCAAAGCCCGGATATTTTTCCCGCCCGGTCCTATGATCTCTCCGATTTTATCCGGAGGAGGAGTCAAAACTACAACTTTTGGAGCGTAACGGGAAATTTCTTTTCGCGGTTTTGAAATAATTTTATTCATAACCTCTAAAATCTCCAGTCTAGCCACTTTTCCCTGTTTAAAAATGTCAGTGATCATTTTTGAAGTCAAACCTTTGTTTTTTACATCCAATTGAATAGCTGTTATTCCGTCTTTAGTTCCTGCAATTTTAAAATCCATTTCTCCTGCAAAATCCTCAAGACCGACGATATCCGTCAAAACCACATATTTATCGTCTGTTTTTGAGACAAGTCCCATTGCTACTCCGGCAACGGCATCTTTAAGCGGTACTCCCGCATCCATCAAGGCAAGCGATGACCCGGATACGCTGCCCATCGAAGAGGAACCGTTTTCCGAAAGAATTTCCGAGACTACACGGATTGCATATGGAAAATCCTCGCTGGACGGCAAAACAGGCTCGATTGCTTTTTCAGCCAATGCCCCATGGCCGATAGCACGTCTTGACGGTCCCATCATCCGACCTGTTTGTCCGTAGGAATATGGACCGTCAGAATAATGATGAATATATCTTTTTGCTTCCTTGCCTTCGGGTCCTTCAATCAACTGCTCTAAGGTGGTCGATCCCAAAGTAGCTATGGATAGTACTTGAGTCTGACCTCTTTGAAATAATGCTGATCCGTGGGTTCGCGGAAGTAACGAAACCTCTACGCTCAGTTCCCGCACCTGATCGAAATTTCTACCGTCCGGTCTGATCTTTTTTATCAAAATATCGTCTTTAATTTTTTCATAGTTGTTCTTCGTTATTACAGTTACTATTTGTTTGACATCATATTTTTTCTCCAAATCCTCGTAAATTTTTGCGACGACATCATGCATCAATTTATCTTCGCTTCCCGCAGTCGCTGCAGCCTGTTTTACCGCTTCCTCTATTTCTTTCGCATATTTCCGATTTACAAGTTTCATTATCTCTTCTGAATATTCTTCTTCGGGAGCTTTATCCTTTTTTTTACCGATTTCTTTGGTAATTTTTTCAATAAACTCAATTATTTTTTTATTTTCTTTCTTTGCCATTTCAATACCGTCTTGAATAATCTGCTCGCTTAGTCTGTCTGCTTTGGTTTCAATCATCAGAACTTTTTCTTTAGTCGAAGATACAACCAGATCAAGATCAGAGAACTCTTGTTCGTTCTCATTAGGATATAGAATGAATGCGGATTCTTTGTTTTCTCCCGAAGTTACATAGCCTACCCGCACAGTTGAAATTGGACCCGCCCAAGGCACTGTAGATACGGAAAGCGCGGCGGATACTCCAATCGCCGATAAAATTTCCGCGTCATTAACACCGTCTACAGATAAAAGCGTCACAACAACCTGTACCTGTTTTTTATAGGTTTTCGGGAAGAGAGGCCTTATGGATCTATCGATTATCCTACCCTTCAAAACCGCGTCATCTGACGGCCTTCCTTCTCTTTTAACCCAGCGAGAGCCTTTAATAATTCCTCCTGCATAAAGTTTCTCAGCATATTCAACCGAAAGCGGGAAATAATCAATGTTGGGATTTTCCGGACCGACTGCAATAGTAATAAGTACAGCAGTATCGCCTAGCGTCGCGAAGACCGAAGTATCAACCGCTTGTGCGAATTTTCCAAACTGGAGTGTTAATTTCTGACCGTCGATCTCTGTAGACTTTACAATAATATTCATAAATATGATACAAATCTACGAATGGTTGCGAATCTACGAATATGCTAATTCTATTTTATTCGGATATTTGTGGATTCGGGTAAAATTTGTAGATTCGTATCACGTTTATTTTTTAAGCCCTAATTTGCTTATTAATTTTTTATATCTTTTATCGTCAAGTTTTTGCAGGTAATTCAAAATTCTTCGTCTTTTAGCGATTACCTTAAGCAAGCCACGGCGCGAATGGTTGTCCTTTTTGTTGATTTCAAGATGTTGAGCTAATTTAGTAATTTTATGAGTTAGTAGTGCTACCTGAACTTCCGGAGAACCCGTATCGCCTTTTTTTTGTGCAAATTCCTCGATTATTTTTTCTTTATCGTCTGGAAGATCTGTAATTTTTTCTATAACAACCTTTTTTTCATTTTCAACTTCTTTTTTTGTTTTTACCGTTTTTACCATTTATTTTAAGATTATAATGGACAGTACCATTAGTTGCAAGCGTACATGAGTAAACACACGGCAGATCTTAAGTGGGTTTTTCCAGTTTTATTAAGTACATCTATTGCTGTTTTTATTATTTTTATTCCTCCTGAAAATCAAATAGTTATAACTTTGTTAATTTTACTGGTAAGTCTTTTATGCTATTTTTTACTTAATTATTTCCTGCAAAAAAAAATAACTCTAATTTTTTCAATATTCGTTTTTTTAGCTTTATTATTGCTTTCATTAAAACTTCTGGATCTAATTAATTCCATCCTCCTTTTGAGTCTTTTTGTGGGAATAGTTACTTTATTAAAGTGAGTTTAGTTACACTTATTGGGTTGAGCCGACTTCCATGTTATGAACGTCGATATCCTCTTATGGCATGAATCGAATTCCACGTACCGGCAGTCAAACTAACTACCATTATAGCAATAGTGGGTATTATTAAATCTTTAAAGCTTTCAGGAGATTTATTTAAAGATTGAAGAATGTTTGGATTCGTAAAAATGTAATAAAAAACTCCGGCTAGGTCGCTAACTAATACATCGATTATCGCTCTATTCCGATATTTATCAGGATTCATAATTAAGTGAAAATAAAGATAAAGTAACGATCATTTTAACAAAATCATCAATAAAAAGCCACTTTTTAAGGTAAAATATTAGCCATGGTAAAGAAAAAATTTTATATCACCACTGCAATTCCATACGTCAATGCTAAACCACACATCGGTCATGCGCTGGAATTTGTTCAAGCGGATGTAATGGCCAAATTTCATCGACTATTGAATGAAGATGTTCTGCTTTTATCGGGCGCGGACGAAAACGCCTTAAAAAATATCCAAGCTGCGGAAAAAGCTGGAGTTCCTGTTCAAGAGTTCATTGATCAAAATGCTGAACTTTTTAAAAACCTTGCTGATAAACTAAATATACACTTTGATGTTTTTCAAAAAGGCAGCGACCAAAAAAAACATTTTCTCTCAAGCCAGCTGCTCTGGAATCTTTGTTTTAAAAACGGCGACATTTATAAAAAAAAATATACAGGATTATATTGCGTTGGTTGCGAAACATTTTACGCTTCTGATGAATTGAATAAAAAGGGTGAGTGTTTTGAACACCCGGGTAAAAAACTTGAAGAAGTGTCGGAGGAAAATTATTTTTTTAAACTTTCAAAATACCAAAAACAAATAATCGAACTGATTTCAACCGATAAATTAAAAATTGTCCCTGATTTCCGAAAAAAAGAAATTCTCTCCTTTTTAAATAAACTTCTTCTGGATATCAGTATTTCGAGGACAAATGAAAGGGCAAAAAACTGGGGAGTACCCGTTCCTAATGATCCAAGTCAAAGAATTTATGTCTGGTTTGACGCCTTAAATATCTACCAATCCGGAATTGGATTCGGTTGGGATGAAAAAATCTATAAAAAATGGTGGCCCGTTGATATTCACGTTATTGGTAAAGGTATAACTAGGTTTCATGCTATATATTGGCCGGCTTTTCTTCTCTCTGCAAAATTACCATTACCAAAGGCTTTATTTGTTCATGGATACCTCACAGTTGAGGGTCAAAAAATGTCCAAAACTATAGGAAACGTAATAGACCCCTTAGAACTAATTGAAAAATACGGAGTTGATGCAATCAGATATTATCTTCTAAGAGAAATCCCACCCTATGATGACGGCGACTTTTCCCATTCCCGCATGAAAGAAGTCTATGATTCTGATTTGGCGAATGAACTTGGTAATCTCATTTCGCGTTTGACTAACCTCGCAGAGAAAGATAAGCTTCGCAATTCCAATAAAACAATTAAACAATATAACAATTTAACAATTGCGTCTTTCGATTCATTCCAATTCAATAAAATACTTGAGAACATCTGGTTAGAAATCAAAGATCTTAATAAATCAATCGACGATTTTGCTCCCTGGAGCAAAAAACCTGCCGAACGCAAAGATTTTCTGCTTCAATCTATTAATAGATTAAAGCAAATAGGTTTTGAATTACGACCATTTATTCCTGCGACTGCGGAAAAAATTCTTCAGGCAACTCAAGGCAAAATTAAAAAATCCGAACCTTTATTTCCCAGATTAACCTAATTTCTAATTCGTCATTCTGGTAAGCGGAGTGCATCCAGAATCTCTGTTTATGAAAAAATTAATAAGAAAACTTCATAAAAAAATTAAGTCTAAAATCGATAAGTCAAAACACCGGAAAAAAATTTACTTGGTGTTAATTTCCAGCGGGATTCTTGTTGTAGTCCTATTTATCTATTTTTTTATTTTTTATCAGTTGCCAACTCCAACAAGTCTCAAAGATTATAAAGTAATTCCTTTATCTACACATATCCTCGACCGGAACGGTGTATTATTATATGAAATATTTAAGGATGAAAAGCGTACTCTTGTAAAAGTAAAGGATCTGCCCGATTACGTAAAACAGTCAACTATTGCAATAGAAGACAAGAATTTTTATAAGCATGGTGGAGTTTCCTTTTTTGGCGGAATTCTTCGTGCAATCAAAGACACCATCTTGAGAAAAAAACTTCAGGGGGGGTCAACTATTACCCAACAATTGGTCAAAAGCGCCCTGTTGACCCCGGAAAGAACTATCAGGAGAAAAATGAGGGAAATTGTTTTGGCCTTTTGGACAGAATCGATCTTTAGTAAGGATGAAATTCTCGAACTTTATCTGAACCAAGTTCCCTACGGTGGATCTGCTTACGGAATCGAAGAGGCCGCTCAGACTTATTTTGACAAGCAAGCGAAAAAATTGACTCTTCCTGAAGCGGCTTTTTTAGCCGGACTTCCCCAAGCCCCCTCCCTCTATTCCCCTTATTTAAATCCTGATTTAGCTTTAAAACGGCGAAATGAAGTCTTAAAAGCAATGCTTAGTGAAAAATATCTGAAAAAAGAGACGCACGATAAATTAACTAAGCAAAAATTAAGCATACAACCCCCTAAACAAAATATAAAGGCTCCTCACTTTACTTTTTATGTCAAATCTCAACTGGAGGAACTTTACGGTATTAAACAAGTTGAAGAAGGCGGGCTGCAGGTAACAACTACCTTGGATCTTGACATTCAGGAAAATTCGGAAAAAGTACTGAAAGAGGAACTTGAAAAAATAAAAGATCTCAAAGTCTCAAACGGAGCAATTTTAGTAACTCGTCCTTCAACCGGTGAAATTATATCTATGGTAGGATCAGCTGATTATTTTGCTTCACCCTCCGGGGCATTCAACGTCACAACTGCCGAAAGACAACCGGGAAGCTCGATAAAACCTATAAACTATGCAATCGGCTTAGAGCGAAAAATTGTTACTGCAGCAACACTTTTTTTAGATATTCCAACCTGCTTTTTTGCTGCGGGTCAACCGACCAAGTACTGTCCTCAGAATTACGACGGAGTATTTCATGGCGCCTCCCAACTTCGTTTTGCCCTGGGTAATTCTTATAATATACCCGCAGTAAAGATGCTTGCACTCAACGGTGTGGAAAATTTCGTCGCATCTTCGTCTGCCTTTACAATGACTTCCTTTAAAGATCCCAAAAATTATGGGCTTTCACTTACATTAGGCGGTGGAGAAGTAAAAATGACCGAGATGGCTCAGGCTTTTTCCGCTTTTCCGAACCGCGGTATTCCGAAAAAACTAATTTCTATATTGCAGGTTAAAAATAAAAAAGGAGATGTTTTGTATACATTTAAAGATCCAAATTATGTAAAAGAAATTATAAAACCGCTGCAGAGTCCCAACTTTTTTGCTATCAAAGGAAAAAAAGCCATTAGTCCTGAGACAGCATTTATAATCTCGCATATACTTTTGGATAATAACGCTAGATCTGCAGCTTTTGGTTCTTCATCTTATCTGAATATTCCCAACAAAGCAGTCTCGGTAAAAACCGGAACCACCGATGATAAAAAAGATAACTGGACTATTGGTTTTACTCCGAACTTCTTAACGGCCGTTTGGGTAGGAAATAACGACAATACTCCAATGCATCCCTATCTGACTTCGGGAGTCACCGGGGCCGCGCCAATCTGGAATAAAATAATGACCTATGTTTTAAAAAATCAGCCTGATCTTTGGCCGGTAAGACCACAGGATGTCATCGGACGTCAAGTCTGCTGGGATACCGGTAATATGATGAATAAAAATCCAGATGGAACAGAAAGCTGTAAAGCCCGTTTTGAATACTTTATCAAAGGAACAGAAAATATTTCAAATGAGACAAAAATCGAAAAAACCCAAGTCCCTGTTAACCGAGACACGGGCAAGATGACTACTGTCGAAGATCCGGCGCATGAAATGAAGGAAAAAACGATTATCAAAGACAAATTCTCG
>MGAG01000009.1:35511-68412 GCA_001789645.1 Candidatus Roizmanbacteria bacterium RIFCSPLOWO2_01_FULL_37_12
TCAAAGACAAATTCTCGACTTTTTGTGTCGACTGCACCCCCGACTATCCCGTCCCTACTGCCTCACCCACACCCAATCCCTGATTTTATCGTAGTTGCCTAACATCCTTTCAATTCCTTTAATTTCTTTTATTCTTCCGTTCCAGGCAATCACTAATTTTGGTTTGTATTTTTTTATTATCGATTGAAATTTATCCGAAGTTATATTTCCGGATCTGATCTGGACATAAGAAAGATCGGCCAGTTCCGGAGGAGGCAATCTTCCGGTCATCCCGTACAACGCAGCTTCATCGGAAATAATAGTGTCGTTTATATTCGTATTTTCTAAAATAAAATTCTTTGCGGTTTCTCTTTCTTTAAGGAATCTAGAATTTTGTCTTGCTTTCAAACCATTCAAATTGTTTACAAACGAATACAATAAAACAACTGTTAAAACAATCAAGAAAGTTTTAATTAATTGACTTGTCCTGCTTGCCCAACGAAATTCAAGCGAAGTAGGAAGTACAGTCGAAGAATTAATCGAAACGTTTGCGGAAAGAATGTAATTTGAGAATAATAAAACCGATGGAACAACAAGAAATAATAAATGGTGATGAAAATTCGGTCGAAAAGAAATGACTAAAAAAAGACTGGAAATAAACCAAAGATAATAAGATTTAAATAAATAGTCTTTTTTTTGTTTAAAGATTAAAATCAAAATATTTATTGAAACCAAAACAAAAAGTAATAAATCATTCTTTAAGTACTCAAAAATCTTAAATGGTTCAAAAGGATAAACTAACAAAGCATTTTCTCTTAGAATTAGCACATTAGTCAAAACATTTTTCGGACCAAAAAAAATCAATGTAATAATAGTTGTTGTCAGACTAATTAGGGAAAACAAAAGGACGTTAAGCATTCTATTTTTCTTTTGAGTCAAAAATAAAAAACCTAAGGGCAGTACAAGCGAATAATCAAATTTAGTTAATAGCGCTAAAGAAAAAAATAATGCAGATAAAATAACCCAAATATTGCTTCGTTTATTGTTCGAGCTTGTCGAGAACTTTATCAAAATAACGAAACTTAAAGTGGAAAACGCAACTGCAATAATATCTGACTGTAATGTAATAGACTGGTTAAAATATGTCGGAATTGAGATTAATAAAGCAAGCGAGATTAGACTAAAAATAAGGTTTTTCTTAATATGTCCAAGCCAAACGATAGATAATAAAGCAAGAGTTGACCAATAAAGAACTCCAAATCGTGCCGCAGCGATTGTACTACCGAAAAGTTTAAATAAACCGTAGATTGAAATAAAGAATCCCGGCAACTGGGAAAAAGTAATCTCACTATAAAGCTTATATCCTTTATCAGCTAATAAAAATGTAACCCAATAAATCCCCTCATCATTTTCTACAATATCCCTGTAGAGGAAAACTAATCCACTGATTAAAAACAGGGTTAAAATTAACAAAATTAATAGTTTTGTTTTCATTATTAATTATTACTCGAAATCAATTATAATATTTACAATATGGAAAAACGCGTATTGTCAGGAATTCGGGCTACGGGTAGACTTCACTTAGGAAACTTTCTCGGAGCAGTTATGGGCATGCTTGAACTTCAAAATAGTCCGGATTATGAAACGCTTTACATGGTTGCCGATGTACATACGATTACTACGCCCTTCAATATTGAAGAACTCAGAAAAAACAGAAGAGAGGTAATTATTGATTATTTAGCGGCTGGCCTTGATCCGGAAAAAAGCGTTATTTTCCAGCAATCAGAGGTCAGCGAACATTTAGAACTAGCCTTTTATTTTTCTTCTGTTGCCACTATTGCCAGAATGCAACATCTTCCAACATTCAAAGAAAAAGTAAAGCAATATCCGCATCATTCAACAATGGCACTTCTCAATTATCCAATCCTGATGGCTTCTGACATCTTAGTTTATAAAGCCGGATTGGTTCCTGTCGGAATTGACCAAGAACCACATCTTGAAGTCGCCCGCGAAATTGCCAGAAAAATGAATCAGCTTTATGGTACGGACTTTCCCGAACCGAAAAGATTTGCCACCAAAGGCGAATATATTCCCTCTTTGACTGGAGAAGGCAAAATGAGCAAAACCGTTGCCGGCAGTTTTATAAACCTGACTGACTCTTTAGAAGAAATCAGAAAAAAAATCCGCTCGATCCCCACAGCAACACACGCCGGTGGAGAAATGTCCGAAGGTGTTAAAACCTTATTTAAATTTGCCGAACTTTACATTTCGAACGAAGCCGAGAAATATAAAGAAGAATTCAATAAAGGAACTTTGCAATTCGTAACTTTAAAAGACGCTATCTCTGAGGCAATATATAGAGACCTGCAACCTTTTCAGGAAAGACGAAAAAAAATTGAATCTGATCAAAAATACGTAGACAAAGTAATCAAAGAAGGCGCACAAAAAGCCCGAGCAATTGCTTCAAAAACAGTTAAGGAAGTAAGAAAAAAGATGGGGTTACTTTAGTGAACTTAAAATTCTGTCTAATTTTTTTGCCGATCTCTCTGTATCGTTTGGATTTAATAAAAAAGTTTTCCAGCCTATGCTCTTCCCGCCCTCAATAAAATCCTCCCTATCATCAACGAAAAATATTTCCTCAGCGTTCAAATTTACTCTTTTTGTGGCTAACTCATAAATCTCCCTTTCCGGCTTCCTAAATCCGGTTTCATATGAAGTGATAATCGATGAATACGCGACATCCGGTATTAATTCTTTTGCCAATAGCATTGGAATCATTCCTGAATATAAATTGGATATTAAGCCGATTTTGTATTTATTTATAAATTTTTTTATTATAGCATGGGTTGTTTTTATAGGTTTGTAATCTTCTACCCAGCTGGTTAAAAAATCAAATTCCTCCCCTTTGCTGATTTTAAATTCTTTTCTGACATTATTCCAGAATTCTTGTGGTGTCATTTTTCCTCGGGTAACTGGGTCATCGTGTTTCATCCAAACCTTTATAAAACTTTCATAAGGTATGTTAAATTTATTAGTTGCAGTTTTAAAAGCATTTTTATAGTCAATCAATACGCCACCGATATCAAAATAAATAAATTTAATTTTAGGCATAAACGTAGTATAGCAATTTTGTGTTAGAATATGCTCGATGGGAATTCCTCTAGCAGAACAGCTTCGTCCTGAAACCCTTGAGGGATTTGTTGGTCAGGAACACCTTGTTGGAAAAAACGGGCCGGTCAGGAAAATGCTCGAGAATAAAAAAGTCACCTCGATGATTTTGTGGGGCCCTCCGGGCTGCGGAAAAACTACACTTGCAAAACTGATTGCCTATTATGTCAATGCAGATTACATAGCCTTTTCTGCCGTAACCAGTGGAGTGAAAGAAGTAAGAGATATTATTCATAAGGCCAAAGACAGGAAAAAGATGTTTAAGCAAGATACGGTTCTTTTTGTCGACGAAATCCACCGATTTAATAAAGCTCAGCAAGATGCTTTTCTCCCTCATGTCGAGGACGGAACAATAGTTTTGATCGGAGCAACTACTGAAAATCCCGGATTTGAGGTTAATGCTCCGCTTATTTCAAGAAGTCAGGTCTATGTTTTATATTCTTTGAGCAATGTGGAAATAGAACAAATTATCAAAAAAGCTATCAAACTGTATCCAAAACATAAGTGGGAAAAAGATGCAATTAAACACTTTATTAAATATTCAAATGGTGACGCAAGAACCGCTATAAACGCGATAGAATTGGCTGTCTCGATGAGTAAAAAAATTACCCTTAGAGTCGCTGAAGAAGCTATCCAAAGAAAAGCAATATTTTATGACAAAAAAGGCGATTGGCACTACGATACTATTTCAGCCTTTATTAAAAGTATGCGTGGCAACGATCCTGATGCGACTCTTCACTATTTGGCAAGAATGATCAAGGCCGGCGAAGATCCTGTGTTTATTGCACGTAGAATGTTAATATTTGCATCTGAAGATATTGGCAATGCTCAACCAACTGCACTGGTCCTGGCAACTTCCTGCATGCAAGCGGTTCACATGATCGGCATGCCTGAAGCTTCTTTAATTCTTGCCCAAACGGCAACTTATCTGGCAAGCGCAAAAAAATCAATCGCTTCAACAAATGGCATTACGCAAGCTATGTCAGATATTGACGAGGAAAATCTGGATCCCATACCCCTTCATTTAAGAAATCCATCCAACAAAATTATGAAGTCTTTTGGATACGGCAAGGGACATACGAGATATCCCTGGCTTGTGGAAAAACAAACTGGAGAAAAAATTAAACAAGAATATCTGCCCAAAAATCTAAAAGGAAAAAAATACTACATTCCCGACTGGAAATAGTTTCTCTTTGTCATCCTGAATTTATTTCAGGAACTTTGACATTTTTACGCGTACGCGTCATTTTGTCAATTTCATGGGGTTTAGCCCTTTAGTACTTTCTGATATCCACCACAACCTTTATATAACCAGTGTGCAACTCGCGTAACTGTCGTTGTCGAAACTCCTATTTTTTTAGCTATTCTTTGATAAGAACCACCCTCAAGCAGTAATATTGCTATTTCCAATCTATTGGCAAACTCCTCAATCTCAGGTAGAGTCATTAAATCCCTTACAAAATTAGCCACTTCTTTTTCATTTTTTAACTTTAAAAAAGCTCTAACTAGCGCCTTCTCTTTTTCATTTCTTGGTGAAAAGGATTCATTGCTCGCAAATCTTGTTTTTAGTCGTACACTCATGGATTAAGTTTATCAATAAAAAAATCGCTTGACAAACTAAATTAATATGTTATTATATTAACACGTTAATATAAATATACCGTTAGATCTATATAACAATATTTACTTTATAACTTTATGAACTTGATAAACTTTACAAACTTATTTTTCCATCAAACCTCGCGTCCTGCGGGGTAATATTGTTATAAATTTTAGTTAACTCTACCCCGCCTCAAGCGGGGTTATTTTTATGAAAAAAATAAATGTGGTAAAACTTACAGGAGATTCATTAACAATTAAGCAAATTAAAGCTGTAGCCAGAGATTATGCAAAAGTAGAGATTGATAAAAAAGCTTTTTCGAAAAGTAAACTGGGATATAATATTCTCAAGGATAAAATAAATCAAAAGGAAAAAATTTACGGAGTAACAACAGGATTTGGTGAGTTTTCTCAAGTCTTTATCGATCCTGATAAAGCCGCTCAACTTCAGCTCAATCTTATTCGCAGTCACAGTGCAGGTGTGGGAGATCCAGCAAAAGAAGATGTAGTTCGCGCAACTATGCTTTGCCGAGCTAACTATTTGGCTTCTGGTATGTCTGGAGGAAGGCCAATACTACTTCAAACTTTGGTTGAAATGTTAAATAAAAAAGTCACTCCACTGATTTTAGAGCAAGGCTCGGTTGGATCAAGCGGTGATTTAGCTCCTTTGGCAATGATGACTCTACCAATGATTGGTGAAGGTGAAGCTTTTTACGAGGGTAAAAGAATGCCTGGAAAAATTGCTATGAAAAAAGCCGGTATTCCTTTGATAAAGCTTCAAGCCAAAGAAGGTCTCGCTCTAATAAATGGAGATACATTTATGGCTGGATTGGGATCCCTTGAACTATACGACGCACTTCAAATTGCCAAATTATCTGAAATAGCTTGTGCAATGACTATGGAGTCGATTGAAGTAGTTCTCCAAGCCATGGATGAAAAAATAGCCAGAGCCAGAAAATTCGAAGGACAAATAGTAACTGCATCTAATCTTCGAAAGTTGATGAATAAAAGCGAAATTTTATCCGGCCCTCCAACACGAGTACAAGACTGCTATTCAATTCGCTGCGCACCTGTAATCTTAGGTGCTAGTCGCGAATCTCTTCTCTGGGTTAAACGACAATTTGAAACTGAAATAAACGCTGCTCAGGATAATCCATTAGTTTTCTTGGAAACCGGAGAAGTATTGTCAGGTGGAAACTTTCACGGTCAACCAATCTGTATGCCATTAGAAACAATGGCGCAAGCAATCCAAGAATATGCAAACGCTTCAGAGATTCGTCAAGAGAGGATGAATAACCCTTATTACAGCAAAATCTTGCCGGCTTTTTTGATCGAATCAGGAGGATTGAACTCTGGCTTCATGATGCCGCAATATGCTTCAGCCGCACTTGTTAATGAAAATAAAATTTTATGTTATCCGGGAATAGTTGATTCAATTCCTGTTTCTGCCGGACAGGAAGATGATTGTTCTATGGGGACAAATGCGGCTCTAAAAATCCAGAGAATTATCAGGAATACCAGATATGTTCTTGCGATCGAACTAATGCTTGGTTGTCAAGCTTTAGATTTTAAAAAAGGTAAAAAGCCTGGAAAAGGAATTAAAGCCGCATATGATCTCATTAGAAATTATGTTCCTTATATTAAGGTAGATACGATTTTATACAAATACGTTGAAAATATATTCAATCTTATTAAAAGTGAAAAATTAGTTGAAACAGTCGAAAAATCAATGGGACCACTTAAAGAACCGGAAGATTTACCAAAACCACTATGAAAAATTTAAAATCAATAACCCTCGGAGAAGGCAATACTCCACTCATTCGCCTTTTTAATATAGAGAAATTATTAAATTGGCAAGGAGAAATCTGGGCTAAGGCAGAATGTCAGAATCCCACAGGTTCTTTCAAGGACCGAGGTAGCGTTTCAGAAGTTAAAGAAGCCTTAAAACAAAAAAAGATGGGTGTAATCTGTGCTTCAACCGGAAATATGGCGGCTAGTTTAGCAGCTTATACGGCTAAGGCAAATTTAAAATGTTTGGTTGTTGTTCCGAAAAATACACCCTCGGGAAAACTTAAACAAGCGTCTGTTTGCGGTGCAGAA
The DNA here is from genome assembly GCA_001789645.1 of Candidatus Roizmanbacteria bacterium RIFCSPLOWO2_01_FULL_37_12. Taxonomy (GTDB): domain Bacteria; phylum Patescibacteriota; class Microgenomatia; order UBA1406; family GWC2-37-13; genus 2-01-FULL-40-13. Next base: position 42,358 of record MGAG01000009.1, read on the forward strand.
TTAATAGAGGCTGACGGAAATTATGACTTCTGCGTAACAAGAGCAAAAGAAATTGCAGAAAAAGAGAATTTACTTCTTTGCGGTGATTATGAATTAAGAAGAACAAGTCAACGATCATTGGGAAACGAACTGGCTGAGGCAAAAATAAAATTCGATGCTTTTATCACCCCTGTGGGCAATGGTACTTTAGGATGCGCAATTATTGAAGGATTTGTTGGAAAAGGAAAATCGCCAAAGTTTATAGGCGTACAGGGACAGGGTTCTGATCCGATCTATCAAGCCTGGAAACATAAATCAGAAATAACTCAAATAAATAATCCTGTGACTATTGCTTCTGCCATGAAAGTTGGTGATCCACTCGATGGGAAATTAACCCTCGATTGGATTAAAAAAACGAATGGTCAAATGATTTCAGTTTCAGACAAAGAAATTATCGACGCCCAGGGACTACTTGCAATACTAGAGGGAACTTATGTCGAAACATCAGCCGCTTCGACTCTAGCCGCTTTAACGGTAAACAATATTAACACTAAATTAAATGTTGTCCTTATCCTAACAGGATCTGGATTAAAGGAAAATAATTAAATATGATAAAAAAAATTAATCCAAAACAATTAACAAAGCCGCTAGGTAGTTATTCACAAGGTACAGCTGTAGATATTGACCGAATGCGTTTACTCTTTATAACAGGCCAGGTAGCCTTAAATAGCAAAGGAAATATTGTTGGAAAAAACAATATTACTAAACAGTCTGACCAGGTATTCAAAAATATAGCGATAATCCTTACAGAAGCAGGCGGAAATTTTTCAAATGTAGTCAAGGTGACAAACTTCATAACCGATATTAAACTTTATCCGAAATTTTCTAGAATCAGAAATAAATATTTAAAAAACTCCTTACCTGCGAGTTCACTTTTTGAAGTCCCAAAATTATTTAAAGAAGGACTATTAATTGAGGTCGAGGCAATCGCAATAATACCTAAATGATATGAAAATCCTGGATAAATTCAAACAAATCGATTGGCAATTTTATATAAAACGTGAAGTCAATTTTGCTACCGAACAATTTATGCACGAGGGTTGGATTAAATTTACCAAAAAAACCTTTAAAAAACCATTACTTAAACGAATAAATTATTATACCAACGGATTCGCAAAAATATATATCAGTCAGGCTGAGAAATCACTATTTAAAAATTACTTTAAAAACCTTTTTGTAAAGAATAAATTGAATCAGCTATATATAAAATGTATTAACGATTGTAAAAAAGTTGAAAGTTGGTTACCAAAATTAAGTCGTATTAAATATCAAACCACAAGTAATTTTGAATTAGTTGATTTGTATAGCGAGATGAGAGAAAAAAGTAAAAGTCTGGCACTTTCTTTAATAGCGCCCAGGTTAGTCTCTCTTGCGCTAACTGAATTAGAGAATCCAGAGAATAAAGTTCAAATTAATACTTTGCAAGATAAATTTTCAAAACTAAATGAGTATCGTCGTATTCTAACTTCAGAAAAACTCTATAAATTATGGTTGCCTTTATTTGAAGGAATCGGCAAAAGAAATAACTTAAATTTAAACGAAGTTCTTTTCTTGTTGCCTCAAGAAATAATTGATTTGTTGAATAATCGACTCGATCGGCAAACTACTAAAAAATTATGCGAAAAAAGGTTAAAAAGTTGTATCTATATTTTTATAGATGGAAAGGTTGATGTTTTAGTCAAAAAAATTAAAAAATATGCTTCAGATTTACCAAAGGATAGAATTAGTAAAAGTAAAAAAGTTTTGGGTAACTGCGCTTCAGTCGGAAAAGTCAAAGCCAAAGCAAGACTCATCTTTAAAGCAAATGATTACCAAAAAATTAAATCTGGTGATATTGCCGTAACCTTTATGACACAACCTGAGATTTCTAAAGTTATAGATAAAGTTTCTGGAATTATTACAGATGAAGGCGGAATTTTATGCCATGCTGCAATTATTGCCAGAGAAAATAACATCCCTTGCTTAACTGCGACTCAAATTGCCACAAGTATTTTGAAAGATAATGATGAGGTTTTGCTAAATGCCACAGAAGGTTACTTTATTAAAAATCAATCTAATTTATTATAAAACTCATTCAAATTTCTTTTTTATCAAAAGTTTGGAATGAAGATTTAAATAAAGCGATTGTTCAAGAGTTAACTATTAATTTATATCAAACTTTAAATCCTAAGAGAATAATCGTTTGGTTGCCAGGGATGAGCGACCAACCTTTTGCTAATAATGACAATCCACTTCTCCGAGCTTTAGTTGCAAAATCGATTGAAAATAGTCTTTCCGTTGCTGTGGTTGCCTTCCCAGGAACAACCAATAAAGGATTTATCGAACAGAGAACTGTTGAAACCATGAAATCTAACGCTATTGACGCTATTAACGAACTAAAGAATATAATTAATAATTTTAAAAACTTGAAAAAAATCTTAATCGGCAGAAGTGCGGGTGGAACTTTAGTTGGTGGTTTAGTAAATCTGAATTTTGAAAAATTTATTATCATAGCCGGCCGGTTAAAAACAAAAGAACTATATGATCAAATTATCAAAAAACCAGGTTCTTATCCTAAATTAGTTAAAAACAATAAAAATTACTATGCTTTTGGTTTATCAAAACCATATATTAGAGCCGATAAAACTTTTAAAAATAAAAATTCGCTTTTCTACTGTTTATGTCAAAAATATGTAGATGAATTAATAAATGAAGAGTCGGTTATTCGAAATACTTTTAAACTATCCAACAAACAAGCCGAATTATTATTCCTGCAGTCGCGCGATGATAAAACTGTTCCATATCAAGTAAATGAGTGGAAAAAATTAGCTGATATGAATAATTTAAAAAATGAAATTTATTCAATCAAATTTCCCTGCGGTCATATGTTTAATACAGAACCGGCTGTAAATGAAACTGTCGACAAAATTATAAGTTTTATTAATTGTTAATAAAAATTATGTCAAGACCAATGTTTTTTAATGAAAAACCAAAAGAACCAATAAAATCTCCTATTGGGTCTAGAATAAGTTGCAAAACCTGGGATACAGAAGCCGCAATGCGAATGCTGATGAATAACATCACTCCGGGTGTTGCCTTAAAACCAGATGAGCTAATCGTATACGGAGGAACAGGCCGAGCAGCACGTAACTGGCGGGAATATAACCGTATTATTAAAGCTTTAAAAAATTTAAAAAAAGACGAAACTCTTTGCATTCAATCTGGAAAACCTGTTTATATTGCAAAAACTTATGAAGAATCTCCTCGAGTAATTTTAGCGAACTCAAATATAGTTCCAAAATGGTCGACTCAAGAGAATTTTGATAAATATGATCAGATGGGCTTAACAATGTATGGTCAAATGACAGCTGGTAGTTGGATATATATTGGCACCCAAGGAATTCTTCAGGGAACTTATGAAACATTAGCAGCTATAGGTAAAAATGATTTTAAAACCGACACTTTAAGAGGCAAGTTTATTTTAACTGCAGGTATGGGTGCAATGAGTGGAGCACAACCAATGGCGGCAACTATGAATGAAGCTATAATTTTAGACATCGAGGTCAGAAGAGAAAGAATTCAACAAAAAGTCAATGAAGGTTACTGCAATATAATTACTGACAGTTTGGATGAAGCTTTAGAGTGGATAAATAAAGCTAAAAAAGATAAAACTCCGTTATCCATTGGTTTAGTTGGTAATGCAGCCGAAATTGAGCCGGAATTAGTAAGGAGAGATATTATTCCTGACATCGTGACTGACCAGACTTCCGCTCATGATCTTTTAAGTTATATTCCGGCAGGAGAAATCGAAAAAATAGATAAACTCAGAGAAGAAAATCCTCAAGAATATAGAAAACTATCGCTAAAATCCATTGCCAAACAAGTAGAAGCCATTCTGGAAATGCAAAAAAGGGGGGCAATCGCAGTAGATTACGGAAATAATATCAGAGGTCAAGCAGAATTAGCCGGTGTAAAAATTAGAAAAAAAGACGGAAGTTTTAAATATCCTGGCTTTGTTCCTGCTTATATAAGGCCCTTATTTTGTCAGGGTAAAGGACCTTTTCGTTGGGCTGCACTATCTGGAGACAAAGAAGATTTGAGAGTTATTGACAACGCACTTTTCAAAACATTTCCCAATGATAAATCATTACGAAGATGGATTACTATGGCTCGAGAAAAAGTTCCTGTGATCGGATTGCCTACTCGAATTTGTTGGTTAGGTTATAGAGATAGGGCTAAATTTGGATTGGTTATAAATAACTTAGTTAAAAAAGGCAAATTAAAAGCGCCAATTGTCATCGGTCGCGATCATTTGGATTGCGGCAGTGTCGCCTCGCCAAACCGAGAAACAGAAGGAATGAAGGATGGTAGTGATGCGATTGCCGATTGGCCATTGCTCAATTTTGCCTTAAATACTGCAGCAGGCGCAAGTTGGGTTAGCTTTCATAATGGAGGAGGCGTAGGTATCGGTAATTCATTACACGCAGGAATGGTTATTGTTGCCGACGGCACAAAAGAACGCGATGTTCGTCTTCAAAGGGTTTTGACAGTTGACCCTGGGATTGGTATTGCAAGACACGCTGATGCAGGATATAAAAAAGCTACTGAAACAGCAAAAAGAAAAGGTATAAAAATTCCAGAAAATTAATTTTCAATAATTGGATATTTTTTATTTTCTTTGCGGCTTTTTCGATATCTTTTCGCCATTTTTTAACTGAACATATAAAAGGTGGATTATTATGTTATCATTTAGACATGGGAATGACTGATGTTAAACTGATCATTAAGAATCCTCTAAATACAGAAAAAAGCGTTGAAGAGAAATTTCTGGTAGACTCTGGCGCTCATTATACTGTTTTGCCTTATGGAATAGTAAAAAAACTTGGGATTAAACCAGCCTGGACTCAAGAATTTTCGCTCGCCGATGGAAAAACTATCAAAAGACAGATCGGTAGCGCCTTAATCAGATTTGAAAATAAAGAAGCGGCTGCAACGGTAGTCTTGGGTCAAAAAGGTGACGCTGCTTTGCTAGGAGTAACCACGCTTGAGAATTTTGGCTTGATGATTGACCCGTTTAAAAGAAAACTTTACCATTCTAAATTAATGCTGGGTTAAACTACTTTTTATGATTTCAAAAATAGTGGAAGAAACAGTTAAAAAGATCAAAACTTACGATATAAAAACTTTGGGTGTCAGCGACAGGATTCGAACCTGTGACGACACGCTTATGAAACGTGTGCTCTACCACTGAGCTACGCTGACAATACTATAATTATAGCAAATGTCTAAACCGGATCTCTCTATCATTATAATTTCCTACAACACTTTACAAATTACTAAAGACTGCCTTAATTCTATTGATAAATCTCTAACAAAAACTAAGTTTAAAGTCGAAGTAATTGTTATAGATAACGATTCAAAAGATGGATCCGTAAATATGCTGCAAAGTTACAAACCTAAAAATTTTGAACTTCAATTAATTTCAAACCGGGAAAATAGTGGATTTGGTAGAGCTAATAATCAGGGAGTCCGTGTAGCAAAATCTGAATATATTTTTTTTCTTAACTCAGATATTGTGGTATTAGAAGATGCAATTGAGAAATTGTATAACTTTTATAAGCAGAATGAAAATACGATCAATTTTTTAGGTGGAAAACTTTTGAACAAAGATATGACTCCACAACCTTCTTCTGCTCCATTTTACTCTCTTTCTGTAGTATTTGCCGCTTTATTTTTACGTGGTGACTATTGGGGTCTAACTCGCAACTCTCCGAATACGATAAAAGAAACCGATTGGGTATCAGGTGCATGTATAATAGCAAAAAAGGAGTATTTTAATAGAATTTCCGGGTTTGATGAAAGAGTTTTTATGTATATGGATGAAGTTGATCTGTTATACCGAGCCAAAAAAAAGGGGATGAGCGTCTATTTTTATCCAGAGGCCCGGTTTATTCATCTCGGTTCTGCATCAAGTAAAGGTAAAAAAACTTATCCGATATTGCAGGTTTTTAACGGTCTCATGTTTTTCTATGAAAAACACCATTCAAAAACGAAACAGTTCATTTTAAAGATTATGTTAAAATTAAAGGCATTAATCGGCTTGGCAATAGGACAAATTATTAATGATGAATATCTGAAAGAAACTTATGGCAAAGCTTATCAAATGGTTAAGCTGGTTGGATAACAATCTGGTTAAAATACTAACCGTAGGATTTATTTTTTTAATTCCTCTATATCCTAAATTTCCGCTTAAATTTATTGACTACACTTATATCTCAATCCGACTCGAAGATATCTATGTTGCTCTGATGACCCTAATCTTTGTAATTCAGCTCTTGCGGAAAAAAGTCAGCCTTAACAAGCAATTTTTGACTTTAATTCTCTTGTTTTGGCTTGCTACAATGCTTTCTTTTCTTTGGGGTGCCTACATACAAAAGACTGTAATATATAAACATCTTGGCTTTCTTCACTCTTTAAGGCGGATTGAGTATTCGGTTATCTTTTTTATCATTACTTCAACCATCAAATCTAAAAAAGATTTTCTATTCTACGTTATTTCTATAATGACCGCGCTGATTACTGTTTGCCTTTACGGTATCGGCCAGAAATTTTTTGGTTTACCGGCTGTTCAGACGATGAATCCGGAATTTGCCAAAGGACATATTCTTTATCTGACTCCTGAAGCCAGGGTCTCCTCTACTTTTGCCGGCCACTATGACTTGGCAGCCTACCTTGTATTCTTTTTGCCTATTTCACTGGGAATTTATTTATGGAAAAGAAAAATTGCTTATTTCCTAATTTTTGTCCTTGCCTTATTTACTTTAACATTAACTGCTTCCCGAAGTTCATCCCTGGCTTATTTGCTTTCCATTTGTTCATTTCTTATCTATCTCAGGAAGTTTAAAATGCTTTTATTTGTGATTACTCTATCGATCGGCTTAAGTTTTACTACAAATAATTTATCTTCCCGTTGGGCTCAAGCTTTGCGTGTCAAGCAAATTTATGTTAATGAACAAACCGGCCAAGTGGTTATTCCGCAAAAAATGACCACGAAAGAGCTACCAGCCGGTACTTTATACATGGAAATCGATAAGGCAACCGAAAAGACAACCGAGCAGACAAGAAAGTTACTAACTGAAAAAATCATTGAAGATCTGAGAGATGAAGCAAAAAAATCGGGTAATACTTTAACAGCCAGCGAAGAAGCTCAAATGGCAGCAACGATTTCCGCCGGTCTCAAACCGGTTAGTACAGTTGTCTCGGATATCTCTTTTGCCACACGGATTCAGGTCGAGTGGCCACGAGCTATTAAAGCTTTCCTAAAAAATCCCATACTCGGTTCCGGCCCATCAAGTATAACCGAAGCGACCGACGGAGATTATTTCAGATGGCTGGGAGAAGTAGGACTCATTGGTACTTCAATCTTTCTTTTTTTGTTGTTTTCAATAGTAAAACTAATCAGGCAAAAGATAAATACTTTTACTCTATCTGAAAAATATATTTATTTTGGATTTATATTTGGCTTATTTGGTCTTTTATTGAATGCCGTTTATATTGACGTTTTTGAAGCTTCCAAGGTAGCCTATACTTTTTGGACCGTTTCTGGAATTATTGTTGGATCGCTCAGAGGTGCAAAATGAAAAAACAAAATTTTCTACTTTACGATTATTTTTTTCTTCTAACTATTTTTCTTATCGCTTTGATTTTTCGGCTTTACAAGATTAATGCTCCTTTGGCGGATCTTCACTCATGGCGCCAGGCTGATACCGCAGCGGTTGCGAGAAATTATGTCAGGGACGGCATAGATCTTTTTCATCCGCATTATGACGATCTTTCTGGCCGCGAAGCAGGAATTGAAAATCCGCAGGGTAATCGCATGGTCGAATTTCCTCTTTATAATAGTATTTTTGCTTCTACCTACACACTTCTCCCTTATTTTTCTTTGGACATCCATGGCCGCTTAACCAGTGTTTTTTTCTCATTAATTATTATTGGAATAATTTATTATTTGCTTCTCAAAGAATCCGGCCGCTTATCTGCAATCATGGGTAGTTTTGTTTATGCGGTATTTCCTTTTTTTGTTTTTTTCTCACGCGTAATACTTCCTGAAACCACGGCAACCGGATTGACATTTATCTCTATTCTTTTTTTGTATTTATATTTGACAAAAGACCTCACCCGACTAAAAGAAATTATTTACTTGGTTCTTTCATCTATTTTTTTTGCTTTAGGTCTGTTGGTAAAACCGACTATTATTTTTTATTCGATTGTTCTGATCTATTTATTTTTCAAAAAATACGGCCTAAATTCATTGAGAAAAATCGATCAATACCTATTTTTTATATTAGGTTTTATCCCTCTAATCGCCTGGCGTCTTTATATCAAAAATTTCCCCGAAGGAATCCCCGCCAGCGACTGGCTGTTAACCAGTGTTAATACTTTTGAGGGCCTCAAGACAATTTTTCTTCGTCCGGCATTTTTCCGTTGGATATTTTTTGAAAGATTAAATCACATGATCTTTGGAGGATATATGTCAGTCTTTTTTCTATTAGGAGTTCTACGAAAAAGCTCGAAATATTTTTTTCATAGCTTTTTAATCGGAATCCTTCTTTACTTATTTATTTTTGAAGGAGGCAATGTACAACATGAATATTATCAAACAATTATTTTGCCGACCATTGCAATTTTTATCGGGTTGGGAGTGGATTTTTTATGGGGGCAAAGAAAAAATTTACATTCACCTTTTTTAACGATTGCCGCTATTTTTATAATCTTCGTTGCCTCTTTTTTCTTCTCTTATTTCACTATTAAGGGATTTTATAGCGTTCCAAACGATTTGGTTGTAATCGCTAAAATAATAAAAACAATTACAAATCCGGACGATAAAATTGTAACCGATCGATTAGGTGATACTACTCTGTTATATTTAGCTGATAGAAGAGGCTGGCCAGCCTATTCTGGAAACTTAGATTATCTTAAGGAAAAGGGCTATAAATACTTTGTTACGGCAAACAAAAATCTTATTTCCGAATTTAAGGTAAAAAAAATTTATAAAGCTGTATTTGAGAACGATCAATTCACAATATTTGCCCTATGATCCATTCGATAAACTCAGGATCATAGTGAGTGAAATCGAACTATGAAAATCCTCATGTTAACACCTTACCTGCCTTATCCGCCTGCCTCAGGCGGTCAGATAAGAACGCTAAATCTCCTGAAATATTTAAGTGTAAATAATGAAATCACTCTTATTGCTCTTTATAAAAACGAAAAAGAAAAAACATATGCAAAATACTTAGAGTCTTACTGTAAAAAAATTTATCTCTGCAAGCGAGCAGAAAAACCCTGGCAGATAAAAAATATCTTAAAGTCGATTTTATCGCTTCTTCCATTTTTAATTGTCAGAAACTTCTCAGACGAAGCAAAATTAACGGTTGAGAAACTATTAAAGAACGAATATTACGACGTTATCCACGCCGAGACATTTTATATTATGCCTCATATTCCCGATACCAAAATACCCGTGTTCCTGCTTGAGCAAACAATCGAATACGAAGTCTATCAGCACTTTGTTAAATCGTTACCTTTTTACTTAAGACCGTTTTTTTACTTTGACATTCTAAAATTAAAACATTCCGAACGCTATTATTGGAAGCGGGCATTCCTTGTTGGAACGGTATCTGAAACAGATAGAAAACTTATAAATAATGTGGAACATCAAATACATCCTGTTGTAATACCAAATGGTGCAGGAGACGAACTTATTTCATTTAAGCTGACAAAAAAGGATTTAAGTCAACCAATCGCTCTGTTCGTTGGCAATTTTGCCTGGCTGCAAAACACCGAAGCTGCGTCTTATTTATACAGATTGATTTTGCCAAATTTGATAAAAGCTATTCCAAATATCAAGCTCGTAATTGCCGGACAAAGAGCTAAAGAGAAATTAAAACTCAAAGAGGGTAAAAATATAGATATTGTTGACATCGATACAGATGATATTAGTCTGGTAAAAAAAATTTACGAAAAAGCTACCATCTTTATTGCTCCTATTTTTGGTCCTGGAGGGACCAGACTAAAAATTCTAGCTGCTATGGCAACAGGTTTACCTGTGGTTTCAACTAATACGGGTGTCGCAGGTCTGCTTGCAAAAGACAGCTACAATGTATTAATAGCCGATACTCCAGAGGCTTTTACTTTGAAGGTTAAAAATCTATTAGCTAATCGTCAACTCTATGAAAAATTAAGAACCAATGCTCACAAATTAGTAAATGAAATTTATAACTGGAAAAAGATCTCGCAGAAGTTAGAAATTGTTTACGAAGGAATAAAAAAGCATGAACCTAGGAATTGACTTGTCCCAGATTGTTTATGAAGGAACAGGTATAGCTCGCTTTACCAAGGGATTGACAAACGCAATCCTCGATTTTGATAAAAAAAACAGTTGGACTTTCTTTTTTTCATCTTTACGTAAGAATCTTGATCCCGAAATTAAAAATAAAATTGAGTATAAAGGTCATAAGCTTATTAAATGGAAACTCCCCCCCACTTTTCTATCCTTTTTATTCAACGATTTGCATAATCTTTTAAACCTAACCCCTATACCTCATATCCTTACCGCTAACTTGGATTGGTTCATCACCTCTGATTGGAGCGAACCGCCATTGAATATAAAAAAAGCTGCTATTGTACATGACCTTGTATTCCTGCGCTATCCTGAAACAGTTGCTCCTAAAATTTTACAGACGCAAAAAAAAAGATTAAACTTAATAAAACAGGAGTCCAGGATAGTATTTACTGATTCTAACGCAACAAAATATGACTTGGCAGATTTACTTAAAATTGGTTCAAAAAAAATAATCGTAAATTATCCTGGTGTAGAAGTTAAAAAACCAACTATAGAACAAATTAATATAACGATAAAAAAATATCATCTGAATCATCCTTTTATTCTAACAGTAGGTAAACAGGAACCAAGAAAAAATATAGATAGATTAATTTCTGCTTTTTCTAAATTGGAAGACAAAAAATTGGACTTAGTAATTGTGGGTCCAAAAGGCTGGGAGGCTGAAAGTATCAATTATCAATTATCAAATATCAAGTATCTGGGTTTGGTAAGCGATATTGAGCTCTTTTCTCTTTATTCTTCATGTTTGTTTTTTATTTATCCATCCCTCTGGGAAGGATTTGGATATCCGGTAGTTGAGGCTATGAATTTCGCTACTCCGGTAGCAACGTCAAATAATTCTTCCCTGAAAGAAATAGGTCACGATGCTGCTTTCTTATTTAATCCCTTAAAGGTTGATGAAATATCTCATTGTATAAAGGTAATGAAATCTAATATACGACTGAGAAAAGTACTGAGTAAAAAAGGCCAAGAAAGAAGTAAAATATATATATGGAAAACGTATTTCAATAAGTTGATCCATACACTTTATGATCATCGGAGTTGACGGCAACGAAGCAAACGTCTTAGAAAAAGTAGGAGTATCTGTTTACACCTTAAAACTGCTAGAATACTTTCAGAAAAAAGCAACCGCCGATCAACAATTTATTGTCTTTCTCAAAAACAAACCCGGCATTGATCTTCCGGTAGAAAATGAGTTTTATAAATATGACTTAATCCGAGGTAATATACTTTGGTCGCAAACGTTTTTACCCCTAGAACTCTATAAGAGAAAGGCTCTAGGTCAAGATATTAAAGTTTTTTTTTCTCCGGCACACTACATTCCTAGATTTTGCCCGATTCCATCTGTTGTCACGGTCCACGACCTCTCTTATTTTTATCACCCTGATGAATTTTTAAAAAAGGACCTCTTTCAGCTTAAGAACTGGACAAAATACTCTGTTGAAAAAGCCAAAAAAATAATTGCTGTTTCAAAAACTACTAAGAAAGATGTCGTAAAATTTTATCAAATTTCCGAAGAAAAAATTGAAGTTATATATAACGGATACGAAAGAAAAGCCAAAAGTGAAAAGTCAAAAACCAAAAGTCCGTTAAATAAATATATTTTGTACGTCGGAACATTACAACCAAGAAAAAACATTAATACCCTAATAGAAGCTTTTTCTCTATTCAAAAAAAATAATCCGGAGTTTAAATTAATCATAGTTGGTAAAAAAGGCTGGTTATTTGATCATATTTTCAAAAAGGTGGAAGAATTAAACCTCAGTAAAGTTGTTTTGTTTAAGGGATATGTATCGGAAGAAGTTCTGTCAACTTTATACCAGAATGCCTTTTGTTTCGTTTTGCCTTCTCTTTATGAGGGATTTGGAATTCCGATACTCGAAGCTATGAGCTTTGATTGTCCTGTCATTTCTTCCTTTACCTCAAGCTTGCCTGAAATAGGTGGTGATGCTTGTCTATATTTTGATCCTAAAAATCCCGGGGAATTAGCGGAAAAATTGTCCGAACTCTCCAATAATAGAAAACTGAGATCTGAACTTATCAAAAAAGGAAAAGAAAGGATAAAATTCTTTTCCTGGCAAAAATGCGCGGCAGACACCTTAAAAATTCTTACAGCAAAATGATCAAAATAATTAATTCTCCTGCAGAAAAAAATAATTTCAATGAGCTTGCCAATCATCCGTTACAGTCCTGGGAATGGGGTGAGGCAAGAAAAAAAATGGGTATTGAAGTCTTGAGACTGATCGAAGGCAAAAATTGCTTTCAATTAACCTTTCATAATATACCTTATATCAAATTTAAAATAGGTTATCTACCCCGTTCAATTATACCTTCAAAAGAAATGTTAATTTTTTTGCGGGATTACGGCAAAAAAAATAATATCATCTTCGTCAAATTAGAACCTTTCGTTCCAAGCAATGGGAAAATGAAGCAATGGAGCAATTTGGTAAAATCACCTCATCCTTTATTTCCAGACTGGACTCAAATTTTAGACTTAACTCCATCAGAGGATGAATTATTAAAAAAAATGCATCATAAAACCCGCTATAACATCCGTCTTGCAGAAAAAAGAGGCGTTATAGTTAAAGAAATGTCAACGAATGAGGGATTTCAAATTTTTGCAAAGCTATACTTTGAAACTTGCAAGAGACAAAAATATTTTGGCCACAATTACCCGTATCATAAAACCGTCTGGGAAAATCTCAAAAATGGAATTTCTCATATCCTTATCGCTTATTATAAGGATATCCCTCTTGCAGCATATGAACTTTTTTATTTTAAGGATGCTCTGTACTATGTTTACGGCGGAACTTCGGAGCAGCAGAGAAATTTAATGGCATCAAATTTGCTAATGTGGGAAACAATAAGGCTTGGTAAAAAGCTTGGAGCTAAAAAACTTGATATGTGGGGTTCTTTACCGCCAAAATACAATCTCTCCGACTCTTGGGCCGGCTTTACCAGGTTTAAAGAAGGATTCGGCGGTAAGTTTGTCAAATTTATCGGAAGCTATGATTTAATAATAAATCCGTTTGCTTATCGACTTTATAATTTTCTGTTTAATTTTCGAAGTGTTTATTTAAAATTTATGAGATAAAATAGCCATGCTGAACTAGTTTCACCGTGTCTGACTCGGTTTCAGCATCTGATTTTTAGATAGCAGATCCTGAACCAAGTTCAGGATGACTTACGAATATGACTTTTAGTTAGGTTTTTGCAGTTGCGTGTAGTTTCTTTTGCTTAAAATAGGAAATCCCAGATGATTTTTAGGTAAAACCAAAGCTACCCTCAAGACCTCGTCCATATGATCCACAAATTTAAAATCCAGATCTTTAAGAACGTATGAGGGAATATCAATCAAATCTTTTTTATTGTCTTTGGGTAAAATCACTGTCTTTATGCTGGCTCTGTGGGCCGCAATTACTTTTTCCTTAACTCCTCCAATCTCAAGAGCCCTACCCCTTAAAGTAATCTCGCCAGTCATCGCTACATCTCTTCTTACGGGAATTTTGGTGAGTGCCGAAACCATAGCGGTCGTAATGGCGATTCCAGCCGACGGTCCGTCCTTAGGTACGGCGCCTTCAGGAACATGAACATGAATGTCAATTTTATTAAAAAAATCTTTTGTTAAGCCAAATAAATCCCATCTGGATCTGATATAAGATAGAGCCGCCTGGCAAGATTCTTTCATCACCTCGCCAAGGTGTCCCGTTAATGTTAATCCGCCTTTTCCCGGCATGACGGCAATCTCGATAAAAAGAACGTCTCCGCCAGCCTGAGTCCAGGCTAATCCCGTCGAGATCCCAACCGTATCTTTTTCTTCAATCATCTGTGAAGAATATTTAAAAGGTCCGAGGTATTTCGCAACATCGCTAATCCCGACAATTTTCGTTGCAAATTTTTTTTCTATTATTTCGCGGCCTACTTTGCGGAATATTGCCGCAATCTGCCTTTCCAGTTCTCTTACTCCCGCTTCGCGAGTATATCGACGAATCATTGTCCGCAAAGCATTATCGGTAATCTTTACCTCTTCTTGAGACAAACTGTGTGCTTCGAGTTGTTTTTTGATCAGATAGTCTTTTGCGATATTAAATTTTTCGTCCTCCGTGTATCCTGGGAAATGTATTACTTCCAATCTGTCAAGCAGGGCATCGGGAATCGTATCCAAAATATTGGCTGTAGTCAGGAAAAAAACATCGGAAAGATCAAATGAAACCTCTAGATAGTGATCGGAAAATGAGTGATTTTGTTCCGGATCTAAAGCTTCGAGAAGCGCTGCCGAAGGGTCTCCACGATAGTCTCTGCCGATTTTATCAATCTCATCAAGCATAAATACGGGATTTTTTGTCCCGGCTTGTTTTATCCCTTGGACAATTCGCCCAGGAAGAGCTCCCACATAGGTTCTGCGATGGCCTCGAATTTCAGCTTCATCGCGAATTCCCCCGAGAGAAATTTTGATAAATTTTCTTCCCAGCGCACGGGCAATCGACTTACCAAGCGACGTCTTTCCCACTCCCGGCGGACCAACAAAACAAAGAATAGTTGGCTGGTGTTCCTTGTTCACAGTTTTGTCCTTCTCTTCCCTTCTTTTTCTTAACTCCATAACTGCCAGATATTCTAAAATTCTCTCTTTTATTTTTTTTAATCCGAAATGGTCTTCGTTCAAAATTTTTTCGGCTATTTTAATGTCTACATTGTTTGAGGAAGCGATCGACCAAGGTAACTCGACTAACCAATCAAGATAGGTTCGGATATAAGAGGCTTCGGGATTAAACTGAGACATTTGGGAGAGTCGTTTAAGTTCTTTTAATGTCTTATCCTCAACGTTTTTTGGCATCTTGGCTTTTCTTATCTTTTCTCTATATTCCATAATGTCCCTGTCCTCGCTTTTTCCACCCAACTCTTCTTCAATTGTTTTCATCTTCTCTCTAAGAAAACTCTCTCTCATACCTTGCTCGAATTTTTGCTGTGTTTTTGAAGAAATATTTTTTTCGATTTCCAATATTTTTATTTCTCGATTAATATAATCAACTTCTTTTTTAAGTCTTGATTTAAGATCTGTCTCTTCAAGTAGATTCTGCCTTTCTTCGGTTTTGACATCTAAAACAACCGCGATCTGGTAAGAAAAATCTTGCGGATTAGAGATATTTAAAATATTCATTAAAAAAACCAGATCAACGGTTTTTCCGTAATTAATTGCTTTCTTAATCTGTGAAACTAAATACTTTGCCATTGCCGAAATTTCTTCATCTTCTCCAACCTTATCTACTAACGTTTCGGATCTTGCTTCTAAAAACGGGGATTCTCTTACGTACTCAATAATCTTTACCTTTTCACGACCTTTAACTAAAGCATTCATCTCACCTTTTTCGCCGGCTACTGTTTTTTCTATAGTTGCCAACACTCCCACGCTGTAAAGATCTTCTTTTTTAGGATCGTCGAGCGAAGAATTTTTTTGCATTGCAAGGATTACTTTATTCCCCTTTTTAATACCCTCCTCAATTCCAGCCAGACTTTTTGGCCTACCAAATACCAAAACATTTTCTGTTCCCGGAAAGACTATAGCGTCTCGTACCGCTACAACTGGATAAACTGATTGATCTGAAGGTCTAGCTAAAATCGTCATCTTATTTAGCAGTTTAACATCCTAATTGCTAATTGTCAATACCTATTTTAGGCAAAATCCGCATATAAATTTTCAAATGATTGAAATCTCTCTCTCTCTAACAAAGTTGTCTGTTGTAACTGTGATAATTGATCGGTAAAAGTCGGTCTTTGTACTTGATAAAGGATTCCTAGTGGAAATTTTTCAATTGTAGTCATCTCGATCCCTTTTACCAAAGCTTCCTCCAGATTTTCTTTTTTATGCTCTTCAGGAAGTCTATAACTATGTTGCATATAGTATTGATAAGTATTTATTTTGTTAAAAGTAACACAGGGTTGAAGCACATTAACCAAAGAAAAGCCTTTATGCTTCATCCCTTCTTTTATCAACTCAATCACATTGTTCACATTGCCCGCAAAAGTCTGGGCTACAAAAGTGGCCCCCTGTGTCAGCGCCAATGTTAAAGGATTGATCGGTGTTTCTATGATTCCAGAAGGCGTTGATTTTGATTTAAATCCTTTTTGGGCGGTTGGCGCCACTTGTCCGGTTGTCAAACCATATACTCCGTTATCATGAACAATTACGGTGATATCATGGTTACCGCGGCAGGCGTGCACAAAATGATTTCCTCCTTCTCCGTAGCAGTCACCATCACCAACAATCGCAACCACCGGCATATTGTGATTGGCGAGTTTTGCTCCAATCGCATTTGGCAGAGCTCTGCCGTGTAAAGCATGGATAGCATAAGCATTTAAAAAATCGTTCATATTTCCAGAACAACCGATGCCAAAAATCACCATAACCGATGACGGGTCCAAACCCGACTGGACCATCGCAGTTTTTATCGCAATGCCAATTCCCCAATCTCCGCAACCCGGACACCATGTTGGAGTATATCCGCTAAAATCCTGAATACTAGTCATATGATTAAATTAAAAAATAAAAATGAAAAAGGGAAAAATTAAAATTCAAAGTTAAAAATTTTTAAATTTTAAATGTCGTTTTTACTTTTTAAATTTAACTTTTTAAGTTATAAACAATCTCTTCCGGTAGAAACGGTCTTCCATCATATTTCAACATTTTTTCTTTTAACTCAATTCCTGTTTCCATTAATAATAATTTCCCAAACTGGGCATGCGAATTATTTTCTATCAAAACATAACGTTTGGTATTATCCCTAAATAGAGAAACTATGATTTCTCTCTTCATTGGAAATACGTGTGTAAAATGCATCAAGGCTGTCTCTTTCCCGTTTTGCTGCAATATTTTTTGAGCTTCCAGAATTGGTCCTTTGTTTGAACCCCACGATACAAATATTATTTCGGCGGTTTCTATATTGCCGAATATTTTTGGCGGTCGAAAATCATTGGTAAGGTAAGTATCCCATTTTTTATTTCTTTTTTCTACTTGCTGCTTTCTTGCTTGAGCATCTTCAGTCGTATGACCGTCCTCAATATGTTCATAAGAGTTCGCCTGATAAAAATGACCTTTTGCGCCGGGAATTAATCGAGGTGAAATTCCATCATCTGTTAATTTATAACGTAGATATTTGTTGATCGTTGTGAAAATTGTTTTTCCTCGATTGACTTTATAAGTTTCTATCAACTCTTCAATGAATTTTTTTGAAATCGATTTGTGCGATTCGGAAAGAAACATGTCAGACATAATAATCACCGGAGTCTGATAAACGTCAGCCAGATTAAAGGCTTTAGCCGTCAACTCTAACATTTCTTCAATATCTCCGGGCGCAAATACCATTTTGGGGAACTCCCCGTGCCCGGCATGAACTGCAAATAAAAGATCTCCTTGCTCTGTCCAGGTTGGCATTCCGGTTGCAGGTCCTGCGCGTTGGGCAAGAAAAATGACAATAGGTATCTCTGCGATTCCGGCAAAAGATACTGACTCAACCATCAGGGCAAATCCTCCACCGGATGTTCCGACTGCCGATCTAACTCCGGCAAACGACGATCCCAAAGCGGTATTTATGACAGAAATCTCATCCTCCGCATGCCTGACAACCATACCGGTCTTTACTTGCCACGAGGCCATCGTAGTCAGGACGGTTGAAGAAGGTGTCATCGGATAAGCACAATACAGCCTGCAGTCAGCAATAGCAGCTCCCAAACAAAACGCATCATTGCCTGAAATTACTAATTTTTGTTCGGACTCCTTCTTCTGCAAATAAGTTTTTATGTGTTGGGAAAAATTCCGCTTAACTTGATCAAAACCCAGTGAGGCAAATTTCTTGTTAAAATCAACTATTTCCTGGCCTTTTCTTAAAAACTGATCTTCCATGATTTTATTTAGTATTTCAAGATCTGAACCTAATACGGCAAGACTCGCCCCCATTGCAATGGTATTTTTCATAACCGGTTGACCTTTTAAGTCGGAAAGAATTTTTTTGAAAGGAACGGAGATTTTTAAAATATTATTTTCTTGAGGTGAAAATTCGTCGGGATCAAACAAAACATGTGCCTGTGGAGCCAACCTGTGCTTATGGTGTTTATAAGTATCCTCATTTAAACAAACCAAAAAATCAATATCTTTTTTTAAAGCTCCAATCGGCTCATCGGATACTACAACTTCAAGAGCATTATGTCCGCCACGAATCAGTGAAGGATACTCGATATAATCAAAAGTGAAATAACCCAGACGGTTCGCAATCTTCGAAAAAACCAACCCTGACGTAAGTATCCCAAACCCAGCCTCTCCGCCGATTTTCCAGGTAAATTTCATTGTTATTTTTTTAAGTTTTTTTTATTAATAAAATAATATTCGTAAGCAAAAACACCCATTCTGGCAAACACACTAATTCCTATAATAGTTAATTCACCTAAAGCTAAATTATTTTCTCCTTGATTAAGATGATAAATTGATAGACCAGCAAGTGCCAAACGACCTAAATTGTAAATTCCATTTCCCCAACTTAGTTGTGTTTCCGACTCTATATAGGCTTTAAATAATTCCATAAAATTAATCGTAACAACTTAAAGAAAACATTCCATATTGCTGACATTCTCGTGTATTGTCATGCTGAACTTGGTTCAGCATCTGGTTTTTAGATTGCAGATCCTGAAATGAATTCAGGATGACACGAAAATTATTAGGCGGGAAAGATTTTATTCCCATTTTGATCTTCAATAATTATAGCGGCAACCGGACAACCTTTGGCAGCATCAATAATCACACTGTCTTGATCCTGATCTGCAGATGCAAGAATTATAGCTTTTGCTTCAGAATCTAAAACAAAAGTTTTGGGGGCAATGGCAACACAGGTAGCCGCTCCAATACAGAGATCCCTGTCAACATGAACTTTTAAATTGCGAATAGTAACAGGGCCCGATGGATTTACCGGATCCTTGAGTTGTTGATTATCCATAAAAATTTTACTAATTTACAAATATTTACGAATATACGAATTCGTAAATTCGTATTGATTCGTACATTCGTACTAAACTATTAACTTATGCAACGCCTCCAACGATAATAAAGCGCACTTAATTCTATTCGGACCTAATTCTATACCCAATAATTTAATCATAAAGTCTTTGTCGAGCTTTTTCAAATCATCCTTTACTTTTCCCAAAACAAAGTCGGTCAAAATAGAGGCGGACGCTTGTGAAATAGCGCACCCCCGTCCTTTAAATTTAATTTCCTCTACTTTATTTTTTTTAAATAAAATCGCGATCTCAATCTCATCACCGCACAAAGGATTTGCTGCAGAAGTTTTCTTTGTCGGATCTTTGATTGTGCCAAAATTATGGGGATTTTTATAATGCTCTAAGATAATCTCTTGATAAATTGAATTCATAAGTCATAAAGTTATAAAGTCCCTAAAGTCTTTAAAGTCCTAGTCCGTTTGGATTCTCTTTATGATTTTTGACTTTATAGACTTTTAGACTACTTTAATACATTTTCAACTTTCTTCAGTCCCCTTACTAACTTATCAATATCCTCCAATGTATTATAGAGATAAAAGCTTGCCCTGGCGGAGGCGGCCACTCCCAGTCTTTGGTGTAACGGCATAGCGCAGTGGTGTCCGGCGCGGATGCATATATTTTCTTCGTCTAAAATCTGGGCAATGTCATGTGCGTGATAATTACCAAATGTAAAACTGACAATTCCTCCCCTGTCGTCTGCTTCTTTAGGACCAAGAATTCTGATTTTTTTACCGAATGTAGACTGAAATTTTTTTAAAATATATTTTACAAGAGCTTTTTCGTGCTCCCTTATTTTAGGCATTCCTATTTTTTGCAAATATCGGATCGCTTCTTTAAGGGCAATAACACCTGCAATATGCGGGGTACCGGCTTCGAATTTGTGTGGCGGTTGTTTAAAAATTGTTTTATCGATATATACCTCCTGAATCATCTCGCCCCCGTAATTAAAAGGAAACATCTCATCCAGAAGTTCAAATCTTCCCCACAAAATACCAATTCCGGTGGGTCCCAGCAATTTATGAGAGGAAAAAGATAGAAAATCACATCCTAAATCTTGAACATCAATTTTCATATGCGGTGCCGCCTGCGCTGCGTCAATTACTATAATTAATTTCGGATTAATATTTTTCGCGGTTTCTATAATTTGTTTCAGCGGATTAATTGTTCCTAAGACATTAGAAATATAAGTCAAGGCTAAAATTTTTGTTCTTTTTGTGATTATTTTATCCATGTCTAAAGCGGCCTGGTTCAAAAATCCGTCATTTGTCACGTCGATTACTTTAAAAACTGCACCGTTCTCTAAAGCAAGTTGTTGCCAGGTTACAAAGTTAGAATGGTGTTCCATCACCGATGTAACAATTTCATCACCTTCGCTTATTATTTTTCTACCCATTGAGTAGGCCACCAAATTCAACGACTCTGTTGTACTTCGTGTAAACACCACCTCTTCTGTTCTTTCCGCGTTTATGAATTCGGCGACAATTTTGCGCGTCTCCTCATATTCTTCGGTTGCTTTTTCCGAAATTTTATAGACACCCCTGAATACATTTGCCGAGTATTTTTGGTAATATTCCAGCAATTTATCTGTCACGGAATTCGGTTTCAGTGAAGTTGCCGTAGAATCAAGATAGACCAAGCCGGGTAGATTTTTGAATATCGGAAAATCCGATTTATATGATTTTAAATCCATGTTGAGTTATTTTGTTGGGAATTTCCTGAATAAATCCGTCGATTAATAAATTTTCAGCCGTTTTTTGATCCAACTTTCTGGTTTTAAGATAGTATATTTGGTTTTCGTTTAGTTTTCCAGTCGTCGAGCCGTGGGTGCAAAATACGTCGTTGGCTAATATCTCTAAAAAAGGTCTCGAATCAACAAAACATTTATCAGACATTATTATATTTTGATTTTTCTGATAGGCGTGTGACTTCTGGGCTTTTTTCTCAAGACGGATCAACCCTTGATAGATAAATTTGGACTCATCATAGAAAACACCTTTGATTAATAAATTAGAGGTGGAATCCGGAGCCAAATGACGCTGTATTGTTTCTAACTTAAACTGATCCTTGTTTTTTCCAACAAATAAACCGTAAATATCCAGATCTATTCCTCTAGAATTTAGCTCAAAAATGAATTTTCCCGACAAATTTTGGAAAAATACGATGTATTTTCCTGAACTATTTATCTGTATATTTGTTTTTTTTTCTTTATTGAGATTTATAAACGTAACCATGGATAAATTAAAAACCAAAGTAAAAAGTAAAATTATTTTTAATATTTAATATGTAGTTTTGATATTTGATATTTGATTTTTGATATTGCTATCCCACACTCCCGCTCATCTCCAAGTTTATTAATCTATTAAGTTCTATTGAATACTCCAGCGGAATTTCTTTAACGACGGGTTCTATAAATCCGTTTACAAGCAAACCTTCGGCGTCGGACTTGGATATTCCTTTCGACGTTAGATAAAATAACTTTTCCTCTCCCAGCTTTTCCACTGTTGCCTCATGTTGAACTGTAACATCGTTCTCTTTAATTTTCATATATGGGTATGTGTCTGATCGAGATTTTTCATCCAGGATTAAGGCATCACAACTGACAAACACAGAGGATTTTTTTGCCTTAGGAAAGACTTGGACTAAACCGCGGTAAGAAGTTCTGCCGCCAGCTTTGGAAACTGATTTGGAAATTATCCGTGAAGAAGTATTGGGAGCAAAATGTAACATCTTTGCACCCGCGTCCTGATGCTGGCCGCGGCCGGCAAAAGCAATCGATAATACTTCGCCGCGCGCGCCTTCACCCATCAAATAAACACTGGGATACTTCATTGTTACTTTACTCCCTATATTACAGTCAACCCATTCCATGACGGCATTTTCCTCGGCTTTTGCTCTTTTGGTAACCAGATTATAGACATTATTACTCCAATTCTGAACAGTCGTATAGCGGACTCTGGCATTTTTATGGACAAAAATTTCAACAACAGCCGAATGAAGCGAATTAGTAGTATATATAGGAGCCGTACAACCTTCGATATAATGAACATAACTTCCCTCTTCTGCTATAATCAGTGTTCTTTCAAATTGACCAAATCTTTCCGAATTAATTCTAAAATAAGCCTGCAGCGGCATAGGGACTTTAGCTCCTTTTGGAACATAGACGAATGATCCGCCCGACCAAACCGCAGAATTTAAAGCTGCAAATTTGTTGTCATGCGGTGGTATTAATGTTCCGAAATATTTTCTTACAATATCGGGATATTTTTTAAGTGCCGTATCCATATCACAGAAGATTACGCCGATTTTTCCCAGTTCTTTATTGATACTTTCATATACAACTTCAGACTCATATTGGGCTGAAACTCCGGATAGAAATTTTTTCTCAGCCTCCGGCACTCCGATCCGGTCATAAGTTTCTTTTATTTCTTTTGGCAGTTTATCCCATGAGTTAACCTGCTTATCAGTTGGTTTAATGTAGTAATAGATGTCATCAAAATTGATTCCTGAAAGATCTGCTCCCCAGTCCGGCATTTTCTTTTGCCTGAAAATTCCATATGATTTTAGTCTGGATTCTGTCATCCAGACCGGTTCCTTCTTCATAAAAGAAATACTTTTTACAATTTCTTCGTCCAGTCCTTTTCTGGACCTGAAGGAATAATTATTCGGCATTGAAAATCCGTATTTATATTCAAAATCTAAATTTGAAGCTGTTGGATCTGACATATTTGACTCTTGTCATCCTGAATTTATTTCAGGATCTGCTATCTTAAAATCAGATGCTGAAACCGAGTCAGACTCGGTGAAACTAGTTCAGCATGACATTTACTAGAACATTTAATTTTTGATAATTTTCTCATATCCATTCTTTTCAATTTCTTCCGCTAACTTTGCACTACCTGTTTTAATCAACTTGCCACCTATTAAGATCAAAACTTTATCCGGCTTAATATAATGCAATATTCTATTATAGTGAGTTATTATTAAATAAGTTTTTCCGTCCTTAGTTTCATTCATGAATTTGGCAATTTTTCTTAATGCATCTACGTCGACTCCGGTATCAATCTCGTCAAATATGAGAAGTTTTGGATCCAATACCGCAGCCTGCAGCATTTCGAGTTTTTTCTTTTCTCCGCCCGACGCTCCTTCATTTAAAGATCTTTCAGTCAAGTCTTTTTTAATGCCGAGTTTTTTTGCAATCTCCTCGATTTTTTTCTTCAATTCCAACGGGTCTTTTTTCTTGTTTAGTGCTATCCGCAAAAGTTGAAAAACCGTAACCCCCGCTAAAGCCAAAGGCGTCTGAAAAGATAAAAAAATTCCCAGTTTAGCCCTTTTATCAGGACTTAATAATGTAATTTCTTTATCTTCCATCTTCATACTTCCAGCTTCCATCTTATAACTAGGGTGTCCTGCAACCGTAAATGCCAAAGTAGACTTGCCTGATCCGTTCGGTCCCATAATCGCATATACTTTGCCTTTTTCAAAATTAAAACTGAAGTCTTTCAAGATTGTAGTTTTACCTGCGCTTACGCTTAATTTTTTTATCTGTAACATAGATCACATTATACTTAAATTCCAGATGCTATGAAAGCCTTAGTCGCGGAACTCTATCGAAGTTTAGATCTTTTACAAAGTTTCCTTTTTCTTTTTTATAAAATGCTGCGACCCCGATCATTGCCGCGTTATCCCCGGTTAAATATTTATAAGGAGGGAATAATACTTCACCATCGTTTTTTCTAACTAAATCCCTAAACAGCTTTCTCAAATAGAAATTAGCAATTACTCCACCTCCGACTACTAATCTATTGATCCCAGTTTTTTTTATTGCTAACTCAGTTTTTAAAAGCAAAGTCTCAAAAACAGCTTCTTGAAAAGAACTTGAAAGTTCACGGATTTTTTTAACTGGGGATGTTTTCATATTGCATAAGTAATAATAAAAAGATGTTTTTAAACCAGAGAAGGAAAACTCAAGACTTTTAGTTTTAATCATCGGGCGAGGAAAATGAAAAAAATCTTTATTATTAACTTCAGACGCCAATCTCTCAATAATAGGACCTCCCGGATAGCCTAATCCTAACATTTTTGCGGCTTTATCGAGCGCCTCTCCCGCTGCATCGTCCCTTGTTTCACCCAGAATTTGATATCTTAAATGACCTTTCCACAAAACAATTTCAGTATGCCCACCAGATATGACTAAGGCTAAATAAGGAAATTTAAATTCTCGTCTTGGATTACCTTGACTATTCTGGACAAATGGCGAGTATATATGACCTTCCAAATGATTTACAGCTATCAGTTTTTTGTCGTATCTTCTGGCCAACTCAACCGATTTTTTGATACCAACTTCCAGTGCAACTGCCAACCCCGGTCCTTGCGTCACGGCAAGATAATCAATTTTTTGCATATTTCGTGCCTGCGCACCCTCAGGGTGTATAGGTTCAACTTTTGCAAAATTCGCAATTGCTTTTTCTACCACCCAATCAATTCTCTCTTCATGGGCTCTTTTTGCCAGAGAAGGAAAAATTCCTCCCCATTTTTTATGCAAAAGTATTTGAGAATAAATTATATTCGATAAAACTTTTCTTTCCGATGTCACCGCCGCGGCAGTTTCATCCGCAGATGTTTCTATCGCAAGAATCAACATATTTAGTATTTAACTTGAATTTCTCTAGTTTTCTCGTCAACATATTTCATCTTTACATAAATAATTTTCCCTTTGTTTTTTAGTGAATTTATTATTTCTCCTGCCTTTTCTCCCCATTCAAAACATAATAAATTTTCTTTTTTTAAATATTTTTCCAATCCCAGATGCTGCAACTCTTCCGGATCCTGAATATTATATAGATCAATATGTATCAGTTTGTTCTTAAAAAACACACCCTCAGGGTGTGTAGTCACGGAATATTCATAATAGATAACAAAAGAGGGAGAGATGATATTTTTTATTCCTAAAGATTCCGCTATGCCCTTTACAAAAATTGTTTTACCAACACCCAATTCCCCTTCAATAATAAAAACAACCGGACTTAAAATTTGGCTTTTCTGACTAATTAATTTTTTCAAAACATACTGGGCAATTTTTTTTGTTTGTGATGGAGAGTCTGAAGTGTATAATTTTTTATCTTTAAAAACAATGTCTCCCTGTCTGACTATTTTAATTTTTGGAGATGTCAAATCAATGACGGTAGACGGTTTATTTCTTGGTAGTTGCCCCGCATCTATAATAAAATCTATTAGTTTTTTTTTCTTTTCCGGAAGCTCGTTCATCAGTGAAACTACCGAATAATGCGGGTGACGCCCTGACAGATTCGCAGACGTCGCGCTAACGGGTTTTCCAATCTTTTTCACCAAATCGATTATATTTTTATAGTGGGGAATTCTCACGCCTAGTGTTCCTTTTTCCGACTCAAGCAAGATGGAAACATTATGTTTAGAAGGCAGGATAACCGTGAAGGGTCCGGGCAACAACTCCTCTACTAATCTAAACTGTTGTTTTGAAATTATCACCTGATTTTGCAGCATACTAAAATCCGAAACAAAAACTGATATTGGTTTACCCGGTGGGCGGTTTTTAAATTGAATAAGTTTTTTAA
>MGAG01000009.1:68432-90571 GCA_001789645.1 Candidatus Roizmanbacteria bacterium RIFCSPLOWO2_01_FULL_37_12
ACAGTATCCGACGGACTTACCACCAGTCCGCCTTGAGCTAATATTTTTAAGGCATTCTTCATCTCCATGACCTTTTATTTTACCAATTATCTGATAGAATTAATGGATGCCTAATTCAAAACCCTTCAAAAAAAACGGCAATACGATTAAAAAAATTGCCGAGTTTAAATTTAACTTCGACCTGAAAACTGTTTTTATTATTTTCTTCGTCGGACTCTTTGCTTATTATCTGTTTAACTCTCTTTCCAAAGAAGTCAAACAAGCACTTCCTGAGAAGTCCTTTACAACCATTGTAAAAGAGATTAAAGAAGGAAAAGTTCAAAAAGTTGAAATTGTGGACAATAAAATCCTGGTCTATTACAAAAATGAAAAATTAGCCTTAACCTATAAAGAACAAGGTGAGAGTTTTATCAAAACCTTAAAAGATTCCAATATAGATCCCGCCTCTTTAAACATCGTAATCAAAGATACACAAGGATCGGTCGGGATTATCAATTTTTTAAGCAATATTATTCCGACAATTTTGATGGTTGCATTTTTTATCTTTCTTTTCCGCCAAGCAAAAGGCGCTCAGGAATCGGTTTTTTCTTTTGGCCAATCCAGAGCAAAACGCTTCAATAAAGACCTTCCCAAAATAACCTTCAAAAATGTCGCTGGAATCGACGAGGCAAAAAAAGAGATGGAAGAAGTAGTGGACTTTTTAAAACGACCGGAAAAATATAAAAAATTAGGAGCCCGTACACCTAAAGGTGTAATTCTTGTTGGTCCGTCGGGATGCGGAAAAACACTTCTGGCAAAAGCTGTCGCGGGTGAGGCGGGAGTGCCTTTTTTCTCAATCGCCGGTTCGGAATTTATGGAGATGCTGGTTGGAATAGGAGCGGCTCGCGTTCGCGACCTTTTTGCGACGGCCAAAAAAAGCGCTCCATCGATAATCTTTATTGATGAAGTTGATGCGATTGGTAGAGCCCGGTCGGTAGGCATTATGCCTTCACATGACGAAAGAGAACAAACTTTGAATCAAATCTTGGTTGAGATGGACGGATTTACTCCAAATGAACTGGTAGTTGTCATAGCCGCAACCAACCGGGGTGATCTTTTGGATCCGGCACTCTTAAGGCCGGGAAGATTCGATCGAAGAATTATGGTCGATTTTCCGGACTTGGAAGGAAGAAAGGAGATAATAAAAATTCACTCAAGGGGTAAACCGTTTACAAATGAAGTAGAATGGGACAAAGTAGCAAAGCGAACGGTTGGCTTCTCCGGAGCAGATCTTGAAAATATGCTCAACGAAGCGGCAATCTTTGCCGCGAGACACGGCAAAGAACAAATTGCAATGGAAGATATCGAAGAGGCGGCAACAAAAGTGAAGCTTGGACCGGAAAAGAAAAGACTGCAGTCGGATCTCGACAAAAAATTAACAGCCTACCATGAGGCCGGACACGCAATTGTTTCCCACTTTTTACCTCATACCGACCCTGTTCACAGAATTTCAATTGTTTCAAGAGGTTTGTCTCTCGGATTTACTCTGATTCCTCCGGTTAAGGATAAATTGCACGAAACAAAAACTAATCTACTCGAGAGAATCACGGTTATGATGGGTGGACGTGCAGCAGAAGAGGCTATCTTCAACGAAATCACAACCGGTGCAGCTAACGATTTTGATCAAGCCACCAATATTGCCAAAGCTATGATTGTTGAATACGGGATGAGTGATTTGGGTCCGATAAATTTCGGTCCGACCATGGATGTTACCGAATGGGGTAAGACTTACTGGGAACAAAACACTGTCTCGCAGGATATGTTGGCTAAAATAGATTCCGAGGTAAAAAAAATAATAACTTCCAGATATAAAGTTGCAGTTCAGACAGTCAAGGAAAACAAAGAACTACTTGATAAAGTAGCTGAAGCGTTGATGAAAACCGAAAGTCTGGATCAGGATGAATTTGAAAAAATAGTAGGAATAAAACCCAAATTAAATTAACCTATTTTCTAATTTACCTAATTAACCTGATCAAATCCTAATTCCCAATTGATTTATTTTTTTTAATTTTGTAATTTGATATTTGGAAATTGATTAGAAATTAGAGTGCTTAGAAATTTATGCAAACTCTTCTTCTTATCGATGGCAACGCCATAATGCACCGGGCTTATCACGCGCTTCCGCCCTTTAAAACCAAAGACGGAACGCCGACCAACGTAATCTATGGTTTTTTTTCCATGTTGCATAAAGGAATAATAGATTTTAAACCAACGCATATCGTAGTCTGTTTTGATACTCCCAAACCGACTTTTAGAAATAAAATGTTTAAGGAATATCAAGCCCAAAGACCAAAGATTTCAGATGATTTTATTGTTCAAATACCATTGGTAAAAGAAGCTCTCGATAAAGCCGGAATTACACACTTGGAAAAAGACGGTTTTGAAGCGGATGATCTAATCGGCACCATCTCCCATAAATTTAAGTCGAACGGTATCAAGGTCCTGATTTTGTCAGGTGACCGTGATATCCAACAACTGGTAGACAAAAATGTCTTTGTAATTACTCCCAAATTGGGTCTTTCGGATTTGAAAATGTATGATATCTCCGAAGTTCAAATAAAATTCGGACTTCCACCCGATAAAATACCGGATCTAAAAGCCTTGATGGGAGACCCTTCGGATAATTATCCCGGAGCCAAAGGCATCGGCCCGAAAACGGCGTCTAAGTTAATAAATCAGTTCCATACGATAAACGGATTATATTCTCATCTTGAAGATATTGACGAAAAAATTAGAAAATCTCTTGTAGAAAAT
The DNA here is from genome assembly GCA_001789645.1 of Candidatus Roizmanbacteria bacterium RIFCSPLOWO2_01_FULL_37_12. Taxonomy (GTDB): domain Bacteria; phylum Patescibacteriota; class Microgenomatia; order UBA1406; family GWC2-37-13; genus 2-01-FULL-40-13. The sequence goes on from MGAG01000009.1 coordinate 71,226, forward strand.
AAAGAAAACGTTTTACTGTCTTTAAAACTTGCAACAATAGACACAAAAGTCCCTATAAAATTTGAAATTGAAAATACCAAATTTGAAAAGTTTGACGAGGATCTGAAAGAATATTTCACAAAACTGGAAATAACATCTTTAAAAAAAAGAATTTTCCCCGACAAAAAACCAGTCCACCCGCCTGCGGAAAAAAAACTAAACAAGAAGGAAACTGATAATCAGATAGGATTATTCTAATTAGTAAATTCCTGGACGAACATCCTACCATAGACTCCACCGTCGACGACTCCGATTCCGACTTTCCCGAATTCTTCCGAAAGAATATTCCTTCTGTGGCCTTCGGAATTCATCAATCCGTCGTGAGCTATATAAACATCCGGAGCAAATGCCAGGTTTTCGCCGATTACCAAATATGCAATATTTTTTCTATCAGCGCGGTCGGCCGGTGTCGATCCGTCAACCTCGGAATTATGGGAAAAAAACCCGTTTATAAACATCTCCATCGCATAATCCCGTGCCAGATCTCTCAGTTCATAATCAAAAGTCAACTCTTTTACACCTCGTTCTTTCCGTTCTTTATTTACCGAAGTAAACATCGATATTTCCGAATGAGAATCATATGAAAGTTGTTTTTCCTCTAGTTTTATTCCCAGATCAACTGTTTCATTTGACTGCGGCTTAATTGTAATAAAATTAAGAGTTTCGTTAACCGCCTCGCCAAATACATTTTTAATCTGCTTCTCGATCGAGCGGGAAACGTCGATAAAATAAGGCGCAGTTCTTGACTCAAGAAGAGCCTGCTTTATCTGGCCGCGGACCGGGAATGAAAAAACAAGGCTAACGAAAAATAAAAATATTGTAGACGCTTGAATAATCGCTGCCACAAATCCCAAAGATATATTTAATTTATGTTTTTGAAATCTGTCAAATATTTTAGCCAGGAAGCGTATAGCTATGACCGAAAAAATTATCTCCGCCAAAAACCATGCAATAAAGAAACCACTGGCTTGCGCTATTCCCTTCGGCAGGGAAAAATTCAAAATCAACAATCTCCCAAAAAAAGCATAAAATTTGTATGAAAAAATGAGCGAAAAAACAAAAGCTAGCGCTTCGAGAAATGTATTAATGAACCCTTTCTGTGTCAGAATAAAATAAATAATCAGGATTAAAAAAGCCAAGTCTATCCAATTACCTTTAAGCGAATATTTTTCCAGAAATTGTTCAAGCATATATATATTTTATCATTTTGATAAATTTAAAATTATTTAATTTAGTCAGGTGGCGTGATTGAAAGGGATCCTGCAAGCGCGCAGAATTTTTCCAGCCTGTCGCTGGTTCGAGCACTTGCGGGAATGAAAATCGCGACAGAATCTGACTAAATTTTAATTTGTTAAAATTAATTTATGAGTCCTGACCTGAAGCAGAATATTTTTTATACTGTTTTTTTTATTTTCCTGCATAATTTTTCAGCAATTTTTTACTTTACCGGAATTATCATTTCAGCTTTTTCACTTCTGATTAAGCCTACTCGCTGGAAAACACTTTTATTATTTGGTTTTATTATCTTGCTTTTTGCTTTTGAATATAAAAAACATATAGTCGAACCTCTTAAGCAACAAACCATAAATTCATTAATAACAGTAAGACAGCATTACAAAACAGAACGCGCTGTTAATTTTGTATTAGTTAAAGTCCTGCCCATTTTTTTACCTCTTTCAGGCTGGGCTCTTGTTTTTATAGGAATTATTTCCGCAAACTTCAGAAGGGTCAAGAAGAATAAATAATTATTATATGTCTTTCTTATTTTTCAATTTTCTGTTATATACTATTACTATAGGTAATTGAGTTATGGAATTAAAAATTGAACTGCTAGTCCTCTGCATAATAAAATATGACGGATCGCCGGATATTAAACTTGCGATTGTTGCACCCATAGCTGAAAGATCAGGACTAACTCCGAGTAGGTTTAAAGCTATTGTTCCGAATTCAGCAACAGCCACATTAAAATTATGCTTATTTGGTAGGACACCTTTCATCAGCCAATAAATTAAAGTGGCCTTAGCAGATCCCGAACCTTTAGATCCGTACTCTTTTAAAACCGGATAGTCTAAAATAGTATTAACAATATTGTAAGAGGCTACGGCTAAAAGACCCAAAGCAGTCAGCTCTTTAGACTCCTTCATTGTTTCAGACAAAAAAATTGTTATTGCCGTATTAACAGAACCGGCAATAAATGTTTCACTTAATATTGCCGCGCCTACGCTTGATATTCCCGGGTATTTTTTTACAAAGCCGGTAAATATTTCTTTTGTACTTTGAAACATATTAAAGCTTTTAATTATAATAAAATACCACGCAAGTTCATCTTTGTTTCAAGAAGCGAGTTGTACACCTAGCACAATAAACCAGCTTGTTTATGTTGTAACTAAATGATAAGATGAGTTTTGTCTTTGGAATAAGGAGTTTTTTTAATTTTTGAGCGCTTGATCCCTCAGCAAATATAGCGAGGGATGACGAGGAGAGGGGGAGAGATGCCAACTAGTATCTTCCAATCGGACTCGATTTCATTTCAATAGGAGGACTTGTCCTGAGCGAACGAAGTGAGTCGAAGGATCAGCGGAAACCCTCAAGCTTGGTTATAGCTGTTTATTTCAAAACTCGAAAACAATTTCGAGCAAAAAGAATGAACTAATAACTACTCTTTACACTTCCGAAGCTTTAGTGAAGGAGAGCAAATTTTTCTTCAAAGAGCCTTTGCCGGTTTTTATATTTAACATTTTACTTTTTACATAGTATCATGTGCGGAATTTTTGCCGTAGTAAATGATAAAACAAATCAAGCAGCTCAAACTACTCTTGAGGGATTAAAGAAATTGGAGTATCGAGGCTATGACTCCTGGGGTATTGCTTTGATTCCAAATAATAAAAAGACGATCAAAGTCGACAAACACATTGGGAAAATCGGCCAGGCTAAAACTTATCTTCCTACAGGCTCTATAGCAATCGGCCATACCCGATGGGCTACCCACGGAGGTGTTACAGACAAAAATGCCCATCCTCATCTTGATTGCAAAAAAGAAATTGCAGTAATTCACAATGGCATTGTAGAAAACTATAAAGAATTAAAAAGCCAATTAAATAAAAAAGGTCATACTTTTAGATCAGATACAGATACGGAAGTAATCGCCCATATTATAGAGGAAAAAATTAAAACCCGGTCAATCAATGAAGCAGTTTTTTCCACATTTAATTCTTTGGCCGGATCAAACGCAATAGTGGTTTTAGATAGGAAAACAGGGACAGTAATAGCCTGTAGAAATGGATCTCCCTTAGTAGTTGGACTCGGCGACGGACAATTTTTTTTGGGATCTGATGTCCCGGCTTTCCTGAAATATACTAATAGAGTTCATTTTCTAAACGATGGTGAAGGAGTAACTATCAGGAACAATGGAATTAAAATTAATAATCTAAAAAGCGGAAAAACAATTACTTTTTCTTCTCAAGTTTTAGACTGGAAACTTGAAGACGCTGAAAAAGGCGGTTATCCACACTTTCTCCTGAAAGAAATTTATGACCAAAAAATTACAATAGAAAAAACAGCTTCGCTCAATGCGGACGGATTTGCAAAGATTTCCCAAATGCTTAATCAAAATTACAAAATCGTACTGACCGGTTGCGGATCAGCTTCTTACTGCGCTTTAGCCGGAAAGTATTTTTTTGCCGCAGCTGGGATTGATACGCAAGTTTACGCTGCTAATGAATTAATGCCTTTTATAAATTTACTGGGTAAAAAAACATTACTGATTGCTATCTCACAATCGGGAGAAACTGCCGATACTATAATCGCAGTTAAAGCTGCTAAAAAAAACGGTGCTACGATAGTTGCTGTCGTCAATGCGAAAGGATCCACTCTCGAAAGACTGTCTGACATTGTATTATCGGTTGGAGCGGGTCCTGAAATTGCGGTTGTCTCAACCAAAGCCTTTACCTCCCAGTTAGCGACACTTTATTTATTATCAAAATCGGCAGTAGGAAAACTGGAACATGGAAAAATGAATATCAAAAAATTGAGTCATGATCTGAAAAATCTCCTGAGCCCGACTTTAATTAAACGTTTAATTAAAATAGCAACTTCCCTGCTTGATCAGGAACACATCTTCATTATCGGTAAGCATTTAAACTATCCGGCCGGTTTGGAGTTCGCAATGAAAATAAAGGAAACTTCCTACCTCCATGCCGAGTCATTTGCTGCCGGAGAATTGAAACATGGAGTGATTACCCTTATCCAAAAGGGCACTCCCTGTTTTGTCCTGGCATCAACAGATGATGCTAAAGACGAAGTACTTTCAAGCGCCGCACAATTGAAAGCCCGGGGAGGAAGAATAATCGGCGTCGCTCCATTTAACTCCCGGGAGTTCGACGAAGTGATTAAAACACCTGATTTGGGTGATTTAACAATATTTCCAAATATAATAGTTGGACAACTTTTAGGTTATTATTTGGGTATTGGACGCGGTGCCGACCCGGACAAACCCCGCAACCTCGCCAAAAGCGTGACGGTGAAATAACCTAATGCTACAATTAGAATAATAGAATGAAAAAACAGTCAGACAGAATGGTAGTTGCAGTATTATCTTTGGCTTCATTTTTGCATGACGTTGGGTCGGATATGGTTTTTTCTGTCTGGCCGCTTTTCGTAACCCAAGTGCTCGGAGCCAACATGGCAGTCTTAGGCCTGATTGACGGAATAGGAGAAGCCGTGGTTTCTCTCTCTGGAGCAGTTGGAGGATATATATCAGATAAAATTAGAAAAAGGAAAATTTTTGTCTGGACAGGATACCTGTTTGGAGGAATTGCACGCATAGGTTACGCGCTATCACCAAGCTGGCAATGGCTTATCCCCTTTAGACTTCTCGATAGATCCGGCAAAATTCGAAGTGCACCTCGCGACGCCATAATTTCCAATATTTCAACTCATCATAATAGAGGTGTAAGATTTGGAATATTGCGGGCAATGGATAATTTGGGAGCGGTAGTTGGGATACTAATTTCTATTCTTTTTCTCAAGGTTTTAGGTTTTACCAATCTTTTTTTACTTGCTGCTATACCTTCTGTTATTGCGGTACTATTTATTATCTTTTTTATTCGAGAAGAAATACCACACCGCCAAGTTCTCTTTAAAGGAATCAGTTTTAAAAACTTTGATAATAACTTACGTCTTTTAACAGTCTTAAGCGGGCTTTTCGCTCTAGGTTCTTTTAGTTACTCCTTCCTACTTCTGTTTGCCAACAGATCCGGATTTACCACCTATCAAATACCAATTTTGTATCTCCTATTCACTGCTGTTGCGGCTATTTTTTCTATTCCTTTTGGAAAACTATCTGATCGCTGGGGGAGAAAAAATATTCTCTATCTGTCATACTTCTTTTGGGTTCTTGTGTTAGTATTTTTCATTTTTTATTCAAATTTTTTTGGATCAATTTTAGCCTTTATATTCTATGGGTTACACAAAGGTGCGCTCGAGCCGGTGCAAAAAACTTATGTAGCAGAACTTGCTCCTACTGATTATGTCGCATCGACAATCGGTGCCTTCCAAATGGTAATTGGACTTATGGCGCTTCCTGCCTCTTTTTTAGCAGGACTTATGTGGGATAAAATTTCTCCCACAACACCCTTCTATTTTTCTTTATCTTTAACTTTAATTTCAGCAGCGATGCTTAAATTTGTCAGGGAAACGAAAACGTAGTTTATCCGGAAGTTATTATAAAAATCACTTATTATGAAAGAGTGTGATTAGTTCGGATAATGGCATTTTTTGTATTTCTTGCCGGAACCACACCAACAGGGATCGTTGCGGCCCGGTTTTTTTTTGGTTTGGCCGGGAAGATTAACACGAAAACCAATCTGGTTGCCAGTAACAGATTGGGGGTTGTCAGTTGGTAAATTTGGAGGAGGAGAAATATTTGACGCGTCAGCCACGTTTGACGTGGTCGGTAAATGTATATGCGGGGGAGAAGCCTCCTGTTGTCTTTGTGCCTGAGTAAAAGGATCTACCCCGGAGGCGGACTTATAAACTCTCGGTTTGGATTGTTCTTTTGGAAGTTCTGGAGCCTGCCTCTTAGCTACTTCAACTTTGAATACTCTTCTGGTTGCTTCAAAATTAATATCCCCGACCAGCCTTTCAAACATCGAATATGCTTCATTTTTGTACTCCACCAACGGATCCAACTGCGCATAACCGCGGAGATTAATTCCCTCCCTCAAATCTTCAATTGCCGTAAGATGTTCTGTCCAATACTTATCGATTGTTGAAAGAAAAATAACTCTCACGACCTCCAGCCATAACCTCTCCCCGATATCTTTTTCTCTTGCATTAAACTCTTTCTCCACTTTATTCAGCAAGTGTTTTAATAACGCCTCAGTATTTTTGTCCTTGGAATATTTTTCCAATTCATCCTTCTTAACGGGTAAAATTAAATTAAGCTCTTTTTCCAGGCTGAGTAAATTTTCTTTGGATATGTATTGATCGGTACCGACTAAAGCATTTACAAGAGTACTCGTCTCTTCTTGAAATATATCCAGGATAGTCTGTCTGAATTCTTTTTTATCAATTTCCGGAAGAGTCAATATTTTTCTGCGCAGAGTGTAAATAATGTCTCGTTGTTTATTTAACACGTCATCGTAATCAACCAAATGCTTTCGGATGTCAAAGTTAAACCCTTCCACTTTTACCTGCGCCTGCTCAATTGCTTTCGAAACCATCGGATGAGTTAACGATTGCTCTTCCGGAAAGTTGAAAAAGGTCATTAGTTTGGAAATCTGCTCACCGCCGAAAATCCGCATCAGGTCATCATCCAGTCCCACAAAAAAACAAGTCTCGCCCGGGTCTCCTTGTCGTCCGGATCTTCCCCTTAACTGATTATCAATTCTTCGGGACTCATGTCTTTCCGTTCCAATTACGTACAATCCGCCCAAGCCCACGACTTCGTCATGACTCTTCTGCCACTCTTGCATTTTTTTTGTAAAATCATTTTTTCCTTTTTCATTATTACTTTTTAAATTACTTGGAGCTTCGCCTCCAAGTATAATATCCACTCCTCTGCCCGCCATATTGGTAGCGACTGTGATTGCGCCTTTCTTTCCGGCGTTAGCGATAATCATTGCCTCACTAAGGTGATTTTTTGCATTCAAAAGCTCATGGGGAACCCCTTTTTGATTGAGGAGTCTGGATAAATGCTCGTTTTTTTCAATCGAGGTCGTACCAACCAAAACAGGTCTGCCGTTTTTATAATTATTAGCTATTTCTTCTACCACCGCCTTAAACTTTCCTCGCTCTGTTTTATAGATCATATCCGATCGGTCTTTCCGAACCATTTTCATGTGAGTAGGTATAACTACTACATCTGTCTTATATATTTTGTGGAATTCTTCGGCCTCGGTTGCGGCGGTTCCCGTCATTCCCGCCAGTTTTTTATATCCTCTAAAATAATTCTGAAGCGATACGGTCGCCAATGTTTTAGATTCTCTTTGAATCGGTACATTTTCCTTCGCCTCTATCGCCTGGTGCAAACCTTCGGAAAATCGCCGGCCGTACAAAAGCCTTCCGGTAAATTCATCAACAATGATGACTTGTTGATCTTTCACGATGTAATCTTTATCCAATTTAAATAATGTGATTGCTTTTAATGCGGCCTCGATATGGAACAAAGTATCAAAATCCTTTTCATAAATATTATTTGTTCCAAGCATTGACTCAATTTTTTTGATGCCTGCTTCAGTCAAATTTGCCGTCCTTAATTTTTCATCAATGACGTAGTCGGACTTCTCATCAAGACGTTTGACTATCTGAGTATATTTGTAATATTTTGAGGTATCGTCATCAAAAGGGGCGGAGATAATGTGCGGAGTTCTGGCCTCATCGATCAAAATCGAGTCTGCCTCGTCAATTACGGCAAAGTTATAGCCTCTCTGAACTACTTCGGGCGTACCGTTGGCCATGTTGTCACGAAGATAATCAAAACCAAACTCGCTGTTAATCCCGTAGGTAATATCGGCCAGATATGCTTCTTTTCTAGTAACCGGTTTAAGATAAGCCAGACGCCAGTCCTGCGCATCCTCTTCTGTATAATGGGGGTCAAAAATAAATGATTTATCCGATATAATAGCTGAAGTCGTCAAACCCAGTCGCTGAAAAACTCTTCCCATCCAACCAGCATCGCGCCTAGCTAGATAATCGTTAACTGTAACCAAATGTGCTCCTTTTCCGGTAAGCGCATTGAGATATAGAGCGGTTATAGCCGAAAGAGTTTTTCCCTCCCCTGTTTTTTGTTCGGCTATTTTGCCTTCGTGAAGTGCAATTCCAGCTATCAGCTGAACGTCGAAATGACGCTGACCAAGTATCCTGCGGGAAGCTTCCCTTACCAAAGCGTATGACCAAGGAAGAATTTCATCAAGTGATTTATCGCCCGACTGAGCTTGAGTTTTTAACTTCTCCGTCTCATTTTTAAAGTCCGGATCTTTAATACTTCTGACCTTGTCCTCTAAAGAATTAATCTCGTCAACTTTCTTCTTTAGGCGTCCGAGCTCTTTTTGATTGAAATCGAAGAATTTTTTGAATAGATTGAACATGATAATACAATTAAAATTTAAAACTCAAAATGCAAAATTACAACGTAAAATTCAAAAAAATTAGGAAAGTCATTTTACATTTTGATTTGTAGTTTTGATCTTTGATTTTTGATATTTGAATTTATTTAATAAAGTATTCCTGCGGTATTATCAAGAGTCTTTGAGCTGGGAAACGATTTATTTCTTTTTCTTGCTCAACCAAGCTTGACGTGGCACCTGTCTTCTTAATCACAAAATGAATCGAGTCCCCTTCCTTAATTTTTGAAAATCCTACATTTTCCGGCAGCAGTGTTTTAATGTTTAACAGTTGTTGTTTTGTAAAAGTTTCTATATCTAAAGTATAGTTTTCTTTATCCGTGGTAATGACGCTTAGAAAAAAATCACTCTTATTGACTTCAGTAACCTTGCCCGATCCGACGACAAAATAGTCATCCAGGTAAACAAAATTAGCCTCCACTACTTTATCTTTAATTATTCCCGTCGCAATAATATAAGAGTCTTTTTTTAAAGTGGAAGGTTTTATTTCTTTTTGCTGTTCTCCGGTAATTTGATAAAACTTTGTCAGATCTGAATCAATCTTAATTTCAAGAATTTCGTCTTTCCAGTTTTTAATTTTTATCACTGATACTTTTTGGGGTGTTTTTATCTCCTGGACTATTCCGCTCACCGCCTTTGTATTTTTCTCGCGTAACTCAGCAACTTTTGTCGCAATTTTTTCTTTTAATGACCGTATTTCATTATCTTCTGTCGAGTTATTGAAAGTTGGAGAGGCTGTAGAAGTTGTTGTCTGAGCTTTAATATATTTGAACGGCAGATTTCCAAATAATATTGAAAATGATAAAAAGGTAAATATATAAATAAAATGCACCGAGTCAGACTTGGTTTTCATATTTCTTCATCGAGATTATAAATATGTAACTCCTTTTCCTGCAACCTGACCTTGGTATCTTTTGAGTAGGCTGTAATTTTAATGATATTTTCCCCGACAGCTAACGGAAAGGAAAGCGAAAACTCCTCGTTAACAGTTTCTGTTGCCATATCATTAAGAGGCGATTGAATTATTATTAATGACTCTTTTTCTGCTTTACCTTTAATCGTCACGGTTTTAGAATTAAAAACTAGACCGTCCTGGGGCGCTAAAATTTCCAGTTGTTGACGATTGGCGACAGTATTTTTCCTTGCCTTGCTAATTTTTTCGGATGGAGCTATTGTCTTTGTCTTTGTCTGTTGAATTTCTTTATTTTTGGCAAGAAGGAAGACTGCCACCAGCGCGCCAAACATAATTCCAAAAACTACAGCGATTATTGTCTCTTTTTTCATTTAGTAAAGTTCAATTGATTTATAGTCGATGGAATATGCTCAATAATATTGCTTATATTATACCAATATGCTTTCCCTAAAAAAAGCTGCTCGGCTGTTTTTTTTAGAATGAATGAAGACATAACGCATGATTCTACGGCTTGATTTTTGCTGTAGAAACTGGAAACCAAACCAGCTAAGACATCCCCTGTCCCGCCTTTGGTCAATCCTGCATTGCCTCCCTTAACTATGTAGCTTGTATCTCCGTCGGAAATATAATCGTCGACTGCTTTTAGCAGTATTATGCAACGGTATTTTTTTGCCTGTTCTTCGACTGCTATAGATTTTTTCTCAACTGAATACTGATTCATCCTGAGTGAAATCGAAGGACTCACTGAAAAACCGAATAACTTTTCAAACTCGCCCTGATGCGGCGTTAAAATTGCCTTGGTTTTTAGGTTCAACAACCATTCCGGCTCCATCATCTGCAATGCTCCCGCATCCAGAACAAACTTCTTATTTGGAAAATTTTCCAGCAAATATTTTGTCAGATGATATGTATATTCAGCTTCATCTTGAATCTTCAAAATATCAGAAAATTTTTTATTTTTCATTTTTAATTTTTTATTTAGCTTGCCTCTTACCATTCCTGGTCCGATTAAAATAACATCATCCTCATCAATATATTCCAGTATATTTTTATGTGGAACTACGATTCCATTTCTAAACTTCTTTTTCAGAGAGAGAAATATTTCGTTATTTTCTTGAGTTGAAGAATAGTGAACCATGTCAACAAAATGGGCTGCGATTTCTGCAGCCCATATCGAAGCCGAATGAAAAAGTGAAGAACCTCCAATAATTAAAACTTTGCCGTTCTGACCTTTGTGAGAATCAGAGTTTGGCAGTTTAAATCTATTTAAAAAAGGTTTAACTGATTTTGAGTCTGATGTTTTAACAATCATAAAACATGCAACATATAACATGAAACATAAAAATCTACTCAATTTAATGTTACGTGTTACATCTTTCGTGTTACGTGATATAATTTTACACTATGTCAATAACCCATCTGCAACTGCGTAAACTGTTCTCAAAATTTTGGGAAAAAAAAGGACACCGGCTCGTCCCGCCTATTCCTCTTGTCCCAAAAGAAGACCCAACCACTCTTTTTACCGGATCCGGGATGCAACAACTGGTCCCAAATCTTCTTGGCGAACCGCATCCCTTAGGGGAAAAATTATACAACATTCAGCCCTGTTTTCGTTCACAAGATATCGAAGAAGTCGGCGATAACCGCCATACCACCTTTTTTGAAATGATGGGCAACTGGTCTTTGGGTACTTATTTTAAAGAAGAACAGTTGGAATGGTGTTGGACTTTTTTTACGCAAGTACTTGCTTTACCGAAGCATAAGCTTTATGTTAGTGTTTTTTCGGGAACTAAATCTATTCCTCGAGATACTCTATCTATTCAGATTTGGAAAAAATTGGGTTTGGCTGAAAATCATATTTTTTACTACGGCCCCGATAAAAACTGGTGGTCGAGAGCCGGCATTCCTGATGATATGCCAACGGGTGAACCGGGTGGTGTAACTAGTGAAGTTTTTTATGAATTTACACAGGTTACCCATAATCCAAAGTTTGGCTCAAAATGTCATCCTAATTGTGACTGCGGAAAGTTTTTGGAGATTGGCAACTCAGTTTTTATGGAGTACAAAAAAATGAAAGACGGATCAGTGCAAGAATTACCCAGAAAAAACGTTGATTTTGGTGGAGGACTCGAAAGAATTCTTGCGGCACTCATAAACAGCCCCGATATGTTTAAGGTTGACGTCCTTTGGCCGATTGTTAAGGCTTCAGAACAACTAAGCCGTAAAAAATATAAAGACAACGAAAACACAACGCGAACTTTGCGAATTTTAGCCGACCATATGAGATCGGCAACCTTAATCGCTGCCGACGGAGTAATACCATCCAATAAAGATCAAGGTTATTTTTTAAGAAGACTTTTGAGAAAAATGGTTCGCTACGGAAAATATTTAGGAATTGAAAATAACATCTCAACCGGCTTACTGCCTTCGATTATTGAAATATTCAAAACCATATATCCGCAGATAGCAAAAAAACAAAAAGATTTAAACTCTATCTTCAGAGAGGAAGAGGAAAAATTCAGAAAAACATTGGAAAACGCAAGGTCAACCGTAGAAAAACTAATAAGCAAACCTGCCAATAATTATGCTCAGACTGCATTTAACTTATTTCAATCCATGGGCTATCCGCCGGAGATTTTTTTGGAGGATTTGAAAGAAAAAAATATACCTGTCGATATAAATAAATTCAATGAATCCTATAAACAAATATTTGAGAAACACCAGATTATTTCCAAGAAAGGAGCCGCCAAAAAATTTAAAGGAGGTCTTGCCGACAGCAAAAACCAAACAGTAAAATATCATACCGCTACCCATCTTCTGCATCAATCTTTGTTTGATGTTCTTGGCGATGGTATTCGACAGGAAGGATCTAATATAACTGCCGAAAGACTTCGATTTGATTTTTTTTCGCTAAAAAAACCAAATCAAAAAGATATAGAAAAAGCTACAAAAATTATCAATCAAAAGATTAAAGAAAAATTGCCGGTCGAGTTTAAAATTCTACCCAAAAAAGAAGCGTATAAAATCGGTGCCAGGTCTTTTTTTAAAGAAAAATATCCGGATATGGTTAAAGTATATTTCGTTGGTAACTATTCCAAGGAATTCTGCGGCGGTCCTCATGTTGAGAATACTAAAGAGATCGGTAACATTTCTATTTTTAAATTTGAAAAAATCGGTAACAACCAGTATCGAATTTATGCAAAGTAAAATGTGTTGACTTTACGCTTTTTTTAGACTATAGTTTTTGCTTATGAAGAAGTCTAGCCTGTTAATTTTGCTTTTAGTTGCGGTTTCTTTTTTTGCCGGTTACTTTTTCTTTAAAACCCAAAGCTTAGAAAAAGAAAAAACACAAAAAAATCAAGCTCAAGAAGCTGCTCCAACCGCTGAATTGAAAATAAAAAAACCGCTTCCAAAAGAACATTGGAATGGTAAAAAAAATGTCCGTTATGTCTGGGTAGAGTACTCTGATTTACAATGTCCATACTGTCAGTCGATTCACCCTAACTTATCAAAACTTTTAAATGTATATAGCGGTGAAATAGCTTGGGTTTTTAGACATTTCCCACTCCCCTCCCATCCAAAAGCGCAAAAATCAGCTGAAGCAACCGAGTGTGCTTCTGATTTGGGAGGTAACGATTCTTTCTGGGAAATGACCAACTTGATATTTGAAAAAATGCCGGATATGGAACTCGAACAATTACCAACATTAGCCTCTCAAATTGGCCTCGACGAAACTAAATTTAAAAACTGTCTCGACAGCGGAAAGTTTAAGAAAAAGGTCGAAAACCAGCTTGCTGAAGGAGAAAAAGCCGGAGTAAATTCAACTCCAACCAGTGTTATTTATGATTTAAAAACCGATAAACAGACTACTGTAGTCGGAGCACTCCCTTACGAAGACCTTCGAAATTCCCTCGACACCTTCATCTCACAGAATAAGTAAATTGATATCTTCACGAGCTTTTATTTAAAAAGATTTAAGACGATTGTTAGAAGAATGCTGATGATAATGGAAGTTACGATTGGAAAATAAAAAGTAAAGCTTTCTTTCCGAATTAAAATATCTCCCGGCAAAAAAGGAAAATGAAATTTTTGAAGAAAGTTGAGTATTATTCCTGTAACAATTATAAAAATTCCTGTAAGTATCAAAAAATTTCCCTTCGAAATTATCTTTCTGCAAAAGAAACATCCGGTCTATACATTCTACGACCATCAACAATTAAAGCTCTTCTATCGTCTACTCCTGGCGCAGTAAAAGCTTCTTCTAAAATTTTTTGGGCATCTTCTTTTATTATATTTAAAGTGTCTCTTTTTATGATTTCAGGTGCATTTTTGTCCTCATAAACTTTAAGCGTTAACCACCAATGCAACGCCTCTACCGTTCGAAACATTGCGGTTAGATTGTCAAACATGTCTCTATCAGCATAGTAATTAATTAACTTTTCCGCTTTTGTAATAAGAAAACCTAGACTGGTCCATCCAAGTTTTGGTGCAAGCGACAAAAAATCGGCCGGATTCCTGGCTTTATATATTGCTCTTTCTTGTTGACTTAAAATAATCAGGTTGCAATTTTCTACCATACTATTGTGGCGTGTACCGGATTCGAACCGGTGATCTAAACGTTGAGAACATTTTGTCCTAGACCGCTATCCTGAACCAGAATGAATTCGGTTCAGGACCCTATACCGTGCAGCGCGCTGGTATAGGGGATCATTTTTGTGCTCTACATATATCCAAATTCGAACGTATTTAATCGGCCTGACGGCCTCGCATATTTTTTTGCGCACAATTTTGTTGGGGCCTAAACCCCAACAGAGAAAGTCACTTTTCTCTGACTCTTTGTATAATTAAAATAGCCGTAACCGAGATTATACTATAATTTAAATGCAATTACATATGAGTAAACCGTATTACAATTTAATTACATTTTATGTAATTTTTTTGCTCTTTGGTTCGTTCAGTACCTCAATACTACCTACGTACTTTTTAGAACAGGGATTAACTTTGAATCAGATGATGTTGGGTAAAGTAATTTACTTTTTCGGTCAACTCATTTTTTTGTTTACTCTTAAAAATCTTTTTGCCAAGTTCTCGTGGAGAATGGCTTTAGTTACCTCTATCGCCTACATTTTTCTGATTATAAATTTGCAATCTTTAGTACCTTTTTACATTGGCCAATTTATAAGTGGAACGTCTCTTTTTTTCTTTTTTGTGTTTTATAATATTGCTCATTTTGAATTAACTCCAAAGGAAAAAACAGCAAATAGTTCAGCTTTAATGTTTATCCTTCCTTCTTTAGTAAGCATTTTTGCACCCCTAGCCGCAGGATATCTTGCACAACTCAACATAATTTTTATATGGATAATTTCGACCTTGCTTTTTATTGTTTGTTTTTACCTAGTTAAATACCAAACAGATTTCCAAGTAGTTTATTCAATTAAACAATCGCTGGGTGAAATTAAAACAACAAGGATTTTTATATTTTTAGAGGGATTGTGGGAAGCCCTACCTTTTGGGATAATTCCAATTTATACCTTATTTTTTATAAAAGAACCTTTACCTTTTGGATTATATTTATCCTACTTATCTTTTATCAGTATCGTAGCTAATTTTTTATTGGGAAGGTTTTCAGATAAAATTCGCAAGAGAGTTATTTTCTTATACCCAATCACCTTAGCAATTGCTATTGTAACTTTTCTCTTTCCTCTCTCTACGAATAATTTAATTGTGTGGGTGTTTTTAACAACTTTACTGCAGTTATTAATACCTATTTTCTGGAATGTCTCAACAGCGTTTTTTGTCGATTCTCATACGGATTTAAAGAAAACTATACCCGGAAGGGAAATTGTTTTAGCAATTGGTAGATTAATCGGCTTAGCCCTTGCTTTCATAAGTTTTACGATTGAAAAACAACCAAATTATATATTTTTAGTACTAGGACTATTTATGCTTTTATACCCAGTAATTTTATATATAAGAACCAAAATAAGAAAGTCACATGTATATCTTTAACAAAGAACATATATAAAATTTTTGCATTTTTATTTGTCACCTTTGGTGACTGTTCGAGCTGACTTTTTCGGAGGCGCGGCGGGTTGTAATACAAGCTACATTAACTACGAGAAAGGATTTTTTGATAAAGAGTTTCGGGAGCTATATCTACTCCATTTGACCAAGTTATCGCGCCGGATGTCTTATCAATAAAAGCTTTTTTAAAGTATCTTTCATTTTTTAAAGGTTCAAATACTTCTCACCATAAAAAAGGTTGGAAGTCTATATCAGCTTTCAGATTATTTTCAAACTGAATTTGATAAGTGTATTTTCCTTTATAATGTATCCTTTTTATTTTCTGTATCATATTTTTTTCAAAGGATTAATTTTTTTTAACCTTTTATGCTGTTCTGCTAATTTCCAGTTTTCTTTTAGCTCTTTTTTGTGTTCGTTCATCATCTCGCTAATCAACTTTACTGCCCGTGGAGGTAGTTTTCCCGCTATTAGTTTGCCGGTTTTGACAGAAAATTCACCTCCATCTCCCTGATAGAAAGCATGGAAATGCATTTCTGGATGATCATCATAAAATATGTAAATTTTAATGTCATAAAATTCTGTTATTGTAGGCTTAAGAAATTATGACATATAGGGTAGACTGCTAGTTGTCACTTCCGACGCGATTTTTATTTGTGACCCCAAGCGGATTTGAACCGCTGTTAACAGAATGAGAATCTGCCGTCCTAGGCCACTAGACGATGGGGCCCAAATAAGCTAATTTTTAAAGTTTGACTTTATAAGCAATTTATAGTATTATTTTATCAATAAACCCCTCACAGTACAATCACGTACAGAAAGAGGGGATTTTATTTGTTTAGAAACTGTTCCTGATTTAATCGGGTTTACAGTTTCTTAATCCTCCTAACATCGCTCTTCAAAACGGTGAGCGAATAGCGAAGAGTTAAGTTTTGAAGTAAGATGTGGAGGAAATAAATATCAGCGGAAATCAGTTAATTATCCGCGGAAATCGATTTTAATGAAAAAAGTTCAATTGACAAATGAGGGTTTAAAAAAATTAGAAAAAGAGCTTGTCGAACTCACCGATGGCAAAAGAGCCAAGGCAATTCAAAGACTGCATAATGCCAGAGCTATGGGAGACTTGTCAGAAAACAGCGAATATTCTGCAGCTAAGGAAGATCTGGCATTTATTGAAGGTAGAATTCAGGAAATTGAAGAGCTGCTGAAAAATGTTGAGGTTATACAGAATAATAATCAGAGTAATAAAATTACTCTGGGAAGCCGTCTTACAGTCGAAGCGAATAAAATTCAAGATAATCTGCAAATCGTCGGAGAGTATGAAGCCGATCCTCTTAATAAAAAACTTTCAGCCAAATCACCAATAGGTAGTGCTCTGTTGGGTAAAAAAGTAGGGGATATTATTGAAGTCGCCGTACCTGCCGGGAAAATAAAGTACAAAATACTTGAAATAAAATAATTCAATGTTACAATAATTTATAAAGCGATAAGAAGGACCTCAATTTTAGATTGGGCAAGACCTTCTTGCTTCAGGAAGAAACCCTTCGCCGTTTAAGGCATTGGAGGGCGCGTAAAACCTGACGGAATAGCCCGTAATAGCTAAATCCCGATTAAATCGGGAAAAGAGTATCCAATCGAAATCTGTTGACGAAGCGGAAAATAAGTTGGAATAAAACAAGGTGGTACCGCGGTTTTTTTAAGACCGTCCTTGAGTGACTTTTTAGTCCTAAGCAAAGTCGAAGGATTAGAAATTACAGAAGGACGGTTTTTTTTATGCAAACTGAATATACAGGTACTGAATATTTTAAAGCACCTAAACATTTCAAAACAGTCAGGCTAAATCATGAACAAATAATACAAAGAGGAGTAAATAACGGATTTGGTTCTGTTACTGCACGCTGCCATGGAATGAGCCAGAACGGATTTGATCATGTTGTCGTTCGTAATTTCATAACCGGTGATCCGAGAGTATCTCCAATTACTGACCCTCAAGGTGATGTTTATTTATCTTATTTGGCTGTTTCAGCTTCAGAGAGATATGAACGCCCGATCAGCTTTCCCATGCTCCCCGGGTTGTTGGAAATCTATGAACAGCATGGTCTAATTCCTTCTGTAAAAGAAATGTTGGATAGAATAATTATTGTAAATCCCCAATTTAAAAACAATGAAATAAAAGGGCATCCTTTTACAGATCCGGTAGTACTTGCTCTTCAACAGTTTAATCATTTGGGTCCGGGAATATTTTCTGCTACTTTCCCTACCGTCGACACCATAAAATCGGCCAGATCTTTGGGTTTAGAAATAATTCAATCAGCCGACTTGATTAACGCCAATAAAGCTCATCTAAGAGAGTATTCGAAAAGATATGGAATCAGTATGATTTTCGGAAATGTAATCAGAAAAACCGATGATATTTACAAAACCCTTGAAGATCTACAAAGAAGAAATTCCGGTAAAGTCTGGTTAAAAATTCCCTTTGCTTCAGGCGGGGACGGTGTAAAAAGCTACCAAGGAATCATGTCCGAACAAAGACTCTTGCAAGCGATTAAAGAATTTAGATTTTTGTTGAAAAGAGCGTTTGAGGTTGCCGAATTCGAAAATACCGGAATTAGTCATCTTTGGCCTGAAGATTCTCTAACTCCGTTTGGAGGCCTGGTATTGGAACAAGATGTATTTGACGCCTACGGAAAAGAATTTGATATTACGATTTGCAGTAATGCACTTGAGATAGGTTTTGATGGAACCGTTACCGACCTTGGCGATTTCAAACAGATTACCGTCGACGGAGCATATATGGGAAGCAGACCAATCCAACTGTCTGAAGAGGCAAAGCTACTGGTAGACGCAAATAATATCGGCACGGCAAAATATGTCACAAATGAATTGAATCACTACGGTATCATCGGCACGGATTATGCTTTGGTAGTACATCGCCCCACAGGCCGGACAGAAGCTGCGCTGGAACTCGAGATTAATCAAAGAGATCCTATCAGTTGGGACGCTCAACAAGCTGCTTTAAAAGTTTTTCGAAGATACGGCAAAGTCGGATCTTTTATAAATACTAATTTGGTATTTCCCGAAAATATCACTACTATCGATCAATTAAAGAGATTCACCAGCTTAAACGGTCATTCATTTTTAGACGGCAAAATCGAATCCGGCATGGTTATACCTATTGCCGTAAGAAGCATCTTCACACAAATTAACGGTGCCGTTGAGCCGATCTTTGAATCACCGGTTGCTAAATGTATAATAGTCGCAGAAAATTCCGATCATTGTTCACAAATTAGATCAATGCTTGCTGAAAACGGAGTTAAATAAATGCTAACACTAAAACTTTTGCAAAAATTGGTTTCGATTCCGTCCGTATTCCCGAATGAATATGCAATATCAAAATTTGTTCAGGGGTACCTAAAGAAAATAGGATTTACTGTTAAGGTTATTAATACAACTAAAAAACGGCCTAACATTATTGCTTTTAATAAAAGTGCAAAAAAATACTTAGGATTTTACGGGCATTTGGATACTGTTCCAGCTGCAACAGATTATAAACAAAACCCTTTTAGGGTTTATTTTGAGAAAAACAGAAAAATAGCTCGAGGATTAGGGGTATGTGATATGAAAGCAGGAATTACAGCTATTATAAAAACCGCCGAGCATGCAGTGCAACAAAATATTCCAGTTAAATTAGTATTCGGAGTGGATGAAGAAAATATTTCAGAAGGAGCGCATGACTTAGTTAACTCTAG
>MGAG01000010.1:0-74647 GCA_001789645.1 Candidatus Roizmanbacteria bacterium RIFCSPLOWO2_01_FULL_37_12
TTAGTCGAACCGTTAAAAGATAGGGCGTTGCCGTATTTGCCGCTTGTAGTCCAGGCCGTTCCGTTTGTTGATCCGTTATTGTTATTACCGGATGAATCCTGGGCTGTCACACCGCTATTTTCATCAAAACTATAGGAAGCCACCAATCCGTCTACTGCCGAGACTTTGGAATAGGTTGTCAGCACAAAAAGAAAGATAAACGTAACAATAAAAATTAAATATAGGCTATATTTTTTCATTAGTGATCTAAATCACAGTATAGCTTATAGCACGAAGATTTCAAGCGGAAAATTGAGCGGTATCTTTTGTTTTTTGAATTACAAATTCGACTTCTTCTGAAGCCAATTCAGGGTGCAATGGTAGTGTAACGCAGCGCTTTCCAATATACTCCGTAACCGGCAGCGAAGTTCTGTATTCTTTATAACCTTTCATTAAGTGAAGTGGCAGATAATGAATTCCGCACTGAATTCCGACCTCCTTCATACTGACCAAAAATTCATCCCTGTTCTCGACCAAAATCGGATAAAAATGATCACCTGTGTTTTTCAGGCCAAAAGCTTTATTATATTTTTCCACAACCTTCATTCTCTTTTTATTAAGTACGTCAATTTTTTTCAGCTGTTCCCTGCCGATTGCCGCTTCAAGATCGGTCATATCAAAATTCCAGCCCGGCTCGACTATTTCATAGTAAAAACTAGAAGCGTCATGCTGAGTCTTGCCCCCCAGATACCGGCTGAAAGTATCCTTGTCCAATCCTCCATGACACAACATGGCATAATACTTAGCCGCTTTTTCATCATTGGTTAAGATCATCCCACCTCTCACCGTCATCATGTTTTTTACGGCATAAAAAGAATAGCAGCTGGTGACTCCGGTAAAGTCCTTTTTTTCGATTCTGTGGGCAGAATCATAAATAACCGGAATTGAGATATTTTCAAACCCTATGGCAAATTTACCGGAATAGTGAACAGGAATCACCAATTTGGTTTTTTTGGTTATTTTACTTTTAACATCCTTGGGATCAAGACACCAATCTGATTTTTTGACATCGGCAAATACGGGAGTCAGTCCCGCCTGAATTACAATACTCGCAGTTGCGCTCCAAGTCAAAGAAGGAACAATCACTTCATCCCCGGCTTTTAATTTAAGCTGTTTGACTGCCAGATAAAGAGCCATCGTACAGCCATTGGTAGCTACACCGTATTTGGCACCCGAATAAGCGGCAAACTCTTCTTCAAACGCTTTTGTCTCTTTACCTCTTATTAACCATCCGCTTTTTAACACTCTCTCAACCGCCTTAAGTTCTTTACTATCTATTGATGGCTTAGTTAAACTAACTTTCATAATTTTTTCCTTTGTCATTCCCTCGAAAGAGGGAATCCAGACCGGATCCCCGCCTTCGCGGGGATGACAGACGCGAAAATTAAAATAACAATTTAAAAATTGTGTCGGTTATAAAATTTCTCTTTGCCTCTCCGTTATTCGTGTGTTTTTTTAGATACTTAACCCTGTAGTATACATCATTTTCCATATTTTTTATATTTCCCTGCTTAAATTCGTTATAAATTTCTACTACCGCATCACCGATTGAGTATTTTGCCTTGAATCCCAAATCTTTTACAATTCTGTCAAAGTTAACCTTGTAGCTTCGGTTATCTATGCTCGATTCGTTCAGAATCAACTTCACCTGAGGTACTTTATTATGAATTATTTTTCCCAAATCAGAGATCCGGTAATTTTGCTCGTTGGAGCCAACATTATAGATTCTGTATTTATGATTTTTAGAAATTAATGCCAAGTAAATAGCCTGAGCAACATCTTTGACATGTACTACGGGTCTCCACTGGTTTCCTCCGTTAACCACAATTTTATTTTCGAAGTAACTGGTTCCGATCATTGTGTTTACTACAAGATCAAATCTGGGCCTCGGAGAATGGCCGTAAACCGTAGCAAAACGTAAAATTATCCCATCGACGTTTTTATCCAAATAACATTCTTCGGATAGCATTTTAGTCCTGGCATATAGTGTAACCGGGGCCATATTACTTTCCTCATTAAACTCCCCTTCACTGGAAAATCCATAGACAGAACATGAGGAAGCATAAACAACTCTCTTGTGGCTTCCCCGGCATAATTTGGCTATGGTTTCATTTACTTTAAAGTTAACTTGCCAGGTCAGTTTTGGCCGCAAGTCTGAGGCCGGATCATTGGAAATCGCAGCCAAGTTAACTACGGCATCTGCCGTATCAATAGCCGGTTGAAGTTTGTCGATATTTCTGACATCGGCTTTTATCGCATTTGGTCCGTATTTTTTCCAGATATTTTTTTCGTACAAGAAATTGTCAAAAACAACAACCTCCATACCTTTTTCTTTAAGATATGAAGTTAAAACTGCTCCTATATATCCTGCTCCACCCAGTACTAAAACTTTCATTTATTAAGATTTATTAGCAGCGAAAATATTTTTTGCGAATGGCTTGGGGTCCCCTACGGGGTGAAGCCGAAGCAAAAAATCGTTTTCGCGATTTTAAATAACTTTTAATTTTATTTAGATAGATTCTGTCATGATTTTTTTACCCATAAGTGCTCGAACCAGCGGCAGGCTGGAAAAATTCTGCGCGCTTATGGGGGCCCTTAAAATCATGCCACCTATCTAAATTTAATTTCTAGTTTTCTTTTTTTCTAACTCTATAACTTCATAACAAAAATCCGCATACTGCTTGGCTATATTGTTCCAACCGTATTGCTTTGCAAACGACCTGCAATGCTTTTTCTTTTCCATTCTTAACTCTCTATCCGTTGCCATCTTTTCAATCGCCTCTGCCAGCTCTTTCGGATCTGCCGACTTTACCTTGATCGCAACCGTCTCAGGCACCCACGACATTCCCGGGACATCGGCACAGATTACCGGTTTCTCAAGTACGGTAAACTCCAGGGGGACAAGCGGAAAATCCTCAAATCTGGAGGGATACATCCCAAACATACTATTGAGCATCAGGTCTTCCCTTTTTTTCCCGTCTACCCTGCCGACAAACTTAACAATATGTCCTATATTATAATTTTTTATCAAATTTATCAACTGCATTTCTTCAACTTTAGGGCCGTTACCGGCTATTATTATTTTAACCGATAATTTTTTAGCTGCCAATAACTTACAAGCCTCTAGTAATTTATCAAGTCCTTTTTGCACAATATCGATCCTACCGATAAAAAATCCGTAATTGCCCTCTTTTCCCTTTAAATTAAACCATTCCTCGGTAATTCCGTTGGGAATAATTCTGGCGTACACTTTGGGATTTAAGGACTGCATTTTTCTTTTTGTATTTTTGGAATAAGCCAGGAAGTATTTATAGAATTTTGCTCCCAACGCCTCAAACCAGTGAAAGGGTATTTTGTACTTTCTGGCAAACTCCTTAGCTTCAAACATCGTCGGCATTCCGATTACCGGAATTTTTGTAAATAACGGCGAAAAACAGGTTGAGATCGGAGCTGTAAAACATTCAATAATTGCGTCTGCCTTTAATTTACGGACTGCAATCGGCAAAACAAAGAAAAATACCAGATTGTTTAACTTCATATTAGAAGATCCCAGTCCGATATGTTGATAAAAAACTCCTTTATTAAAGCCGTCATTGGATCCGGGGAAGCGCGAACAAATGACTGTTACTTTATGCCCTAACCTAACCAAACGTGTGGCAACCTCCTGTGTTGCACGGGCCTGGCCTCCCGCCAACAGGAAGTTATTCATGTCATCCAAATCCAGAAATACAATGTGTAATTTTTTCATATGTTGATCAAGCTTAAAAACAGCTTAAGGGCTTTTCTGCCGATAAAATTAAAATAATTATTATAGTTTTCAGCACGATTCATGTTGCTGTTATTGATGTAGTCGACATGATAAAAAAACTTTTCAAATTTTTCGGCCACATCATACCAACTGTAATTTTTGGCAAGATTCCTAGCCTCATGACTCATTTGCGAATTTAATTCCGCATTCGTTGCTTTAATCATCAGGTTTGCAAATTCATTAATATCAAATTTGCTTGCTCTCATTACCGCTTCATCGCTAATCCAGGCCAATCCGGGAATATCAAAGGCAACCAAGGGGACTCCCGCGGCCAGAGCTTCCAAAGCAAAAATTGAAAATCCTTCGTGTCTCGACGGAATAACTGCAAATAAGGCTCGGCTAAGTAATTCTTCCTTTTGCTTCCCGAACTTTGGACCTGCGACTTTGACATACTTTTCCAGTTTCATTTTTATAACCGTTTGTTTTATTTTATTTTCATCTGGGCCGCGGCCGGCTATTACCAGCGGATAGCCGATCTTTTTTGCTACTTTTGCAAACGCTTCCAGAAGTAGATCCAAACCTTTTTGACCGATATCATATCTGCCGATGAAAAGTATATGCTTTGCCGTTTTTCTTTTTAATTGAAAATAGGCATCTTCGATTCCTTCGGGAACTATCGCGCAGGTTATATCGGGATTCAGCTTTCTCATTTTTTCTTCTAGAAAAAAGGAGAAAGGAAGGAAATATTTATACAGCCTGCAACCCAATTTTTCAATTATGGTGAACGGAAGATGATATAGCTTGCTGAACCGATCGGCTTCAAAAGAAGTTGGCCTCGCCACAACGGGAATTTTAGTCCAAAGTGGTGAAAAAAGAGTGGAAATAGGAGCCGTAAAACATTCTAGAATTATATCCGCTTTTAACTGACTTATATAAAATGGTACGGTTAAAATATACATCGCGTTATTGAATTTAATGTTATTGCTGCCGACTGAAATGTGTTTATATTCAATTCCGGCCTCAATTCTATCTTTATATCCGGGATATTTTCCTGACAAGACGGTTACCGAATGACCCTTTTTAACCAATCGCTTCCCGACTTCATAGGTAGACTTCGCCTGCCCTGCTCCCAAAAGCGGATTTCGTATATCGTCAAAATCTAGAAAAACAATCTGTAATTTTTTCATAGACTAAATAATTTCTTCTACAAATAAAATAAAAGGAACAGATGGCAAAGCTGGAAGGGTCTCCCAACAGCGCGCAGATCTGGCGATATTCGCCGCCAGTCGAGCACTGGTGGGAGGGAAAGCTTTGACAGAATCTGGGGAAAAAAGCATATTATTTAAACAACTCTAAACTTTTATCAGCACTCTTCTGCCAGTTAAATTGTTGCGCGAAGATATGTGCTCCGATTGAAAATTTAGCTCTCAAGCTGTCATCCTTTATCAGTTTGATAATTCTTTGGCTAAAAATTTGTATATTGCCATAAGGCACTAAAAAACCGCTGTGTGGGTTGTTAACCGAATCTCGCAAACCCGGTACATTTGAAGCCACAACCGGTGTTCCGCAGGCATTGGCTTCAATTGAAGTAATTCCCCAACCCTCCATCATTGATGGATTTACAAATACCCAGGCTTTCTGGTAAAGGCTGATTTTGTCCTCCTCGCTGACTCTGCCTAAAAAGCTGACTTTATCGAAAATGTTTAATTTATGAGCAAGTTTTATCAATCCCTCTTTTTCTTCTCCGTCGCCGGCTATTGCAAATCTCACCTCAGGAATTTTCTCCAGTACTCTTTTGGCCGAATGCAGAAAAACATTCAGGCTTTTGTAATATTTTAGTCTGCCAACATAGAGTACCAAAGGAATCAGGCTTTTTTGCGCCGGTCTATATCTTTCCAGATCGACTCCGTTATAAATTATAATTGGTTCAACGTCGGTTAACTGTTTTTCCATAATTTCCTTTTTTGAAGAAGGGGATACCGTAATAGTCTGGATATTTTTATAAACAAAAGGCATCAGCTTCAGCTCCAGCGCTTCAGCCAGCCAGGAAAGTGGCGGTCGCAAACTTTTTCTGAAGACTTCCTGATGAACATGGTGAATCAACAAAAATTTCTTTTCGCTAGCATAATAAGGAGTAAAAAAAGGAATCCCGTTCTCACTGTCTATAATCACATCGAATTGCCCTCTGAACCTTAAAACATAATAGAAAAAAGCCCAGATATAGACAAAATAAAATCCGCCTCTCCTGATGATCTGCACGCCATCGATTACCTCTTCTCTTTTGCAGTTTCCGTCGTTGCCGCAAAAAAGAGTAACGCTGTGTCCGGCCTTAACCCAGCGCTTTGCCAATTCCTGAATATAGACCTCAGCACCCCCGGCGAATTTATGTTTGGTATCTCTCCAGTTGAACAGTAAAATTCTTTTACCGGCGAGCTGGGTTTTGCCGGAATTCGGAAGTGGTAAAAAAAGACCCAGCAGATCGACCAAATTTCTGAAAAAAAATCTTCCGTTTCTCTGCAGAAGGTGAAGACTTATCATCACAAAAAAACTTATAATACTCGTTATTAGAATTACATTAGACACCTGTAATATATTTGCATGGAAAAATATAATTCCCAAACACATTAATCCGGAAAACAATAAAGATGTGATCGGAAAACTATATTGGTATCTTGCCAGATGATATGAGACGATCGTATTTGTAATTACATAAAGAGCGATAGCCAAAGAATAGGATGGAATGTAAGATAGAATCGGAAAGGCTTTTGCACCGAAAATAAACGGTATAAAGTACCTGCCAAAAATACCGATCGCCAGATACATTCCCGCAGTTAAAACCGAAGCTGCAGTCAAAATTTTATAGAAGCTTTTGTTAGGATCGCGGTTTGCCCCCATATCTCGGCTGACAAATGGAATAATAAATGTGCTCAACATCGATCCGAAAAAGAAGATCATCTTCCCCACTAATGATAAAAAAGCATACTGTCCCGCCATATCAGGAGTAAAATAATGTTTGGTTAAAATAACATCAAATGTCAGGAAGGCGTTTGCCGAAAATCCGCTGACAATCGAACCGACATAGAATCTTTTGGGAAAAGTTAAATGCCTGCCAGACCCCGCTTTAATATCCTTAACCTTTAAATAAAAAAATAATCCTGCCAGAATTGCCGATACGGATATGGAAAATGGTATAGCTATATAGGTGAGTGAAGACAAATTAAAATTTACCAATAAAAACGCGGTGGAAAATTTAGTCAAAGCCGTAACTATGATAATTAATCCAATTAGAATAAAATAAAAACTACCGTTCAGATACCCTTCGCTCATATTCCCCAGTGAAGCGAATATGATAGCCGGTGTAAATAATACAAGAGGCAGAATGTTGCTGATTTTAAAATAACTGGCCAAAAAAGGTGCCGAAATAAGCCATAGCAAAGAGACAAAAAAAGTTATCTTCGTAACCTTCTTAAAAGTATTATTAAAAAAATTAATTGCCGTTTCCGGTCCATATTTCGCCGAAATATAGGCCGTTCGGTGATTAATACTCGATCCTAACGGAGATGCAAATATGCCAAGCAAATACCAGAAAGTATTTATTAAAGTTATAAGTCCAAAGTCCTCAAATGAAATAGTTCTCCCTAGATAAACATTGAAAAGTAAATTCAATACGCTGCCGGTCATCATTGCCCCAACAAGAAATGTACCGGAAGAAAACGTCTTATTGCTCCAAGACTTCAAAAAAGCAAATCTTTCAGACTTGACAAAAGTCGGAGCAAATCCCGATGGATAAGGGGCAAATCTGGTATCGACAAGTTTTGTTCCAATATTCGCGCTAGCCTGCTCGATGACTTTACTGCTCTCTAGATGAAATCCGTGAATTGTCTTTGGCCAAAAGTGAGGACGCCGAATAAGTTGAATAACAGCCTTCCAGGCAGATATACTCATCGCAACCCAGTACAAAGGAACCAAGTAGACATATTTCACCAAATCATAATGACCTCTCCTGACACAAGCAATCATGTAGTAATACATGTACAGGAAGTTTCCAAATACCAGCGAAAACGCCCCCAGGTAAAGAATCGGGCCGGGGAAGAATTGCTGGATAAACACGCCGAGTATCGGTCGGAAGGCAAAATATAAAAATGTAGTTACCCATAACAGCGGATTGACAAACATAAAAAGCACTTTTCCTCCGACTAAAAGATGGAAAATAAAAAAATGCAGTTTTGAATTATTTTTGCTGAATTCCTCGGGACTGCGCATGTGAACCAGATAGGTCTGGATATATCCCTTGATCCAGCGGGTTCTTTGTTGAAACCAGTTCTTCAAATCACTATTTGCTTCCTCAAGAGTCACGGAGTTTATCAATGCTGTCTGATAGCCCTTTTTGGCCAATCGCATCCCGAGGTCGCAGTCCTCTGTGACATTAAACGAATCCCAACCCTTAAGATCTTTTAAATCTTTTAATCTAAAATGATTGGAGGTTCCCCCGAGCGGAATCGGAGCAAAAAGCGACTGTAATCCGGTCAGCACCAAATCAAACCAAAGTGAATACTCGGCAGTAAAAATCCGTGTAAGAATGTTTTGATGTGGGTTGTAAAAATTTAACTTTGCCTGGATACAGACGGTTTTTTTCTCGGACTTTTCAAAAGCCAAAACAACTTTTTTCAACTGTTCGGTATCCGGGACGTCTTCGGCGTCATAGATAACCACGTACTCTCCGGTTGCCTTTTTTAACCCATAATTCAAAGCCTTGGGTTTTGTCTTTGGCAAAGAATCCGGTACCACCACAATCTCAAAGTAATCAGGTAGATTATAACTCTTGGCATGCTTTATCGTTTCTTTATCGTCTTCCTCAAGCAGAAGTAAAACCTGCAATTTTTCCTTGGGGTAATCCAATCTCGACATCGCCGTTACGAACTGGGGCAGTACTTCCCACTCATGGTAAAGCGGGCAAAGAACTGTATATTTTGGCAGCTGATCAATTGTCAACCTGTTTGTCTCTGATTTAAGAATATGGATCTCCGGTCTTTTGCTAAAACCCCTGAAAATCAGATAAAGATTAAAAAAAAGATCGATAAAATATATGCAGGTAATAAACGCAATTAAAATTACCAAAGTCGTAATCCAATCAAAAAACAACCCTGCTGTAAAAATCGAAAGCAAAAATAAAATAATTATTTTTTGTTTTCTAAACAGGGTAGTGAAGGCGCTCTCCGGATAAGGCAATTCGCTGTGGTGAACAAACTCCAAACCTTTGGAGTGGAATCCTTTTCCTTTTACTTTTTCAATAAACTGAGGAAAATTAACCGGTTTAAGATCGGCAAATTTTAGCTTCAGCGCAGAAATGCCTATCTCATAAATCGCAGGTAATAGGGAAATTTTTGCACTGCCGGTCTGTCTCTTTGCAAAAATTATTTCATGATCGGCAATTTTGTACCCCGCATGTCTGGCTTTTACTAAAAACTCCAGATCAAATGACCACGGCCCCGGGTTCAAAGAAATTCTCTCAATTATTTCTTTTTTGAATACCTTCAGACCTGACTGGACATCATAAGTCAGTCCATGCAAAATTCCGGCAAAAAAATGGAAAAATCCCAGACTCAAAATCTTCCGTATCTTTTTTATATTTGTGAATTTTCTCTTGGCAACGACTACGCCCACTGAATCGCTTATTTTTTCTACCATCTCCGGTATAGCATCGGGTGGATATTGAAGATCGGCATCAATCATCGCCAGCATGTTATATCTTGCATAAGAAAACCCCTCAAGCAGCGAAAAAGCCTTACCTTTTCTCCCTTTTTTAAGAAAGTATCTGATCTGGTATTTTTTCTTAAGTTCGGCGACTATTTTGGGAGTTAAATCCGTCGAATGATCATCAATTACTATGACCTCAAAGATTAGATTTTTGTTAAAGAAAGCGTTAAAAATGCCTTGGATGAGCGGTTTTATATTATTTTGTTCGTTTATTACAGGAATAATTATAGATACAGCTTTTTTTATATCCTCTGATCTATTTACGTCATATTTCATAATACTATAAGAATATAATTTTGAACTTCTTTAAGCCTGTTATTATACTATATCCAAATAATTAAATCAAACACCTGTACTATTTTTATGTAGTTTGTTAGATTTTGAGTATGTGACGTACATCACATTTGAGCAGATTTTTTGATCAACGATCCTACGACCACCAAACGTTTTTCATCAAACAGGCCAACACAGGTATAAATAGTTATCTTCTGGTCTTTAGATTGATGAAGAATCGACACGTTTTTGGGTGAAACCTTAGCCGTAGCGTCAACTGTAAAATATTTTCTTGAACCGTCCTTATAAACTATCACTATATCATCTCCCGGCCTAACCTTATTTAAATTACCAAGAAGATTAGTCCAGTTATGTCCGTAGATAATACTGTTACCAATATCACCGGGAACTGCTGACATCTCAAGCCAAGATACGCCTAAACTTGTCGTCTCCCATCTTTGTCCGTATATTCTGGCAGAAACAACCTCCAAGTCAATATTTGCTTTTTTGATTATCAGTCTTGCAGGAATATTTTTTTTAACTTTTGAGTTGGTCTCTCTCTGAATCGGAGCAGACAAAAACGCTAATCTTTTAGGATTATTTCTCTGCCAATAAAGTACTCCGGCTAAGATAATACAAATCATTCCAAATGCCTTTAATAATTTAGACATTGGTAAATTTGAAGTTGATTAGAAATTGGTAATTAGAAATTAGAAATTTACACACGTTTTTCTTTAAGAAGGTACCCAAATACCAATGACAGGAAGCCTGCAAAAATTAATCCATAAATTATCTTTATATTTCCCGTCGCTGCCAATCCCAACACGTCTCCGATTGAAGTAGTTGTCACACCTGAAGAAGAACTGCTGCTTGAACTTTCCCCTCCTCCGGTTGATCTACAAGTGTAATTAACATTTTTAGCCAGGTAGTAAGCAGGGTCAAGTCCCCAAGCTGACCCGTCCGGTATAAAATTCCAACCCTGGGATTTGAATGATTCTATTTCCTCCTCGGTCAAAGAAGATGCTTTCCACCAATTTGTCTGAATTCCTTCTCCGTCAACCGTACAAAGACATTGAAGAACTATATTCTCTGAAACAGAGTATACCGTGTCAACTCCCTGATAAGTTGTCACGACTCCGGGTACTCCGTGCGTTCCTGAACTATAATTGGCTATGATTGACCCCTGCGGATTTGCACAGGACGGAAATTCGGGTGGGGTAGTAGTTGCAAAAGACAATGGGACGGATAAATTTAAAAATATAAAAAGGGAAAAAATTGTCGAAAAAAAGATTGATTTATTTCTCATAATATTACTTATAACAATTTACTAGCGGATTATACTTTAAAATTAGTTAAATGTCAATACTGCATTGTAACATGATTATTTAATAAATAATATTATTAAATATAATTATATAGGTTATTATATTTCCCATTAATTTAGCGTTAACTTCGGGGATTAAATTTCTTGAGTTCGGTTATTCACTTTGTTATACTAGGAAATTATTGCCAGGGTAGCCAAGGTGGTCAAGGCGCGTGTCTGAAAAACATGAGATTTCAGTTCGACTCTGAACCCTGGCACATTTTTTTCGTTTGATTTTGAACAATCTACTTAGTATTTTTTAAAATATATATGATAGTTCATAAAAAAGAAAAAGCGATTACACTTCGTAAGAAAGGTTACACCTATCAAGAAATTATAAAAGAAGTTCACGTGGCTAAAAGTACTTTAAGCGGTTGGGTTAAAAATGAAATGAATAGAAATGAGGAAACAGAAATTAAAAAATTAACAGCAAAAAAGGGTTTGCACAAAATAATTATTTTCAACAAATTGCGTTCAAAAAAAATTATTGAAAAGGAACTCGCTAGTCAACTTCAATACTCAAAAAAAATTAACAAGATTACTAAAAAAGAATTATTTTGGTTGGGATTAGGTTTATATATGGCTGAAGGCGCTAAGACTGGCAGATGGAAATCTATTTTTTATAATTCAGACCCGATTTTAAACAAAATAATGATGAAATTTTATAGGGAAATCTGCCATGTGAGCAACAAAAAAATTCATGTTCAGATGCTGCTGCACAAAAATATTTCCGAAAATGAAACAAAAAATTATTGGAGTAATATTTTAAACTTACCGGCAAAAAACTTTAATAGAGCTTCATTTGTATTGAGTAAAACAAGCAAAGGTAAACGTCCAAAGTTAAGTCTTCCATATGGAACAATTCAGATTGCAGTAGGTGATAAAAGAGTCGTAAATAAAATTAAAGGTTGGTCAATAGGTCTTAGTAAACTTTTTTCTTAAAGTGCGCTCGCTTGGGTTCGGACCAAGGACTTCCATCTTATAAGGATGGCACTCTACCGCTGAGTTACGAGCGCAGGACAGCTAATATTATACTATTTTTTTTTCATCAATTTCTGATACTCTTTTTCACTATTTAAAAATGAAATGTTGCCAAAACTATATGACGACCGCATACAATTAAATCAACATTTATAAATCCTCAAACTCCTTATAAATATTTTTATATACAAAGTGAAAGGCGCCGCCGAACATATGCGGATTTTTTTTCATATTCTCAATAATTTCATTTTTTGTAAAGTATTTAAAATTTTTAGTCTCATGACTTAAAATTGCAGTCTTATCAGTATAAATTTCATAAACATTAAAAAAATGATTTTCCTGTCTTCCGATTACAAATCGATTGTAAATTCCTTTTCCGATAAACTTAAATTTGAAATTTTTGAGACCTGCTTCCTCAAAAGCTTCCCGTTTTAATCCGTCTTCAAGTGATTCACCTGATCTTACATGACCTCCAATCGGAGAGACGTATTGATCCTTATCCTGTTTATAGTCCGAAGGCAGAAATAACAACCATTCTCCTTTAGAATTAATTATTTCCGAAATTACACAACTGTGGAGAAGTCCTTTTTCATGCGCTTCTTGTTTGGAAGTCTTATAAAATACCTTATTATTTTCATCAATAATATCTACTATTTCATATTTCATATTTTTATGGCCTGCCACTCGAAGCCAGATTCCGTCTGGTACCTGGCGAAGTGTGGACCTACCGAGAATTGAACTCGGATCACCGCAATGCGAATGCGGTATTCTGCCGTTGAACTACAGGCCCATTAGAAATTGTTTCCGAGGTACGAGGATTACAATTTCTTATGTCCTCCATAAATCGCTCCTCAAGACGTCGAGCGGATAGCGAAGAGTTTAGTCTTGAGGTAAGATTAGGAGGACCTAATGTTCTTGTGTCCCCGGGCAGAATCGAACTGCCATCAAAGGCTTCGGAAGCCCTCATTCTATCCGTTGAACTACGGAGACCGAAATAAAATCAGTCCCAATATTATAGCAACTGCGAGGCGGTAATATCCGAAAAAAACCAAAGAGTTTTTCTTTAAATAATCTATCAACCATTTGACTACAATGTAAGAAGATATAAACGCCGTGATAAATCCGGCCGCAAGTAAAATCCAATTATTCGAATAATTGGCAACTATATGTCTCATTTTATATAAGTCATAAAAAGACGCGGCAAAAATGGTCGGAATTGAAAGAATAAATGAATAATAAGCCGCCTGATCCCGTTTGTATTTTAAAATTATCATTGCAACTATTACGGCTCCGGCTCTGGAAACTCCAGGAATAATAGCTATAGATTGAATTATACCGATAATTAAGGCTTCTTTATAACTTAAACCTTTGATTTCGCGTCTCAGATCAATCTTATTTTTATTGATATAATGCTCTAATATTATGAAAATAAACCCTACCGTTAAAAAAATAATAACCATAAAAGTTTGATTTTCAAAGAGTACGTTTTTTATGAATTTATAGAGAATTAACCCTGCCAAAGCTGTAGGAATAAATGAGATTAAGACCTTTCTAATCAATTCTTTAGATTTAACGACGTCAATGAGGTAGAGTAGAGCAACCGATAAAATAGCACCCGATTGGATGAAAACTTCAAAAAGTTTTATGAAGTCATTTTGCATAATGCCTAGTATTTTTACGCTAAAAATCAGATGAAAAGTTGAAGAAATCGGTAAAAATTCCGTTACTCCCTCCACTACTCCCAAAACAATCGCCTGAATAATATTCATTGGTAAATTATAATACTGTAATATGAATGATGCGAATCCTTATACGAATACCGCAAATATACGAATAAAACATGGATTAGCATATTCGTATCATTCGATTATTTATTAGTAGCATTCGTATTATATTTATGAAGATCGCCTTAGTTCATGATCAACTCCAGGAGTTTGGCGGAGCCGAAAGAGTATTGGTAGCATTTAAAAAGATTTTTCCCCAAGCAGATGTTTACACCTCTTTTTATAATCCGGAAAAACTAGGAATTCACAGTAAATATTTTAAAAACTGGAGAATAATTACCTCTTGGACTGATAAAATTCCCTTTTTAAAAAATATTTATTCTCCCCTGCGTTTTATTACGCCTTGGATCTGGGAAAGTTTTGATTTTTCAAAATATGATCTGGTCATTTCATCTTCAGGTTCTTACATGTCTAAAGGAATAATTACCAGACCTGAAACAGTACATATTTCCTATCTTCATCACCAACCTCGCTATCTTTATAGTTATGAAACCGGAAGTCTTCACGAACTGCAAAAATATTTACTCTTTCGCATTTATGCAAATCTGGTTAATCATCCGCTTCGCCTTTGGGATTATATATCATCGCAACGACCGGATTATTTAATCGCTAATTCTGAGGAAACAAAAAAGCGCATCCAAAAATTCTACCGTCGCGACTCATATGTAATTTATCCACCAGTAAATATTCCTGCTAAAGATACCATCTTGGCTCGATCGGACCAAGATGGTACAAATAATTTTGCTTATTTTATTACAACTTCTCGACTGGCAAAAGCTAAACACATTAACATTTTAATAAAGGCTGCAAATAATTTGAAATTTAACCTTAAAATAGTTGGAACCGGCCGGGACGAAAATTACTTAAAAAGTATTGCAGGAAATACCGTTGAATTCTTGGGAAATATATCTGACGATAAACAGCCCATACTTTATTTAAACGCCAAGGCCTTTTTATTTTCCGCAGTTGACGAGGAATTCGGAATAGCTCCCGTTGAAGCAATGGGTTATGGTTTACCGGTAATTGCCTATGCGTCGGGTGGAATTAAAGAAACAATTAGGGATGAATTCAATGGTTATTTATTCAACGAATTGGTCCCATCATCTCTCATAAGTCAAATTAAAAAAATTGAATCTATGTCAAAAGAAAAATATCTTGAGATGAGAAAAAATACCAGAAAAGAGTCCGAAAAATATTCCTTTGCTAATTTTAAAAAACAAGTATTAGATTTTATAAATTCAAAAATGTCATCCTGAATTTATTTCAGGATCTGGTTTTAGCAAAAAATAGATTCCGAAACAAGTTCGGAATGACAAATGTTCCATTATGCCGGAATTACCTGAAGTAGAGACAATAAGACGTGGACTTGAAAAGTATATCGTTGGTAAAAAAATTGGTGATTTTGAAATAAAAGATTCTAAGCTATTACAAAGCCAACAAATACACCTCGCAGGTGAAAAAGTGATTGCCGTGAGGCGCTTTGGTAAAGGCTTGGTAATTGATCTGAGTAGTAATTTTTCTATTGCTATTCATATTAAAATGACAGGTCAATTAGTTTACCGGGATAAAAATACTAATAACAAATTGGGCTTACCCACAAAACATACTCGGGCAATTTTTATTTTTACAGATGCCTCTCGACTTTTTTTTAATGATATCCGCAGATTCGGTTGGATAAAAATATTGAAAACTACGGAAGTTCCCCATCTATCTTTTTTCAAAAATTTAGGACCGGAACCGTTTAAAGATTTAACTCCAAATTATTTACAAAAAATTTGCGAAAAATATAATCTTCCGATAAAAGCTTTGATTATGAACCAAAATAAAATATCTGGAGTCGGTAATATTTATGCTAATGATGCTTTAAACCTAGCTAGATTAAGTCCATTAAGAAAAGCAAAAACTTTATCCAAAAAAGAAACTAACAAACTATACCTTTCCATACTAGAAGTTCTAAACCGTGGATTAAAATTCGGAGGGTCTTCCGAAGTTAATTATGTTAACGCGGATGGAAAACAGGGCAAATACCAGGAACATTCATTAGTTTATAATCGTGAAGGAAAAAAATGCTACAACTGCGGTAGAATTATCAAAAAAGTCCGCATCGCCGGTCGAGGCACATATTTTTGTACAAATTGCCAAGTGTGATTTACTATCATATCAACATGTCAGAACCTTTTAATAGTCCCCGTCATACTTTACCTGAAAAATATAAGTCATTGGGTCAAGATGCAAAAGATTTATCTATTGGTTGGGCACAAGATTTTATACAAGCCCCATCAATCCATGTATTATTTAAAGGTTATGATGGAACAAAAAACCAATTACAAAAATTATTGGACGAACTTAGTGACTACGGTTTAGTACAAAAAGGTAGATTAATAAAAGGTGATCCAAAAATAGATTATACATCACTACCAGTTTTTATACCAGACTCTTCAGGAGTTCGATACCGTCTTGAACCTAGGTATCTCCATTTCCTTTATAAAAATGAATTAAAATTATCCGAAAGTAAAATTGCTGAAGAAATGCAATTAAGATTTGGTGCTAAATGGGAAGAATTAATTAAGTAATTATTCATATCTTATCGCCTCAACCGGCTCTAAGTTAGCAGCTTTTCTGGCCGGAAGAACTCCAAAAATAATTCCTATTGCGCTTGACACTCCAAGCGCCAACAGTACTGAAGGCAAATCAATATAAGCGGGAAAGAAATTTTGGACGATTAACACTCCGATAAATGCTAATATCAAACCAAATGTTCCTCCTATTATCGACAAGGCAATTCCTTCGATCAAAAATTGAAAAAGTATATCTTTTCTTCTTGCCCCTATTGCCCGCCTGATTCCAATTTCTCTGGTTTTATCCGAGACCGTAACATACATAATATTCATAATCCCGATTCCTCCAACCAATAGCGATATGCTGGCGATCGCGACCAACACAATATTCATAATTCCAAATATAGAATTAACTACCGATAAAATTTCGGTCGGCTCGACAATACTAAAGTCATCCTCCTCGTATCTCCTAAGCATCTCTTTATTTATTTGATCTTTGACAGTGGCAAGGGGAATTTTTTCTTCAGCTTTTATGGCAAAACGGATAAATTGTTTGTCAGGATTATATATATATCCGGTCGTGTAGGGTCCAAAAAAATATGAATCATAGTCCGGCCCGCCGAATCCTCCCCCACCTTTACTTTTTATAACTCCGATAATCAAGAAGTTGACATTATCAATAGCTACTTTCTTACCAATCGCCTCAATTTCGCTTCCAAAAAGTTTTTCGGCGATTTTCGGACCGGCGACCAGTACTTTTGATCTCTTCTCAACATCGGTATTGTCAAAAAATCTTCCGTTTTCTATACTGAATCCCGTAATATCAAAAAAATCTTCCGAGGTAAAAAAAATGCTGACAAATTCGGATTTTTCAGTCCCTTTTGCCTCACCTGATTTTGATGATAAAGGAGCAATTCCTGTAATATTTTTAACTCTTTTCAATCGGTTAAGATCCTTGACATCGAATCGATTCCCAAGGAGCGATGAAGCGCCAAAACTACCTCCCTCCAGAATTTTGCCCGGTGCAATAAATAAAGTATTGGTCCCTAAAGAATCGAATTGGTCGGAGATATATTTTTTCAGCCCCAATCCAAGCGCAGTCAGCATAATTACAGCAAATACCCCGATCATTATTCCCAGTGAAGTCAAAAAAGTCTGCAGCTTGCTTCTTTTAAAGTCTTCAAAGGCAGTTCTGATGATAAAAATAAAATAATACATAGTTTATTTGACTATTTTTCCGTCTCTCACATTAACTATTCTTTTTCCGTACTTGGCAATATCCGCTTCATGGGTTACAACTGCAATGGTCATTCCCTCTTTTTCATTTAATTCTTTCAATAATTCCATAATTTCGCGACCTGTTTTTGTATCCAAATTACCTGTCGGCTCATCGGCTAATATTAATTTAGGTTCCATTATAAGTGCCCTTAGAATTGCGACTCTTTGCTGTTGTCCGCCGGATATTTTATTGGGATATGTATTTCTTTTTTCAAATAAACCGAATTTTTTTAATAATTCAGTTGCTTTTTCAGTTGGATTGTAGTCAAGTTTTTTACGCGCATAGATTGTAGGCAAGAGAATATTTTCCAAAACAGTCAGCTTTGGAATGAGATTAAACTGCTGGAAAACAAACCCGACAAATTCATTGCGAAGCGATGAAATCTGATCATCATCCAGTTTCGATATTTTTTTATTTTGAATAATTAACTCGCCTTGGCTTGGTTTATCTAGTAATCCAATCAGGTGCATCAATGTTGATTTGCCGCTACCCGATGGTCCTATTATCGAAATAAACTCTTTTTCTTTTATCTCCAAAGTTGCGTCTTTTAATGCATAAAATGTAGTTTCCTCGTCAATTTTATAGCTTTTGCTCACTATGTCGAGTCTAATCATAGACTACTTCCCCCTCGGACAGTCCACTTCTAATTACTACATTTCCCTCTATTACTTCGCCTATTTTTATATATCTTTTTTCTTCTTTACCTTTGTTGTCGACCTTCACATAACTTCCTTTTTTATCTTTATTAATAAATCCCGATGGAATTGCTATGACATTTTTCATCTCGGATAAATTGAGATCGATGTCTCCGGTCATCATCATTTTCAAAGGTAAAGATCGAGCCCGATCGTCAAGCTGAAATTTCAGATTATATACAGTTCCTGTTTCGTCTTCTTTTGGAGTAAAAGATACATAATAAAGGGTTCCGCCATAGTTATCGTCCGGATATGAGTCAAAAGTAATTTTACCCACCATACCTTCCTGGAGTCTCACGACATCCGTCTGATCCGCAGTTGCGGAAAAATAAATCGTATTTGGGTTAATTATCTCAATCTCTGCCTGGGACGGTGTTATATTTACTCCTGCGTAGGGTGAACCGATACTAACGACTAATCCTTCAATCGGAGAATAAAGTGTTGCATACTCAATTGCTAGA
This sequence comes from Candidatus Roizmanbacteria bacterium RIFCSPLOWO2_01_FULL_37_12, assembly GCA_001789645.1. Classification (GTDB taxonomy): domain Bacteria; phylum Patescibacteriota; class Microgenomatia; order UBA1406; family GWC2-37-13; genus 2-01-FULL-40-13. The sequence goes on from MGAG01000010.1 coordinate 18,939, forward strand.
TTTTTAAGCTCAACGTCGATTACCGCATTATTCAAATCATTTTGCGCTTTATCAAGAACTCGTATCGCTTCCCGCCTCGCATCTTCACTCAAACTTCCTGTATATTTTATCTGCGTATCCTGCTTTTCCTGATCCAAATCCAATCTCTCATTGACATAAGTGTTCAGATATTTTTTTAAGTTTTGCTGCACTTCTCTCTGATCCAAAGCCGCAATCGCTTGAAATTTTTGTACATAATCCCCTTCCCTGACTCCTATCCAGGTAAGTTTGCCGGAGGATTGAAATCTGAGAGTTGTCTTTTCCGAAGCGTCGATTTCACCGGATAAGGAAAGATCATCCCTCAGTGTTTGTCTCTTGACCGTATAAGTTGACTTTTCCTTTTCTGATTTGATTTTTGCCGTCTGTTTTTGATAAACAATTGACCCTAAAATAATTAAAACCAATACAAAAAAATACCAGCGTTTTTTTAATAAATTAGCCATCATATGATTATAAAATAAAATTGTGATTAAAATCTATGCCCAAAATCACTTTGTAAAGAAAGAGGTCCAGTCGGAGACGGGAAGCATGTTTGTCAAACTAAAGTTCCAGGAGTAAAGATAAATTGCCGGTAAAAGTAAAATTAAACCAATCAGAAATTTTTTGGATGTGAAAAATCTTTCAAATGCAATTACCGCCATCGGCCATAAAGGAAGACTGTAACGGCTGATATCCCTGTGCTGAATAAAGATAGTCGCGGTAAAAAATACTAAACTGAAATAAAAGAAACTTCTGTACTTAAAATCCTTTAAGGTGATAACCGCCATCAGGTATAGAAAAAAATAAAATAAAATATCCTCGAGCCAGGCTGTGCCCACCCATCTGGCACTTGAATTAAAAGCGGCAAAAGGAGACACTAGATGAATATTATCACCCGACTTAAAATAAGCAAAAAAATCATTATATTGTATTTGATAAAAGTAAAAAACGGATATTAAACCAAGTGGAATTAATAATATAAACAATTTGTTCCAGTTTATAGTTCGAGCTTGTCGAGAACTGATTAAATTATTGCTTCTCGACTCTGCTTCGCGACGCTCGAAGAATAATTTATCTGCGAAAACTAAAAGATAAGCTGGGAACAGCAATACTCCCGGAGTCTTTGTCATGGCGGATAAACCTCCAAATAAGCCGGCCAGCAAATAATGCTTCTTTTCGAAGAAAAAGAGCGATAAAAGCACCAGCATTATAAATAAGCTTTCAGGAGCTCCGACCGACCTTACTATCAGGAATCTCGGCAGCATTAAGAATACAAAGGTAAGGGCTAAGGGTGACTTGGTTAATTTAAACTGTCTGACTAAATTGTAAAAAAATACAGCAAGAGCCAGCGTTACCGTAATATTTACGAATATTGTCGACTTGGAATAATTAAAAATTGGGGCAAACAGACGAATCAATAATGGATATAAAGGTAGATGGGCTGCAAAATATTCATTGGCAAACTTAATATCTAAAATAAATCTTTCTATCAATTCGGGTTTATATAAGGTCTTGGCAACCACAGCGTACAGCGGGCCGTCATAATGACGGTAGATATAGAGAAAATTCGAACTAGGAATTGTTAATCCAAACCAGGAAGTAGCCCTCAATAGAAAGGGAGACCAAAAGACAAAAGTACTTATCAAAACAATTCCGATTACGGCGATTTCGCCAGGAATAGTCTTGTTCCTGGTAAAATAGGAAAATATGTCCTTTCGCATTAGGCTTATTTTACCAATTATCATAATTTTATTTGCTGCATATCTTCGCTTTTACAGATTTAGTGAGTTTGTTACTTTTCTAGGAGATCAAGGAAGAGATGCCATTATCATTAAAAGAATCATCACCTTGGAGCATTTTCCGGCAATCGGCGCACCCAGTTCATTGGGACAAATATTTCTCGGTCCGTTTTACTATTATTTAATTGCTCCGTTTTTACTTTTTTTCAATTTCAATCCGGTCGGCCCGGCTTTCGGAGTCGGATTTCTTTCAATTGTGGGTGCGATATTTGCTTTTAAAATTGTCAAAAAGGAATTTGATTTTATAACAGCCTTGATCTTTCTCATATTTATTTCTTTCTCAGCTGTGAACGTCCAACTAGCCAGATTCTCCTGGAACCCCAATCTGCTACCTGTTTTTTCTTTTCTAGCTCTTTATTTTTTTGATAAAACACTGACTCAAAAAAATAAACGGTATGCGGCTCTATTCGGATCATTTCTTTCATTTTCAATTCAACTGCATCACCTTGCCTTTGTTCTTATAATTCCAACAATCTTGAGTTACTTGTCATCCCGAATTTATTTCGGGATCTCTCTCAATAAGATTCTGAAACAAGTTCAGAATGACTTGAAGATAATTTTAATTGCTTTTATTTCTTTCGTCTTCTTCTCTCTTCCTCTTCTAATCTTCGATCTTCGCCATAACTTTTTAAATACAAAAAATCTTTTGAAATTTTTTAGCGAAGGGAATCCGACCGATCAGGAACAGTTTATTTCCAGATTTTTGGAAACTAATAATTTTTTTTATACACATATCTTTCAGACGGATTTTAATCAATACTTTGCCTTTATATTAACCGTCGTATTAATTTATATCACTGTTAAAAAATTCAAACTAAAAAATTATTTTTTTATATATATTAATCTCGTAACTTTTATATCCTATCTCCTTATTTTTAGCGTTTTTAATACGGCACGCAATTTTCATTATTACAATCCGGTATATTTTAGTTTTTATCTTATTCTATCCTTGTTAATAACAAGTATTTCAAAAAATAAAGTATTTAAATATTTCATAATCATCTTTGTTTTAGCGCTTTATATCTTTTTTAATTTAAAAAGCCTATCGTATCTCTTCTCAACCCGCGGGAATAATCAGATTAAAAAAGCTGAAATTATTGCTGACAGTATTTTGAGAGATAATCCTCAAATCCGCTTCCAAACTATAGCCCTTCCTTATCTTGAGACCGACGGACACATTAGATACTACCTGGAAATAAAAGGAAAAAGGCCCCTGCCTGCGGACACTCTTCAAGAACCTTTGGAGTTGTTTGTTCTTTGTTTTGAAAAAGACTGCCAGGTCTTGGGCAGTCCCCAATGGCAAATTGCCGCCTTTAAAAGGGCTAAAGTTGATAAAATATGGAAAGTTGAAGGAGTTAAGATTTACAAATTAATTCATAAATGAGCATTTCTTTAATCATTCCTTGTTACAACGAAGAAGCAAATATCCAAAAAGGAGTCTTAGATAAAATCGGCAACTATACTAAAAACGACTCCAGATTTTTAGAGGTGATCATTGTCGACGATGGATCAAACGACGCAACCAAAAAAATAGTCAGACAGGAATATCTGTATCAGTTTTCTAACTTTAGGTTAATTGAAAATAAACACCAAGGTAAGGCTTTTGCAATTATTACCGGAATAAAAGCCGCCAAAGGCAATCTGGTAATGTTTTCGGATATCGATCTGGCAACTCCCATCGAGGAATCGGAGAAACTTATAACAGGCTATAGTAAAGAATATCCTATCGTTATCGGATCTCGCGACTCAAAAAGACAGGGGGCACCCATATTAAGAAAAATCATGTCTGTTGGCTTTATTATAATCAGGGATTTATTCATCGGACTTAATGGTTTAAAAGATACTCAAAACGGATTTAAGCTGTTTGACAAAAAAAAGGCTTTAATAATTATTGACAAATTAAAAGTTTTTCACTACAAAAGAATTGCCGAAGGTTCCTCGGTTACTGCGGGATTTGATCTGGAATTTCTTTTTTTGGCTTTAAAATTGGGTTATAAAATTAAGGAAGTTCCCGTAAGCTGGCTTCATGTTGAAACAAAAAATGTCAATTTTATTACTGATTCTATTGAGACTTTGAAGGATATTATAAAAATTAAATATTATGACCTACTCCGCAAGTATTAATGAAAAAAATTGTAATTGAGATTCTTATCCTTCTTTTAGTTTCGTCCTTTATAATTTTTTTTCAGTTTAACCGAGTCCCAAAGAAGCTTTCGTGGGATGAAGTAGAATTTGCCAGATTAGCACTTAATCTTGAAAACAAGCCCTATACTCCCTACAGTCAATTAGCTACCGGTCACTCGACCCTTTATTTTTATATTATTCTTGGCTCAATCAAACTTTTCGGGTTGAATAATTTTGCTTTAAGGTTTCCCTCAGCTTTATTTGGCGTATTAAATATCAGTCTGTTTTATTTAATTGCTCGCTTAGTTTTTGCAAAAATAAAATATTCCCCAAGGCAACTGGTCCATTTTGCTTTTTTTCCGTTACTACTGTCTTTTATTTTGATATCCTCGCGCTGGTATTTTAATTTTGCCAGATTTTCTTTTGAAGCCACGTTTCTAGTATTTCTCGAGCTTAGTTCTATTTATTTTTTTTTGAAATTTATCTTATTATCATTTTGGAAAGTCAAGCGGGTCCAGAATCGTAGTTCAATTTTATTAGTTTTTTCAGCTTTATTTTCAGGATTGGCTTTTCTCTCCTATTATCCCGGAAGAATCTTTTTCCTGCTTCCCTTTGTTTTTTTGATTTTTTATTCACAAAAACATTTATTAAAGCGAAATCTTGTTTTGTTTTTTGTAACCTTTTTATTGATTGTCCTCCCCCTAATTTTGTATCTTTCCTCACATAAAGATTTGAGAATACAAGAACAACTTTTTCTAACCGATAAAAAATTAACTCTTGCGGATAAAGCTACATATATCGGATTAAATTCAATTAAACTGGGTTATATGTTCACACACCTTGGAGATCTAAACGGTAGACATAACTATCCCGGAAAGGCGCTATTTAATCCTGTTTTGGGAGCTTTTTTTCTTTTCGGCTTACTTGTAACAATTCTCAATCTTAAAAATTTCTATAATCAATTCTTCTTTGCTTTTTTTATTTTGAGCCTAATTCCTGCAATCTTTACCTATCCGGTAGAAAATCCAAATAGTTTAAGAACCTTCACTTCGGTTGTTTCTTCTGTTTTTTTTGTCGGCAACGGCTTAACCTATCTTCTGCAATCCGAACAAAAATCAAAAAACTTAATTTTAGGCGTATTCATTTTTTTACTGGGTTTATTTTTTTTGTCATCTCTATATGATCTTCGAACCTATTTTCTATACCAGAAGGCGGTTTTTAGCAAAGCGTTTGAACTTAACGGGTCTATTCAAAGAATTTTAAATCTCAAACTATGGGAAAAAACTGGGGAATTATAATAATTTTTATTTCAATAACCTTTGTAACGGTTGTTGTATTTCAAAATAGAAAACTATATACGGAAAAGTTTGATCCTGTCAGTTTTCAAAATAAATATAATCAATCGCAATGGGTAATTCCAAATTCTAAGCATATTATCTCTGATGAAGATCTTTACACCTATGCCGGTTACAAATATATCAACGGACTTAACCCAATTCTTATTAATCCCGAAACTCCACCGTTAGGTAAATATTTAATTGGCTTATCGATTGTCTTATTTAAGAATCACAGGATTATTTCTTTGATTTCTGCGCTTTTGTCGCTTGCGATAATCAACCATATAGTTTTCTTATCGACGAATTCTTTTTTAACTTCATCAATCGCAGTCTTTCTGACTTCAATAAATACTTTATTTATCGACCAGATTATCCATACTCCTCAACTTGATATATTTCAATTATTGTTTTTTTTGCTTTTTATAATTTTTTTTCTTATTTTTAAAATGAAAAATAATATATTTTTTTTACTTTTTGCCGGTTTTGCAATGGGATTTTTTATCTCAACTAAATTTTTTCTTGCCAGCTTTTTTATTTTTAATGCCTGGCTTTTACTGAATTATTTAATAGGTAAAACGCATTTGAAAAAAATTATTTTCGAATCAGCACTGTTGAATTTAATTGCCTTGTTTACTTACTCATACACTTATATCGGCTATTTTATACTCGGCGGAAATTTAAGAAGTTTTTTGGGAGTGCAAAAATGGATCTATCTTTTTTACTCAAATACAAGTATAGAAATTTCTAAATTGCTGGGAAATTACCTGAGTCTAATTTTTTTTAACCAATGGAAATTTTGGTCTGAAGGATATCCCTTTATTCACTATAAATATTGGACGATATTTTGGCCGGTTGTATTTATTGTTGGATCATTTTCTATTTATAAATTATTTACTGAGAAAAAAGCAAAAGAAAAAAAATTATTAATTTTGCTCGCGGCTTTTTTAATTATTTATAATCTCTTTCTTTTTGTAACGCCTGTATATCCGCGTTATTTACTGCTTTTATTTGTGCCGCTAAATATACTAATAGCTATATACATCGGTAAAATAATCCAAACTAAACTTATTCATGATTAAAAAACACTTTAGGTTGGTAATTTATTTATCGCTTTACTTTCTGATCATTGCTTTCAAACTTATTATAAATCCCACTCCCTTTTTTGATTGGGATGAATCAATCAATGCGCAAGTATCCCGGGAGATGATTGAAAATAAATCATTAGTGCCTCTTTGGCAAGGCAGTGTCTGGCTTGACAAACCTCCATTACCATTTCTTTTTTTTGGAGTAATTATGAAACTTACTCCATTTATATCACCTGAAATTTCGCTTCGTATCACCTCCTTACTTTTATCTATAATCTCTTTGCTGTTTGTTTATTCAATATTTTATAAAGCTACAAAGGACAAACTCATCTCATTATTAACAGTCATAATTACTTCTTTTATTCCTATCTTTCTTCAACGATCACAAATCTTGAACCTTGATGTTTTTCTTCTTATTGGATGGCTTGGATATCTATTATTCGTTCAAAATTTTTGGTTGGGTCTATTATTTTTAGCAGTGTCAGTTTTAACTAAATCTCTTATAGGTTTTTATCCTGTAATTATTTTGATCATTTATCATGTCGTATTATTATGGAAAAATAAAATGTCTCAAGGCTCCAATATAAGTAAATTATCGCGAAAATATATACGGACGGCTGCAATCCAGATAATAATATTATTGGTTTGGTATATAATCATGTTGCTGTCTTTTAAAACACAATTTTGGCAACAACATATAATTGAAACTCATTTTCGAAGGGTAACCGCCTCAATCGAATCTCACTTCGGCCAAAGAACTTACTACATTGATTTAATGAAAGAGCAATTGGGATTATTCTTCTGGCCTTCTGCAGTTGGTTTATTATTAGCGGTAGTAAACCTTTCCAAGAGTTTAACTAAATATAGCGATCGCAATAAATGGTTAAACACTTTTTTTCTTCTGCCGTGGTTTATGTTCTTAAATATAACCAAAACCAAGATTTTTTGGTACCTCTACCCAGCTATCCCCCAATTTGCCTTTCTCGCCGTTTATCCACTAACCCTATTTTTGAGTCATTCTGGTAAGTCTCGAGCGGAGTCGAGAGACGCAACCAGAATCGTTGTTAATAAAATATTTTTGTATCTTATTTCTTGTATCATGTTAATTTATATCTTTCATAGAAATTTCATCAAAACCAACTTCTTCACCACTTTTTATTCCAAACCGGAAGACTATTATCATTTAGCTTTGTATGCCAAAGACAAATGTGATTCACTTCATGTTTTAGTAGGCAAAGAAACCCGAGAAGCGAACAAAACCTTAGAAGATTTAGGTTTAACGATAACCTCAACCACCCAATGGGGCGACCACCCTTCAATAGTTTATTACTTTGGAAAAAAAGTAAATTTTATCTATGACGATAAATTTAAATTAAAGTATTCTGATGACTGCCTTGTTCTTCGTAGGGACGACTTAAACACAAGCCATAAAAATAAGAATTTAAGATTAATCAAAAGCTTAAATTCATATCATCTTTTTAAGAAGAATTAAGAATGAGGAAATTTGTTATTGATTATTCTACTTGCTATAATTGAGGTCATATGATCGATAAAGGAGCTCAAGAACAAGCTGAACAAGTAGTTGAAAACTACACAGATAAAATGATTAAACTGGGGGGGGAAAATATAAAAGAATGGTATAAATTGTGGATAATTACGGGTAAGCATCCAAAAGCTGAAGAAAATTTGAATGCAGCAAAAGCAGAGTTAGAATCGTATGTAGCATTTAAAAATCAACAGACGCCTGATTTTTGATATATTTAAACTATGAAAACTAAAAAACAAAAAATAATGGAATATATAACTGTTTTTCAGGAAGAAAAAGAGGGAGGATACTCAGTTTGGGTACCTGAACTTCCAGGATGCGCATCACAAGGAGAAACTTTCGAAGAGGCATTAAGCAATATTAAAGAAGCAATCGAACTGTATTTAGAAGGTGCAGATAAAATAGGAAAAGAAGAAACAGATTACAAAAAACAATTTGTTGTACCTGTAAAAGTATCATATGCCTAAACTCCCGCAGGTTTCAGCTTCAGATTTAATCAAAATTTTTAAAAAACTTAACTTTGAAATAGTCTCGCAAAAAGGAAGCCATATTAAAATGAGAGATTCTTCTGGAAAAACTGTAATTATTCCAAATCATAAACTAATAAAAAAAGGTACCCTCAAAAAAGGAATTTTAAATCCTCTTAGTATTACTGTAGAAGAATTAATAAAATTACTTAGGAAATAATATGTTTGATATTTTTGCAGTTGTAACTTGGCTTAAAAAGAATATTAACTGGAAGGATTGGCTAATTATTTTTTTGTTAATTTTTATCTACTTTTTAACCCGACTCAATAATCTGGATAGATTTCCGATTTTCTCGGATGAAGGAATTTATATCCACTGGGCAAAGGTGGCTTGGCATGACGCTACTTGGAGATTTATTTCGCTTACTGATGGAAAACAACCGCTACAAACCTGGGGAACTATCCCCTTTTTGAAACTTTTCCCAAATAACGCCCTTCTTGCAGGCAGACTTTTTTCCGTAGCAACCGGATTTGCAGGCTTGGGCGGAATGTTTTCTCTGCTTTATTATCTGTTTAATAAGCGAACCGCTTTGATTGGAAGTTTTATCTATGTTTTTACTCCCTACTTCCTATTTTATGATCGATTAGCATTAGTAGACTCAGGTGTAAATGCGGGTTTTATTTGGATTCTTTTTTTCTCAATTCTTTTGGTAAAATCTCAAAGACTAGATGTTGCTTTAATGTTCGGATTAATAACGGGTTTTTCACTATTAGCCAAGTCATCGGTACGAATATTTTTAGCTCTATCTGCTTTATCGCCAATCCTTCTGCATGAAAAAAACATTAAGTTAGTTTTTTCTAAAATTATTAATTATTATTTCTTATTTATTATTTCTTCTGTACTCGCATTTATTATCTATAACGTACAACGTCTCTCCCCTTTCTTTCATTACGTTGCGCAAAAAAATATGACCTTCATTATGACCTTTGATGAATTTTTTAAGGATCCGTTTGCTAACTTTTTTCATAATATCCAAATTATTCCTGAATACGTAATCAACGAATCGGGATTTGTCCTTGTAATATTTGCTATTCTAGGATTATGGAAGTTATTTAAAAAAGATTCTAAATTAAGTTTGTATCTTACATCTTGGATCTTGATTCCTTTTTTGGCTATTGCATTATTTTCCAAAGTAATCTTTCCACGTTACCTTATATTTTTTGGTTCTTTATTGGTTATTTTTGCAAGTTATTTCTTTTCTGATATAAATAAGCGATTCCTAACTATCAGCTACTTACTTCTAACTACTTTTCTTATCTATTACAACTACACCATTCTCTTTAATTATTCCAAGATTCCCTTTCCGGAGATTGATCGTGGACAATATGTCGAGGGTGCCACGGTTGGAATAGGTGCTAGGGAAATCGTCGATTTTGCCCGAGAAAAATCAAAAATTAAAGAAGTCATTCTTCTTGCAGAAGGTAATTTCGGGTTAATCGGCGACGTGTTGGATGTCTTCACAAAACCGGGTGACAAGATCTTTATCAAAGGTTATTGGCCATTGGATGAAAAAGGTTTATTGGAAAATCAAAAAGAACTGGGAAAAAAATATGTCTATGTGGTTTTTGCCCAAAAAAAGGATTTTCCTTCGGAGTGGCCTCTAAAATTTATCAGGAGATATGATAAACCTGGTAATAAATCATCTATTTTCCTTTTTGAACTGACGCACTAATCCTTCAAGCGTCATCCTGAACTTGTTTCACCGCGTCTGACGCGGTTTCAGGATCTGTTTTTTATTTAAATTCAGATGCTGAAATAAATTCAGCGTGACTAAAAATCCAATAGTTACCAGTGAAATGAAATTAGCAATGTTTCGAACCGGAGTATTTTCAAAAATAAACTTAATGGTCTGTTTTCCCGAAGGAATACTAATTGTAATTAGTTTAAAATCATTATTATCCTCCGATTTGACTTTTTGACCATTTAAATAGGCTTTCCACCCCGGAAAATTATAGGTATTTAATCTAAAGCTTAATGGGGTTTTTGCCTCAATAAAAAACTCTTTTTCTTTATATTTATTATTTATTATAGAGACGACTCCATCGCCTGATATAATTTCATATGGCTTTTTAGGAAGATTCTCTTTTTTGATAGATAGAATTGTAGTGTTTAATTCAGATTTTGTGGTTTTAACGTCTTTTGGTACAAACTCATATGATGTTCTGCTTATCCTCCATGAAATCTCTTTAAAAGAAGTTCTTTCTCTATCGTTGGTTTGAAAATATCTTTGAGGTTTGAAGTATTTTTGATAAGTAAAAATCGTTCCTATGACTAGAACAGCTACAAAAAAATGATAAATAGACCGCCTGGACAGTATTTCCAACCTCTGGGGTTGGAAATACTGTTCTATTAATCTAAACAGGAAAAAAACAGAATATCCTCCTGCAATTGAAATAAAAATCGCTGTAAATGTTAAAAACCTCCAAGGAAATTGTAGATACCAAAGATATTTAACCCTATCCCAGATAAATGAAGAATCCTCCGTGGTCATAAAAAGACTAAAAAACAATAAGATAATAGTTAATTGATAAAAGTAAAATGAGGAATCGCTCCGTTTTTTTCTTAGGAAATATAAAATACCAAATATTAAAGACATAAGGGCTAAACCAATGTTAATTTTTCCGAGTTGAAAAGTTACCCCATCAGCTAATCCCGCTCCTGATCCACCATATCCCCAGGGAGAATAGATAAACTGTTGAGGATAAATATAATGTAATCTATAACTAGCCAGTTCTCCGGTTAAAATCTTTTCAGTTAACGTAAATTTTCTTTCAACCATTGAGGGTAGCCAAAAAAAAGCAGACAACGAAAAACCGAGAAGTACTGAAAAAATAAAAAAATAAATAAATCGTGAATTAAACCTAGATTTAACAAAATTATACAAAAAGAAAAGCCCTATAAATAACAAAGCTGGTAATGCAATTAAAGGATGACTTAGAATTAACAGAGCAATACTTATTCCAAAAAATATCCCATTTCTCAAATTCGTCTTATAAGTTAAATTCTCCAAGGCCAAAAAAACAAAAGGCAGGATAGCCAGACTGAAAAATTCCGCCAGTGCTCCTCTAACATAAATTAAAACCGCGTGATAGAAAAAATAAGTATAAAGAGTTGCACTCAACATGCCCGAGACACGATTAGTAAACTTTTTAACGAACAAATATATTCCTACTGCTCCAAGATAAAAACCCGTAACAATTATTAATTTAATCGACCAAATTAAGGAAAAACCAAGTATATGAAAAAACTCACCAACAAAATAGATTAGAGGTGGATAAAAATTATAGAGCGGATATCCAAAACCAAAACCGAGTCCGTCCACCCATCTTGGATAAAGATACCCTTGTTTTAACCCCTGATCTAAGAGGAATAACCGAGCGATGTGCTGATCGTCATGCATCGAAAAATACTGATTGTTTAAAATTCTGATAAAGGCCGGAACTGTTATAATTAAAAGCAGCACCAGATCAATAATAATTGGTTTTAATTTATGCATAAGCAGATTATAACAAGTGTCATGAGCCTATTTTTTCAAAGCGGTTATTCTGCCTTCTTGGGATTAATAGCTAACTTAGTCCTCACCGTTCTCCTCTCTCCAACAATTTTTGGCATGTATATTACTGTTTTATCGATTATTTCTCTCCTGAATTATTTCTCAGATATCGGGCTTGCCGCATCCCTGATTCAGAAAAAAGCAATAACCGACGATGACATTAAAACCACCTTTACTGTACAGCAAATTCTGATTATGTCTCTTGTTATAATCGGTTTTCTTTCAACTTCTTTTATAAAAAAATTTTACAGTCTTCCGGTTGAAGGGACATATCTTTATTGGGGTCTGTTGCTGGCATTTTTTATCTCTTCCCTGAAAACAATTCCCTCAATATTTCTTGAAAGAAAAATCCAATTCCAAAAAATTGTCCGGGTTCAGGTGATAGAAAATACGGTTTTTTATCTGCTTGCAACTATCTTAGCAGTATTTAATTTCGGTGTTATGAGTTTTACTTATGCCGTAATCGCCCGTGCCTTGATCGGATTAATCGCAATGTATTTGATTTCTAATTGGAAACCGACCCTGGGTATCTCGACTAAAAGTCTAAAACACCTTCTTTCTTTCGGACTTCCTTTTCAAGCCAGCTCTTTTTTAGCTTTATTCAAGGATGATCTTATTATCCTATTTTTAGGCAAAGTCCTTGGTTTTGAGGGATTGGGCTATATCGGTTGGGCAAAAAAGTGGGCGGAGTCCCCAATCAGAATAATAATGGATAATATCAGCCGGGTGCTATTCCCGGTTTTTTCCAGAATTCAGGGAGATAAACAAAAAATTTCAAGATTACTCGAAAAACTATTGAATTACCAGACAACTCTCCTTGCTCCTGCTATGATTGGGTTAATACTTTTAATGGAACCGTTAGTCAACATTATTCCCCGTTATAATAAATGGTTACCCGCGCTTCCTTTTTTCTATATTTTTTGTCTCTCGGCATTTTTTTCTACCTACTCTACTCCTTTCATGAATTTATTTAACGCCCTCGGTAAAGTCAAAATATCATTTTCTTTTATGCTCTTTTGGACAATCGCAACTTGGTTACTTACACCTGTCTTTACCCAAATGTTCGGGCTCTACGGATTCCCTCTTAACCAACTTATTCTTTCCCTTACATTCGCAGTTGTAATATATATGGCCAAAAAAGAAGTTGACTTTAGATTTTTACATTCAGTTTATAAACCGTTAATTGCAACGTCAGTCATGGGAGTAATAATATTACTTATAATTAATTCAGCAATTCCAACCACGCCTTTAATAATGCTGACCATAATCATTTCTGCTTTAATTTACTTTATAATACTGAAATTTATATTTAAAATTGATCTTATTGAGGAATTAAAATTTCTTTTTACTAAAAAATGAAATCGGTCAGTGCAATAATTGTTGTTAAAAATAATCCTAGACACCTTTTTGAATCGTTGGATTCGATTAAAAATATTGTTTCGGAAATAATTATCGGTGATATTGATATTGGGAATGATTATAGAAAAAAACTTCTTGAAAATAAAAAAATAAGAATTGTTAAGCTACACTCAATCACTCCTTTTGCCGATCTGGTAAAAGAAGACTTAAAAGAACAGGCTAAAGGTGAATATATTCTTTATCTCGATCCCGACGAAATCTTTCCGACTGCTCTTATCTCTTATCTATTATCTATTATCAATAAATATGATTATTTTCTTTTTCCCAGAAAAAATATTATCTTCGGAAAATGGATCGAACACTCCCGTTGGTGGCCTGATTACCAATTTAGGCTTTTTAAGAAAAATTCCGTAATCTGGCCTAAAGTACTCCATCCTATTCCTAAAGGCAAAGGTAAAGAATTTAGATTTGAAGCCAGCGAAGAAAACTCAATACTCCATTACAACTATGATAATTTGGATCAATTTATTGAAAAAGCGACCAGATACGCAAAATCAGAAGCCGAATCATTTGTTCAAAAAAAAGAAAACTATACCTTAAGACAATCATTGCAAAAATCATTATCTGAGTTTATTGGTAGGTTTTTTTCTTCTGAAGGCTATAAGGACGGAATACATGGATTTGTCTTATCCGTCCTACAAATGTTCTATTATTTTCTGGTTTATTTTTATTATTGGGAAAAGAAAAAATATTTAAATATAGAAAAAGATATTCCTCAGACTTATCAGACGTTTGCAAACAATCTGCACCTTGAAACTAATTTTTGGCTTATAAAGAAAAATCTCGTCTCAGCATCAGGAAAAATAAAACTTAAAATCCAAAACAAAATTCTGAAATTATTTGGGTCTTAGTGTCATTCCGAACTTGTTTCGGAATCTGGTTCTAAAATCAGATGCTGAAACGAGTTCAGCATGACAAAGGCATTAAATACTAAAAAAATTCTTTTCGTTCTTTTCTTTTTATTTATTTCTATAAGACTGCCTTTTCTTGACCAAATCAATCTTCTTCCTGACGAACGCGACATTGCGTTATCCGGTTGGTCGATCGCACAAACAGGCAAAGATCTTTTTGGCAAACCGTTTCCGCTGGTTTTTGAAAACATCAGCCCGAATAATCCGCTTTTTGCAATCTATTTTGCTGCCTTCTGGTTTCTATTGATCCCTATTAAATCGGTGTTTTTAGCCAGACTCCCTTTTGTTTTAGTTTCATCTTTATTAGTATTTGTGTCTTTTCAAATAGTTAAAATCCTCACAAATAACGATAAAAAAGCCCTACTAACAACTATTGTCTTATGCTTTAGTCCGTGGATTTTTCATATAACTAGGTTAGCTCTCGATATTCCACTCGCCATGGTCTTTCTATTTACTGGAATTCTTTATTACCTTGAAAAAAGGAAGTTTTCAGCGCTCATGTTATTATTTCTTGCTTCTTTTACATACCAGGGATTTCGTCTACTTATTCCCTTCCTTTTAATTTATCTTGAATTATTTTTCCTGATCAAACAAAAATCTTGGAGATATTTTGTATTTAATTCCCTGAAAAATCTTTTGTTCGTTATATTACTTGTGTTAATAGCGTCATATTTAGAACCTAATATAAGTAAGAATAGACTTTCCGAAATAATTTTTTTTAATAATGAGAAAAATGCCCAAGCTGTATATTTTAAAAGGATCACAAGTATTGCTTCGCCCGAAATTGCACGCATATTCGATAATAAATTAACTGTTTCCTTAGAAGAAATTTTTCTGAATTTTACAAAAGGTCTTGATCTAAGCTATCTCTTTAAAAATGGAGATTATAGTCCCATAAACGGAAACGCGTCTACGGGACAATATTTATTTGTTTTTATCATATTCTATTTCTTAGGAATTGTTTATTTAGGGAAAAAGGGTGCTAGTTTTGACACATATCTTTTAGGATTTATTCCCCTTGGGATGGTTCCTGCTTTATTAAGTTCTCATGGAATTTCATTTTCCATTCGGGGTGTTCTTTCTTCGTTCGGTTTCAGTTATCTTTTGTCTCTTGGGATAATTTATTTTTTTCAATTAGTAAAAGATTATAAATTTAAAAAGTTTTATTTTCTAGTCATTGGAACTGTCTTTTTAATTAATCTTAGTTATTTTATATATGGTTACTACCAACGCAGGCCTAAAACAGTAGGAGAATTGTTTTATGAAAATGAACGTCGATTATCTTTATTTTTATTAAAAAAAAATAAACCTTATGAAATATATCACCAGTTACCGCAAAACGCCTTTTTAAGTTATATTTTTTTTAGAAATGATGGTTTTGATCTGAGTCGGGTACAAAACAATATGTTTAAAAAAAATTATTCCTATGACGGATTAAAATTCAAAAAATGCAATCATAAAGTAAACTATCTTCAAACTGCAAATACTATTATTCACGAACCTTGCGTGGAAAAAATTAATTATGATCTGTTAAACGATATCAATAATATTAAAGTTAAAAATAGAATTCTTTACAAGGATTTTTCGGGAAAGACCGCTTACTTTGTAATTGAATAAATATTCACTGATTTATTTTCGAAGATTTTCTTACTGTTTTTCGGTCTGCATTTGACCATAATTTTTTCCTCGTCTAAAAGCTTTCTTATTTCATAAACATAATCTATTTCATCTAAAATAGAGCAATCCTTTTTTTCTAATCGCGCCAGCCTTTTTTGGTAAAGAACTCCTGTCAGTCTTAATTGAAGGATATTGACCAAATATGATTGCTTACCGGAAAATGCCGTCACATAAGCCGTATCTTCATAGGCGAATAATAAATTTGGCTTATTGTAATTTTTCCACTTTTTATCATAAAGAGGACTTAATACAATGCCTCCGGGTTGTTGTTTTAAAAAATTCAAAGCTTTTATTTCATCGACCGGCAAATAAGTTGCTCCCGGTGTAACGGCAAAAAGTCGAATCAGATCCAAAGAAGTCGGGACTGAAAGCAATAACAAAAGTGCGGTTAATCCGATCAGCACTGGTTTATTTGATTTAATTAAATCATGTACTAATCGAGCAAGATGAATAGTTAAGAGAAAAATAGCGTAAAAAAAGAATTGGATTGTGTTCCACCACTCTGCTTTCTGCACCAAAGTAACGGTTAAAAAGATTGAAAATAATATCGTCAGAATAATCGTCAAATCAAACTTCTCCATTTTTCTTTGTAAGAACAAAAACCCTAAATAAAAAAAGGCTAATATTCTTGTTCCTAAATAAAAGATTAAAAATAAAGTAAGATTTATAAATTCTATCCAGATGAATCTCGGGCCGATTCTTCCTTGGGCTAAAATATAGTATCTGGCATCAGTCAAATCACGCAGATAAAATTGATTTGGCTCTTCCGTAATTGTATGAACCAAAGCAAAAGGCGCCCAACCAAAAACAGCTCCACTTTTAAATGATCTCATAGGATCATAAAACAATAAAATACTACTAAAGATAAATAAACAAATAATGACTGAGTATTTAATTAATTTTTTTATATTTTTGAAAGGTATTGTTAAAAATAAATAAGTAAAAATTAAAAAGATGCTTATTACCCCTCCGTAGAATTTCAATCCCATTATTAAAAAAATACATAAACCCATTATTAGCACGTTTTTTAGTCTAAGATTTTTCTCCTTCATTAATATCAATATAGTGAGAAAAGGAAGCAGGGAAAAAGCATAGGGGAGATTGGACATCATATGCATAATTGGCTGAGGAAGAAGAGTCGATGATCCGTTTATCGTCTTATCATGAATCCAAGTCAAAATGAATGAAAACGATCCGGCAAAGTAACTCAGCAATAGAAATAAAAAAATAAAAAGTTTAGAATCTTTTATTTTTCTTGCGAAAATTATAAGTAGTCCCGTAAAGAGTATAAACCAAACAACAGGAAATAATTTAAAGTAGGAAAAAATTGCGGGAATTCCGATCTTGGATAAAAGAAAAATAAAAAAATCCAGAAGATAGTTATATCCGTATAAATTTTCACCTGCAAAGGTGGGGGCAATAAAGGGAAACTTTTGAAAAGATACATTCGCTATAGCCAGATGCCAAATAGCATCATGCCCTTGTACTCCCCAGAAATTAATTCCGCAGGCATCTTTAAAACAAAAAAATGTGCCGCTGGGAAAAATAACTAACATGTAGAGAAAAAAAGCTGGCAGAACGATAAAAAGTAAGAGCTTATTCTTTTTGATATAATCAATTACAAACTTCATAATAACTATTTGTGTCATTCCGAACTTGTTTCGGAATCTGGTTTTAAAAATCAGATGCTGAAACGAGTTCAGCATGACAAATAACACACTGGTATTAATAAATGTTGTCTACGAGAATTATACTGTACTTCCGGACTTCTTAGAAAGTCTTCGTAATCAATCAAACAAAAATTTTTATCTGATCAATATTGATCTATCAGTTCACCGGTCAATCATTGACCTCAAAAAAATTCCGGGTGAAACTATTTATTCTATGAATAAAGGTTATGCTCATGGAGTAAACGTCGGCTTAAAAAAAGCGATTGACGAGGGATTTCACTTTTTTTGCATTATTAATAATGATACTTATTTCAAACAGGATTTTATAAAAAACTCTCTTATTTCTCTCATCAATCATCCATTATCTATCATCGGGGGGAAAATATACTATGCCCCCGGATACGAATACCATAAAGGTCGCTATAAAAAATCAAATTTAGGTAAAGTCATTTGGTATGCGGGCGGTTTTGTAGATTGGAAGCACGCTTTTACCCCCCACATCGGAGTCGATAAAGTTGATAACGGACAATTTAACATTTTTAAAGAAGTCAACTTTATTAATGGGGCTCTAATGTTATTTAATAAATCCGTAATTGATAAAGTCGGCTTTTGGGATGAGGGATACTTTCTCTACTTCGAGGATGCTGATTTTTGCATCAGAGCCAAAAAAGTCGGAATAAAGCTATTTTATGATCCTTCCATAGTTATCTGGCATAAAATATCTCAATCAACTGGCGGATCCGGATCATCACTCCATCAAAAATATCAAAATAAAAATCGACTGAAATTTGGTTTAAAATACGCTCCCTTAAGGACTAAATTACATTTAATAAAAAATTATATATTTGACCTTTTGTCATTCCGCACTTGATGCGGAATCTATATAATAGTGTCATCCTGAACTCGTTTCAGGATCTGGATTCCCGCTTTCGCGGGAATGACAAAAATGTTTAAAAAACACTCACTTCTAATTTTATTAATAATTGGTTCTATTTTTAGAGTATTTATTAGCTTCAATACCTACAGTGGCGATCTTACTAATCACATGATTTGGGGTGAAGATGCAGTAAAACATGGTTTACAGGGACTTTATGAGCGAAATTTTGAAAAAATATATGGTCATACTTCACCCAACTATCCACCACTGATAATTCTTATTTTTGCCATTCTCTATTTGCTTAAAAATTTGGTCTATCAGATTGCGTGGTTATTAAATCTTCATGTTTCGTTTTTCCCATCAAATTTAATTTTTTTCCTAAGAGACTTTGATTATTTTCCTTATCTTCTCAAACTCCCTGCCATTTTTGCCGATATCGGAATTGCATATATCACTTATCTATTTTTTAAAAAAAATAAACCAGGTAACGAGGCAACAAGTCAACTAGCAACGGTTTTTGTATTATTCAATCCGGCCTATTTTTACAACAGCGCTTATTGGGGCCAAACTGATTCTTTACCTCTTTTTTTTCTTCTAGTTTCATTTTATGCTCTAATCTATCAGAAAAAAATCTTTTTCTCAGCAATTCTTTTTATCCTGGGTCTTCTCTCTAAACAAACAGTGGTAATATTTATACCTCTTTATTTGATGCTACTTTACCAATCATCCAGCCTGAAGATATTAGTTAAAACTTTTTTAGTTTCGTTAATATTTTTTTGCTCTTTTTTTCTTCCTTTTTACCAAAAAGGTAATTTATTAACATTCCCATTCTCAACATACTTGAATAAAATACTTTTATCTCCCGGAATTCCTTATACATCTAACCACGCATTTAACATCTGGTATTTATTAACTGGTTCGCGAAAAACTCTGGCTTCGTCTAATTTCAATTTGAATGTTTCCTATGAAATATGGGGATTTTTTGCAGCAAGTTTACTTATAATTTTAGTTTTACTGAAATTAATAAAAAGCCGCTTTCAGCCAAAAAATATTTTTTATGCAGGATTTCTTATTCCTCTGACTTCATTTTTGTTTCTGACCAAAATGCACGAAAGACATTTAATCCTCACATTACCATTTCTACTCCTCATCTCATACGACAACAAACTTCTATTAATTTCTTATATCTTTATATCCTTGTTTAATTTTTTCAATATGTACCACAACTGGTGGTCTCCTGAAATCTCAATATTGAAGAATTCGTTGTCAAACAATCAAATAATTAACTTTCTAACAATATTCCTAATCATTTTTTATTTTTTTTCTCTTTTGAATTATTCCGGTTTAAGTAGTAAAAATAAAAAAAATATAATAGATTAAAAATTGCTGCAGCTCCGATTATTCCGTGCTTGAGTTCAACTTTTTCTATCGTATCCCACCCTCCCAATCTTATATATGGATAATAGGAAATTAGAAGTCCGAAGAAAAAAATGTTCAATCGACTTGCACCGAGTAAAATCGAGGTGTTAATCGATTCTTTTAATAACGGTAAAAATATAAATAAATTGAGAAAATACCATGGTTGGATTTCTGATTTTATAGATAGATAAACAATTACCCCAATCAAAAAAGTAAAAATAAATTTATTCCTTCTTTTATTCGATTTTGTCAATAATAATATGGGGAAGGTAATGAATTTTATTCCGATTGAAAGCAAAAAAAACAATCTGGATATTAATGCCTTACTTATTAGAAGGTAATAAATTCCAATTATTCCTAAAGATACTGCAATTAAGTCATTGTGAGAGTTAACTAAACCTTCAATAATTATCAAAGGATGGGTGGCAAAGACGACCGCAAACTTTTTATTTAATTTATTTAAATAAAACACCGCCAGAAAATAAAAAATAACAAAAGTTGACTTGAAAAATAAAAAACTTAGGACAAATTTGCCAAGACTAAAAAAAGAAGGTATTAAAGTGATTAAAAGGAATACGGGACCATAGGGATAAGTTCTGTGTGTCCACTGTAAAAAACGAAGCCAGTAGTCATCAGGAAAATCAAGCGCTTTATAAAAGTAAGGATTTTGCCGATAAAAAGTAATAATTCTGGCATCAAACATATAGTTCAAAAAGTCATGAGATAAAAAAGGATATGATATTAACAATATCACTCCGATTATTATGGCTAATCTAATCGGATTAAACTGTTTATATTTTTTGACAAAAAAATAATGAAATGCAAAAAGAACGATTACTAAAGAAAAATACGCCACCCAGGAATTTTGTCTTTCATAATAACCAAAATAAACTAATTTCTCCCTGAATATCTCCCACCCCCTAGTCTGAAAAAAAGTAATATTCGGATCAATTAAGGCGAAAGAATAAATTGAAAGAGAAAGTAAAACTCCAGCATAAATTATTATCATATTGGCCTTTCGTCATGCTGAATTTATTTCACCGAGTCTGACTCGGTTTCAGCATCTGATTTTTAGATAGCAGATCCTGAAACTAGTTCAGGATGACATGATTATGGTTTGGTTAAAATGGAAAAGGAATTATTTTTTTCAAGTAGTTTATATTTTATTTCTTTTTTCTTTAAATCATCTACCACCCAATTTCTGGTTATAACAATATAATTTTTTTCATTCGACTGAATAAATTTTTCTAGAGTTTTTTTATCATCCGCTAGATAAGCCAGGGGTTGCACGTTTTTACCCGAATAAAATACAGCTATCGGTAAATAGTCATCGTCTAGATAAATCGGTTTATTATATTTTCCGGCCACTTTAGAAATAGCTACATCATCAGGTATCCACTTATTAGCCGGGATTACTTCTTTATAAAAAATTCTAATTTGAACAAATGCGAAATATAAAAATAAAGTTAGAAATAGCGAAGCAGGAATTATGTTAGGTATCTTAATATTTTTACTGTGACGAATTAGTATTTGATTGAAGGTGAGATAAGCCAAAAATATTCCTTCGCTGACTCCTAAGGCAATTAGGAAACTTAAAGGCAAATAAACCGGGATAAGATGCCAGAGTTCGGTTTCTTTTGAGGTTAAAAAGGGATAAAAAACTATAAAGTTCCAGAGAAATAGAAAAAAAATAAACTTTTTTAGAAATTTAAGAGAGACAAGCAAAAATCCCAAAGTCGCTAACCAAATGTAATACCACTTTCTCACACCCATATGAAGATAAAATAACGGCTGTTCAATCATCGGTTTAAAATAGGAGGCAAATGTTTTATTCCTTGTGCCTTTATGAATAAAGTGGTATTCATAAAAATCCGGAAAGGTTTTTAAGTGATAGTAGTACCAAGGAAACACAGTAAGACCAAAAAACAATATACCGATTAAAACTAAAACCAAATTTTTTTTGACATTGATCAATTGACTGAAATTAAGATAGATTATTAGAATAATGGCAGATACCCCTACTAGAGTTTTAGATAAAATTAGTCCTCCAAAGCTTAACATCACCAATGGAAACCAATTAAAATTTTTGGCAGATTTTACTGACAGATAAACAGTCAAAATGTAAAAAAATACGAAAACAGATTCCAGGTTGCCGGAGCGAACCCTGATAACATACCAGACAGACGTACCTAAAATTATAGCCGCTACAAAGCCTATAATTTTTTTTCCAAACAGTTCAATCCCGACTTTATTCATCAGTAAAATAGAAAAAAGACCTAATAAAGCTGAAGGAAGCCTGGTAGAAAATTCGTTTACTCCAAAAAATTTATAAGCAATCGCTATTAACCAAAATCCCATAGGAGGATGGTCGTAGTAAGGTTTTCCATTCCAAACCATATTCATAAAATCTCCGGTTCTTGACATATCCCTTGCAATAGACCCATACCATGCCTCGTCCCAACTTGCAAGTGTGCTATAATCTAATCGGTAAAAGAAGAAAAAACTGAATAATATGGCCAAAAAAATTATTGGGGCTGCGCTTTTTATTTTTGTCATTTTCCTTTTCTGCTATTTTAGATTAAAACCCATTTATTTTCAAACTGTTGGCTACACCTATGATCAGGGAAGGGACTTTCTTAAGGCTGCTGAGATAATCCGGGACAGAAATATTACTTTTATCGGACCAACAACCGGTATTCAAGGCCTTTTCCACGGAGCTTGGTATTACTATTTATTGGTAATCCCGTTTCTGTTATTTGGAGGTGCTCCAATCGGTTATTACTACTTTAACTTTATTGTTCATTTAACATCTCTTCTTGTATTTATGTTTTTTTTAAAAAAATGGTTCGGATCTGCGATTTCTTTATTGATCGGATCAATTATAGCCGCTTCTCCTTATTTTATTTTCACGTCAATATTTGTAGGAAACAATATCTTTGTTCTTCCACTTCTGGTTTTCTTTATCATCTGCAATTATTATATTTTTATTGCTAATCGAGACCTAAAAAAATTCATCTGGTTTTTAGCCGGTCTTAGCGTAAGTTTTATCTTCGAATTTGAGGTTGCATTTGGCCTTTTCTTAATTCCCAGCTACTTTCTAATTCTTTTACTTAAAAAACAAACCAGAAGAATTCTTTTCCGCAGAAAAAGGTTCGTATTTTTTTTATCTGGATTTATAATTCCATTTATTCCACGATTACTTTTTGAAATTAAGAACGGGTTTTTTCAAATAAAAACAATCTTTTCTTATTTTTTACAACCCAAAATATCCAGTCCTAAATCTCTAATTGACGTACTTGTGAGCAGATCTAATTTATTTTGGCGTTATTTTAAGGGATTATTTGCCAACGATCTAACTTTTTATTCTTTTTTATTGGGGTTAATAATAAGTGGACTTGTTGTTTTATATAAACGGAAAAAAAATAACTATAAATCAATTAATTTTTTTTCTTCACTTATCTTATTGCTATTCATTTTTTCTTTATTTTATAAAGATAACTTTTGGGCTAACTACTACGAAGGTATCCAATATTTATTTTTAGTTTTGGCTGCCAATATCTTTTTTTTAGCTTTAAATAAAAAAAGGGGTCTATTGGTTCTCCTTATTATGGTTTTATTCATTAATCTAGCTACTTCTATGAATTCCGTTATTAAAGACTTTAATAAAAAACCTGAACAAAAACTGCTCAACAACCAAATCGCGATCGTAACCTATATCTCAAATAAAGTCCAATTACCAAAAGAATCTGAATACTGTGTTAAGGTCTATACGCCTCCGGTTATTCCATTCACTTACAGATATCTATTTCTTTACAAGAATATCTCAAAAAAAATTTCCTATCCAAAAGAAGAATGGGTAAATCGAAAATGCTGGTATATTATAGAAACAGACGATAATAAAGAAAGACGGGCCGAATGGATAGATAAAAATATTCCTCGTGTAGCTGATATGGTTGAAAAAAAATTATTTAATGACGTTGAGATTTTACTCTATGAACTTAACTAATATTTCTATTATTATTCATACCTTTAACGATGAAAAAAAAATTCTTGATTGTATTAACTCTGCCAAACTGCTTTCTAAGCAAATAATCGTAATTGATATGCATAGTCAGGATAATACCGTAGAGCTTGCCAAAAATACGGGCGCAGAAGTCTATTTTTTCTCCAAATCTAACTACGTGGAACCTGCAAGAGAGTTTGGCATTGAAAAAGCAAAAACCGAATGGGTCTTGATTTTGGACACTGATGAAAGAATAACACATAAATTAAGTCAAGAAATTAGATATTCGATATTAGTTAATCGTCAAAAAAAATCCAATTTCATATATCCAATAACCAATATCGCTGCTTATAGAATTCCTCGTAAAAATATCTTTGGCAAAAATAAATGGTTAAAATATGGAGGCTGGTGGCCGGATTATCAAACCAGACTTATTAGTAAAAAATTTTTTAAATCTTGGCCTAAGGAGATACATTCAACACCTATTGTAAGTGGTGAATTGGCATATATGCATAATCCAATAATTCACTACTTCCATGGTAATCTTGAATCCATGGTTGAAAAAACAATAATATTTGAAGATATTGAATCTGATCTACTTTTTAATGCCAAAAAAGAAGTTAATATATCTGTATTTTTTAGAAAATTTCTTGGAGAATTATATCGTAGACTGTTTAGAAATTTGGGCTTTTTGGACGGCGAAATTGGTATAATTGAATCAATATATCAAGCATTTTCCAAAACAATAACTTATATTTATTTATATGAAAAAAGCCGCGCTGTACGATCCTTACCTTGACACGCTTGGCGGTGGCGAAAAACATATACTTTCAATTGTTAAAGTCCTGGAAGACGAAGGTTACGAAATCAATATTTTTTGGGACAAAAATCTTCAGAACCAAATAGAAAACCGCTTTCGAATTCAATTTGTAAATAAATTTAAATTTTTACCTAATATATTCAACAAAAAAAACACTTTAAAGACTTTAAGGGTTTTAAGGACTTTTGACTTATTTTTCTACGTCACCGACGGAAGTTACTTTTTCTCCTCAGCTAAGAAAAATTTTATCTTTTGCATGGTTCCGGATAAAAAACTCTATAATCCTTCGTTAGTTAATAAACTTAAAACTTCTAATTATCACTTTATTACGAACTCTTTATTCACTAAAAGCTGGCTAGTAAAGTGGGGAATAAATTCAGAAGTTATTTATCCTTATTTAAGTCAGGATTTTATTGATTTGGACATAGATAAATTGAAGAAAGAAAATATTATTCTGTCTGTCGGAAGAATTTATAGTCATCTTCACTCTAAAAAACAATCCATACTTATAGATCTGTTCAATAAATTAAAGCAACAAAATATAATGTTCAAGAATTTTAAACTGATATTAGCCGGCGGACTTAAACAAGAGGATAAACAATATTTTAATGAATTGGAAACATTAATTGGTA
The DNA here is from genome assembly GCA_001789645.1 of Candidatus Roizmanbacteria bacterium RIFCSPLOWO2_01_FULL_37_12. Lineage (GTDB taxonomy): Bacteria > Patescibacteriota > Microgenomatia > UBA1406 > GWC2-37-13 > 2-01-FULL-40-13. Next base: position 44,357 of record MGAG01000010.1, read on the forward strand.
AAAATCCGGATATTTTATTAAAACCTAACCTCAGCTACTCAGAACTATTAGAGTTATACAAAAAATCCAAATTCTATATTCAGATGACCGGATACGGTATTGATGAAAATAAAAATCCAGAACTTGTCGAGCATCTAGGAATCACTCCCCTTGAAGCCATGGCAAGCGGTTGTATTACCTTTTGTTACCACTCAGGAGGTCCCAAAGAAATTATTAAAGAAGGTCGGACGGGATTTCTTTTTAAATCAAAAGAAGAGTTAATAAAAAAGCTAGTTTATAACATATCTGATCCTGGACGACAAATTCGAATAAAAAAGCTTGCAAAAAATTACATCCGAACTAACTTTAGCTATGAATTATTTAAAAAAAGAGTTAAGGAGGTAATACTATGATTTCTATAATCATCCCTGTATATAAAAACAATCAGATGTTTCTCAAAAATCTTCAAATTAATAAAAAATATTTTTTCGGCTGCGAAGTAATTGTTATGAACGATTACACTCAGGAAAAAATTACCAAAAGAGTTAAAGAAATTTTTCCGGAAGCAATAACCGTAGACAATAAAGAAAATCTTGGTTTTGGAAGTAACGTCAACACCGGAGTAAAAAAATCTTCCGGTGATTTTGTCTTACTTTTAAATTCCGATGTGATCTTGAATGATGATTCTTTCAAAAAAAGCGTAGAAGTTTTTAAAAAAAATGAAAATATTTTTGCCTTGTCTTTTGCTCAATATGAATCTGACGGTAAATTAATCGGTGCAAACCGCGGATTTTTTAAAGATGGATTGATCAATCATGACCGACAACTGATTACCGACAACCGAAGACTGACTACTAACTTCTGGGCCGAAGGCGGTTCTTCAATTTTTAGAAGAAATCTTTTCATTGAACTAGGATCTTTTGATCAATTATATAACCCATTTTATTGGGAAGATATTGACTTATCATACCGCGCCTGGAAATCAGGTTACAAAATCTACTATTATCCTGTTGTCAAAGTTCAACACCATCATGAATCAACAATCGGTAAATTCTTCCAAAAGTCTTCAATCTTGAAAACAGCCTACAGAAATCAGTTTATATTTAACTGGAAAAATATCACGGATACCGATTTGTTAGCAAAACATTTATTTACATTACCCATCATATTGTTAAAATCATTAATTAACGGAAACTGGTTGTTACTGAAGGGATTTTTTTTAGCATTGATACGCTTACCTAAAATATTTGAATCCCGGCAAAAAACAATAAAATTGTTTAAAAAAACAGACAGAGAAATTTTAGATTTATTTGAGTTGCATCGTCATTCTGGGGAGGAGTGAAGCGACGACTCCAGAATCGTTGTTAGATTCTGGACGCGTCCCGCCACGGCGGGACTTGCCAGAATGACAAATCAAATTTATGAAAAATAAAATTACTCTTCTAACCTTAACCGGATGTATTTTGATTTCTGTTTTTTTACATTTCTACAAAATCAACGAAATTCCACCATGTATCAATGCCGACGAAGCGGCTTTTGGCTACAATGCTTATTCTATTCTAAAAACCGGCCGGGACGAATACGGCGCTTTTATGCCGCTTCGCTTTAAATCTTTTGAAGACTATAAGCTTCCAATCTATACGTATTTATCTGTTCCCTTTATGGCAATTTTTGGACTAAATGATTTCTCAACCAGAGCTTTAAATATCTTAATCGGAATATTATTTGTGCCCTTGATGTATGTTTTAGCCAAAGAATTATTTAATAAAACTAAAATCTCTTTGCTTACGGCTTTTTTAACCTCACTAAGTCCGGGAATATATATTCTTTCCAGACACGCTCATGAAGGAGTGATTGGAACCTTTTTTATCTTATTAAGCCTTTTGTATTTAGTTAAATATTTAAAATCCAAAACAATTCAATATTTTACTTTGACTAATTTGTTTTTACTATTAAATGCTTTTTCTTACCAGACCGGCAGAATCTATCTTTTTTTCTTCTTTATTCTTCAGTTATTTATTCTGCTTTATGAAAAAAAATCAAAGGAAAACAAATTAGGAGTTAAATTGTTACTGTTAGTGTTTACTGTCACTTTTTCCTTGTTTTTTGACTTCAAATATGGACTCAATCGGGTTAATAACTTGTTCTTTTTTAAGAATACCGGTTTTAATTTGAGAATAATAGAATATCTTGGAGAACACCCCAGTCGGTTGATACATAATAAATTAACAGAAGCGATCCGCGATGTTTCCAATCGTTATCTAAGCCAATTTTCCCCCGAATATTTGGTTATTAATGGAGACACAAATTTGCGATTTGGTTTCCCTAATTTAGGACTTTTTACTTTTATCGAATATTTATTTATTTTTATCGGATTTTATTTTCTTTTCAGGAATAAGGAAAGATTTAGATATCTTCTGGTTTTTTTGATCTTTATCACACCTATCAGCAACGCTTTAACCTGGCAAGGTCAATCACTGATCCGAACCTATACGTTATTATTTCCTCTTTTAATCATTATTAGCTACGGAATTTATCATGGATATCACTCCTTTCAAAATAAAAAATTGAAATTTTTTATCTTTATTTGTTTATTTGTCGGATTTGCTTATTTCAAATTTTTCTCCTGGGACACATACTTCAATCACTACCCAAAAAGAGCTACAACCATTAGAGCTTGGCAGTGCGGGTATAAAGAGCTAGTTGATTATGTGAAACAAAATTATAAAAAATATGACCGGTTCTATATCACAGACAGACACGGCCAACCTTACATTTATTTCTTATATTATTGGCCGTTTGACCCGGCAATCTACCAAAAACAGGCAAAAATATCTGCGCCTGATCAATATGGATTTGGACAGGTCGGAAAATTCGATAAGTTTGACTTTAATTTTCAGTTCAATCCAAGTCTAAAAAAATCTGTTTTCATCGGCTATCCTGAACACTTTAATAACTCAGACCAATCAGTTAAAGATAAACTAAAAAAAATCAAATCCGGCCCCGAAGAAATATTCTGGATATATGAGGTAAATTAATTTTGGGTTGATTTTTATACCTAAATATAGTAATATTTAGCTATGGAAAAGCCTATTATTGGCAGATTAGATCTCAGCACCAAAGATTTGCAAATGATTAAGTGGGGGACAATCCAAATTACCTTCGGTGGTAATAAGGGAGATATACTAGCTAAATTATTTGAACTTCAATTTAATGGGCATTTACTTGGATTAATAGGTGAAGCAGAAAGTGCAATTGTTTTAAATTGGATAGGTAGTAAAATTCCTCGTGGTGTAGTTATAAATAATAAAGAAATCGCCGGGGCTCAGAATAAAGTAGTAACATCTAAAAAAGGTGAAATAATAGGAATATATGATAGATTAATCGAGTCCGGCGGTGAAAATAATGATGAACACTGTATGGTAGTATTTCTTTTTGGAAATCAATCTTCTTCAAAAGAATAATCCCGCAAAAACTCTGTAAAACCAAGTATTTAATTAAATATGGCGATCGCTATAAATAGTTAATCGTTTTTGAAACTCTTTTTACACTCTCTCAGTTCGTTAGACTTCTCGCTAATCGCGGCTAAATAGACATAATGTGTTGGTAAAGTTAATGCTTTAGATTGATAACATAGGTTAAACGATGGCACAACCTTTTAAGCTTTTAGATGTTCGTTAAAATTAATTAAAAATTAAGACCTAATAGTTCCACGAGCCAATTTCTAATTGTAAAAACAGTAGTCTTAGAGAAATATTAAAGCGGGTATAAAAACCAACACGAAATGTCTATTAAGCCCTAATCGCTTGAAATGACAAGCATCGATTCTGGATGCGCCCAGACTCTGCCGGGACTTACCAGAATGACAATTAATTTTTAAACGAATAAAATAACTGAGAGATTGTAAAAGGCGTGGATGAGTATTGGAATGAGGAGGTTTTTTCTTTCCAAAAAAACAAAAGAATTAACTAAACTCAGCATCAAATCAGTTCCCATAAATAATAGCAATTGATCACCTGTCAGTTTGTAGTTTGTAAAAAGAATTGGAACATGGAGAAAGAAAAACAGAATGCTGGCAAAAAAAGACGACGTGTAAATATTTTTTGACTCCTGATAAAGTCTTTTTAAGACAAAACCTCTTGATAATATCTCCTCCGAGATTCCTGTTGCCAAAGCAGTTAACACCAGAAAAAGTATTGTTTCCGTGCTTATAGCATGTTGGAATAAAACAAGTTTTTTAAACTTTATGACGTTAGCTAAAACTGCGCTAAAAGAAAAAATTCCTCCGATGGCAAAACTTATTAGAAAATCGGATAATGTAATCTTAAATTTCAGATCGATGGATGCATAAAAAGATTTTTTTTCAACTCTTCTGATGTAGTAATAAACCGGAACTACAAATACCAAAGGTTTTGCAACAAATTCATCAAACCACTCCGGCAGTTGCAATTTTGCCCGATATACAGCCCAGATGATTAAAACAACAGCCCACAGGTTAAGCGCCCGTTGAGTAGGAGTGACCTTGGTCTTCATATTTGAAAAATGTACTCTTTTTCTTAATATTTTTCAATCACAGATCATACTCCTTTGAGTAAGGATGAAATCCTTGTTTTTAAAACACGGGCAAGTTTGTTCAATACTTTAATCGAGGGATTGGCTTTCCCTTCTTCGATTCTGGCAATATAGGTTCTGTCCAGATCAGATAAAAGCGCCAGCTGTTCCTGGGAAAGCTTTCTTTTCTGTCTGAGACTAATTATTTTCTCAGCTAATCTCTGGTAAAAGAAGTTGCCACGCACCATATTGTGGTTAAGATATTAAATGAAGTGAGAAATGTCGATGGACTATAATCTACAAATTATATAAAATAGAGCCAACTGAAGGGATTATTTCTGTGAATGATATGTGGACTATAATCCCCATTTACTCAAGGAAATCTTTTAGTTTGCGGGCGCGGGTGGGATGTTTTAATTTACGGATTGCCTTTGCCTCAATCTGACGAATTCTTTCACGAGTAACCTTAAACTCTCTCCCAACCTCTTCCAGAGTTTTTGGTTTGCTATCTTCTAGTCCAAATCGCATCATTAATACTTTTCTTTCGCGGGGCGACAGAGTTTCCAATACTTTACCCAAAGCGTCTTTTAAAAGTTCGCGCGAAACTTTATCGTACAGTGTTGGTTGATTTTGATCTGCAACAAATTGTTCCAGTGTGGCTTCCCGATCGTCCCCAACCGGTGTAGATAATGATTTTGGCTGCTGGGAAATCTTGGTCAGATTCTCAACCTCCTCAACAGACATCATCATTTCTTTTGCCACTTCTTTGATTGTTGGCTCACGACCCAATTGTTGCGTTAGTCTTCTTTGCGCTTTATAGTAACGATTGATATGGTCAACCATATGTACAGGAATTCTAATTGTCCGAGATTGGTCGGCTATAGCTCTTGTTATCGCCTGCCTTATCCACCAAGTTGCGTAAGTTGAAAATTTAAATCCCCTCCGCCAGTCATACTTTTCGACTCCCCTAATTAAACCCCGGTTCCCTTCCTGTATTAGGTCCAAAAAGGAAAGTCGTCTGCCTAAGTATTTCTTGGCTATTGAAACAACTAGTCTTAGATTTGCCTTGATTAATTTTTCTTTGGCTTTAAGGTCATTTTTTTCATATCTTTTCGCTAAGGCTATTTCTTCATCAAATGTTAAAAGTGGGGTTTTGCCTATTTCCTTTAAATACATTTTAATGGGATCTAAGGATTCACCATGTTTTAATACCACCAATTGTTCTAACTCTCTCTCCATTTCCTCTGCCGTTTTTTTAATGTCAGACTCTTCCCTGGTGGAAATGGTTTCAAAAATATCTATGCCGCTTTTTAAGGCTTTATCAAAAAACATATCGATCTCCTTGATATGCTTCTCTGCGGCAGGATAAACAATTAGGATATCGTCTTGAACCAAGAAGCCGTCTTCCTCACCCTGCCTTAGTAGCTCATTTAAAGTTTTTGGTAGTCTATGTTTTGTCATGAATAATATTATAACGTAATAATCTTCTTTTCCACACGGGTTAATTCTTGATTTATTAGTCTTAAATTTTCTTTTATTTCATTTTCATCCGATGAATCAAATGCCGATAGTTCCGTTATCTTACGTTTAAGACTGTAACGCTTAGCTTCGTACACTAATTTTTCTATCTTTTCATTTTTTACTTCGATCTCCGTAGAGGCAAAAAGAAACACCTCGTCAAATGTCGATCTCAACTCCGGTGCAAGAGTCTCAATAAAATTATTTAAATCAAACTGTTTATGTTTTTCTTTATATTTAAAAAAAAGCTGGCAAATTTTTTGAAAAGCGGGAACCGAAAAGTCCTCAATTGTAAAAGTCTTAAAAATCTCTTCTGCCCGGTTGTACGGATTTTCACTCTGAAAAATAATACTTAACAGATATTTCTGTATAACAACTTCTCTCATTATTTCTATAGCGGTCTTTTTTTGAGTCGGTAGGGCAAATTTTTGTTGTTTTTTTCTTTTTAAATTTCTAATTAAAACCTCCACGCTTCCCTCCGATACTTTTAGAATTGAAGCGATTTTTTTGATGTAATGAGATAGCACTATCGGGTTTTTTATTTTCTCAATAAAAACACCTACTTCTTCAGCTATCTTTTTTTTGCCGTATGGATCGTCTGCGGAATTTTTCTTCTGGGATATATTAATAATAAAATCATAATAAGGAAGCGAATTTTTTAATGCCTTTTTGAATTTGACCGGATCTTTACGAACAGCTTCATCCGGATCTTTGGCAAAATCGAAACTAGCTATACTGACATTAAATTCCAGAATTTCCGCCTCCTCTATTCCTTTTTTCATCGCTTCTTCACCAGCCAAATCACTATCAAGCGCTAGCGTAATTTTATCTGTGAATCTTTTTAAAAACATCAGTTGTTCCCTTGTCAAAGCAGAGCCTTTTATGGCAGCGATATTTTGAATCCCGTGCTGATAGGGCGAAATTACGTCAAATTCTCCCTCTACTAAAATAATATTGTTTTCTTTTTTTGCCGCCTCCTTGGCCAGATTGATTCCGAATAAAGTTTCTCTTTTATGGTACAAAAACGTTTCCGGGGTATTAATATATTTTGCCTCTTTGGCGTCCTCATCCAGTACTCTTCCTGAAAAACCGATAACATTGCCCCTCGCGTCTTTTAATGGAAAAATCAATCGTCCTCTGAAGCGATCATAAAGTCCGCCCCTTTCGCTTCGCACCATTAATCCGCTGTCTAATATTTCAGACTCTCCGTATTTTTTCTTTTTCAAAAACTTTAAAAGAGAATCCCAGGAATGAGGGGCGTAACCAAGTTGGAATTTCTTAATTATTCTCTCATCTAAATCTCTGGATCTCAGATATTCATTAGCTTTTTTGCCGAACTGCGTTTTATGAAGAATATACTCAAAAAACTCGGCAGCAAGAGTATTGATTCCCACAATCCTTTCTTTTTTTTTCCAAACGTGATCGTCAAAACTGACTTTGGTTAATTTTATGCCAGCTTTTTCCGCCAATTCTCTTAAAGCTTCAATAAAAGTTATGTTTTCCCACTTCATTAAAAACTTGATCAGGTCGCCCCCCTCTTGACAAGCCCCGAAACAATGCCAAATCTGACGGTCTTGAGAGACTACAAATGAAGGAGTGCGTTCTTGGTGAAAAGGGCAGACGCTTTTATAATTTCTTCCGGTTTTTTTTAGAGGAATAAAAGAGCTGATAAAGACCACTATGTCTAATTTCTTTTTAATTTCTTCAACTACGCTCTCCATCGACTATATTCTACCACGGCGACCCCTTGTTTTTTAACAAAAATATATTCTATAATGATTTAATGCTTTATCTTTTTATTGATTCAAACCGAGTTAAAGTCCTGCAACTTAAAAAATCAATTCTCGGTCAATATGAGACACGTGTTTTTTCAAAAACATACCAGTCGTCCAATTTTCTGGAGCAAGGGAAAATAAGCAGTGTTGACTTCATCGCTTCAGCAGTAAAAGAAGCTCTGCAGTCTCTTTCAAGCGGTGGTGTAAAAAATAAAGACACTCTCTTAATTTTACCTCAAGAAAGCTATGTCTTTTTACGGATTGCTATTCCGTCGGACATCGCCTCATCGGCAATTTCAACTTTCATCGTCGACAAAGCCCGATCGAATATACAACTAAATTTAGACGACTGTTCTTATGATTATTTTCTTGAACAAGGTACGGTTGAGAAATATATTCATTTTTATGCTATAGAAAATGAGGTTTTAGCAAAATATAGAGAAGCACTTCATCTAATTGATCTAAAATTAAATATTGTTCTGCCGGAGGCTGTAACCTACTTTAAATTATTCCAAAAAACCTTAAGAAAAGATAAGAAAGAAAATATTTTTTATGTAACTTATGACGATAATAAATTGACAGGCCTACTTTATGATTCATTTGGCCAGGTATCGTCTGAAAAATGGATTGTGCCGTTAGACAAGACGAATAAAGTTGAAGAAGAATTAAAACGGAAAGCTGCAGAATTTGAGCAAAAAGGAACAAAGTTAAATCGTCTGATCTTAGCCGGTGAACAGTCTGAAAAGGTCAGGCAAGATACCTTTACCAAAGAAATCGGAGTCTGGACTAATCCGCTGAAAAGAATCATTCCGGAATTTTATCAAGACTATTTAAAACTCCTATTAAGTTCATCTGATAAACCATTTTCTGTATTATCATATGAAGCCTGTGTCGGCGCCTTTATCTTCAACGAACAAAACAAAGATTTTTCTTTTCTAAACAATAACCATGGAAAAACAAAAAAATCATTTACAATGCCCAAAGTTGGGCTGGTTAAAAAAGAGGTTATAATATTTTTGAGCTCTTTTATCCTCTCATTCCTATTTTTTGTAATCTTATCCAATATGAATTTAAATTTTCATTTCAATTTGAGTCAGATCAAACCGAAGGTTACCCCCACATTAACACCCACAAAAATACCTGATAAACCGACCGTCACCCCAACTCCAGCTATAAAAAGGGATGAAATAAATATTAAGGTTTTAAACGGTTCAGGAACGGTCGGAAAAGCCAGCGAAGTAAAAGATCTGCTTAAAGAAAATGGGTACCAGGAAATATTGACCGGTAATGCCGACAACTTTGAATATGAACAGACTGAACTGCAGGTTAAAAAATCCAAATCTTCAGTTGCTGAAGTGATTAAAAACGACCTGAAAGAAAATGTCGCTTCATTTAAGGAAACCGTGCTTGATGAAGACGAAGCCGCCGATGTAGTAATTATTATTGGCTCGGATTTTAAATAATCTCAACTTAAATTCTAAGGATTATTTTACCGAAATGTGTGCTTTCTTCTAATCTTTTTAATGCTTTTTTCACATCTTTTAATGGAAAAACTTTATCAATTATAGGTTTTAGTTTTCCGGCTTCAACTAGTTTCAGAACTTGTTCAAATTCTTCTTTTGTACCCATCCTTGAACCAAAAATTGTATATTGAAAATAATACACATCGCTTAAATCTTGAGAAGCTACTGCTCCACTAGTTGTCCCAGCAATCACTACTCTACCGTGAGGTCTCAAGATAGCTAGACTTATATTCCAAGTTTTAACCCCAATACTCTCAAAAACAACGTCAACTTTTTTTCCTTTTGTAAATTTATTAACTAATTTTTCAACATTTACTTTTTTGTAATTAACAATTTGTTCTACTCCCGTTTTATTAATTCTTTTTGCATCATCATCGTTACTTACTGCCGCAATAATTCTTGCACCTAAGTATTTTGCTATTTGAATTGCCGCAGAACCTAGCCCACCTGACGCCCCCCAGATAAAAATAGTTTCACCTCTTTGGAGTTTTACTCTTCCGACTAACATATGATAAGCAGTAAGAAAAGTGAGAGGAAAAGCAGCGGCTTCTTCAAACGAAAGATTCTGAGGTTTTGGGTAAAGTTGTTTTATGGGTGCTACAACATACTCTGCGTAACCACCTTGAGTTTTGTAACCGAATATTATTACTATTTCACATGATAATCCTTTTCTACATCTTGAACATTGACCACAAGGTATTGCCGGATTAACTACAACATCTTGTCCTACTTTTAATTTACCCATACTATTTACTTCTATAATAACACCAGCCACATCAGAACCTGGAATATGAGGAAAAGGAATATCTAACCTACCTTTTAATAAATGAAGATCCAAATGGTTAAGTGCACATGCTTTAATTTTTATTAGTGCTTCTCCTTCTTTTGGTATTGGCCGTGGAACATCACCATAATTTAAATTTAATGATTTATCAATGTAAACTGCTTTCATAGTTTTCTGATTTTAACAAATTTTATGTATGTTATAATTCAAAGTATGACTGACTTAAGCAAAATATTAAAAAAATACAAAATCGGTTGGCTTGCACTTTCTCCCGATAATGAAAAATTTGTGGCACAAGGAAAAACCTTAAAAGAAGTCCTTGTAAAAGCTCGAAAAAAAGGTGTTGATCAACCCAGCGTCCTTAAAGCTTCTCCAATTGATAATTACTTTATTGGCTAATAAAATCTACAAATTGTTGACTTTTTTGCTTATAGATTTAAATAATATTTAAGTCATTCTGGGGGGAGCGATGAGTTTTGAACCGACTCCAGAATCGTTGTTTAGATACTGGTCGCGCTCCTTCGTCGCTTGCCAGAATGTCATTAACACTCAGTACTGCAACAAATCTAATTTAATAGAGAATTATTAACTATGGAGAAAGAGGAATTAAAAAATAAATTGGATAGTATTGTTTCAAAAGCCGACATACCTGCAAAAAAAGAATTTCTGCTAAAATAATTTTGTGAAACTCCATTTTAAAGAGATACCCATAATTTCAAGAAAGAAGCTAACTGACTACATACTTTCCGAAACCCATGCTACAGGAAAATTTAAGGCAAAGTTTTTCCGCAGTCTTGGTTTTAACGAAACTAATATTGTTATTTTCGAAAAAGAACTCCGTAAATTATTCAAATATCAAGAAATAAAAGACGCAGAAATTTCACCATATGGTACAAAATATATTATTGACGGAGAGATTAAAACACCAATTAAAAAAGCCGTTAAGATTCGAACAATCTGGATTATTGAAAAAGGTCAAAAAAGACCACGTTTTATCACAATTTATCCAGTATAATATTGTCATTTAGGGAGATTTATATGTTTGATGAACTAGATACTATCGTACTAACTCACTCAATTGAAAAATATGACCTTAAAAAAGGTGATATAGGAACTGTGGTACACATATATGCCGATGGAAAAACAATTGAGGTTGAATTTTCTACAGCCGAAGGTAAAACCGTAGCAGTTTTGACTCTTACTCCTGCTGATATACGTTTAATGGCCAGAAACGAAATACTACATGTTCGAGGATATGCAACGATTTAAAATCGGGTCACAAATCACCTACTACCTGCTTGTTGATATAATTACTTCATGATAATTAAAGACGTTCCTTTTTTTCTAATACACCTGACGATACTCACTGTGAACAAGCTGCTATACAAATGGTTTTAAAATATTTTATGCCTAAAAAAACTTTTACCTGGAAACAATTAGAGAAATTAACGGGTAAAAAGAAGGATTTGTGGACTTGGCCAATGCAAAGTTTGATGAATATGAAAAAAAAGGGTTTTGATGTTTTACATTTAACTCTATTTGATTATAAAAAATTCGCTGAATTCGGAGTAATATACTTGAAAAAATGGGTTAAAGACGAAGACGTAGTAAAAGTTCAAGTAAAAAACAGTGATATAGGTTATGAAAGAAAAAATGCTTTGCTTTATTCTAAATCAAAAATTCAGAAGAAAGTTTTGCCCACTTTAGACGACATCAAAAAATTACTCAATAAAGGGTGTCTTATAATCTGTAACGTTAATTCGTTTATCTTAAATCAAAAAAATGGCTTTGCAGGACATTTTGTTGTTGTTTTTGGATATGATGATAAAAACCTCTTCTTACATGATCCTGGACTTCCTCCTTTAAAAAATAGAAAAGTTTCTTATGATTTATTTACAAAGGCTTGGGAATATCCTTCAAGTAAACAAAAGAATATTAGAGCGTTTAAATTAAAATAAATTCTATGGAAAAAGAGGAATTAAAAAATAAATTGGATAGTATTGTTGCAAAAGCCAACCTGTCTGTAAAAAAACAGGAAGTGTCTCTTTTGGAAAAAAATACTTATGATTCGGCATTTTGGCAGAACAGCAAAAATGCCGGTGAAGTAATGAAAAAAATCAACGACCTGAAAAAGGAAATCGAAGATATTGAGATGATGCAGTTATTATTTCAGGAAGGCGAACTGAAAGAAGCGGAAAAACTGATAAAAAAATATGAAATTCTCCTGTTCCTTTCCGGTCCACACGATAAAGGCGATGCTATCTTTGCCATCCACTCCGGCCAGGGAGGAACAGAAGCAATGGACTGGTCCGAGATGCTTTTTCGTATGTACACCCGTTATTTTGAAAAAAAAGGTTGGAAGTTTGAAGAAATTGATCGGGTTCAGGGAGAAGAGGCAGGTATAAAAACCAGCACTTTAAAAGTCTACGGTGCTTTTGCCTATGGTCACTTAAAATCTGAGGCAGGCGTGCACAGACTTGTTCGTCAATCACCTTTTAATGCCGATAAATTAAGACAAACTTCATTTGCATTGGTGGAGGTTTTGCCGATTGTTGAAGATAAAGAAGTTCAATTAAAAGAAGACGAACTAGTTTGGCAGTTTTATCGAAGCGGCGGCAAAGGCGGGCAAAACGTAAATAAAGTCTCAACCGCAGTCCGCCTAACCCATAAACCAACAGGAATCACAGTCTCCTGTCAGGAGGAAAGATACCAGGGAGCTAACCGTGAAAATGCCTTAAATATTCTTCGCGCCAAACTTTGGCAAATCGAACAGGAAAAAAAACTTGATGAAATTGAGTCTTTTAAAAAAGTCAAAGTTGCTTCCTGGGGAAAACAGATTAGATCTTACGTGCTTCACCCTTATAAAATGATTAAAGATCTTAGAACCGACTATGAGGAATCAAATGTCGAAGCCGTATTGGCCGGAGATCTTGACGGATTTATTGAGGCTTACTTGAAGAAACTTGAATAACTTGTTATCCTTTTTATATGGAAAATATAAATTCTACTCAAAAACTGATTCACAACCTTGATTCTTCCGGTCAAAATACATTGAGTTACCCCAAATTTTTTTCGATTTTATTAATCATCATCTTAGCGGGCGGAATAGTCGGATTTATTCTTGGCAAAACAGCAAAAAGTAGCGTTGTGACGGGTCAAAAATCGGATAATAAAAAAGTTGAAAAAACAGCCGGCATAGCCGATAAGAAAACCTTTAAAGATAAGGCCGAGGGCAAGTTGAAAGAAGGAGGAGTTGACGGTGAAGGAAATTTTCATCTTGAGCGTCCTGGTGGTGAATCACAAAATGTCTATCTCACCTCGACAACCGTAGATCTATCCCAATACGTAGGTAAAAAAATACGTGTCTGGGGCGAGACTTTTCAAGCTGAAAAAGCCGGCTGGTTGATGGATGTTGGATTAGTTGAAGTTCTCCAATGATCAAATTTGAAAATGTCACAAAAAAATTCCCACTAGGCAATCTTGCCCTCGCTGAGGTATCGTTTGATATCGAGGATAAGGAATTTATTTTCCTGGTTGGTCCATCGGGAGCTGGAAAAACAACGATCCTCAAATTGATACTGCGTGAGTCACTACCGACTGATGGAACTATACTGGTTGACGATTTTGATATCACTTCAAATCAATTTACTCAAGTCGAGATATTAAGAAGAAAGATTGGTATGATCTTCCAGGACTTCAAAATACTTTTTGACAAAAGTGTATTCGAAAATATCGCTCTCAGTCTAAAAGTTATTGGTCTGCCAGAGGATCAGATCAAAAATCAAGTTGAGGAAGCTCTTGATCTTGTCAGTCTCTCAAAAAAAGCGTTGGCTTTTCCGGTACAACTCTCGGCGGGAGAAATCCAAAGGATTGCCATCGCAAGAGCCATAGTCGGTGATCGGGATATAATCCTCGCGGATGAACCCACCGGCAATCTGGATCCAAAAACTGCCTGGGAAATTATGAAAATATTTAAGAAATTAGAAAAAACAAAAACTATTTTATTTGCTACGCACAACACCGATATAGTCAACAGTTTTCAAAAAAGAGTTTTAGTCCTAAATCAAGGAAAATTAACAAAAGATCATAGAAAAGGAGGATATGACATATGAATGAAATACTAACTTCAATTCGCAGAACGCCCTACCAATCACTGGCTGCTTTTTTGATTTTATTTTTTACGCTCTTTTTATCCGCCGCTATGTTTATTTCATTAAGTTTTCTCTATGGACTTTTGGGGTACGTTGAAACCAGACCCCAAGTGACTGTTTATTTTCAATCTAAGACTCCCCAAAATGAGATCTTTAAAATTCGAGATAAACTGACGAACTCTGATAAAGTCCAATCAATTAAATATATCTCTAAAGATGAAGCTTATAAAATTTATAAGGATTTGAATAAAGATAATCCGCTTCTTCTTGAGATGGTTACGTCGGACATCCTGCCTGCATCTTTGGAAATATTTGCTAAAAAACCGACCTATCTTCCCGAACTTGCCGAATTCCTAAAAAAAGAACCCGGTGTAGATGAGGTAAACTTCCAAAAAGATATTCTCGATCGCCTACTGACACTAACTGATATTCTGCGAAAAACTACAGTCGTCTTTTTTGGCTTTCTTATCTTGTTAGCTATCTTGGTTTTGACAACTACCACTTTGTTTAAAATTGCTCTGAAAAAAGAAGAAATAGAACTCTTAAAACTTCTGGGAGCAAGCGATTTTTACGTTAAAAAGCCTTTTCTGCTTGAGGCGTTTTTATTTGGCTCAACAGCCGCAGTTGGATCTTTTTTAATAATATTGGGGATATTACTCTCATTGCAGCCTTTTTTTAATTCATATTTAAAAGATATTTCACAACTGTCTTTATCAATCTATGTCACAAAAATAACCGTCTGGCCTGTTAATATAACCTTTTTATCTGCAGCTTTTCTGCTATCATTATTTTTTGGCGTCGGCATCGCCATCTTCGCCACCCTCCTCGCCACCCAGAAGTATTTAAAAATATGAATATTCAAAATTTTGTTGCTAACACAGCTATCGCATATATACTTCTTTTAATTGCTATTTTACTTTTAGCAAGATTAGTGTTATTGACATCCAAAAAACATAGATAAAAATTTTACGACTTTTAATGCGACCGTCTTTAAAGTTGTAAATTCGATACTAGTCAATTTGTGTTTAGCCTTACCATAAAACAGATTATGGATTCTGCGCCGTCTGACTGATCCCCAGAATGACTATATCAGTTCTGTATAATTAATACATGCTTAAAAAAATTATTCTTTTAATAATTTTTGTACTACTCTTTTTTATTTCGCAAAATATTTCCGCGCAAAATGTCGGTGAGGTCGCCGAAAAGATTGAAGAGTATCAGAAAAAACTTACGGACCTGGGAAGGCAAAGGGATACGCTTTCGGCGGAAATCCAATATATGACTCTCCAGATTAATCTAACCGCCCTGAAAATTCAGGAAACCGAAGAAAAAATAATCTCAACCCAAAAAGAAGTGGAGATTCTTACTACCAGAATCAGAGGACTTGATACCGCACTTAGCCACCTTTCAAAGCTCCTGTTAAAAAAAATGGTTGAAAGCTACAAAAATAAACCTTTAACTTTTTTTGATATTCTTTTTAACAGTCAAAATGCCAATGATTTTATCGGTAAAGTCAAATACCTGAAAACTGCCCAGGAGAATAACCAAAAACTCCTGATCCAAGTCCAGGAAACCAAGATTAATTTTGAAGAGCAAAAAAATTTGCGGGAAGAAAAAACCATTGAACTGGCTAAACTAGAGACCCAGCTTAATAACCAAAAGGACGATTTGGATAATCAGAAAGCTGCAAAGCAAAACCTTCTTAGCGTTACTCAAAATGATGAAAGAATCTATCAGCGGCTTCTTGAACAGGCAAGAGCAGAATACGCAGCCATTCAAGGTATTATCGCAGGAGCTGGTACAGAGACTAAACTGAGAGACGTATCAAAAGGTCAATCCATCGCTTCAATAATATCCGGCGCATCCTGCAATTCTTCCGGCGGCCATCTCCATTTCATCGTGCAGGAAAACGGAGCGGTATCCAATCCGTTTAATTATCTAAAATCGGTAGACTACACTAACTGTTCCGGTTCGGGTTGCGGTTCATCGGACGGTGACCCGTTCAATCCTTCGGGAAGCTGGGACTGGCCGATCAATCCCTCGATTGAACTCGAACAAGGATATGGCAGTACCTGGGCCGCGAGAAATACTTGGGTGGGAAGAATATATAGTTTTCATAACGGTATTGATATTAACGGATCCTCAAATACAGTCTTATCCGTTGCCGATGGTGATTTATACCGCGGCAGTTATTCTATAGGTTGTGCCTTACCATATGTAAAACTTGTCCATAAAGACTCAAATATCGTTACTTTTTACCTGCACGTATACTCCCTTTAAAATATTTTGTCGCTTATAGTCCATTGACATAAAATTTCATTAGGTTTAGTTTCAAGTTAATAGTGAAAAAAATATTTTTTTTATTTATTTTATTTTTTGCTTATTTATTTTTTGGACACCGTTCTCTTGCAGTTAATACCGCAATCACTGCCGCTGACAAAAATAATGTTACACTGCAAGAAAGTTTTCAAGTTACAGCCAAGATAACTGAAGGATCTATAAATGCCAACTATTTTATAAAATGCAGAGTCGGGTCTGACAGTTCTCACTTAACTGAAGGTCAAACATTTAATCCATCAACTTCGGAATGGTTAAATGACAATGGAGCCTGGAGCAAGATGCCTCAAATAACCCTCAATAGTACAGGTTTTTGGGAAGGAACTATTAACTGTAGAGTTAAAGACGGTTCTGCAGTTGGTGCTAAAGTTGCCTATATCCGCGCCTGTTTAAATATTTCTGGAGCCTGCGATGATTTTTTTCAATCAACAGAATCTGTTTCAATTAATGTAACTTCTGCTTCCCCAACTGATACATCATCACCACCACAAGCTCCGTCTCCAGCACTCGCTGAAACCGCTTCCCCTCCGACCATAACACTAACACCTCAATCTTATAATAACGTATACCTTTCTGAATTTATGGTGGACCCGGAAACTGGAAATAATGAGTGGATTGAAATTTATAATGAAAACGAATTTGATGTGAATCTAAATGATTGGTATATCGACGATCTTGAGAATTCCGGAAGTACAATTAAAAAATTCTCGCTGACGGTTCCTGCAAAATCTTATGCCTCGTATGAACTTTCAAGTTCTGTATTTAACAATTCCGGTGACAACGTAAGACTTTTGGATTACAATCAAAAAGAAATTGATAGTTATCAGTATGAGACTTCAGAGAAAGGAAAAACCTTAGCCCGCACTTCTTTTGACAATGATAAATTTTGTTTACAGATTGCTACAAAAAATAGTCCCAACGGTTCATGTCTTAATCCGCCTTCGTCATCAATACCAAACTCAACAACTTCTTCAAGTCCGACAATCACACTAAGCAAAACTCCCTCTGTTACTTTATTTATTTCTAAAAGTCGTTCTACAATTACGTCAACAAAAATATCTTTTTTTACTCAAAGCCAACCTGTAGTTTCTGATCCGCCAGCTGTGAGAGACGAGGAGGTGTTGGGTCTGACTTCGGAAAATCAATCCGATAATAATAATCAAAACCGGGGATTACTTACTTCTCTAACATTTGCTTCTTTCTCCTATTCTCTACTCTCAATTATCTCTATCCTGATTAAGGTAAAAACGACTTCTTGAATGTTGTATTATTTTAACTATGCGCAAATTTTTACGATTAGTCTATTACTGGTTACCTCCGGTGATTTGGATGTCTATAATTTTTTATCTGTCATCACGACTTCATGCGCAAGTTACCGGAAAATTTCTTTTTGATTTTTTAATTTTTAAAAGCCTGCACATGATCGAATACGCAATTCTTTATTTTCTTTTATTAAGAGCTTTCTACTCAATTAGCAAATCATATTTGACCATAAATCATAAATTTTTATATCCTCTACTTATCTCAATACTTTATGCCGCTTCCGACGAAATTCACCAAACTTTTGTTCCAACCAGAGAAGGAAAAATTCGCGACGTATTTATTGACACCGCAGGTATTATTATGATGTATATTTATATAAAACATAATATTAGCGCTGTTAAAAAATTTCTGAATTGAAATGCATTTTTTAAAGTCTTTATTACATAACTTATTTATCCCGCATGAAGGCAATAACTACCGGGCAAAAGCAATTCATATTGATTTTCTAACCTACTATCTTATTTTTGCTGTATTTTTAACATTTAGCTTCAAAATTCTACATGCAAAAACCGGAGACGTCTTAGGATTCGCAACAGATATCACTACAGATAAGCTTTATCAATTAACAAATAACATTAGACAACAAAATCAGCTTCCGACTCTTTCTTATAACGACCAACTAGCCGCCGCCGCTCAAAAAAAAGCTCAGGATATGATTGCAAAAAACTACTGGTCACATTACGGACCTGACGGCGCGACCCCATGGGATTTTATTCTTTATTCTGGTTATCAATATGAATTCGCAGGCGAAAACCTGGCGAAAAATTTTTTATTCAGTCAAGGTGTTATTGACGCCTGGATGGCTTCACCGTCGCACAAAGAAAATATTTTAAGAAAGGAGTACTCAGAGGTTGGTCTGGCTATGACAAATGGAGTTTTAAACGGTGAAGAAACAACGATTGTAGTACAAATGTTTGGAAAACCACTCTCCGCTCCTCTTGCCAAACAAACAGAAAATACTCTTAATATGGTCGACGTCCAGGCTGAAGCGCCGGTTCCGGCCCCAGAGGAGGAAACTATTGTTGAAAATCAACCCGTTATCTTGTCCCAACAAACTCAGCAACAAAAAAAAGGTATAGGGAAAATTACGTTTAATTCAAGCCTTATTTTTCTTGCCTTTTTAGCTTTGGCTTTTATTATGGATCTGTATTTTGCCAATAAACTCCGTGTCATAAGAATAACAGGAAAAAATTTAGCACATTTGATTTTTATCGGTTTTATCTTTATCGGATTGTTACTGTTGACTAAAGGATCTGTATTATAAGTAATTATTATGAAGTACTTTATCACTCACATAAAAAAAGAGGTAAGTAAAAATTTATTTGATTACCTGTTTCTAATTACTGCTGGAGTTTTATTTTTAATCTCTCTTAATATTTTTAAGGGAGAACGGCTTTTGGAGTTTATCATCCTTTTTATATTTATAACCTTCTATGTTCTTTGGGGAATTTATCATCATATTATAGAAGATACACTCCATCTAAAAACTGTGGTAGAATATATTCTTATTGCTTTTACCCTTATGTTTCTGCTAAAGATAATCATTTTGCCCAACTAATATGAAAGGAATGATTTTAGCCGGCGGTCTTGCCACACGTCTTCGGCCGTTGACTCTAGTTACAAATAAACATCTTTTACCCGTATATAATAAACCGATGATATTCTATGCAATTGAAGCAATGAAAATCACGGGTATTAAAGAAGTCCTTCTTTCAACATCTGCTGACCACTCGGGTGATTTTGCCAATCTTCTCGGAGCCGGTGAACAGTTTGGTTTAAAACTTTATTATGCAGTACAAAAAAACCAAAAAGGAGGAATTGCCGATGCAATCGCTCTGGCTAAAGAATTTGCTTCCAAGGATAAACTTTTAGTTATTTTAGGCGATAATATCTTTGATGCAAAAAAACTTAAACCAATAGTTAATAAATTTCAAAATAAAAAAAAGGGGGCAATGGTTTTTGGGATAAAAATGTCTACCCGCGCCAGACAATATGGTGTAATCGAGGTTGATGAACTTGGTAAGGTTTTATCCATCGAGGAGAAACCGGAAAATCCAAAATCCGATATAGCCCAAACAGGAATCTATATGTATGATAATCGAGTTTTTGATTTTATAACAAAACTAAAACCTTCGGCACGAGGTGAGCTTGAAGTTACCGATCTAAATAATTTTTACCTTAAGGAAAAAACCTTAACCTGTGAATTTCTTGATTGGTGGATCGATGCCGGCACTTCCTACGATGAACTCCTGCGTGCCAACAATCAAGTAGCCGAAAAAATAAAAAAAGGTGGAATCGTTTGACTTTTATCGAGTTTTTTTTCACAATTAAATAATGGACAGCACACAACTACTTTTAACTGTGGTTCTTACGGTTACAACTATTCTCTTGGTCGTTGTTGGAATTCAGTTGGTTTTTGTCTTAAAAGAACTACGAGGAACACTGAAAAAAATAAACGAAATTATTGACAACTTTGAAAAAGTAGGTGTATCGGTTGGAAACAGTTTTTCAGAAATAACCGGTTTTGTCTCTGGCTTAAAAACCATCTTTAAGGTTATCGATTTTATCCATGCTAAAAAAAATGGCAAACTACAGTCACGCGAAGCGGGATCAAAATAATAATCAGCCGACTAGTCTTTGGTTGGGTTTTGCCTTTGGTGCAATCTCAGCCGCATCCTTAGCTTTTTTTTTGGGAACAAAAAAAGGACGACAAATGTTAAAAAAAATATTGGAACTGTCAGAAGGTCTGGAGGAAAATGTTCTGGCCATTGCGCAACAGATTGAAAACGCCCTGGTAGAAAAAGCAGGTAAAACAGATGGTTTAAAACAAGATAAACCTATCTTAGAAAACGTACTGGAAAAAATGAAGTTATTAAGAAACTAGTCCGTTCGACAAAGCTCAGGATAATCCCGAGTGAAATCGAGGGATAAAATACGCGGTTGATTGAAATATATGGTTGTATAAAAACGATACTTCAGGTTGTTTTTATCTTCTAAGTTCACTCTAAAACTTGCACGTGCATATTTTTCTCGTACTACAAGATAAAAAAAGGAGGATGATAGATAGTGTTACCAGTTCTAACATCCTCCTATGTGGAATTCTAGCATACTATTTGACTGTTATCGTTTTCTGGTTACTAAAGTTATTCAAGAAAAAACCTGCATATATTTTCATGTAAAGCCAAGAAGAAAAACAGCCGTTTGCGCAAACTGTAACATACGCTCAAAACATAGCTACGGCTTTCACCCTAAAAGAGAAATACAAAACGGAACAATGTTAGGGAAAAGTTGTATTCTTGTTTTTCGCCCGAGAAGATTTTTGTGTAAGCTCTGTAAACGAATATTTGTTGAAGATTTGGGCTTTATCGCAAAGCGTCAACGGGTGACTCCAAAACACAAAAAAGAGGTGGTTTTAAATCTGTCAGACAGGTCATTCCTGTCTGGCACCAGAAAATACAACGTTTCCTACCATACACAGCGTAAATGGCTTAAGGAAATTGTTTCTTCTTCTGTTTTTGATTTCTCAAAAGAGGAAAAGGAGGCAACTCCATTTGTTCTGGGGATAGATGAGGTCTCCTTCTCCGGCCACAAGATGCTAACAACTATTGGCAACATTACAAAGCACAGATTAAAAGGTGTGATGACGTCTAAAAACAAAACAGAACTTAAAAAACTGCTGAGGTCTTTAAATCCGGCAGTTAAATCATTAATCTCCGAGGTTGTTATCGATATGTGCGATCTCTACTTGTTTACAGTGCGGGAAGTGTTACCTGAGGCTTCAGTTGTCGTTGACCATTTCCACGTCATTCAGGACGCAAACCGAAGACTTGATGAGGAGAGAAGGCTTTTACAGGACATCTACAAGAAAACAATCAAACGCTACATTTTGACTAAAAACAAAGAGGACTTAAAGTATTGGCAAGTTTTAGAGCTTGAAAATATTATGAAGCACTATCCTGAGCTTAAGATGTATTGGGAAACGAAAGAAACATTGCGAACCATGTACAAAGCAAAAACTAAAGAAGAGGCTGAGGAAAAGTTGAGACTCATCATTTCAACCCTCACCTCAACTGACGACGGAGAATTAATTACCTGGGGAAGAACTTTATCCCGTTGGAAAGAATATATCTTGAACTATTTCAACAACAAATCAACTAATGGGTATATGGAAGGTATGCATAACAAAATGAAACTCATTAAAAGAATTTCATTCGGATTTAAAAACAAAGAAGTATTTATTCAAAAAGTTATGCTATCGGTTTTAATTACAACCCTATTGTTACAACCATTATTTACATAGAACCAAAATACGCTTGACAAACGTAACTTACTCGTGTATATTTTAGTATCTTTTTCCGATACCCTTTTGTAAAAAGGGTTTTTTTGTTGTTATAAAAAAATTATAGTATCCCTCAGAGATGACTTTGAATCATTCATCTAATACTTCCCCTCAAAAAAAAATACATCTTGGCAGAGAAGATAAAGAGCTAGAAGACTACGATCTTATCGAGATTCAAAAACAGTCATGGGAAAAGTTTGTTAAACTAGAACTCAAGGAAATTTTTAATGAATTTTTCCCAATCGAAGACTATACCGGAAAAAAATTCAGTTTATTTTTTGCCGATGTTTTTTTTGGTGAACCCCGTTATTCGCTTGAGCTTTGTCTTCAAAAAAAATTAACTTACGATACTCCTGTTTATCTTAAATTAAGGCTCATCAACAAAAAAACCGGTTCTGAACGTTCCCAGGAGGTATATTTTTTCAACTTACCAAAGATGACGGATCGTGGCACTTTTATTATAAATGGAATTGAAAGAGCCATTATTAACCAGATTGTCAGGTCTCCCGGAGTTTATTTTACAGCTGAAATTGACAAAACAACCGGGCTAACTTTATATAACGCGGAAATACGGCCATATATCGGCGCCTGGTTAGATATAACTCTCAATAAAAATAATTTGATTGAGATGAAGATCAATAAAAAAAGAAAATTTTTCGCCACAGTGCTCTTAAAAGTCTTCGAAGGAGAAAATAATGCGGAAATAATGTCGCAATTCCAGGATATTGATAAAGATCTTATTGAAAAATATCTTGAACCTACACTAAAAAAAGATCAAACAAAAGATAAAGATTCGGCGGTACTGGAAATTTATCGGAAAGTTAGACCGGGTGAACCTTTGATTTTGGAAAATGCCTTTGAAACACTGCACAATTTATTTTTTAACCATCGCCGTTATTCTTTGGCTGACGTTGGAAGGTATAAAATCAATAAAAAATTAAAGACAAATCTTGAAATAAAAAAGGAAAATCATCTTTTAACTAAAACCGATATAACCGAAACAATAAAATATCTTTTAAATTTGACTAAAGGTCAAGGTGTTTTTGACGATATTGACCATCTGGGTAATCGACGCCTTCGCACAGTTGGAGAGTTGGTAAGTATGTACGGTATCCGGGTCGGCATGGTTAGAGTTGAAAGAGAAATCAAGGAAAGAATGAGTCTGGTTACTAGCGAAACCAATGTAGCTCCTTCTCAAATAGTTAATTCTAAACCCCTAATTGTTGCAATAAATTCATTTTTTAGAACTAGCCAACTATCAACAATAGTTGATCAGACCAATCCCCTATCTGAACTGGATAACTTAAGAAGAATTACCGTAGGAGGTCCGGGTGGTATTGAAAAAGAAAGAGCCTCTTTCTCAATTAGAGACATCTCTTCTTCTCAATACGGGAGAATTTGCCCGATTCGATCTCCTGAGGGACCAAATATTGGAGTAGTTACTTATATGGCCTTATATTCAAGAGTTAATAAATATGGATTTCTTGAGACGCCTTACCGAAAATTATTAAAAGAAAAGCTGGGAGGCAAAATCCGGGTAAAATTATCTGATGAAAAAGTTTATCTTCAGGCAGACGATGAGGAATCCTACTATATAACCTCAAATAGTATAAACATTGATAAGAATAATTTCGTACTTGACGAACATGTTGTCTGTCGCAACAAGGGTGAGATCGTTGAAGTGCCTGCTCAACAGTTAGATTATATTGATATCTCTCCAAGACAGGTAGTGGGAGCCTCCGCCACACTAATTCCTTTTCTTCAAAATGATGATGCGAGTCGAGCCCTTATGGGTACACACATGCAATGTCAAGCTGTTCCCTTAATCAATCCTCAAGCTCCAATCGTTGGCACGGGATTAGAAAAAAAAATTACTTCTGCACTTAATAGAACAGTCTTTGCGAAAGAAGACGGACAAATACAGTATGTGGATGCAGAAAAAGTTATCTTAAAAGCTAAGTCAGGAAAAGAATACACCTATAAATTAAACAGATTTGTAAAAACAAATAAAGATGTTGTCTTCGATCAAAAACCAAAAGTTGAACCAGGACAAAAAATAAAAAAGGGTGAAGTTATTATAGACGGACCATCAACTGATAACGGTAAGCTTGCCTTGGGCCAAAATTTAGTAGTTGCCTATACCTCACTTAACGGACTTGGTTATGAAGATGGATTTGTTATCTCGGAAAGACTGATCAGAGACAATCTTCTAACTTCTATTACTTCCGAAGAATTTATTGCCGATCTTGTTGATACCAAGCTTGGCCCGGAAGAGTTAACCAGAGATATTCCAAACGTTCGGGAGGAAGTCCTGCAAAACCTGGATAAGGACGGTTTGGTTATTGTCGGATCTGAGGTGTCGGGTGGCGACATTTTGGTTGGGAAAGTGGCTCTAAAGGGAGAAAAAGAACTTACGGCTGAAGAAAGACTTCTGAGGGCAATATTCGGTGAAAAGGCCAAGGATGTCAAAGACACTTCACTTCGTATTCCGTATGGTAAACGGGGAACGGTAGTAGATTTGGAAGTAATTGATTCCAAAAAAGATCCAAACGAATTAGAACCAAGCGTATTAAAAAGAATTATCGTAACAACGTCTCAACTCCGGAAAATTTCGGTAGGAGATAAACTTGCCGGAAGACACGGAAACAAAGGAGTTATCTCTAAAATCCTCCCGGAATGGGACATGCCACATTTAGAAGACGGTACACCAGTGGACGTCATACTCTCTCCCCTTTCCATCCTATCCCGTATGAATCTTGGACAACTATTTGAAACCCTACTTGGTCTTATTGCAAAAAATAAAAATACCTCAATCACTGTTCCTGTCTTTGAAAAAATAAAGGAACAATTTATTACTTCTGAACTTAAAAAACTCGGACTGCCTTTTGATGGAAAAGTTACTCTGTTTGATGGACAGACGGGACAACCGTACGATAGGAAAGTCTTTGTCGGTATAGGTTATATTATGAAACTAATCCACATGGTCGAGGATAAATTCCACGCCAGATCAGTCGGTCCGTACTCTCTGGTAACCCAGCAACCGTTGGGAGGAAAATCACAGATGGGTGGACAAAGATTTGGTGAGATGGAAGTCTGGGCTCTCGAAACTCATCGCGTTCCCTATACATTACAGGAAATGCTAACCATTAAAAGTGATGACGTCAGGGGACGAACCAAAGCTTTTGAATCGATAATCAAAAAAGTTGACATTCCCCAGTCCAATGTTCCTGAATCATTTCACGTTTTGATGAAGGAATTAAACGCATTAGGATTAGCTATAGACTATATAAAGTAATATGATACGAATCAACGAATCTTATGCAAATGATGCGAATATGCTAATTCAGATTATAAAATTCAGTATTAGAATATTCGTAGATTCGCATAGAAATTCGTATCATTCGTATCAGATATAATTATGGATAATCACGAACTCGTTGATTTTTCTGGACTTCGCATCAAGCTCGCTTCTCCTGAGGCAATATCGAGCTGGTCGCATGGCGAAGTAACTAAACCCGAAACAATAAATTACCGTACCTTCAGGGCAGAAAAAGACGGATTATTTGACGAGAGGATTTTTGGCCCGACCAAAGACTATGAGTGTTATTGCGGAAAATATAAGAGAATCAGATATAAAGGAATCGTCTGTGACCGATGCGGCGTCGAAATTACAACTTCGGCTGTACGCCGCGAAAGAATTGGCCACATTAAATTGGCTTCCCCGATTGCCCATATCTGGTATTTTAAAGGGTCGTCTTCTGTTTTAAGCACGATTCTTGACATTGCACCTCAATCACTGGAGCGTATCATCTATTATGCTCTTTATCTAGTTAAAAAAATCGATAAGGAAAAACAAAAACAGTCCGTTAAGATCATCGAAGAAATTGAACAAGAGGAGTTAGTCGCTTTAGAAAAAGACCAGTCAGAAAACCAAAAAAATGTGGAAAAGGATTTTAAGAATCAAAAAGAAGAACTTGTAAAAAAAATTGATAATAGAGAACAAAGAGAAATAGCCGAACAAGAACTGGAATTTAAACTAAGAGAGCAGCTTAAATTACTATCTGATAAATTTATTGAACAGAAAAATCAAAAGGTCTCTTTTTTCGATCGTCTTTTGAAAGTCATGAAATCATTAAAATATCTCGATACAATCGAAGAAGATGACTTTCTCTATCTTAAGGAAAAAAAAGCCGATCAGTTTATCGATACGGGTATGGGGTCTGAAATCGTCTATGAAATTTTATCAAACTTCGATCTGAATAAAAAATATGCTGAAGCGTTAAAAGACCTTAATGAAGTAAAGGGAGAAAGAAGAAATAAGCTGCTTAAAAAGGTCAGGTTCTTGGAATCCTTTGTCAAAGCCAATATATCACCAAAATGGATGATTTGGACGGTTCTGCCTGTTATTCCTCCGGATTTACGGCCTGTTGTTCAATTGCCGGGTGGAAAATTTGCCACATCGGATCTTAACGATTTTTATCGAAGAGTTATCAATAGAAACAATCGCCTGAAACAACTAATAGACTTTGGTGCTCCGGAAATAATACTTCGCAACGAAAAAAGAATGCTCCAGGAAGCTGTTGATTCCTTAATCGATCTGCAAAAATCGAGAGGTAGGGCTCGAACTAAAGGTGCGGCTTCCAAAATTCAAAAGTCTCTGTCTGATATTCTGCGTGGAAAACAGGGTCGCTTCAGGCAGAATCTTTTGGGAAAAAGGGTTGATTATTCAGGAAGATCAACAATTATTGTCGGACCTGATTTGAAGCTGCACCAATGTGGACTTCCTAAGGAAATGGCTTTAGAGCTTTTTAAACCATTCCTTCTACACGAGATTATCGTCAGAGGACTCGCTCCTAACATCAAAAGTGCTAAAAATTTCCTGGAAAAAAAAGAGCCGATTGTTTATGATATTCTCGAAGAAATATCAAAAGATCACCCGGTTCTTTTGAATCGTGCACCAACTCTTCACAAACTGTCGATTCTGGGATTTTATCCTGTCTTAACTGATTCACATGCTATAAAGCTTCATCCTACCGTTTGTTCCGGTTATAACGCTGATTTTGATGGAGACGCAATGGGAGTATTTTTACCGCTTTCCAAAAAAGCAATTAACGAAGTTCAAGATCGCATGCTTCCCTACCATAATCTTTTAAAACCGGCCGACGGAACACCTATAGTTCTGCCCAATAAAGAAATGGCGTTGGGTTGCTATCATATTACGACACTTGATAATAGCTACCTTAATGCAAAAGACGAAGAGTTAAAATGCTTTACTGATGAGAATGAGGCTTTAATCGCCTATCAATTTGGCAAAATTGCCTTAAGACGTCCAATCTTTGTTAAAATCAACGATCAACTATTAAAAACTTCTATCGGGCGTATAATTTTTAATCAGGCTTTGCCTGAGAAACTGCGGTTTGTAAATAATGACGTAAAAGCATCCACTTTGAAACAGATAGTTGTGAAGGCGATGAAAATATTTAAGAATCAGGAAGTCGGGGCTCTAATTGATAAATTAAAAGAAGTTGGCTTTTGGGGAGCAACCATCGCCGGTGGACTTTCGTTTTCCGTTTTTGACTGCGTCATAATTAATGAAAAAGAAGAAATGTTAAAACAGGTAGAAAAAGCGGTGGAAAAAGTGGAAAAAAATTATCGACAAGGACTGCTTACTCTTGAAGAAAAAAAACGATACACAAATAAACTTTGGATAGAAATAACCGAAAAACTTGCAGATTTAACCTGGAATGCGCTGTCTGAAGAAAACCCGGTCAAGCTTGCCATCAAATCAGAAGGTCCGAGAGCTTCTCGCGAACAGTTAAAACAATTGTCTGCCATTAAGGGACTGGTCGTTGATCCTTTAGGAAAAATCATTGAGGTACCCACTAAATCTAACTATCGAGAGGGGTTATCAATATTCGAGTATGTAATTTCTGCGCGCGGTGCCAGGAAAGGTCTGACTGACTCAGCTTTAAAAACGGCCGATGCGGGTTATCTTACTCGACGATTAGTCGATGTAGCCCATGATATGATTATCAGGGAAGAAGACTGTGGGGTAACCGACGGTCTAACCGTAACTACAACAGATACCCGAGGAGAAAAATTTACCGAGAGAATCAGAGGCCGATTTTTAGCCAAAGATCTTTTATCTGAGCGTAAGCAAATTATTATCAAGGCTAATGAGCTGATTGATGAAGTTAAAATAGATCTGATCCAAAAAAGCGGCGTCAAAAAAGCTGTCGTAAGATCGGCCTTATACTGCCAAGCAAAGTATGGCGTTTGTCAAAAATGTTACGGAGTTGATCTTTCAAATAATAACCTTGTTGAAGTTGGCGTTCCGGTAGGCGTAATAGCGGCCCAATCGATCGGCGAACCCGGAACTCAGCTTACCATGCGGGTAAGACATTTTGGAGGCATAGTTATCTCTGACGTAACACAGGGTCTCCCGAGAGTTGAAGAACTTTTTGAGACAAGAACGCCAAAAGTTGTCTCCCCAATAGTTGAGGTACAAGGCAAAATTTCTGTCCAGGAAGATACCAAAAGAGAAGTCTATATTGTAAAAATCACATCCACCGATAAAAATCCGCAACGCGAACAAGAGTTTATTATTCCAATGTCGCAAAAATTAAAAGTTAAGGATGGAGATCTGGTAACCGTAGGAACTCCTCTGTCAGAGGGTTATCTTGACGTACATGATATCTTGACTATAAAAGGTCTTCGATCAGCTCAATTTTATCTGCTCGATGAGGTACAAAAAGTCTATGAATCCCAAGGCATTAATATTCATGATAAGCATTTTGAAGTTATTATCCGAAAAATGAGCGATAAAGTAATCATTGAGGACGAGGGTGACACTTCATTTATTAAGGATGAGGTTGTCTCAAGGATCCGATTTGAAGAAGAAAACAAAAAAATCCTGGCTCAGGGTGGAAAACCGGCAGTGGGTAAAGTCTCAATACTGGGTATAACGCGCGCTGCAATCTATACTGATTCTTGGCTTTCAGCCGCCTCTTTCGAACAAACAACCAACGTATTGAGTTCTGCTGCGATAAAAGGTCAGGTAGATTACTTGTTGGGACTAAAGGAAAATGTTATAATTGGCAGATTAATACCCGTGACAGCCGATTTAATCGAAAAATATTACGGGAAATTTTTAAGCAAATATGCCTACGATCAACCAGTTGATCAAAAAAAAGAGGAAAAACAGGATTAAAAAATCCCGAGCTGCTGCGTTAAAATTAACTTTTAATGCCTTAAAAAGAAAGTACGTCGCCACAAACAACTCCATGAAGCGAGGCGTGTGTACTATCGTTAGGACCATGACTCCAAAAAAACCAAACTCGGCACTTAGAAAAGTAGCTCGCGTCAGACTATCCAATAAAATGGAGGTCACTGCCTACATCCAAGGGGTAGGTCATAACTTAGCTGAACACTCAATTGTATTAATTAGGGGGGGGAGAGTCAAAGATCTGCCTGGAGTCAAATATCATATTGTCAGAGGCAAATATGATACCGCCGGTGTTGTTGACAGAAAAACCTCTCGGTCTAAATATGGTACAAAGTTAGAAACTGCAAAAGCAGCTTCATAATATTAAAAATTAAAGATTAAATATCAAATATTTTTTATTTTTACTGTGAATATTTAATTTTTTATATTTAATATTTTATATTGATTTTATGCCTCGTCGTCCCTATAAAAAACGCTTAACGATATCGGATCCTGTCTATGACAGCCTTGAAGTCGCTAAACTAATAACCTATATCATGTTGGACGGGAAAAAATCAGTAGCCAGAAAAATAGTTTATAGTGTATTTGATAAACTCAATAAACAGGATCAAGATCCTCTGCGCGTTCTGCATCAAGCCATTCAACACGTCTCACCGAGTTATGAAGTTAAATCTCGCCGGTTGGGTGGAGCTTCTTATTTGGTTCCAATTGAGGTTCGCAAAAATCGCAGACTTTTTTTAGCCTTAAACTGGATTATCATCGCGGCCAAGACTCGACCCAATAAAG
>MGAG01000010.1:74709-87162 GCA_001789645.1 Candidatus Roizmanbacteria bacterium RIFCSPLOWO2_01_FULL_37_12
CAAGCCGTTAATAAAAAATTACAAACCGAAAAACTAGCAGATGCAAATAAAGCCTTTGCTCACTTAAAGTGGTAGTTACTCCAATTTAAAAAGTGAAAGCGAAAAAGTAAAAATTACAAATAAAATTTTTAAATTTATAATTTCGTTTTTAATTTTTAGATTTTAACTTTAAAATTAAAGTATGGCTCAACAATCAATTATCACAAAAAATCGAATAGTTCCGCTTGACAAAATCCGCAACGTCGGAATAATCGCTCATATCGATTCGGGTAAAACTACGACAACGGAACGAATTCTTTTTTATACCGGCAGAACCTATAAAATCGGCGATATCGATGAAGGAACAACACAGATGGACTGGATGCCGCAGGAGAGAGAACGAGGAATAACAATAGTTTCCGCCGCCACTACAACCTTTTGGAAAGATGTTCGCATCAATATCATTGATACTCCCGGTCATGTTGATTTCACTGCGGAAGTTGAACGATCGTTACGAGTTCTCGACGGCGGTGTGGTCGTATTTGACGCCGAAGAAGGAGTACAGAGTCAGTCTGAGACGGTCTGGAGACAAGCTGATAAATATAAAGTGCCCCGAATTTGTTTCATAAATAAAATGGATAAGCTGGGAGCTGATTTTGAGGCAACCGTTAAAGAAATTGAGGAGCGTTTAGGTGCAAAACCGGCAGTCATGGTCTTTCCGATCGGCAAAGAACAAGATTTTAAAGGGGTAGTTGACCTTTTAGCCTTAAAGTCTTTAATCTGGGATCAAGACTCTCAAGGAACCAAGTACTCTATCACAGATGAAATTGCACCCGATATTAAAGATAAAGTATTACATGCCAGGGCTAAACTAATTGAAAAAATCGCAGAGACCGACGACGCACTTTTAAATAAATATCTTAATAATGAAAAAATCACTGTAGACGAACTCAAACGATCTTTGCGAAAAGCAGTTATTGCCTATAAATTAATTCCGGTCTATGCCGGAACGTCGCTACGCAATAAAGGAGTACAGCCGATTTTAGACGCAATCGTTGACTATCTGCCTTCCCCAAACGATTTAAAGGAAATCAAAGCCATAAATCCCAAAACAGAGAAAGAGGAAGTAAGAAAACTTATTAATGAAGAAAAATTTTCAGCTCTTGCCTTTAAGATTCAACTTGACCCGCACGTCGGAAAACTTACCTATTTGCGAATTTATTCCGGCACTCTAGAATCAGGTTCTTATATTTATAATGTAACCCGTAACAAAAAAGAAAGAGTCAGCCGTGTATTAATAATGCATGCCAATCAGCGCGAAGAAATCGATAAGGCATTCGCAGGTGAGATTGTCGCTTTGGTTGGTCCGAAAGATTCAAAAACAGGCGACACTTTAGCTGACCAAAATAATCCTATTATTTTAGAAAAGATTACTTTTCCCGAACCGGTCATCTCGCTTGCCATCGAACCCAAGACAAAAGCCGACCAGGAAAAACTATCCTATACTCTGCAAAGACTTGCCGAAGAAGATCCCACTTTCAGGGTAAAAATAAACCATGAAACAGGTCAAACAATTATGTCGGGAATGGGTGAACTTCATTTGGAGATACTGGTTGACCGTATGAAACGGGAAATGGGCATGTTTGTAAATGTAGGAAAACCCCAGGTTGCCTATAAAGAAACCATTACAAAGTCTACCGAAGGTGAAGGTAAGTATATAAAACAAACAGGAGGACATGGTCAATACGGCCACTGTCTGATCAAGATTGAACCACTCCCTCGGGGAAGCGGTTTTAAATTTGTCAATAAAATCAAGGGGGGGTCGATCCCCTCCGAGTTTATTCCTCCGGTTGAGAAAGGAATAATTGAGGCGATGGAAAAGGGCATTCTAATCGGCTATCCTTTAACCGATCTTCAGGCAACCCTTTTTGACGGCAGTTATCATGATGTTGATTCCTCAGATATTGCCTTTAAAATTGCCGGTTCTATGGCTCTCCAGTCTGCAGCTAAAAATGCCGGGCTTTCTCTAATCGAACCGATCATGAAGCTTGAAGTAACCGTACCTGAAAACTTTATGGGTGTTGTGATTGGCGATATTTCAGCCAAAAGAGGAAAAATAATCGGTACTGAAAAAAGAAGTCGTGCGGTAGTAATAAAAGCCTACGTTCCGCTTGCCGATATGTCCGGTTACGCTACTGTAATCCGCTCTCTCACCGAAGGGAGAGGTTTTTTCTACATGGAGCCATCACACTACGAAGATGTTCCCCGCAACATTATTCAAACAATGATTAGTAAATAATATTTTTGTATGTCATTCCCGCGGAAGCGGGAATCCAGAAAAAATTAATGCGTATTTTAGTATTTTCTGATACTCACCTCACTGATCAATTTGAACCTAAAAAATTCGCTTTCTTAAAAAAAATCATCTCGGATGCTGATTTTGTAATTATCAATGGCGATTTTTGGGATGGTCAACTAACATCCTTTGAAAAATTTATCTCTTCCCCCTGGAAAAAACTTTTTCCGCTTTTAAAAGCCAAAAAAGCCGTCTATCTGTTCGGTAACCATGATCGGCAGTCTTACAGTGACAAAAACGTCAATCTATTTTCAAATCTTCAAGCTAATGCGTACAGGATGAAGATAAATGGAAAAAAATTTATCTTTGAACATGGTAACAGAATTTTACCGATGTTTGATGAAGCGCTGCCTCGATCCATCTGCAAATATACTACTATAATTGCTGGGTTTTTTTTAGAAAAAATCTCTCCTCTCAAATTTATATTAAAACGGACCGGCCAAACTATGAAAAATAAGGTTAAAAAAGAAGCCAATAAAAACGAAGTATTTGTATGCGGCCACTCCCACTTTGCTGACTTTGATTTAAAAAATCAATATATTAATACGGGTTTTATAGAAAATGGCGTTGCCGGATATCTGATAATCGACGGAGGAAAAATCATTCCCAAATTTGATAGATATTCTTAACTGCTTTTAATTTTGACTACGGTTGTTATTTGGGAGTTTGGGATATAGATTAAATTTCCGTTTTTGTCTCTTAAAACAGTAATTCTCAACGTCATCTTACTAACCTCACCTTCTAACTTTCCTATATGAATTTTATCGCCGATATTGAACTGATTTTCAATTATTATAAAAAATCCTGCGATCAGATCTTTTAACAGACTCTGTGCTCCAAATGAAAAAGCGAGACCTAATATTCCCGCACCAGTCAATATCGGAATTATATCTATACCCAGATTAGACAGAATTATTAAAACAGCAACTAATAGTAAAACAACATCAATAATACTTTTCAATAAAGATCTCACTGTTCTTATCCTCCCCTTCCCTTCCATAAAAACTAGGTCTAAGCTTTTTTTAATAAGCGAGGAAATTATAAATGTGGCAATCAGTGTTCCTGCAACAAAAAATATTTTATTGAAATAAAAATTAGGTGCTCCTAGTATATTTAACATAAAATTTAAGACATGTATGAAAATGCAATCTCTTATTTATTGAAAATAAACATGTAATTTTGCTCCAAGAGCTTGACTTATTCTCTCAAGTAATGAAAAGGTTGGATATGACTGCATATTTTCTAATCGAGAGATTACAGGTTGCTTAGTCCTTACTCTTTTCGCCAATTCCGCCTGACTTAGATTTTTTTTCAATCTGGCGGCAATAAGACTTCGTACTAACTGATACTTTGCTTCATTTTTCTCAGCTAATTTTTTAAAACCCTTTTTTTTCATTAATTTTTTTTCGTATGCTTCCCAACTGGTTAGATCATTTATATTTCGCATATTAATGTTTATATTTATAACAAAATTATTATATCTATAGATTTATCATATGTCAAATTCTTTTTTCCGGTTTATAGCCAACTCCATTTCTTTCACAGGGATTTTATTTGTTTTTTTAATAAAACCGTGAACTATTAAAAGTTTATCAGGTTTAATAAGTCTAAAAAACAATCTAATCTGAACCGAGGTTTTAATCCTTAACTCATATAAATTAAAAGTGCCGGAAATTTTTTTGACTTTACCCGTAGACATTAATGACAGACCAAATTCTTCAAGCAATCTTTATCAGTACGGATCTTGATTATAGCTTCATTTGGAAAGGAATCTATAAATTCCGAGATTACTTCTCTTCCTGAAGCCTTTTTATAAAAGAAAATTTTATGCATAATTTAACTATAAAATATTTTAAAGATTATTTTATTTAAATTTACTCCTTCTTGAAGCTATAGTTGACAAAAAATGCGCTTGAAAAGTAGTAGTAGTAGTAGTATTGTTTTTATATGAACGATGGTCCATCAACTCCAGAAGAAGCTGTTCCGCCGCCAGAAGAACAACAGGCGGCTGCTGATGCTAAGCCAAATGAAGATAAAGTTGTCGGGGGTTATTTAACTCATGAAGAAATAAAAGGTTTAATAGATCCTAATGAGAAATCAGATTCTCCAACAGAACTAAATAAGGATTTTACGTCTTATTATTTGAAAACCTTAAAAGACCAACCAGGTATAGATCCAAAAACAATTATTGATCTTTGGCAAAAGGAAACTGCAAAAAACCCTAATCAAAAAATCACTTATTACGGAGCCGATGGAAATATAGCAGATCTCTCTAACTTTGATCCACAAACAACTGTTATCCGTTGGCTTGTGGAAGAAAATCCGGGTGGATTAATTACCAAGAAAGGTTGGCGTGGTGAGCAAACTGCAAGAGATACTATCAAATCCCTTGCTGGATATGATAGAAGAAAAGGGTGGAGAAATCAAACAGTCAATTATACAGATTTGATTAAAAGAGCTGATCCTCATTCTAAATTGGGTAAATTTTATCGGGGTGAGCAAAAAAAGGGTCAGCTCGTTCCCGGAGCAATAAAAGATATAAAGGCTACATCTACTCCCCTAGCTTCAACTACTACTAAAAAATAATTCTTTCATTTTATAACTTATAATAATATGCGCTTGCATTAGTGAACGAGTGTTTACTATACTGTTAAACAACCGTTTACCTTTCAATGTCATTCCCGCGAAGGCGGGAATCCAGAAGTTAAAAATTAAATAGATTCCGCATCAAGTGCGGAATGACAAAAAAACAACTATGAACGATCGTTTAGACAAAATCAAAAAATTTTATAAGAAACACAGACGTCTTCCCTCCTATTCGGAGATGCTTAATATATTTAATTTAGCTTCAAAAAATGCTGTCTTCAAGATTATTCAAAAGCTTATCGAAGCGGGATTTATTAAAAAAGAAGGGGCTAAAATTGCTCCGGCTTCAAAATTTTTCGCACTTCCCTTAGTTGGATTGGTCAAGGCCGGATTCCCAATTCTAGCCGAAGAAAATAGAGACTATCTGACTTTAGATGATTATCTTATTGGCGATCCGCAGTCTGCATTTTTACTAAAAGTCAGTGGGGACTCCTTAATCGGGCTGGGAATATTTGACGGAGATATTGTCATCATCGAAAGAAAGCGTCCGGCAACCTCCGGAGACATAGTTCTGGCGCAAATCGACAGGGAATGGACTCTTAAAATTTTAAAAAAAGACGGAATTCGGGCTCATCTTGAATCGGCCAATCCCAAATATCCCCCCTTTTATCCCAAGCAAAACCTGGAAATATTCGGTGTAGTTAAAGCGGTTGTTAGAAAATTTAACTGAACCTATGTGCGGAAGATATAATCTGGACTTTTCCGACCCGAGAGAATTCACCGACAGATTTAAAATAACCAACACCCTGTCTAAAAATGAACTAAGAACCAGCTATAATATTGCCCCGGGTCAAAAACAGCCCGTAATCATAGCCCAGAGCCCAAACGTTCTGGAAATTATGCTCTGGGGACTCATACCTTTCTGGGAAAAATCAGACAAACCCAAAGGGTTGATCAACCTGAGAGATGATACGATATTAACTAAAAAATGGGCACATAAATATCTTCAG
The DNA here is from genome assembly GCA_001789645.1 of Candidatus Roizmanbacteria bacterium RIFCSPLOWO2_01_FULL_37_12. GTDB lineage: Bacteria > Patescibacteriota > Microgenomatia > UBA1406 > GWC2-37-13 > 2-01-FULL-40-13. The sequence goes on from MGAG01000010.1 coordinate 80,641, forward strand.
TTCCAGCGCTGTCTTGTGCCGGCATCCGGATTTTTCGAGTGGGGGTATACGCCGGAAGGCAAAACGCCCTACCATTTCAAAGTTAAAAAACAAAAATACTTCTCCTTTGCCGGACTGCACACCGGCTGGAAACATCCCGCAACCGGACAGGAAATACAATCCTACGCCATCATTACCACGTCCCCCAATGAGTTGCTGGAAAAAGTTCATAACCGGATGCCCGTAATCCTGAAAAAAGAAGACGAAGAAGCATGGCTCAATCCCGATCTGGTCGAAATCGAAAACATCAAGGAATTTTTACACCCCTACCCCGCACAAAATATGGAAAAAATTATAGTTTCCAAAAGAGTCAATAATCCATTTAATAACGATCCTGATGTTCTAAAACCTTTGTAATTTATGAAATTTTATTTCAAAACCTACATTAATTATTTAACAGGTGGCGCGATTTTAAGGGATCCCACAAGCGCGGAGAATTTTTCCAGCCTTTCGCTGGTTCGAGCACTTGTGGGAAAAAAATCGCGACGGAATCTGAATTAAATTGTGGTTTTGAAATAACTTTAAATCATATGTTGGAAATCATCAACGAAAAAATAAGCGTCATCACCAAATACGACAGGATGAAGGGAACCGTGATCCCTCTCAAATTACATTGGCAGGGAAAAGAATTTTTCATCAAAAAACTGTCCTACTACCACCGTGTCAGGCTGGGCAGGAATATTCAACATATCTTTCACGTCACCGACGACAACATGGACTTCAGACTAAGGCTGGATAGCGAAACACTCCATTGGACATTGGAAGAAATAACCGATGGAACTCCAGATTAACAAAAACAATCCGACGATCATGCATATTGATCTTAACTCCTGCTTTGCCACGGTAGAACAGCAGGCCAATATGCACCTCCGGGGGAAACCGGTTGTGGTTGCGGCGTATGCAACTCCCAGCGGCTGTGTGGTTTCACCCTCGATCGAAGCCAAGCAATACGGAATAAGAGTCGGAATGACGGTAAGAGATGCCCGTTTATTATGTAAAAACGTCATGGTGCGGACTCCCGATCCACCGCTGGTCAGAGACGTCCACATAAAATTTAAGAAGATCTTTAAAGACTACTCTCCCAATGTCTACCCCAGATCAATCGACGAAGCCGTTATCGACTTTACCGGTATGGAAAGTTACTTAAACCGATCCCTTGTGGAAATCGGTAAAGAAATAAAGCAAAGGCTCCGCAGTGAAATCGGCGAGTGGATATCCTGCAGTTTGGGAATCGGCAGTAACCGCTTTCTGGCCAAAACAGCCGCCTCTTTAAAAAAGCCGGACGGTCTTGAGATAATTACCGATAAAAATCTCAGGGACGTCTACAAAAGACTAACCTTGATTGACCTTTGCGGAATTAACAAGCGCTTTGAAGCCAGATTAAATGCCAACGGAATCTTTACTCCCTTGGAATTTTTAGACGCCCCCCTGTCTCTTCTTAAAAACCAGGTCTTCCAAAGCATAGTCGGGTATTACTGGTACTTAAGATTACGGGGCTGGGAGATAGACGATGTTATTTTTGCCCGTAAAAGCTTCGGTCAGGACTATGCTTTGGGAAAAGCTACTAAAGATCCGCATGAACTAGCCCAGATTATGATGAAGCTGTGCGAGAAGATGGGAAGGAGACTAAGAAAAGCCGGAAAAGCCGCCCTCGGTATCCACGTCGCCTGTCTGTATTATGACGGCACATTCTGGCACCGTGGCAGGAAATTCCAGACGGAAATGCTAACCGTATTTGAACTATATCGGAAAGCTTTATACGTCTTTAACCAACAGCCGGAAAAAAAAGTAATAGTAAAAATAAGCATCAGCTGTTATGACCTTATTCCCTCGAAAAAATCCCAGGCATCTCTCTTTGATTTTCCGGAAGTTAAAGAAAGGAAAGTCTCCACCGCGTTGGACGCCATCAACGATAAATACGGCGAATATGTCATCACCCCGGGTCTCATGTTGGGCATGAAGGACCTTGTCATCGACCGCATCGCCTTCGGTGGAGTCAAAGAACTCGAAAATTTATACGAAAATTAGAAAAAAATAAAACTACCGTTTTTATCTATTAGTCTTTAACTGTATACTTTTTGTCGCAAAATCAAACTTCACTTTAAAAAGATTGAAAAATCCTTGCTGACCCAAAATTCCATATCCTTTATCGGAAATGTCGTTTGAAAAAATAACCGGAGTATTAAAAAATTGATTCTTCACACCAATCTCAATAGCGCTAAAGTAACCCGCTCCTTGTGCGCCTTTTTTTATACCACCGAATTGAGTAGTTTTTAGATTTTTTAAATCAATACCTAAAATTTCTGCCAATTCTCCATGGAACATGTTGAAATCAGCGCCAGAGTCAATAAGAGCTAAATAATCAAAAGAAGTTTTTTCATTGCGAAGCGTTACAGGAATAATTGGCCGTAAAAAAGAACCAATCTTTACATACTTAAATCTGTACTTTATCATGAATACAAATTCCAAAATACGGAATATTTTTTTGCGGAACCTTAAATAAAGTAGGTTTTTCAAAACCTTTCTTGATCGCTTTATCGTATGCTTTTTTTGCGGTTGTAGCAAACGTTACTATATTTTTTAAATTCGCATCAAATACAACCCATTTTCCTTTATATTTTTTAACGGTGTTAGTTAAATCGATATAGGTTTTCATAAAATCGATTATAGCAAAGATTCCTCCAAGTTTCTTAATAATTTTACATCACCCAGCTTATTTACTAATTTTTTAAGAACCAGGTAGCTTTTGCCACTACGCAAGATTTCCCTAGCTTTCTTGAATCCTGCTTTAATTGTTAACACATCTTCTAAAGCATAGAAAGCTGCTCCAGCATTTATTGCAATTAAATCTGTCTTACCTCTACTCCCCTCACCTTTTAAGACTCTTATAAAATCTCTAATATTTTCTTCTTTCGTTCCTGTTTTAATATCGCCAATTTTTACCTCTTTTATGCCTAAATCTTTTGGTTTTAAAATATATTTTTTGATTCTGTTTTTATTTTGTTCAATAAATACAGTTTCTCCTACGTTTGAAATTTCGGGCATTCCAATACGACCATGAAAAATGAGCGATCTTTGAAATTTTAATTTCATGAATAGATTAGCTAAAATATCAAGATATTTTTCAGAATAACAACCATATATTCTATGAGTTAATGGCAAGGGAGAAAACACATTAAAAACAAGGTGAGACGGCGTTCTTATCTTTACCTTTCTTTCACCAAAAACTTTCCTAGAAATTTTGCCGCGATTAGCCAATTTTGGACTAAAATATGGCACATAGAATGGACATATTCCAATCTTTTCTAAAGTTTTTTCTATTTTTTCTTTATTTAATTTTGCAATATATATGCCGAATGCAGCAAATATATCTACGCTTCCAGTTGGACTAGTTATTCCAAAATTTGAAGCTTTTGCAACGATATAACCTGCGGCAGCGACTACGAATGAGGCAGCGGTTGAAACATTGATCGTCTTAAAAGCACCTCCACCTGTACCTGATAAATCAATCATCCTATCCGTATCAACCTTTATCTTCAATGGAGTAACAAGTTTTCTAAAACTTTCGATATATCCAAATAGTTCATCTGCTGTTTCACCCTTTGTATGGAGTCCAGCCAAAAATATAGCGTAATGATAACCTTCTGTATCGTAAAGAGAAATTGTCGAATGTAGTCTTTCGGTTTCTTCTGAGGTTAAATCATGACCATCAATTAGTTTTGCGAGAAGATGATCAATCGACTGGAGCTTTTCCAAGTTATTCTCCATGCAGTAATTCTACCAAAGGACAATTTTTGTGATCGTGTTTGCGGGCTGGACAATATTTTCGTCCGTATTCAATCATCAAATAAGTAAACTTAAACCATTCTTTTCGCGGAACTATCTTCATCAGATCCTGTTCTATCTTGTCCGGATCATCATGATCGGTTAGTCCATATAAATTTGCGAGTCGTCTAACATGTGTATCGACAGCGATACCCTCAACTATTCCAAAAGCATTTCCTAAAACTATATTCGCCGTCTTTCTGGCAACCCCCGGCAAAGTTAACAAATCTCTCATCGTGTTTGGAACTTTTCCTTCAAATTTTTCCCCAATAATTTTTGCCGTAGCTAAAATATTCCTGGTTTTATTTCGGAAAAAGCCTGTCGGTCTTATGTCTTTCTCAAACTCTTTCGGGTCTGCCTTAACATAATCATCCTGTGTTTTATATTTCTTAAATAATTTATCCGTCACTTTATTAACCATCTTGTCAGTACATTGTGCAGAGAGTATAACCGCTACAAGTAATTCCCAGTTATTTGAATATTTGAGCACTATCTTTGCATCGGGAAAAAGTTCAATAAGCTTGTCAATAATTTTTTTTACCTTTAGATTTTTTCCCTTTAACTTTAACATTCTAACTATTCTACCATGTACGACTTTTAAGACGATCGTCTTAAAAGTCGTAAAAACCTGTATTAATCCTTTTTCTTTCAGACTACTAACATCTTTGTTTGTACAATAACATTGTAACAATCTCTATTCACGGAATTTTTACCGCCTAGGTCGGCTGACTGGTCAATTTAATATCCTTATCGCATTTTTCCCCTTGTTCCTTTACCTAAAATAATTACAGCAATTAGTAATTATTAATTTATTAGAACTAACTTTCTCCAACTTCTCCCTCTGCCAATCAACTTTCGGTAAATCCTTTATTTTCATTTTGTCTTAATTATTGAAATAGCGAACAATAAAGCCAATGGATTATATTCTTCAAATATTAGGGCAAATAAAACGCTAACGGCCAAAGTATGAGACTTAATAAAACAAAATTACCAAGTATTCCGATAAAATTTCTTCTTATGACTATTAACGACCCGATTATTAAAAAAAAGTCCAATGGTAAAGTCACAAAATCACAAATAGGATAACACCATTCATGCGGTCTGTGCAAGATATCAATAAGTGGATTATGGAATTCTAAAATTTGAGGAATTGCAAAAAAGTTAGACTTTAATTTGCTCCTCATAAGTTGCTATGAAAAGGGTATCGCAACCGATTTAGCCCTTTGTGAAGGTCTTTATTTAATTAGCGGAGATGGGAGGATTCGAACCTCCGATACCCTTGCGGGCATACCAGTTTTCGAGACTGGCCCGATCAGCCGCTCTGGCACATCTCCAAACTCTATTCAATTTTATCACAGTCTGATAATACTTTTTGGCATATCGGCTAATTCTAAAAGCTCTATTTCGGTCGTAGTCACAATTGTCTGGTATTTTTTTACTAAATCAATGATCAATTTTTTGTTTTTTATATCCAGCTCCGAAAAAATATCATCCAACAGCAGTAAGGGTTTGTTTTTAAAACTCACCTCGTAGAGTCTGATTTCGTTGAACTTTAACCAAAATATAGCCAGTCTCTGCTCGCTCCTTGATCCAAAGTGATGGAGATTTTTTAGTGAATTATTTTTCTGATATATCTCAAAGTCATCCTTCTGCGGTCCGATTACTGTCCTTCTATATCTTTTCTCAAGTTCAAAGTTTTCCTCTAATCTCCTCTCATTAAATTCGTTTTTTAGATATTTAACTGAGAATGCTTTATTATCGATATTATTATGTTCGTTTAGAAAATCAACATACTCCTGCCTTTTTTTTGTCAGATAACCGGCTTGTTTCTCCAGATAGTCATTCCAGTAGGCTAATTCGTTAAACAAATCCTCATTGTCCTTATATCTTTCGAGTATTTTGTTTCTTTTTCGAAGTGCCTTATCATAGTTAACAAGATATTTTTTATATACAGGATCAAATAAACCCAATAAACTATTGAAATATTTTCTTCGCCTGTCCGGAGGGCCCGTCATTATCTCTATCTGTTCGGGAGAAAAAAGCACGGTCTTGGAAGTCTCACTTAGATATTGATTATGCTGTCTCCTAGCCATATTTATAGAGAAATTTTTATCTACACTGTCACCAAGCCTTTTTAAGATAGTCCTGAATATGTAATTTTTATCTCCGCTTGCGAATAATCCCTGTATTTCTGACTGACTTTTCTCAAACATTATCAGCTCCTCTTCCCTGCTTTCTCTAAAGCCTTCACCCTGCGTGTTTAAATAAATCGCTTCAAGCAGATTTGTTTTTCCCCGGGCATTTTCCCCGATAATGATGGTCAAAAAAGGATTAAAGGCAAATTTATCGTCAGCAAAATTACGAAAGTTATTTAATATGATTTGTTTTAAAAGCATATATGTGATACGGATCTACGAATTCTATGCGAATGTTGCGGATATTCTAATTAAGATTATATAGTCGGTATTAGCATATTCGTAGATTAGCATAAAGATTCGCATCATTCGTATTATATTATGTTACAATAGTTTTATGAACCGAGGGAAAAAACCCGCCTACAAAAGAGTTTTGCTTAAATTTTCTGGTGAAGTCTTTGGCAAACAAAAGCAGGGACTGGATTTTCAATCAGTCAATAAGGTCGCTTCGGTAATCAAAAAT
>MGAG01000010.1:87169-138599 GCA_001789645.1 Candidatus Roizmanbacteria bacterium RIFCSPLOWO2_01_FULL_37_12
GGAAGATATATCGAAGGGACACAGGTCGATCACGTGGTTGCAGACCAAATCGGAATGCTGGGAACGATAATGAACGCTTTGGCTCTTCAGGAGGAGATGGAAAGACTGGGAAATTCAACCAGAGTTATGTCATCCATTTTAATTCCCCCTGTTTGTGAGCAATTTATAAGAAGAAGAGCTCTAAGACACATGGAAAAAGGCAGAATTGTAATTTTAGCCGGAGGAACCGGTAATCCCTACTTCACCACCGACTCGGCAGCCGCTCTAAGAGCAATTGAGCTAAAGTGCGAGATTATTTTAAAAGCTTCTAATGTAGACGCTATCTACGACAAAGATCCGAATAAATATCCTGATGCAAAAAAATTGGACAGGGTTGACTATCAGACAGCTTTAGAAAAAGGCTTAAAAATTATGGACAGCACTGCCTTTGCCCTCTGTCAAAGCAGAAAGATGCCGATTAGAGTATTTAATTTTAATGTAAAAGAAAACTTTGAGCGAATAATTAATGGAGAGTCAATCGGGACTCTTGTTTCAGATAATTCCTCCGCCTAAGCCAAAAATACCGCTAATCACCTTTACTATAATATACGAAAGAAGAAGGAGAACCAACCCGATTATTCCGGTTGTGAATTTGGCTTGGGCGGACTTTACCTTTTCCGGGCTCCCCTGGGACATCATGTATTCGTAACCGCCCCAGATAAAAACGATTAATAAGATTACTGCCGCCAAAGGTATAAGAAATTGAACAACTCTATTGACCAAGTCTCCAATTGTTTTAATGTTAGACGGCAACGGGCCGGTTATACATTTACCACCTATACAAGTCTGTTGTGCTAAAAGATTTCTATGCATGAGCAGTTGGAAAGCTTGAAGACTCGTCTTTAGCTTTTCCATCCGAACTTAAATTAGTATCTTGTTGATCTGTCTTATCTGTTTCCATCTGATTTTCCGTAGACTTCGAAATCGGTGTTTTTGTTTCATTGGCTGCAACTTCGGGCGTTTCGATTACTTCTTGCACCTTGGTTGAGGCACATTTGCTGCAAATTGCAGTCGAGTTTTTTACGACCATTGTCATAAAACGATTGCCGCAAAACTCGCATAAGAAATTCTTTATCTTTTGTTTTTTCAGCTCACTCTCCAGAACCATCTCTACTTTTTCAATATTAAAGATAAAGCTCTCTCCGTCAAAATCAATCTGAAGTTGATTGCCTGCAGTTATTTTTTTTTCAATAATCAAGGTTGAGATCGGATTTTCGATCATTTTCTGTATAGCTCGTCTTAAAGGTCTAGCGCCATAAATTGGATCGAATCCTTCTCTGACAATTTCTTTTACAGCGGATTCTGTAAAAATTAATCCCATATCCTGATCCTCGAGTAATTTACCTAAACCTTTTAGCTGAAGTCTGACAATCTCTATCATGTGTATAAACTTCAATGGCTCAAAGATTATTACCTCGTCGAATCTATTCAACAATTCCGGTCTGAAAAATTTCCTTAATTCTCCAGTCACTCTCTCTTTTATCAAGTCGTATTTCTTTCTGTCTATTTCTTCATCAACTTTTCTTTTTTCTTCTAATTCCTTTTCCAGAGGAAAATCCTTACCAAAGAAATCGTGTATGGATTGGGTTTTCCATTTATCATCTGTTCCGTTTCTAAACCAGATGACGTCTCCTACCAGAATAATCTCTTTTCCTGTGGGAGAAAAGGTATGGATATCCCAGTAGGCAGTAGGAAATGCTTTATTTGTCTGCTTAGTATCAATTTTTTCGTTGGAATCCTTGCTAATTTTTGTCTGATCTTTTTGCTGACTGTCTTCGGTTTGAGTTTTCTCTTCTTCAAATTCCGATCCTACAAAATAATCTTTCAGATGGCCGGTCTGCCAGTCGTTTAATCCTGTCTTTCTTACCCAAAATCGGTCTTTAAAGCTCACTATCTCACGCTCGTCAGGCGTAAAAGCATGGGTCTTTAATCTGGCCGTTGGTAACTGTTCTTCCGGAACGTCAGGAAGAGCATTTACAACAACGCCTTCTTTAAAGTATTCAATCAAGGTGTTGGCTTTCCAGGTTTTTGCTGTAGTTGATGCCCTGATAAATATTTTATTTCCTTTGGTAATCACTTCTTCGCCTTTTGCTGAAATTGCATGGGTGGTAAATCCCTGAACGGGAAAATCTGCTTTTTCTTTATCCGCAGTAGCCTCGGCAAAGGCTGGCTTACCTTCCGCAGTCTCGGCGGATGAGATTTTTTCGATCTCCTGTCCGGCAAAGTAATCAAGAAGCACGCCGTCTTTCCAATCTACAGAGTAGTCGGAACTCGGAGGACTGAAATCAGAACGATCAGAGGACTGGTTATCCGATTTTTCTGATAAATCTGACTTCTGAATTACGTTTTCAGAATTCTGATTTATCTTTTCTCTCTCAAAATATTTTGAACCGATTGTCAAAATTTCTCTTCCTCTTGGTGAAAAAGTATAACTGGATAAGAATGGCGGTTCTTCTATCTCGGCCTTATCACTCTTTATCAATTCATCCTGGATCATTCTTGTTCCTATATTTGATGTACAAATCACAACCGTATTTTTAAACGAGATAACATGTCCTTTATTATCTGTTAATCTGCCGTCGTCAAGAATTTGAAGCAGAATATTAAATATATCGGGATGGGCTTTTTCCACCTCATCAAAAAGCACAACCGAATATGGCTTCCTCCGTACAGCTTCTGTTAGCTTTCCTCCCTCTTCATATCCCACATATCCGGGAGGAGCTCCCAAAAGTTTAGCTACTTCATGACGCTCCATGTATTCGGTCATATCAAATCTGATCATCGCTTCCTCTTGACCGAACAAAACCTCGGCCAGGGTTTTGGCTAATTCCGTCTTCCCGACTCCCGACGGGCCTAAAAACACAAAACTCCCGATTGGTCTTTGTGTGGATTTTAGTCCCGCTCTTCCTCGTCTAACTGCAGCAGCAACCGCAGTCACTGCTAAATCCTGGTCAATTAACCTCTGATGCATGATTTTTTCCAACTGCGTCAGTCTTCCCAGTTCCGACTCTGTAATCTTAGAAACGGGAATCCCTGTCCAGCGGGAAACTATGTCTTTGATAATATCCGGACTTACCGCAGTTGTCGTCTGAGCTTTTTTCATGGCAAACTCATCTCTTTTTTCTTTTAGGTTTGATTCTATATCTGCTACTTTTGAACGTAAAATTCTTACCTTTACTTTATCAGCTAATTTTTCAGCTTCCTGAATTTCTTGGTTTAATTCGGCTACTCTTGTATCCAATGACTTTATTTCTTCGGGCAAAGAGATAAGCGGTAAGCGGACCGCTGACGCGGCTTCGTCTATAAGATCCACCGCTTTGTCAGGTAAAAATCTATCTCCCACGTATCTTTTTGAGAGTTTAACCGCGGCTTCGACCGCATCATCGGGTATTTTAACCCTGTGAAAAGCTTCATACTTATCTTTTATCGCCTTGAGCATCTTGATTCCTTGTTCGATATTTGGTTCCGGAACCACCACTGGTTGAAATCTGCGCTCCAGAGCCGGATCTTTTTCTATATATTTTCTGTATTCGGTTAGAGTGGTTGCTCCTATTAGTTGAAGTTCTCCCCGAGCAAGTGCCGGTTTAAGAAAGTTTGAGACATCCATGGCATTTTCGCCAGACGATCCAGCCCCCACTATGTTATGAATCTCATCGATAAAAAGTATTATTTGGCCTTTACTTGCCTGCACCTGTTCTATCAACTCCTTCATTCTCTCTTCAAATTCGCCTCGGTGTGAAGCACCAGCAATAATACTCATTAAATCAAGCTGTAATATTCTTTTATCAAGAAGCGGTTCCGGAACACCTTTTGTTACGATTTTCTCAGCCAATCCCTCAACTATAGCGGTTTTGCCAACCCCAGCTTCGCCAACCAAAGCCGGATTATTTTTTGTTCTTCGGGAGAGTATATGGATTACCCGTTCAATGACGTCCGACCTCTCAACAACCGGATCCAACAATCCTTGAGCTGCTCTGGCAGTTAGATCTATGGTGTATTGATCTACGATATTTTTTTTCGCGTCTGCCTCTTTGTCTTTCTGTTCCAATCCTTCCTTTTTTCCGATAATTTTTTTATTCAGATCCTGTTTTTTAAGTCCCAGCTTAGACAAAATTTTGGCTCCGGCTCCTTCTCCCTCTTCAAAAAGCGATAAGAGAATATGTTCCGGAGAGATAAATTCATAGCGCAATTTTCTGGCGACTACTAATGAAGTACCAAGTATCCTTTTCACTCGGGGAGAAAGTTGGGGATTTTTTGTACTATCGTCTTTTTTATAAATTTTCTGCAGCTCTTCTTCAATCAGTTGCGGGTGAATCTTAAACTCAATAAATAGATTATAGATTTCACTGTCTGATAAAAGGCCGTGTAAAAGATGTTCGCTATCGACAATATCTACCTTTAATTCTCTAGCTTTGTTCTGTGCCGACAAAAATACTCTATTTGATCTCTGCGTAAGATGTGTCATCAAATCAATTTCTTGTCTTTTTTTATCTTCCTCGCTTTGTTTAACCGGCGCATTGGCTGTAACTGTGGTTTTTTTTACTGTAGTTGTCTGCTGATTGGGAACTTGTGCCGGCGGAGGAACGCCCGCGCTTTGCGACGGCGGATTGACATTGACATTTACCTGACTGGGAGAAGGCGGAGGACCAATGCCGTTATAACTCTGCGGTGAAGTGTTCTGCGCAGCCTGTGATGTTTCTACTGTTTGAGTTGTCACACTAGTTTGTGTTGTTTCTCCTCCAACATCGCTTGCTTTTTGTTTTGGTTTTTTAATAAAATCAAATAAAGCCATGTTGACATTATGAAGAAATTTTTAATAATTGTCAACTTTTTATGAAGATTTTCAAAAAAATAATAATTCTTATCTTATTCCTGTTTTTATTTAATCAATTTTCCCTGATTAAACCTCTAGTCGCTCAAACTCCAGCAACTAATACCACTAATAATATTGATTTATCTATTCTCGGCGAGTTAATTAGATTATTATTTTCTTTGGGATTTAGACCGCAAGGTGGTAATCTTCCTGATTTGACTCCCATACCGGGCAATGTACATAGCGGGGCAAATTCAGCACCTAGCGCACCAGCGCCCTACAATCCAGGCCCCATACCATTTACTCCACCCTCAGGTTATGTATATTATTCTCAATGCGGCGCATCCCAATATAGCCCTAACCCTTACAAAAATAAGGACTTTGGAGGGTATTCCTTACCAAACGGTTGTAATATCTGTAAGGCAGGATGCGGACCAACCACGGTCTCTATGATTCTTGGTTCCCTTGTAAATAAAAGTATCACTCCAGAAGCTGTTGTAGATTATTACGGATCGACTAATCTATTGAAAGCCAAGATCCCTTATTATCTTGGTTGTGACGGATCAAGAGCTTCCGATGCACAAGCAGCTTTGAATAATCTGGGTGGCTCTTATGGACTTAAAACAACAGCATTCCGCCTATACAATTCTCAAAGCGTAGGTCAACAGGTTGCTAATGACTTTAGAAATTGGCTAAGATCGGGTTGGACCATATTTGCTCTCGCAAATTACTGTGAAAACGGCTGCGGACACTTTTTTTGGATAATTGAAATAGACAATAATAATCAGGTCTGGGCTTATGATCCCTATTATGGCAGGCGAGAAGCCCCGCCCATTAACGAAAATCGCTACTCTCCCTTTCCAAAATATAAAAGTGCATTTGGTGTAAAAAAAATGTAATAATTTAAAATAGAAAAAATGAACAAAAAAATATTTATTGCGTTAGTAATTATTCTTATATTTTTAATTATTCTTTTTACAACGCTTAATCTTGCTAATCAACAAAAACAAATTCCGGTTACCACTCCTACACCAACAGTTGAACTATTACCTGAACAATTTCCCAGCGCAGTCATAACACCGGAAATAATTCCTCCGACAGGATTTACCGGTGTTTTAGATGAAGAATTGCCACCTGAAATTAAAAATGAATCGGAGCAAATCCAAGACCTAAGCAATAAAGTCCCTCTAACTCAACCACAATTTACAATAGATTTCAACTGGGATGAATATAAATTCACTGTTAGCTTAAATGAACCAAAGGATCAAGCTAAAGCTACATTTGAGGAATGGTTAAAAAATAACTATCCTGCTATTCCATTAGACAGATTTATTTTAAAATGATACAAACAAAATATACCAGTAAAAAAAGAAAGATACCTTATGGTATGTTTTTCCCATTAAAAATCTCAGAAAATGAAATTTCTCAAGTCACTTTTACTGTAGACTTATGTTTAGACAAGACTACAAAATCAACAAAAGAAGAAAAAATTATTGGACCTTTTACTACGGCTAAAAAACTTGTTAAATCTTTAAAATCAAATAATTGAACTCAGAATGTGGTTTTTGTCTTTTAAAACATACTATAATAACAAAATGAGAAAAATTAAACTTTTTAACCATATAACAGTTGATCCTAAAATTCGTTTTGGCAAGCCAGTTATTAATCGAACACGAGTGCCAATCGATTTAATTGTAGGTAAAATTGCCGATGGAATGTCTGTTGATGAGGTCATGAAAGAGTATGAACTTACAAAAAATCAGGTTTTAGCTGCGCTTCAGTATACCGCTAAAATTGTTGCAGAGGAAAAAATTGCCATTATATGAAAGCCGTTATCCATGAAGTTCTGCCTAGATCGTTTACTATTCTTCTTAAATCTAAGGGGTTTCAAGTTTTTGATGTACGCGATCATGGATTAAGAGGTAAAGACGATCAAGAAATCTATAGATTTGCACAGAAAAATAAAGTAGTACTATTTTCTGCCGATCTTGGATTTGCAAATACTCTCTATTTTGCTTTTGGCACGCATAGTGGAATAGTTATTCTTCGTTTTCCTAATGAAATGTCTGTTAGATCTATAAATGAGGTAGTCAAATTACTCCTCTCTAGACTATTACCAAAAGATTATCCTGGAAATCTAATTATACTTTCACCTGGAAAAATCCGAATTCGCCAAAAACAAAATAATTGATTTTCATTGACTTTCTTATTCGACTTCGATTACAATCAATCTATGCTTTCTTTTTATCTAAAAGGCCTCAAAAAAATTTTAAGCGCATTGAAAAAAATATTCATCGTTGTAACTGTATTTTTTGCCGTCATCAGTCTTTTTATGTACTTTATCAACCAGGACAAACAAAAATTAAACATGTCTAAAGTTGATCCGGTTAAAAAAAATCGGGAAGAAATCTACAAAGTAATCAAAGACCCTGAAATGAACAAAACTAAAGAAGGCAAACTTGCTATAGCAGTCTACCGAACCATGATGTGTACTATGGTTGGCGAAAGTTGCACTGATAACCCGGCCGACGGTGATAAAAGATTCCAAAGCAGTATTTTTGGCTATATGAGTAAATTATTGGCGATGCCTTACAGTAGAGCTCCTGCCTCAGGAATATCATGGGTTTACAATGGCTTAGCCGACTCGGGTTTTATAACAAAATCATTTGCAGCCCAAGGTATTGGTTTTGCCGCAATCAGTCCGCTACAACCTATCTGGAAAATTTTCCGTGATGTAAGCTATGTCTTTTTAGTATTAGTACTAGTTGCAATTGGTTTTATGATTATGTTTCGGATGAAAATAAATCCACAGACAGTCATCTCTGTTGAAAATGCCTTACCCAAAATAATTATTTCATTATTATTAATTACTTTTTCTTTCCCGATTGCCGGATTTTTAATTGATCTGATGTATGTAATTATTGCCCTATCAATCTCAATATTGGTTCCTGCAAGTGCTGTTAAAATGGATTTGGCAAAAACTCAAAACACCTTTTTGACAGCTACTCCTGCCGTACTTATAGATCAGCTATTTCCCATAAACAAACAATCTCTCACAATTGGTCCCTTAACAATAGGCGGATCTCTTATGGATATAATCCAAGCAAATGGCCTAGGCCAAATTTGGTTTGGATTGGTAGGACTGATGGACGTAGGTAAAACCTTTTATCGAATTTTACCCAATTTGCTTCAAGGTCTTTTTTTCATACTCAGTGGAGTTGGATCATATATAACCACAAACCACTTAGTTACCTACTTAGCCAGCGATGGCGGTCCTATCTCATTATTAAAAGATGTCGGAGTCACAGCTGCAACTTTCGGTCTACAGGTCGGTAAGATATTTTCAGGTCCAGGCGGATTTATCATATTTATATTTTTATTTATTTTTCTATCATTTTTTGCGGTTCCGCTTTTGATTGGATTACTGGTCTGGTTCACAATCCTATTTCTATTCTTTAGGATATTTTTTCTCCTGCTGTCTACCTATATAAAAATAATTTTATTTATAATTTTTGCACCAATTTTACTCATCTTTCATGCAATCCCCGGTAGAGATACTTTTGGCTGGTGGTTTAAAAATCTTTTTGGGGAAATCATTACCTTTCCCTTAGTTGCCATAATTATTCTGACCGGAAATATAATCATCAATAACATCTCATTATCGGGCGGGAAAAACTTTTGGGCGCCGCCTTTTTTATACGGTTTAAACCAAAACGCCTTTTCTTTTTTGATCGGGCTTGGAATAATTCTTTTGATTCCGGAATTAGTAAAATTAGTTAAAGAGCTTATGGGTATTAAACCTTTACCGATTAGCATCGGCCTTGGCACCTTCTTCGCCGGCGCCGGAGCAGTTGGAGGCGGGACATTAGGATTAGCTGGTCAATATGGTTCGTTAGCGATTGCATTTCCCGGATTAAAGAAACAGGCTCAAACCATGTTTAAAGATGTTCCTCTTCTTAAGGGTTTATTAGGACAACCTGGTGAACCTTGATAAATTCAAATAAATCCGGAGGTTTTTTATACCAACGAAATATCATCCGGCAACGAAAAATCTTTTAATTTTCGCCAAAGTCAACCGCTGGCTTGCTTTATATCCATAGTTTTTATTATATCGACGCTAAGTTCAGCTCTTTCAACCTGCCGAAGTGTTTTACATTTCTTGTCGCGATGGTCAAACTGTTACTCAAAGCGGTCGCAGCAATCAAGAGATCAAAATCAGCCAGGGGTGTCTTATGATTTTCCAGATCAATTTTTATTTCCAGATACTGCTCCGCCACTCTCTTATCTATATCGACTAGCTGTACTTGAAAATTATCAAGCAGGTCGTGAAATTTTTGGACTTTTTTGTCCGACTTTAATTTTCTGAAACCGTATTCAACTTCTGCCCAGGAAATTACACTGATAAATAATTCTTTTTTCGAAGATCTTTTAAAAAATAAGATAGCTAAGCTTTGATTATTTAAAAAGTCAATTATGATATCCGAGTCCAGCAATATGCCCATTTTTAATCAAGAAGTGATCCTAAAATTCCTGCGAAATTTTTTCATGGCGGCTTTTATTTTCTTCGCTTCGTCATTACTTAAAATGCCGGCATATTTTTTGATTTTAGCCTCAAAGTCGGTTTTGTCTTCTTTTTTATAAGCGGCGACTTTTGCCACAACTTTTTTTCCTTTTTTGATAAGAATTGAGTCGTTATTATAGACTACTCTATTAATATAATCTGAGATATTGTTTCTAAAATCTGAGATGCTGACAATATTATTCATATAACTAAAATATAGCACAAAATGACAGTTTGTCAAGATGTACAAAAAATTTGGATTATCTAAATCCGGGTATTCTTAGAATATCTACACCCACTACTCTTAAGATAAACACGGCGAATATAATTAGCATGAGTCCCATTATGCAGGAGGTAAGCATCTCCTGAGCTTTCTTAATTCTTTCCGGATTACCGCCCGATGTCTGAAGCATGAAGGCAGAATAAATAATACACATCAAAGCAATTATTCCTGCTAAAGAAATACCAAAGCCCATGATGGTTTCGGTAACAAACTGACTGGCAGAAGTTTTGATACAGCCTATTGCAGTCCAAACTCCACCTTCCAATCTTTGCGTGGGATTACTCGGATTATAACCAATACACTGGTAGCATCTGGATTTTTCACTCCCCCCAATATTATCACAGAGAGGTTTTAATGCAGCCAATGCCGGACTTGCATTGGCTTTACAATAACAATTGTTACTGCCAATATTTCCAATAGGAGTTGCATCAGGAACACATCTGTTTTTATTCATAAATTGTCTCATTCCCTCCCTAACATTACCTAAATTTGGTACTAATTTAATAGTAATATCGGGTAAAAAGATAAAAGGCATTTTATATATAGTTTTATTTAAATAATCAATCGCGGTCTCTATAAGATCCCCGACAAGAGGTATGGACTGGGCAAAAGTCTTATCGATTATTCCAAAGTCTTCCCAAGGCGAATAGCAACAGGAATATTGTCTTTGATTAAGGTCATTTGGTTTATACGCACCCTGCGTCGCAGGATCAAAGGCCTGACCGCAAGTTATCCCAGGTTGGGGAGCAAATTGGCCCTGAGCTTGAACTAAGCTAAATTGAGCTAAAGCATAAAAAAGAATTAAAGTGAAAAAAAATACTATAACAATTTTTTTCATAACAATACTTACATTACATCTGAAAAACCAAAAAATCTCAAGTGTATTTATTTAGACGAAAAGTTTCTTAATCTCCGCCAAAGTCAACCGCTTTTCACTCTGCAACCTTCTTATATCTTTTGCTCTTTTTATCATATCCGGATGATAGAGCTGATAACCGCCTTCTGTGTATCCTGATACTTTTAAAAGCTCCTCTTTTGTCCAATAGCGAAGAGTATGAATGGTTTCATCCGTTTCCTTAGCCAATTCACCGATCTTGAGTAACTCCGCATAAGTATCGGGAGTAAACTTTTTTAATTTCTTTTTTTCGGTTTCGGCGATTACCGAAATTACCGGTTTTCCATCTACTGCGTTAATATAAGCGTCCAGCGACCGCTCAACCGAAACCCCAATAAACCGATAATAAGGATTTAGATAATTTTTCAGTTGAGCTTGCTCCAATAAGCTCAAATACTTAGTTCTTTCTTCGGCGCGGATTACCGCCATAGGATAACCGTTGACTATAAGAATCAGGTTCATAAGAAGCCTAGCTGTGCGGCCGTTCCCGTCAATATAGGGGTGGATACTCACAAGTCTGTAGTGTGCTTCGGCTGCAATAAGTACCGGATGCGTTTTCTTCTGAACCGATATCCACCGGATAAACTCCCGCATAAGGTAAGGTACTTGAACTGGTTGTGGGAACTCCACACTCGACCCTCTGACAAATATTTCCGATTCCCTGTACTTTCCGGCCGACTCGTCGATAATCCTGGTCAAAATAATCCTATGAATGGCATTGATATCCGCTTCGGTAATCTCTGTATGATATTTTCTTTTTTTAGCCAATTTTTTGATAAACTCTATTGCCTGCGCGTGATTAACCGCTTCCAGTTGATCCCTTAACGCTTTACCGCTAATTACGGCAGAGATTCCCTTTTCCAATACCTCTGCGGTCTCAAATCTGGTTAAGGTATTTCCCTCAATTGCATTTGACGAATAGGTTAATTCCACCCTGAGCCACTCTTCAAGACTCTTGATAGCTTTCTTCTTGAAAGGCTGGATACTATCCAGTTTTTTCTTTTTTTCCGAAATACGTTTTAATAAGTCGTTTAGAATCATATACTAAAGTATACAGTATCGCTTTATGGTTGTCAAGATGAAAAATCTCCATTTATGGAGCGGAAAAGTAAGTTTAAGCGGGCGCTCCTTGCTTTTGTCCGCCAAATTCCTTGAAAGCTTTCGATATGTACTGCCACAAGAGCCAAATGGCTAAAAGTGGCAGCACGCTGTTTGCGATCTCCCAGACTTTGTGTTTTATCTGAACACCGGCATCCCTGCGAGCCGAACCTTCATACCAGATAAAGTCCGGTTTTCTCCTAACCTTATGTTCTATTGTTTTTTTTCTGCCAAAAATGTCTGTAATCTCTTCTTTTTTCATTTCAAACTCTCCTTTTGTCGAATCATAAGGTTTTTGTGGTAATACCTGCCTCTGACGTAGCCTAAAAAATAATTGATCGGCAGTACCCACATCCCACTCCCAAATATTGCTAAATTCTCCACCTAATATCTCGGCCACCATGGAATGCGGTCTACCTGTGACAAACGGTGCTGTAAAATAACTTCTTGCCAGAGTATCTTTTTTGAAAAAATTAACGACAGCTACGGCTAAGTGATGAGCGACTTTTTGTCCGTAATCCGGACCATGGACATCTTCCAAGGCATCCTTAATTTCATACAAAGCCTGAACTAAAGGTTCAAAATCGTGTTTACCATCTATTGCCATAGTTTTTATGATACTGTCAAGCTTAAAAATATTTCCAATCACTTTTTGTTCAATTTGAGCCGTATCTTTTATAGCCCGTGCAACCAGTCTTGG
This sequence comes from Candidatus Roizmanbacteria bacterium RIFCSPLOWO2_01_FULL_37_12, assembly GCA_001789645.1. Classification (GTDB taxonomy): domain Bacteria; phylum Patescibacteriota; class Microgenomatia; order UBA1406; family GWC2-37-13; genus 2-01-FULL-40-13. The sequence goes on from MGAG01000010.1 coordinate 99,559, forward strand.
ACCTGTTCCTCTGAAAGTTACAAAGCTGAAATCAGTATCAGGCAATCCGAAAGTAAAAGTATATCCACCTTCTTCTGAAAATGCTGGATTTAAATATAGCGCAAATTCATCGAAGAATTTTTTACCCTTAGCAGAATCCAATCCTATATAGTCCTCTTTTAATATTTTATATAAATCTACGGCCTGATCTATCTCTATTGGTGTTATATCCTTAGCTTCATTTTCTAATAGTTGTCTGATTGTTGATTCATTGAGTTTAAAATCTATACCTTCCAACTCATCCAGTCCAATTTTGGGCTTACCTTGTTTACTTTTTTCCTCTATCTGTTCCTTCATTTTACTACTGACTTTTTTTCTCAATAATGCTTCGGCTAGTCCAATTGTCTGCATCACTTTATGAAAATCGCTGAATTTCAAGGTTGCATATTTTTCAGGTTCTTTTTTCACCATCCTTTGCCAGGTTTTATACCAACGGCTTTCACCGTCTTCAGAAAATCTGCCCCGATCAATACGCAGAATCTTTGAAGGAAATCTTTTAGCTACTAATCTTGCTAAGGTATGAGATAAAAATAATTTTGACCTTTCATATTCGATTTGATCATTAAGTTCACCCTTACCTACTTGTCCAAGTTTGTTTTTGATATTCGCTACTTCCTCTGCCTTACCCTGAAGACTTGTTAAAAAAGTATTAAGGTCGGATTCTTTAAATGTAGTAGGGTTGTCGATAAAATATTCTTGATACAGATAAGAGAAAAACTCTTTTCTTTCAGCCGGATTTGTAAGTGTAGATCGATAATTACTGACGTCATAACTATCACCGTTATAAATAAAATCATAGGCTAGTTCATAACCAACTTTCTCAATTGCTTTCCATGTCTTTAAAAAATTAAGTTTTTTTGTCGATTCACCCGCTATAGGTTTACCTTCTTTTTGATCTTCATAAATAAAATTCCCTTGCGAAGAGTAAAACATTCTCCAGCCTTTTCTTTTACTTGGCCCACCCGCATTACCAATATCCATCATAAAATCAATAAGCAAGGGCTGTTTTCCCATTTCCTTTTTTCCTGTTAAAAAAGTTTCTTTATATTTGATTAATCTTTCATAGAGTACTCTATGATCCCACATACCTGTTGTTGGTAATCCTTCTATCGGGAACATCCCTTCAACCGGTAAAAAAAGCCACATAGGTAAAGATTTTTGAGCTTGCCATCTCCAGAAAAAATGCGCCGGATTCAACACTCCAATAGCTGCTGTGTCGTTGGTGTAGTAACTCGTGTAGGTAGGTTTCCCATCAGGAGTAAGAGCGGCATCAGCATAAGCACACTTTTCTTCCTCTGTCATAAAAATTCCTCTGGATGCCCCAATTGCCATTGATAGTGCACTTTCGAATCTTCTTTCATCATCTATTTCCGGATGCATTTTCTTAAGCGTTTCAAGTACCTTTTGCTCCATACGTGAAAGAACAGAGCCTGGGGTATTTGTAAATCCATCCGGCGTATGTTTCCAATCCTGAAAAGCAAGTTCATCTTCAAGAAGAATATCGTATAAATTCAAAGCGTCGCGAAATAAATCTGCCTCTGGAAATAAAAATAGTTCATCTAATTCAGGAGCTCTTAATTTTTCGGCAAATTCGCCCAACTGTCCAAAAAATCCGTGCTCACCTGCAGGATGAAAAAGAATTGCTTTTGAGTTGTGTGTATACTGCCTGGCAGAAGTATAGAAATCCATCATGAATCTTAAGTAAGTCACATACTCGCTCATCTTGACTTCTTTTTTCTGTGATAAGGGCCTCAATCGGAATCTAGGTTTCATTATTGTTTGCTCTTTTCCATTCTCATCTTTAAATGTATACGGAATCATTTCTTCCAATCTTTCCTGCTCGGCTTTTTTTACCAGATTTATTTTATCTATATTTCTGTGACCTTCTTTTTCCCAGCGCGAAAGAGTTGTGCTCAAAGCGTCCATTGAACTTCCCAAAGTTTGCAGTGCCGCCTGAATACCATGGAACGGATTCTCCTGGACAATCTCCTCAAAGAACTTCTCCGGCATTGTTCTGTCTAGCCTTGTAAAAAGCCTAGTAAAGATACCAAAAAGCCTCTCCTCTATTTTTTTTGAAACTTCTTTACTCAGTTCTTCTTCTGTTATGGTTTTAGCACTATTATCTTTATTATTTTGAATTTCTTCTCTTATATCATTTTTATACTTTTCTATTAGGTCGATAAATTTATCAGGCACATGAATTGCATTTAACAAATCATAGTCGGCATCTTCGCCAAAATGGACCGAATATGTTTGTGACCAGTGATATGATTCAAAATTAGCTTGTTGCTGCTGCTGGAATTCCTCTTCTCTTGCTTCTTTTTTACTTATAGGTTCCTGTTCTTTTACTTCAAATTTTGCTCTGGCTTCAGATTCAGTAAGTCCAAAAGTTGACGGGGACTCAATAATAGCTTGTGCAATTACTTTTGCATTTGCTGGATCACTGCCTGCCAGGTTTTGAAAAGCATCTTCAAATTTCGGATTGATAACTCCATCTATCACAATAAACTTTTCTCCGGTCAAAAAGTCTGCTAAATGAACAATAATACTTGATGCATCAGAAGCATATGTGAATCTTTTATCGGCTAATTTTTCCAGCAGTAATTGACCTTCGGTAGTTTTTGAGACTTTAATTCCCCTTTTTGCTGCCTCAGCAGCATATACTAATGTGCTTAATGCATCATTGCCTTTTTTAACTGTTTCTGGAGTATGAGTAGCTCTTCTCGCCTTTGCATAAGCTTCTACAGTAAGAAATTCTTGTGCAATAATTTTTATTTCCTGTAAATCTTTCGCTATTGCTTTTGCCAAATCATCTTTTTGTTCTTGGGTAGATGCCTTATTCACATCATCAACAGCTTTTGCTTTGGCTTCAGTTACTATATCTTTAGCTGATTGATCTCTTTCACTACCCTCTGCCATATTATTTTCTAGTTTTTAACTTATAACCCAATTGCGCAGTAAAGATAAAAGTAGTCAGGGAGGCGGATTTCAAAAACTCAGCCGGATTTTTGAATGAACTTTGATTTTTTCTGGTTGACAAAGTGTTTTTCATGTGATATAAATAATTAATCGCGCCCCCGAAATTTATTTTTGGGGGATTATTTTTTTATCTATATTTAGATAAGACAGTCTTGTTTTAAATAAACCTTTCTTTATCTCCCATACTTCTCTTCCTACATGACCTTTTTCAAAAACCACAATAACTTGTTTTCCTTTTTCTATTAAATATTTATAAATCGGAGCTAAATCACCATCACCCGAGAAAAAAATAAATGATTGATAATCCTTGGTTAAGCAATCGTACACGGACATACAAATCTCTATATCGAAATCACATTTTCTTTTTTTAATAAGAGTATTTGCTACTTTTCCAACAACAATGTATTTAACAGCTTTTGTGTTAACGATGTAGCCTATTTTTTGCATTTGCTTAATAAAGTTCTGTGATTTTTCGTTATTATCAGTGCCGAAGTAAAAGTTAATTAACTCTATTTGTGAATGTTTTTTTAAATATTTAAAAAGAGTTTTTGGCTCAACTCTCAAATGCCAACCATAAACATTAGCCCAGTCAATAAAAACTACTGATTTTTCTCTTAAATTTAATTTTTGGCTTTGGTATATTCTCATATTTCAAAGTAACTTAATTTTTTCTTTTAGCAAATCCTTCGACAAAAATACCCTCATTATTAGAATTTACCCATGACTTTTCAATATAAGCCAACGCATCTTCAGCTTTATAAAATTCTTTGAAGCTTAACTCTTCATTAGAAGATATATTAATCTTGATTACTTTGATTTTTTTTGTCTTTTTATCTTTTTTTATCAAAATCCCACTATCTATACTCATATATTTATTTTTTCAACTTATAACCCGCATTTGTAAGTAAAAACACTGATAAAGATGCCGTTCTTAAAAAATCAGGTAAAGTATTACAGCTTAAACACGACGGCTTAGTAATAAAATATATCAGTGAATCAAAAGCAATAACAATAGGAAGAATTAATAGTATCGGCAGGAAGAAAATCGCTTTTTTTAGCAAATTTCCACTTTTTTGCAAATACATATTTGATTATAGTACTATAGGATAGTAATGTCAACTTTTATCACTATATTTCATTCTACAATAAATATACCCTGAATGCGGATATTTGTAATACGAATGTTACGAATCTTTATATGAATGATGCAAATATACTAATTCTATTCATTAGAGTTCGGATTCAATATTCTTTTAGGACTTAGATATATAGATCTGAAGTTTACAAGTATTGCTAATTTTTTATTAAGAATTGAAAGGTATCTACGTGTTTGAAAATAGTCTTCTTTAGTAATGATCTTTTTGGCTTTAATTTCTATAATAATTTTACCTCCAACTAAAAAATCAACTTTATTTCTACCTTTAAATTCACCTTCAAATCCGATTGGTATTATCATTTCTCTCTCATAATCTATTTTTAATTTCTTGAAGTTATTTTCAATTGAATCTGCATATTGTTTCTCACTACAATATCGTCCCAATTCATTATGAGTCTTATAAAGAACTCCAGTAATCCTGTAAGAAAGCTCGGGATAGAAAATTTTTGCCATTAAGGAAAGATTAGCATATTCGTGGCATTCGTATATTCATTAGTATCATTCGTATTACTTACCTTCCTCTTCTGTTTTCTTAGGAGACACCAACAGTTGTCTGTCTCTACCCTCGCCTACAGAATATGAAGTCAGGTCCGGGTAAGTCTTTGCAATATACTCGTGTACTATCTTTCTTTCATAGGAAGAAAAAGAACGAAGCGGCACTTCGCGGTTTTCTGCCTTTACCCTCTGCGCAAGATCTTCGGCAATCCCCTCCAGTCTCTCAACCTGTTTTTCGCGGTAATCATTCACATTAAGCAGAAGATCGATAGGTTCGCCGAATTTTTTATATAAAATGACTTCCAGTATCTTCTGTAAAGCCCGGATTGTCTCTCCGTGCCGGCCAATAACCGTGGGAGCATCCTCTTCTGTCTTAATGACCACGTGAAATACTTCTTCCTCTTGTGTTACCTCAATCTCGAATTTATCGATCATCTTTTTTAATATCTCTTCCGTTTCTGATTTTATAGTTTTTAGTTTATCCATAAATATTTGATACGAATAATACAAATTTTAACGCGAATCTACTAATATGCGAATAAAATCAGAATTAGTATATTCGTAGATTTGCATATTATTCGTAGATTCGTATCACATCAAGAAGATTTCATCTTCTTGTACTGTATTATACTAAAAAGCGAAAATATGTTCCAGTATAAAGAAAGTCCAACCGGCAGAGTATAGGAAAAGTATCCGATCATCAAGGGAAAAATAAACTTCATCTGCATGTTCATGGCCTTTTGAAAGTCGCCGCCGTTATCTTTTTTATCTTTCACCTCCGGGGTGTCTTTTTTTGCAACTGATACCTCAGGGGTTGTTGGAGCTGCCGGAGTCATAACTGCAGTTTGAAAATACTGTAAAATTGCCGTAATCACCGGTAAAAGGTAATAGTACCAATGGCCTGCTTTATTCGGTGCCAAAGCTAAATTAAACCCAAAAAACCAGGGATCGATTGTCTGAATTTTAAGAGCCGGGTGATAAAGGACTTTATTTATCTGCGAAATTATTTTTGTCGCATTACCGTTAAGTAAAAACAGGGAAAGCGTATTATACAAGGCTATAAAAACAGGAATCTGAACTATCATAAAAAGACATCCTGCCGCGGGATTGATACCTGCCTGTTGATAAAGCTTCATGTGCTCTTCCTGCAATCTTTTTTTATCGTCTTTATGTTTATGAGATATGCGGTCTAAATGAGGTTTTAAGTCCTGCATCTTCTTGCTGGTTTCCAACTGTTGTTTAAAAAAAGGATGGAGTAAAAGACGGATAAAGGCTGTTAAGCAAATTATAGCCAATCCAAATGCTCCGGGAATTTTTATAAAAAGAAAGACTTTATAAAATACCACCAATAAATTTAGTATTGGAAAGACGAATGTTGTAGTAAAGAAATTTGGCTCAAGCATAAATAATAATGCGAATGCTACGAATGAAAAATGCAAATGATACTAATTAAGCCAATAAAACCTATATTAGAATAATACGCGGCATTTGCATAAAGATTCGTATCATTCGTATTATACACTCAGTTTTTTTCTTCCTTTTAATCTTCTCCTTTTCAGTACTTTCATGCCGTCTTTACTGGACATCCTTTTCATAAAACCGTGTTTTCTCAATCTTTTTTTCTTTTTTGGCTGCCAGGTCCGCTTCATATTTTTTCTTATGTCATTCCCATGAAAATGGGAATCTATTTAAATTAATTAACTTCTGGATTCCCGCTTTCGCGGGAATGACAAGCGTTCAACTAATATTGATTTATTTTCTCCGTGAAATACTTTCCAGACTGCCTCGGTTACAAAGGGCATGAATGGATGAAGCATTTTTAAATTCTCGAAGTAAACACCCTGCAATTCTTCAAGAACTTCAATTCTACCAGTTTTTAACTCTTGTTTCAATTCCTCAATATAATAATCCGCAAATCGATGCCAAATAAATTCGTATACCAATCCTAATGCCTGTGAAAATTTATAAGAGTTCATTGATTTTAAATACTGTTTTTTTTCTTCGTTAAATTCATTTTCCAAATTAGAGAATATTTTTGATTTTTTATTTGCAGTTTTGATTTTTGATTTTTGATCTTTAATATTTAGATATATGAATCGTCCTATATTCCAAATTTTATTTGCAAAATTCCTCATGCCGATTACTTTTTCTTCAGCCAGGGGGACATTGCTTCCCGAACCAGTTCCAAAAATTAGAGATGCCCTGAATGCATCCGCGCCGTATTTATCTACCAGATCGATCGGATTAATTACATTACCCTTACTTTTACTCATTTTCTGACCCTTGCTGTCTACTACCTTTGACCAAAGATAAACGTCTTTAAAAGGTATTTCTTTTTTTATGTATAAAGAAAATAAAATCATCCTGGAAACCCAAAACGGAAGTATGTCGGATAAAGTTCCCATAACATCGGTTGGGAACCTGGTTTTATACTCGTCTTTAGTAAGAGTAACCAGCGGCCACTGACCCGAAGAAAACCAGGTGTCAAAAGTATCAGTCTCTTGAATCCAATCTTGATTGTTATTTGCTTCGTCGATAGAAACTATATACTTTACTTTTTCCTGTTTATAAACCGGTACAGTAATTTGCTGCAGACCTGCTTTTATTTCACTCAGGTCGTAACCATTATCTAGATGCTGCCTGATTGTTCCTTTTTTAAATTCTCCTTTTCGGTCGATAAAATTGAGCCAGATTTTATTTTCATTTCCTTTAACTTGGTACCAAACCGGAATTCTGATCCCCCAGACAATCTGTCTGCTGATCGGCCAGTCGTGCATCACTTTCAACCACTGAAGTATTTGTTTTTTATATCTTTTGGGAAAGAACTTTATTTTCTCTTTTTCTATAACCTCAATTACCGGTTTTTTAAGATCTTTTACTTTGATAAACCAGTTGGGAATAATTGTCGGCTCCAGATCCCGGCCGCATTTATAACACACGGTAACCGCATGCATATAATTTTCATTAATTTTTTCTATTAAACCTTTTTTTTGTAAATCCTCAACGACTTTTATTCTCGCTTGTTTTACTTTTAAACCTTCGTAGGGACCCGTAAGTTCATTCAATCTGCCATCTATATTAATAATTCTCTTTACTTCCAAACCGTGTCGTTTCCCTGCTTCAAAATCATTGGGATCATGGGCCGGAGTAATCTTAACTACTCCCGTACCAAATTTCATATCAACCATTTTGTCGGCTACTACTTTTATTTTAAATTTACCCAGCAAGCCCTCAACCTCGATTTCTTTTCCCACCCATTTTTTATAACGCTTGTCTTTAGGATGAACGGCGACCCCGGTATCACCAAATTTCGTCTCCGGTCTGACTGTTGCTAATACAAAAGGACCGTATTTTAGATAATAAAGCGGGTCTTTACGTTCTACATGTATCGTCTCAAGTTCTGATAATGATGTTCCGCAGTGTGTACAGTAATTAACAATATATTCATCTTTATAAATAAATCCGTCTTTTTCCATTTTTATAAATGTCTCCAAGACCGTCTCCAAAACATGATCGTCGAGAGTAAAAACACTTCTTTTCCAATCGGCTAAAAAACCCAATTTTTTAAATTGACTGTAGATCAATCCCGAATTATCCTTTACAAATTTTGCAATGTTGTCATATAGAGTTTGCCTGTTAAAATCGAATCTTGATTTGCCTTGTTTGCTAAGATGTTTTTCGTATACGTACTGGGTTTCAAAACCGGCGTGGTCAGTACCGGGTATCCAAAGACTGGAATAACCTCTCAATCTTTTGTAACGGATTAAAATATCCTCAACCGCATACATCCCGTGTCCCGCATGAAGTGAGGCGTTAGCGTTGGGAGGCGGCATTAAAATAGTAAAAGTTTTTCCTGTTTCAGGTCTTAACAAGTCCTTATCTTCCCAAAATCGATAAATGTTATCCTCAACTTGTCCGGGAGTGAATTTATTATCCATAGTTAAAAGATATTTGTAGTATTATATAATACAAAGTTATGAACTGGATATATACTTCACTGCAATGGTATGGGGCATTTTTTCTACTAGGAATCATTTTTTTCCCCATAACACAAAAAATTTTTGGACGTTTTTTTCCTGATTTAGGCTATGCGATTTCAAAAACACTGGCAATTCTTTTTTTAAGCTATACCGTTTTTCTATTGGGCATCTTAAAAATTCTCCCTTTCAGTCAGTTAAGTTTAATTTTTCTTTTGCTTATTTTTGCATTATTAAACTTTTTGATAATTAAAAAAGTTAAAATAAGTATTACCAACAAAGAACTCCCCATTCTCTTTTTGATCATCTTTGAAGAATTTCTCTTTCTTTTGGCTTTACTTTTTTGGGCATTTGTCCGTGGTCAAGAACCGTCAATCAGGGGTCTCGAGAAATTTATGGATTTTGGCTTTATCAGCTCCATCCTCCGATCTAAATATTTTCCTCCCTTAGACATTTGGCTTTCTGCAGAGACGGGCAAATCAAACGGCTACTATATAAACTATTATTACTTTGGACATTTAACCGGGGCGATCCTTATCAAATTAACGGGTATAAAAGCGACCATTGGCTACAACTTAATCTTGGCTTCTACTTTTGCTCTAACCGTTATTCAGAGTTTTTCCTTAGTCATTGGCACTATCTTTCAGTATCAAACAAAAATAAAAAACTTTGCTTTTGATTCGTTCAACACTATCAAAAATGTCTTTTTCGGATTGGTCGGGAGTTTTATTGTCAGTTTGGGTGGAAATTTGCATACGATTTATGTTTTTACTAAAGGTTATCCCAACGAAAGCCCGATACCCTTTTGGGAAATTTTGTCCTGGTATAATCCTGGTAAATATTGGTACCCTAACGCTACAAGATTCATTCCCGATACTATTCACGAATTCCCTTCCTATTCCTGGGTAGTCGCAGATATGCACGGACACGTATTTGACATTCCCTTTGTCTTGTTTACTCTTGCATTCCTTTTTATTTTTTATATTCAAAGCCGGAAAGGTTTAAATACTAACTTTAAAAAAGTTAAAAATTACAGGTTAAAATTTGAGCTTGGGCCATTCTCCTTAAATATCTCTATTCCCGTTATCGCCATTAATGTAATAAATATCACACCCATTATTTTTCTCGGTTTCTTGACCGCAGTTCACTACATGACCAATGCCTTTGACGGACCAATTTATATTCTATTAATCATAATTGTTTTGTATTTTATATCCGGGTTAACCAAATCTTTCTTTATCTCAATTTTTTACTTAATCTCCTCTTTCATTCTGTTTGCTTTACCGTTTTCAATTTACTTTAAACCATTTGTTACAGGTATCGGAGTAAACTGTAGCCCGTCATTTTTAGTAAAAATCGGAAAAATCGGCCCCTTTCTTTTTGAAAAAGGTAACTGTCAAGTTTCTCCAATCTGGATGCTCTTTCTGCTTTGGGGATTCTTCTGGATAAATTTTATATTATTTTTAGTAGTTCGCCGGCTTGAAGATAAAAAAACAGTGGTTGATCATTTCTTCCTGATTATTTTTTCCTTTGCTACATTTTTATTAATTATTCCTGAGTTTTTTTATATCAAAGACATCTATCCTCAGCATTTTCGCGCCAATACCATGTTTAAGTTAGGTTATCAGGCATTTATCATGATGGGAATTGCCTCAGCTTTTACTTTTTATAAAATCAAACACCTTGCTAACAAAATAAATCGGCTCCTAGTCTTTATTTTTATTTTTTTCTTTTTCTTTATAGCCATTTATCCGCTGTACTCAATTCCCTCCTACTATGGTCAATTAGATCGTCCGGTCGAACTTGATGGTGCCAAATGGATGGTGGATGTAATTTCTTCTGATGGACTAATACCCGAAGATCAGGAGATTATCGACTTTATAAACTCAAGAATTAAAGGACAACCTGTAATTCTTGAAGCGCAGGGCGATTCCTATACTGACTTCGAGAGAATGTCCGCCTACACGGGTTTACCAACTGTTGCTGGTTGGTGGGTACATGAATGGCTGTGGCGAGGATCTGCTGATGTAGTAGGTGAAAGAATTCCCGACATTGCTAATATTTATGAATCCGAAGACCTTACGCTCACTAAAGAACTATTACGAAAATATAATGTGTCATACGTTATTGTATCGGGGATAGAAAAGAAGAAGTATCCCAAACTGCAAAAAAATAAATTTTCCCGAATTGGTAAATTAATTTTTGAAACATCTAAAAAACAGGGGGCACTGTATCAGTTAAGTTTATGATGAGAGTTGACAAAGAAAAATCTTTCTGTTATGTTAGTTGATGATCCCGAAAAAAACAGCTTTCGGGATAAAAAAGAGCATTACTACTCGTCGTCCCCTAATACGAGCGGTAGTGATGCTCTTTTTTTCTATAAATGGTAAATTTGAACCGGGACACGCAAATTTTTCTTTACTAACTCTATAAACTGTTGTCGGACAAAGCGTACAGCTTCATTTCTGTCCAAAAATTTTAAGTCCTCCCTATATTTCTTAGGCCTCTGTAGAGATATTTTTTTATCCATAATTAAACTATAGACTAATGCAAGTTCCTTGTCAAGACCTATAGAAAAATAAACTTTTCTATAAGATAAGCCTATAGAAAATTAATTATATTTTAGCGCCAGCTGATAGTAAAAATAATTTGATAAAAAATTGTGGATAAATTGTGAATTAGAGACTTTGACATCTTCAACGCAAAATCTTCTTGTATAATTTACTTAATGACTTTTTCACTTCTAACTTACAATGTCTTATTCAATAAGGCTTTTTCCCAACTTGGAAAGATTCTTTCCAAATACAAACCTGACTTTTTGTGTTTTCAGGAAGTCGATACAAATGAAGACAATTTGAATCGCCTGGAAAAATATGGATATAAACTAGCGGACTACTCAAATTCACTCATTAAATTCGGTAAGGTGTACGGTATAGCAACTTATTTTAATCCTAAAAAAATCAAATTAATCGATACTAATTACGTTAATCTCCCGAAAAGTTTATTGGAAATGATTTCTGCAGCTTTAAAAGTTTTAAAAGGAGGCAGTAAACCAAGGACAATTTTACGAACTGATTTTTTATTAGCTGGAAAGAGTAAAACGGTAACGATATATAATGTTCATTTAACCCTTATTGGCATAAATCGTACTCGCAATAAGCAACTTGAAATAGTATTAAATCATGGATTAAATAAAAACAGGTTTCCTACGATAATTACTGGTGACTTTAACTATTTTCCTTATAGCAGAAAAAAATTAGAAAATTTAATGAGTAGTTATGGATACAAAGAAGCAACCAAAGGCATAAATTACACTTTTAAAATTTCCGATAGTAAGTTTGCAAAATATAATTTCTTTCAGAGACTAGGCTCTATATTAGTCAAAAAATATTATAATCAAAATCTAAAGCCCGATTATACGTTTTATAAAAAAATTAAATTATTAAAGACGGAAAGAATTGATGAAGAATTCTCAGATCATTACCCGATAATCTCCACTTTCAAGTCAGATTAAATATCTATTTCTTGCTTGAGGAATTGTTTTAGTTGTTTTAGAAAATGTTTCAAATTTCGTTTGAAAAAAAGCTTATCTCTAACTACTTTTTCCACTCCCCCACCCATCTCATATTCGAAAATTTTCTTTTTAATATCACGCTTTATTAATACATTACCGGTCGCTACCAAATATTTATAAAAGTAAGTAAATTGCCCCTCTCTACGCATTCTTCTTAAGGAAAATTTAACTTTAATATCGCGTAAAAATTTAGGCCTAACTCCCCAATCGTAAGCTTTTTGAATAATATTATGATCCTCAGATATATATAGTTCTTCATTAAATCCTCCCAGTCTATAAAAAAAATGCCTTTCTAATACCATATTACCTCCTCTTGAAAATGGCTTACCTATTGTTTGCGAAAACTCAGTTAAAATATTAGCTATTTTGAAGATAAACTTAGCTTGAGGATCTTTTTGATCGGGATTAGTATACGGAATTAAAACTAATCCCTTTTTCCTACCAATATACTTTTTAAGATTGTAAGTAAAGTTTGGACTTATACCTGCGTCTGCATCTAAAAAAATTAGGTATTCTCCTTTTGCAACTCTGGCTCCATAGTTTCGTTGTGTAGATACATTTTTTTTCTTTAGCTCATGAAAACTTAAGGGAAATGATTGTCTGAATTCCAAAGTATTTTCATAAGTTTTATCAGAAGATTGTCCGTCGACAATGATTACCTCGAAATTTTTCTCTTTCTGCTGCTTTAAATTTTTCAAAAGCTTAGGCAGAAACTTTTCCTCATTAAGCGTCGGAATAATAATTGAAAAATATATAGATTCTTTCATATCTGGCAAAATACTGATATATTATATAAAACATGAAAATTTCTGTTGTTATTCCCGCCTATAATGAGGAAAAGTATATTCGAAACAGCCTTAACAGTTTAAAACAACAAGTAGAACAACCGGATGAAATTATCATAGTGGATAATTTATCCCAGGATAAAACAATATTAATCGCCAAAGAATTTAACGTAAAGGTAATAGAAGGACGAACAAAAGGTATTGGACATGCTCGCAGCATCGGTTTTGACACAGTGCAAAATGAAATTATTGCTCGCTGTGACGCCGATACTGTCGTTCCATCCAACTGGATAAAAAAAATTAAACAGAATTTTTCTGCACGGATTGACGCATTGGTCGGTCCAGTAATCTACTACGATATTTTCCCAAGAAATGATCTTGCTTCTAAATTTTTCCTGAATTTTATGAAATTAGTTAAAGGACACTACCCTCTGCTAGGTCTTAATATGGCTATTACTAAAAAAATGTGGCAAAAGGTAAGAGAAAAAGTCTGCGTAGACGATAAAAAAGTGCATGAAGATATTGATCTGGCGATTCATGTCAACCGACAGGGAGGAACAATAGGTTATGATCCCGATTTAGCTGTTAAATCCTCCGGCAGAAGGATAAAACATAATGTTACCTCATTTTTTATTGAATATCCCACTAGATTAATAAAAACACTTAGAGGCCCACATCTTTAAATGATGCTACTTAGTTTGTTTTATAAACATTTTCTTAACTTCCCTTAAAGAGGTTACGTCCTCCGGTCTTTTATCGTCACGGAATCTTTGCAGTCTAGGAAATCGCAAAGCAAATCCCGGGACATCGACCTCAAAAGCTTTTCCCGATTTAGAAGCTTTTAGTTTTCTACCCGCGGTATGGACAGGGGATTTTGTGATTTCATCGGCCTTAATCTCTACTACTATCAACGGCGACACCCAGACATCACATTCCATCATCTTATCAACATCATATAGAGCCGGCTTACTTTTGACTTTTGACTTTTCACTTTTAACTTTTAACTCTTTCCACTCCACATCAGAAAGTCCGGTCCCAATCTTAGCTACCGTCAAAAACTTGTCTTGTTTTTCATCAAATATACCCACTAAAAAGGCGCCTATTCCAAAATCTGTCCTCTTACCTTTACCGTAATCATAACCCATCACTAAGCAGTCGATAGTGTCATCAATTTTTGAGGAATAACTTCGTTTAAACTTGATCCAGTTCCACTCCCTCGCTCCCGGTTTATACACACCATTCAGTTTTTTGGCAATAATTCCTTCCAGACCTTTGGAAACCGCGTCATCAAACAAAAGCTCCAATTTTTTTTCATCTTCTGTTATTTCTTCTGGCGCGGTAATTAAAACGTCCTTAAAAATATCTCCGCTTGTTTTTATCAATGACATCAGTTTTTTTCTTCTTTCGATAAAGGGAACTTCCAGATAATTTTTTCCATCCAGAAATAAAAGCTCAAATGCAAAAAGTTTTAGCGGTATTTCTTTTGCTTTCTCCTCTATGCCATATTTTCTCTTCCTCTGAACGGTTTCTTGGAAGGGAAGAAAATTACCAGAGTGAGGATCAAAACCTATAGCTTCCCCCTCAAAAATTACTTCATCAACCTTAATCTCTTTTTTTACTCCTGCGATAATGTCAGGATACATAAATGATACATCTTCCAAATTTCTAGAATACAGTCGTACCTCTTCTACTTTTGACTTTTTAATGTGTATCTGTAGTCTGAATCCATCATATTTTGACTCGACGGCGCATTTCCCGATCTTTTCTAAAATTTCTTTAGCGGAAGACAATCTCTCTGCCCTCATCATGAGTATTGGTGTAAACAGATGTGGTCTTACATTTTTTAAACCTGCTAAGCCGTCGCTTTTGATGACCTTTCCGATAAATCCTAAGTCCGGTCTTACATGATAGGCTTTTTCAATCTGTGGTCTTAGACTCTTATCTCCGCGGATCATCCAGGAAAATGCGTCTAAAACCGTCATGTCAGAAAATCCCAAGCGCAATACTCCTATGGGAATCCGAACTAAATATCGGCAGGATAACGAATCCAGCTGGCCGATTAACCTGGCTAAAATCTGTACCTTTACGTCTTGAGACCCTTCTTTAGACGCAGTAGCCAATTTGTAGAGACTGTCGTAAACTTCTAAAATAGATAAATCATCATGCTCTAGTAGGCTTATCTGCTTTTTAAAATACTCGGTTGCCTTCCCCAGATCACCAATTTTTTTAAACTCATTTTCAAAAGATTTTTTATCAATTGACAGGGCGGTGACTACAGACCTGCCGATCATTTTTTCCGCCATTCCGAACTCGATAGCGCTATATAAGGGAGCCAGCCTTCCTTGGAGCAAGTAAACGGTTTTTTCTATTTCTTCCTTATCCAGTTTTTTAAATAACTCTGCCAAAAGATGCGTAATACTTAAACGGGATGATGTTTTCTCAATCTGTTCTACAAAATATGCAAGCTTGCTAAATTTCATGGTTCGATTTCCGAAAACGCTATTTATTAAATAAAAATAAATACGCAATTGTCAGACCGACTAAAAATAAAATTCCTAGAGTAAAAGTAAAAAATCCTTCCTCACGCCGAGAAATATTATAGATACCTTCCGCAACAAGAGTAAGAGAAAAAAGACTGGGTAACAAAAATATTAGATAAACCAGTTCTAAAAATTTTTCATCCATCATGTTATTATAATCAAATTCGAAATTCGAATATCGAAACTCGAAACAAGTTCTAATTTTCTAAATTCAATTGTTCTAAACATTTTGGATTTTAATCATTTGTATTTTGAACATTGTTTCGGATTTCGGATTTAGTGCTTCGGATTTATAATACATCAAACCATTACGTATCTGGCTCCTTTGGTACTTCCCACTTTTTTAATCAGTTCTTTTTTTATCAAATCCTGCAAATCGCGAAGCACTGAATCTTCGGAAATGTTGGGAAAAAGACTTGGGAAAATTTGATTCTGAAGATAACCCACCTCCTGAATATACTCGATAATCTTGACTTGCCGTTCGGTCAAATAAATTTGCTTTCCCCCGAACTTTTCTTTTAACCTTACATCTTTGGAAAGCTTTAGAATTTTCTCCTTAATTTTTGCAAATTCAATACCGGCACCAAAAGTAAAGTACTCTAACCACGAGGTTATATTTCCGGAGGATGCCTTTTTTAAATTTTCATAATAGGATATTGCATCTTTATCGTAATATTCTTCCAGTGAAAAAAAGCGTCTGATATCATATCCGCCAAGCAATAGTATCAGAGTTGCAAGTATCCGAGCTACCCGTCCGTTTCCGTCAATGAACGGATGAATACGCACAAGTTCATGATGGGCTATTCCCGCTTTTAAAATCGGATGAAGCTCTTTATCTTCCCGATTTAACCAATAGATATACTCTCTCATTAAATACGGTATTTCCAAAGGTGGTGGAGGCTTAAATGTCACCTCGCCGGTTTCTGAATTTCTCACGACTACTTGCTTTTCCCTATACTCACCAGTCAATTCCAACGGGAGAACTTTGTAGGCAATGATTCTATGCAGTTTTTTAATAATCTGTTCGGTAATTTTATCTATTTTTTTGACTGCCTCCACATCGATAAACTCTATAACTTTTCTGTAGTTAATTATTTCTTGGATGTCTCTCGGCCTGCCTACGACATTTTTACCCTCCAGTATGTCTTTTGCATCTTCCTTCTGCAGTGCATTTCCTTCAATATGAGTACCATGATAAGCGGATCTGACAATTGCATCTTCCCTAAACTCCTTCTCCCATAGGGGTAAAAGTGGTGAATGTCTTATAACTTCCTCCGCCGCCTCGATCTTTGAGATATTATTTAGGATTTTGTTGGTTATGGTAAAAGAAGGTATGAACATCAAAATTATTATACACGACAATCCTACCTTGTTCTTTCCATCATGAAGACGATAAAAGATGTCAGAATCTTCTGTAATTTTTTGTCCGATGTGATTGCGGGGACTGCTTTTTTGCCATTCTTAACATAGTCCCAACCGAGTTTAATAACGTAATCATAGGCCCCGATTTCTTTAAATAACTTTTGAGCTTTATTTACGTCTTGACTGTTGACATTCTTATTTCCAAGTATCGACAAGATAAAAGATTTTTGTTTTGCATTTCCATGTTTTAACAGATAGTAAACAAATAGGGTTTTTTTTCCTTCTTTTAAATCAGAACCAACCGGCTTACCCGTCTTTTCCTTATCACCATATAAACCCAAAACATCATCCTGGATCTGGAATGCCCAACCCAGTGCAAGTCCATATTCCTTCAGAAGTCTTAGCTTTTTTTCATCTTTCATACCACCCAAAATTGCGCCTACTAAAAGGGGGAAAACGCCGGTATATTCAGCCGTCTTATATCTTAATTTACTGAGAATGTTTGTTTTTGAAATTGTTTTATTATTGTCAGGGACGATGTCTAAAATTTGGCCATAGATTACTCTTGTCAAAAATTCAGAGTAAATTTTTCCGGCTAAAATTAATCTTTCAGTTGGAAAATTACTATTCATCAATTTCTCCCAAGAAAGATAAAATGCCAGATCTCCGGCATTTATAGCCATGGATTTGCCCAAGTGTTCAGGAGAGTATTGTTTATGAAGACTTGGATGTCCGCGTCTTAAGTCAGTATTATCCATAACATCATCATGAATCAGAAGACCCGAATGCATCAACTCGATAAATAAACTTGCATCATAAATAGCTTCTAATTTTTTACCTCCAGCTATCTCAAATCCCAAAACCATCAGAGCCCCTCTTATTTTTTTCCCTAAAATCGCCGTTTTTATAAATTGCTTTAGCAAATCGTAAGGATTTGCACCTATTTTTCTTGCTTCATTTTTTTTTGCATTAAAGAAGTAATTAAATAGAGGTATAGTTTTTTTGCTATAATTTTCCAAATAAGACAAAACCAAATTGTCTTTCATTTTATTTATTTCCCAAATCTTCTTTGACGCAAAGAATAATCACGTACTGCCTTCTCTAATTCATTAGCGCTAAAATCGGGAAAAAATAGATCTGAAAAATATAGCTCGCTATATACGCTCTGCCAAGGTAAAAATCCTGAAAGTCTTTTTTCTCCTCCGGTTCTGATAATTAAATCTGGATCTGGAATCCCTTTCGTATCTAAGAAATTACAAAATTTGTCTGAGTTTAAATTCTGAATTCTGAATTCTGAATTCTGAATTCTTTTTACTGCTCTTATAATCTCTTCTCTTCCTCCATAATTTAAAGCAAAAACTACAGTCATTTTTTTATTATTTTTTGTTTGTTCTAAGCTTTGTGTAATTAAGTCTTGAATGTCCTTAGGAAGTTTTTTGAGATTACCAATCATCGTCATCCTAACTCCCTTTTTTTTAAATTCTTTTATTTTATTTTTTAAAAAAAACCTGGTTAAATTTAAAAGCCTGTCAACTTCATTTTTAGTCCTTTTTTCTAAATTTTCTGTAGATAGTGCCCAAAAAGTAAAATACTTAACACCTAAATTACCTGCTTTTTCTAATAAATCCGGGAGATTTTTTTCGGCTGCAAATCTATGTCCCTGATAAGTCGGAAGCCCTCTCTTTTTTGCCCACCGCCGATTACCGTCCGGGATAATTGCAATATGAGTTGGAACATTCATAAATACACATTATAATACGAATGATGCAAATCTTTGTGCGAATGATACGAATATACTAATACTGATGTCTATAATCTGAATTAGCATATTAGCGGTATTAGCATTTTTCATTCGTAGCATTCGTATAATATTTGTCTTGCTTGACTTAAAAAATCATTTTGTATAAACTCAGATTATGGTCTATGCCGCATACCAAATAAATTCAACCAACTTTCCTCCCGCCAGGATTGCAACTTTTGCACATCTGCTCAACGTAATTCTTCCTATGCTCATTATCGGAGCCGCCATCCTTCTTTTGATTATGCTATTATGGGGCGCCTTTACCAGGATCACATCTGGTGGCAATCCTGAAAACCTTGCAAAATCTCAAAAAATAATGACCTATGCTATACTGGGTTTAGTTCTGGTAATCCTGAGTTTTCTCTTTGTCAAATTAATTAGTACAGTTTTTAAAATTGCTGCCCCAATATAATTTATGCAACCTGGTCAAATATTTGGCACAATCGCAGCTCCGACAGGAGCTCCGAAAGATCTCGGGGTATTCATCGGTGGAGCAATTAAAATATTTATAATCGTGGCTGGGATCTTTTTACTTATCTATATGCTCTGGGGAGCCTTTGACTGGATTACCTCAGGGGGTGAAAAGGAAAAAATCAGTAAAGCTCAAGCTAAAATAACCAATGCGGTAATCGGAATGTTTTTAGTCATAGTTGCCCTGACCCTTTTCAATCTGATTGCAGGTAATATTCTTAAAATTATCAAAGTAACACCCAAAGGCTGGGAAATTACTCTTCCAACTTTAAGATAGGTCGTTTTTGATTAATCTGGCTCCACTGGCTGGTTTATTTAAGATAAAATCATTAAATTTATTATCCCTGAGTTTTTTTAATAAGTCGTTAGTATCATTTTCTTTTGAGAAAAGAAATAAGTTAGGACCTGCATCAATCGAAAAATAAATCTCTAGCCCCTCCTGTTTCCAAATCTGAATTAAATTCATTAATCTAACTGTTTCAGGTTGCCAATAAATAATTGGAGGATTTGAAGTTAACGTTAAGGCGTGTAATTCGAGTGCTTCTCTTTCAACTAAATGGCCAAATTTTGCAAAATTTTTTTCTTTAATAAATTTCTTAACATCGGTTATCTTTTTTTTAATATTTTTTAATCTGGATTTAAAAAATGGGCTTTCTTTAACGACTCTATGGCCTTGAGTAGAACTGACTTGTTTTTTTTCTCGCCCAACAACAACAACCACTATTGTTAATTTCCAATAATCAGGTGGAAAAATTGACAAAGCATAAGAAGACTCATGAGAGTTGCCCTCCAACCATTCAACAAATCCATCAGGGATAGATCGGCAGGCAGAACCCGAAGCGACTCTAGCTAAAATTGTTAGATCTTTTTCCGAAAGTTTCAAACCAGCAGCGTTTGATGCGGCTACCGTCAAAGCAGCATAGCCTGAAGCAGAAGACGCTAGACCAACCGAATCCGGAAAATTAGTTTGAGTAATTGTCTTTGCTTTATAGTTTATCTTTGCTAAATTCCTAATCCTGTTTAAATGAGCGATAACCCTTTTATGTGTTCTTCCCTCTCCTACTATTTTTTTGTTATAGAAGATAATATCCTTTTTTAATTTCGGTGAAAATTCTACAGTAGTAGTTGTTAAAAGATTGCTCAAATTAACTGAAACGCTTCCATTACTTGGAATTCTTAATTTTTCAACTTTTTTCCCCCAATATTTAATAAAGGCAATATTTGAAGGAGCAACTGCAGTAGCTTTCATATAATCTTTAACGATTTTAAACCTTTTAAGGCGAATGGAGTTAGCTTATCAACAATTTTTTTAATTTTTTTTGGCGATAAAAAATCTACTTTTTCAACTTCATCATGATCAATATTAAAAGGTCCTTCGAAATTTCCCTCATAAATCGCATCCATTTCAGATTCCTGATTACTTTTTAATATTATTTTTTTCTTAAATCTTAATTCTGTTTTTATTCCCAATTCTTCAAATAATTCTCTTCTGGCCGCTTCCAAGTATGTCTCTCCTTTCCCTACATGTCCTGCCGCGGACATGGAGAAAAATCCTGGGTTAGTGTCTTTGGACTTGCTTCTTTTTTGCATTAATAATTCACCCTTGCTGTTAAAAATTACGATTGCGATTGCACGGTGTATTAATTTATTATTGTGGTGGCAATCATATCTGGTCCTATAACCCAGAATATTGTCATCTTTATCAACGACAACAAACATTTCTTTTTGATCATCTTTTGGCATAATTATTTTTCCAACCTGACCCCTTCTGCATTATTTTTAATATTTATAATTTCCCCGCCGGCATTTTTAATTGCTTTTTCTACTTCACTTCTTTTGCCGTCTGAAACAAGTGCAATCATACAGTCTCCACCGCCCGCACCGGATAATTTGGCTCCGAATGCTCCGGCTCCCAATGCGGCATCGTTCATTTTATCAAGTTGAGGAATGCTTACCCCTAATTTCTGCAAATATTTCTGGTCTTTACTCATTAACTTCCCGAGTGCTGAATAGTTTTTTTCAATCAGACTTTTTTTGGCTTTATTAACTAGGTCAGAAATCTGAATAAAAATCGTGACCATCTCAGGCTTTCTGTCTTTAAATGCCTCTGCTACTTTTCTTACATAATATGGAGTATCTGCTTTAATTCCTGAATAACCAACAACTAACGGGATAGAATCAATTAGTAATGGCTCAATAACTTTTCCGCCCTTGACAAAATATAAGGTCCCTCCAAAAGTTGCTGCTGCAATATCAAATCCTGATCCGACACCCTGAATTTTGATGGTTACTGTGAAACTTAAATTAAAAATTTGCTTTTTTGTTAAATCCAGATTAAATAGTGAATTCAAAGCAGAAAAAGTTGCTACGGTTACAGCCGATGAAGAACCCAATCCTACATTGTGGGAAAAATCTCCCTGAGTAGCTATTCTTATACGTTTATTAATTTTGAATTTTTCCCTGAAATAAGCTAGAGTCTCCAAGACAAATCTACTCTCTTTAACCTGCGGTGTTATTATTTCATCTTCTTTTTTTTCTATTATTTCCGCCTCAACATATAATCTTTTGTCAACCGCTGTCACAATACAGGGATAACCGTAAACCACAGCATGTTCCCCCATCAACATCAACTTTCCCGGAGCAGATGCCTTAATTTTCATAATTTATTAGAGCATTACGCCAACCTTTTTCCTGACCGCTTCGGTCGGGAATCGGGTTTTGGCAATAAGCTGAATCGTAATTAAATTAATTCTTTTTTAACACCTTCGTAGGACTGTTTGAATTTAAAGAATTTAATATTTTTATTTTTACAATATTTTTCCAGCACTTTAGGCTTATCCGTAATAAAAAGCATATAGCCTGACCCTTCTTTTTTACCACCGCCGCCCGTAACCTTTCCATACCCGTATGATTTCAAATTTTTCAATAATTTTTTTGCCTTATCTGAAACAACCCCCAGCATATCCAAAAATATTTGATTGTCTATTAACGACTTGGCAAAAAATTCCCTGTCTTCCTTAACTATTGAAACTACCATCCTTTTCGTAGTTTTTTCAATATCATTCAGAATTTCTTCAACCAATCTGGGAGATTTATTATATTTTCCTCCCACAACGTTGTTTACCAAATATCCGGTCGACTCAACCGGATTTCCGCTGTCAATTAAATATAATCCCTCCTCAATTTTTTTAGGAATCTTAAAATTCAAAGAGGAAATATTCTTTAAAAACTCAAACTCCTTCCGGTAAAAAATCAATCCGCCAAAACAAGATACGGAATTATCCACTCCGGATGCATTGATATGAAAATACTTTTCGCACTGGTAGGCAATATTATTGATTATTTCCTTCTCAAAATTTCTACCTGAATAAAATTCCAAAAAGGCTGCAGTTGCAGCAACGCAGAATGCCGCTGAAGAACCCAGCCTTTGTTTAATGGGAATAGTTGAGTTAATTTCATAACCGAATGGCTTATCCTCAAAATTTATTTTTTGTTCATTAAGATAACTCTTTACATTCTTGGCTATCATCAAAATAATTTCATCTTTGCTGTTTTTTTTATCCTTCCAAACCCTGATCTTTAATCTGAAATCCAATGCGGAAACCAGCGCAGGCTTTCCGTAAACAACCGCATGTTCTCCGGAAAGTATTACTTTTGCCGGAGCAGAATAAGAAATTTGTTTTGTCATACTATTATTTGTCTATCTTAACAAAATAATCATTCCAACTTTTATTTTGGCTTTTGGCCAATAGTTACATTTAATAAACTTGAATCTGGTAATAATTGATATGGATTAGAATCAACTACTCCACTTTCAATTATTCTTCTTATTTCTACTGTATTCATTAAGAATCCAACTTGTTCCATACTTTCCACATATCTTTCGACCGGCCTATGTCCTTCAAGTGGCCAAATTGCATTTTGACCTAAATCTCCTTCTTGACTTAAAATTTCAGCATAGGCCAACCAAAATTTAGTGATATCTTCGTTTGCTTGCCTAACTGCTGAATCACTCAATTCTGGAAGTTTTTCTTTAGCTTTTGGATACACTTGTAAGAAATGTGCCAAACCTTCTGTTTTTTTTGGCCAATCAAAACTTTGAAGAAATAGATAAACGCTAGCTGGGTTCTCCCATATAGAATTATGCCAATCAGCAAAAACAGCAAATCCTCCCGGTTTTAAAACTCGATTATAAATATCAAATGGTATTCTTGAATGGTGGTGGATTGACGCAACTCCTGTCAAAATATCAACGCTTTCTTTAAATAAATATTGAGGTATATCTAAATCCACCCCGTCAATTCTTCGATAATCTATTTCATGTTCTTTCATTAGCTGTTCAGCCGCATCGAGACTTTTCGCCGAAGGATCAAGTAAAACCATTTCTACTTTTGATCTCAATTCTTTTGGTATAGCCAACCAAGTTGCCAAAGATGATAGGCCTGGCCCTATTCCCACGTCTAAAATGCGCAATTTATCTGTAAATGGGTAATTTTTTAATATTTCTTTAACAACTTGCGCAGTTTTTTGACGAAGTAATTCAGGATGATTTCCTAATCCTGCTCGCTCCGCTGCCTGAGAAACTGAGTCAAGCTGACCTTTTGTACCTTGCGCCCATTCTGCTTGATATAAGTCGGTTACCGTGCGCTCATCAATCATAGGCACACCCCAATTTTGAATAGCATAATTAGGCGCACGGTTTGGTGAACCCATTGTCAATGGCATTAATGATTCGTCATGCGGCGTATTTTTTTCTAAAGCAATTTCTATTTTTTTGTTCTCAAGCCAAGAACCATTATTATGAGCAATCATTTCTTTCTGCCAACTTCTTGCCTGTTCATTTTGAGGATTCCGATCTAAAACTAATTGATCTAGATCTTTTTCAAAGTTATTGCTGAAATAAGCAACTGTTTCAGCAGCAGAATTGGCTAAATCAACGGATGAAGATTGAATTTGCTCCTCTGATATTCCACTTTTTTCTATAATTTCTCTTACTAAATCCACTACCTCCACTGGAGCCTTTATTTTTCTTACTTCAAAAATACTTTTACCATCCTGATTTGTCATGTTTAATAGAAGTGTAGAAATATCTTGTATGGATAAACCTGCAGCTCGACATATTCCTACTACAAACTGTCTCTGAGTTTCATAAAGTGGATGAACTAAGGGTTTTAAATTATCTGGGTATATGCCTTCTGGATTAATAAATGCTAAGCGCAATAAACTTTCGATTGCGACCACTAGTCCTTCATCTCTATCGGGAATAAAACCAAAATCTCTCCACTCACCATCCTGCCTTCTTAACTTATCACCTGCTTGATAACTTGGTCTTCGTGCGATTACAGTTGGTCCGTTTGCAGTCATTTTATCTGCAACAAACAATGCTAACCACAACTTATCTTTTAAACTTTCAGGAGTATTATTTCTTGTTTGAGGATCTTTTAACCATTCTGGATATTTTGAATGGTTTTTGATGGCAAAGGCAATAGCTTCTTGTTCCTCCTGATTTGTAAAAATAATTTTGCGCCTTCTTAAGTCTTTTAAGAGTTCTTTAGTTTTATTTGCACTTATCTCATCATCTTTTGTGTCGGGATTGTCACTCGGAGAACGGACTCGATCATGCGACCATCCCGTTATGAATGTAAGAAATTTTTCTCTTGCAGTAAAACCAACTATGTCCCCAACTAAATGAGTTAAATTGGCAACGTCTCTTAAATGAGGTATATTATGCGCTTCTGAAACAGAATACCCCTTTCGACGACGATCATCAACACTATAGCGTCCTAGAAGGGCTATATTTCTGTATTCTTTACTCAATTCTCCACTCATATTTAAATAAAGAACTTGAGAGAATTATAGCAGAATGTTTAAACATGTCAAGCATTTGTTTAAACAATAAATTATAGGATTTAGCAAGTCTTTTTGCTATAATATGGCAAGTTACTATAATATACATTATGAAAAAGTACTACCAAATTACCAAAATAGGTAATAGTTTATTCGCAACCCTTTCGAGTAGACTTGTAGAATTACTTAACTTAAAAGCCGGAGATCAGGTTTTTTATGAGGTCGTTCCAGGAAAGAAAAAGGTTATTATGAATATAGTTGAAAATAGCAACTTCGAAGAAAAGAATAAATTAATGGAGGATCTAAATGATAAAGATAAAGATTGGATTAAAAAGAATGCAGGTAGTTTATCTACTAAAAAATAAAGATGAAGTCTGTTTATATTGATCACAATATTATTGTTGCTTTTTTTCTGCAAGACCATCCTCTTCATAAACAAACCATTGGAGATATAGCTTTATTTCTAAAACAGAGGGATAATTATTTTTGTTCATTAAATGCCATTTACGAAGCTATCAATAAACTAAATAGTTCACTTTATAGAATAAAAAATAGCGCCTTGCTTCCAGCTAATATTGAAGTAGAAAAAGAAGTAGTTAGCAAAATAACAAACTTAATCAAGAGGGTAGGAATAAAAATAATTCATATCAATAATCAAAATATATTTTCTCACGCCTTATCTCTGCAGTTGGAATTTAAAGCGCCCTTTAATAATGCTTTTTATACAGCTATACTGCAGGAACAAAAAATAAAATATATTGCGACTTATGATGAGGGGTACAACAAATTATTTAGCGAAGGAGTCTTAATTAAATATCAACCTCATAGAATTCCACCAGGTTAATAATTTATTTATTTGCAGGTACTAAATTATTTAGTTCGTCAAGAAGTGTTTTTAGAATTTCATCTTTTTCAACTCTTTTTATTTCCTCACCTTTTTTAAAGATTACGCCTACATCTCCATCAGCAGCTACTCCTAAATCTGCAGTTCGCATCTCATCTTTTTCAACCAAAGAAGCTAAAATTACTATTTTTAATGGTGAGGTAACTTGGATTAACTCCTCTTCTAGACGTTGAGCAATTTCATCAACTGGAATTGTGGATCTTGAACTATAGCCGGCAATAACAATCGGGCCTTCTCTTAATCCAAGCGATCGTAACAAATAATGTCCGGCTAAAACTTCTTTTTTGGGATTACCGGCCAAGGTAAACCTGAGAGTGTCACCTATTCCACTAAGTAAAAGGTGCCCTACACTTACACTCGTTTTTACTAAACCGCCAAAAGAAGAACCTGCTTGCGTTAATGCGATATGAATAGGATAAGTAGTTTTTTCTGCAAATTTCAAATTTGCTTCAATTGTCTGTAAAACATCCGAAGCCTTGAGTGAGACGATAATATTATCAAACCCTTCTTTTTCAAATTCATTAACTGCCTGATAAGCTGATTCTAACATCGCTTCCGAAGTCTGCCCATATTTGTCCAGAATATTATTGGGTAAAGATCCCATATTAATACCGATTCTCACTGGGATATTGAAAGATTTTGCTTCGTTAATAACTCTTTTTAAGTTGGTCAACTCAAGTTTTCCAGGGTTAATTCGTATTTTATCTGCACCTCTTCTTATAGCCTTTAGGATTACCTCGTCGTTATATAAAACATCAGCAACTAAGGGAATATTTATTTCTTTTTTGATCTGTGAAATTGAATCGGCCTCATTTACATTATCGACAATCACCCGTACAATTTCACAGCCTATTTTTTCCAACTCTAAAATTTGATTTATTGTAGCTTTTATATCAGTAGTTTTTGTCGTACATAAAGTCTGAACCCGAATCGGATTGAAGTTGCCTAAGGCAACATTACCTACATTAATTTTTCTGCTGGCTCTACGTTTGATTTTCATACTTGATAAATTATACAGTATTTATTGGCTTAAACTTTAATCCATAAGGGATTACATCCTCAGAATTACTCTCTCTTACCTTTCTAAGAATCGAGATAACTCTTTCTCCCATTTTTAGATTTTTTTTATCATAATCTACTAATTGACCAACAGCTTTTTTTCCATTTTCAAACTCAACCAAAACCACAGGATAGGGTGCGTATTTTTTAAAATCTTTGCCTGAAACATAAATTAATGTCCAGGTTAAAATTACTCCTTTTATACCTAAGAGGTTTCGAATTTCTTTTTGCCTTCGCCAAATTTTTACTGGTGATATCATATTTTTATGATGTCATCCCTGACTCCGATCGGGGATCCAGTTTTTGTTTTCTGGATTCCCGCATTCGCGAGAATGACAAATCAACAACCCAATATTGTAACTACTGCTGTTCCCCCCGATCCTCCAACATTATGAGCTAAACCGTATTTAGCATTTTTCACTTGTCTGTTTGACGCTTGCCCGGTTAGCTGCAAATAAATTTCTCCAATTTGTTTAATACCAGTTGCGCCTACCGGATGACCGGACGCTTTTAACCCTCCCGAGGTATTTATAATCAATTCACTGTTTGAGCCATGCATGGTAGATAATTCTTTTATTAATTTTCCACCCTCACCTTTTTTCCAAAATCCCAAGTCTTCCATTGCTATTACTTCAGCTATGGAAAAACAATCATGTAACTCAGCCACATTGATTTTTTTTCTGTTTACTTTACCGGCAACAAACGCTTTATCAGAAGCTATTTTAGTAGTCAATACTTCATCCAATCGTTTTCTCTCTTTCAATGAAATCGTATCAGTAGCTACTTCGGATGCCAACAAATTTACAAACCTTTTTGACTTTTTAGTAATAGTATTATTATTAGTTAAAATTACGGCTGATGCACCATCTGATGTTGAACAACAATCTAATACTTTTAAGGGATAAGCTACGTAGGGACTGTTTAAGACTTTTTCAACTGAAATAATTTTGCGAAAATGTGCCTTATCATTTAAACTTCCATGATAGTGATTTTTATATGAAACATATGCGAGATCTTCCTCAGTGCAGAGATATTTTTGTAAATAATAATTAGCCATCATGGCATAAAGACCCGGGAAGGTTAAACCCGCTTCCTGCTCTTCGCCAGAGGCGGCTGAAGCTAATGCTGAGGTTGTTTCTTCCGGTGAATAGTCAGTCATTTTTTCTGCTCCAACAACAACAACTGTTTTACTCGATTTTGATTCAAGATAAATTTTTGCCAGATGAAAAGCAACTCCACCTGAAGCACATGCCGCCTCAACTCTGAATATTGGGATATTGACTCCCAATATCTCGGCAATTTTAGAAGGAGTGTGCAAATTATTCTCCAGTACACCTGCCAACATATTGCTAAAAAATATCGCATCGATCTCTCGCTTATCCAGTCCCGTATTTTTTAAAACTCCGTTTATGGCTTCCTCGATTAAATCAGACAGGGATTTCTCCCAAAGTTCGCCGAATTGAGTAGTGTAATAACCGATTACTGATATCATATAGATTTTTAGTTGCTTAGTTTATTAGTTACTTAGACTCGCTTCAGTTCTAATTAACTAAGTAACTCATAACTAAAGAACTATATAGTATTCATATACTTCAAATACGTCGGGTAATCAATATATCTTTTATCCTCAACTATTTTTTTAAATGCCCTTCTCCTTTTATCCAGATTTTTTGTCACTTTAAAGACAAAAGCGTCAGACCCTGCTCCCGATCCATATGAGGCTAAAAGAATTATGTCTCCGGTTTTAGATTTTTCCAGGACGGAAACTAGACCCATTAAAGCTGTAGCCGTATAAGAGTTACCCAGGTAATCCACGATTAGAGATTGTTCAATCTGCCATTTGGAAAATCCTAAAGTACGCGCAACTTCCCGGGGAAACTTGCCGTTGGGCATATGAAATACGGCACGAGCAAAATCCGTAGGTTTCATTTTTGTTTTATTCAGCAAACTCTTCACAACATTTTCAATATGAAAAAAATAAGACGGTTTCCCTGTAAATCTGCCCCCGTGTGAAGGATACCGGATTCCTTCCCTGCGCCAAAAGTCCGGAGTATCAGACGAAAAAGAAGTTTGGTCAACTATTTCCAAAATCACATCTTCTTTTCCCAACAGAAAAGCTGCCGACCCTGAAGCTGATGTATACTCTAAAGGGTCGTGAGGTTTAGAGTTTGCTTTATCTGCCCCGACTACCAAAGCATAATTTGTATAACCGGATATGACTAATGAACTCGCGGTGATCATAGCTCCGGTCGCGGCCTTACAAGCAAATTGCGTATCATAAGCCAAATAGTTGTGATCTATATCCAAAAACTCTCCCAAAATTGTCGAGGCAGGATTAACCACATATGGAGGCGTTTCCGATCCAAAGAAAACGGCTTTTATATCGTCCTTTTTTAAGGATAAACCACTCATAGCCATTACTGCAGATTCATAAGCCATTGTTAATGAATCTTCATCGTTACCAGCAACGGCTTTTTCCATCACTCTTAACGACTTTTTTACATCTTCCGGATTTTTCCCCCAAACATTTGCAATTTCTTCAATCTTAATACGGTATTTTGGAATATAAAAACCGTACGAAACGATACCAATCATATTAATTTAAAAAGGAAAAATGAAAATGGAAAAAATAAAATGTAAAGTTAAAAGTTATTAAATTTTATATGTCGTTTTTAATTTTCAGATTTTACTTTATACTTTAGCGTCCTAATAATTGATGTGACTTAGCCAAACTTCCTTCTTCAAGAGACGAAAGGAGAGATATCTCTCCGGCAAGTACAGTTGATATAAATACACCTGCCAACTCTTCCGATGTTTTTGCTCCGATTATCGACAGGGCTTCCTGCTTGATCTTCAATTTTGTCCCGCCGCCCACAGTTCCGATCATTATTGCCGGCATATAGACAGAAAAATATAGATCTCCGTTTTTAAGAGGTTTTACAAATGTAATGCCTAAGCTTCCCTCTACAGTATGACTCAAATCCTGCCCGGTGGCCGCAAAAAAAGACGATGTAGCATTTGCGAATTGAGCGTTAAATCCAAGAGATCCACTCATGGCAGATCCGAGCATACACTTAGTTAACCATACTTCAAAAATATGAGAAGCGTCTGATTTCAAAACTTCCTTGATAATTTTATTGGGCATTATGACTTCCGCCCAAGCTTTAAATCCACGATTACTGATAAAATTTAACCAGGCCGGTTTTTTATCAATATCAAAATTACCTGCAACCGATAAGCATTTAGTCTTTGTTTCTTTCTCGATTAATTCCACTATCTTTTGCGTTGCTATGGTAACCATGTTCATTCCCATAGCGTCCTTCGTGTTAAAATAAAATCTTACATAGGCGTAACAACTTAAAGTTTTGACCTCAGCTTTAATAAATTTCAGATGTGAGGATGTTTTTTCTGCTTCTTTTCCCAGCATTTTTTCATTCTTTTTTATCCATTTATAGAAATAGTTGCTTTTCTCAATTCCCCCAGTATAAAAAACAGGGCCTCTTGTTGAACCAACTCTGTGTGTATTTACAATTGCTCCGCCCGAAATAGTAATCGCCTTACTACCTCTATTAAACGAAGCTACCAGGGCTCCCTCAGTAGTAGCTAAGGGAACATAGTAATGTTTTACGATATTAGTTTTATATTTTATTGCAAGCGGCCCAATAACGCCAAGCGGTAATGTAGTTGCTCCGATTAAATTCTCACAGTTAATATTTTTTTCGTCTTCAAAGAAAGCTTTTTCCGTGTAAGGTAATTTAATATTTAACTCGTTTTCTAAAAAATTTCGTCTTACTTTTGAGTTTTTAAGTCGTGACAATCTCATATCTATTTAAGTCGTCAAGTGGTAGAAAAATCATTTGTACTCGTTTTGAATCTCTAAATAAAGGGAATTCTGAAGATTTTAAAATGAAAGAGAAACACCGAATAAGGAATAAACCAGAGTAAAAATAGTATCATCAAATACATAATCCTATAAAATCCCAATTTGGTTGAAAATCTTAATGCTAAGTAAATAAGTATTAATTTCCACGTAAGTAAACTGATCGAATATGAAATATAAAAAATGCTGAACCCCTTACCGAGAATTGAATATGATCTGGGTGGAGGAATAAAGACATACAAAATTGAATTTGAGACAAACCAAAAAAGAGTCGGAATTAGAGTGTAAGAAAAAGTGAGAATAAAGCCCGGAATTTTAATTTTATTATTTGATACTCCTCCCAGGAAATAAAAAAAAGCCATAGTGAATAAAAAATGTAATATGAATACCAGGAATGTTATTGTCGCCGGATAAGGATCATCCCGTAAGAAATAAACGAATTTAAAATATAAAAAAACGGTCAAAAATATTAAAAATGCTTGACCGAAGTCTTTTCCTCGGCTGATATTCCGCATTGTTCGATAAGGTGAAAAAATCAAAAGGAATATATTTCTTAAAAAGAATACTGAGGACGCTAATAAATTAGCGATTGCATTTTTAAAATCCATATTGCAGTATGGACACTAATTTGATTGTTAGTGTACCAAACAGCAGATACAGAATCAGCGCCCCGACAAAAGATGAGGGAATAATAAGAATAAAAGGCATTGTTTTAAAAAATTTAGTCACAAAATGATACATGTTTGTCAGCACGGGAATGCCCAAATCATTTGGTTGAACGGAATAAACTTCGTCTAATTTTTGCCGTAACCTGTAATTCAAGGTTTTCATTTATTATTTACGATAGTGTCTGGAATATTTTAATAAATGCTTTTCTTGCTCTGAATAATAAACTTTCGGTTGCCTTAAAGCCAATAGATAGTTTTTCGGCAATATTATTAACTCTCTCACCATCTATATATTTAAGTCTCAAAATAACCCTGTAATCATTTGGAAGCATTTCCAAAGTTTTCTTAATTTTTGTTGAAAGTTCTTTTTTCTCAAGCTCATCGTCGATAAGAAAAGTTTTTAGCCCTTCTATAAAATAAGAGGGTAGTGCCGAAAAAAGTATTTTCTTAAGCTTCTTTTTTCTTATGTAATCTATTGTCTTATTCCTGGCAATCGAATAAAGGAACGTTTTAAGAGAACTATGGTATTGGAAATCACGCAGAGCCTCTATAAAATCAAGAAAAACATCCTGACTTATCTCCTCCGCAACATTGTAATCTTTCAATTTGCGATAGATAAAATGCTGTATTGACTTTTGGTATTTCTGATACAAAAAAAGGAGCGCTTTTTCGTCTTTTTGAATAATTCTTTGAACTAATTCTTTTTCATCAACTCTTTTTAACATGGTGTTATAATATTCTACCATGAAACAAAATCAATCTAGACTTATAAAATTGCTGGTAGTTCTAATTGTGGTATTTGCTATCTTTGTTCTGAAAAATGAGATGCCGAGATATTTTCCGCAAAAAGTAAACCAACTTTTTTCCTCAATTAAAAAGGGTCAAATCAATGAAGTCATATTAACAAAAAACCAAGCTGTTAGGATTTATAAAAAGAATAATAACTGGTATGTAAAAAAAGACAATAACGAATTCAAAGCTGAAAGAGAAAGAGTTGAAAAAATTATAGACAGCTTCCTAAATCTTAAAAAGGAAAATATAGTATCCAACAATAAAAATAAACACAAAGAGCTTGGGATTGATAAACAAAAAATTGAGATTAAAGCTGGCGGAAAAACATATGTAATCTATCTTGGAAATACTGACGGATTATCAAATAACTATATTCGAATCGAAAATGAAGATGACGTTTTTAAAGCGGAAGTCTTCGAGGATGCTTTTACTTCAGACGATTATCGGGACCTCTCTTTAGGGCTAATTAATGACGAAAATAAAGTAACTTCCGTTATTATTGGAAATAGCGATTCTTCAGTTTCTCTTGTAAAAAATAAGAACGATTGGAAAATCGGAGAAAAAATTGCCAAGAAGGATCGTGTTGAATTTTATCTGAATGACCTTAAGACTCTTAAAGCCCAGGATATTTTGAATAAGAAAGAAAATTTTTCCACGGTTAATCTCGAATTAACCGTAAATATAAAAGAAAACAATAAAGAAAAAAGTATATCTTTTTATCCCGAAAATGAAGAGGCTTACCTAGCTATAGTAACTTCTTCTGATTTTGACTATCTTATTCCAACAGCTTACGTCGCTTCATTAAAAAAGGAAGAAAAAGATTTTTTGGAGTAAAAATTCTACTTTGAAAAGTGATTGACAACCACAGCCAGAAGTATCATAAATACAATGATACCTATTAATGAACCAGTAAGTGGATCTATCATACCTATTTCTTTTTTAATAACAAGTAACTTATTATGTACCCTACAATAAGTATAACAAATCCAAATATAGTTATCAGCCAAGAAAATACTTTTTCAGAAAGAAATTGTCCGAAAACGGTTGCGCCAGCACCAATATTTGCTAACTCTAAAACCTTTTCCGCATAAAGTTTTCTTAACTCAGGACTTATTTTGATAGACATACTAAAAATAATACAACAATCTTAATATAATTCGTGATAAAATTTGACAATGAGAAAAATTGTTATTCAGGGAGATGATTGGGGTTATTCCGAAGAGACAAACGCAGGAATTGAATATGCTTATGAACACGGTATTCTAACGGAAACAACCGCGATGGTAAATCTTCTCGACAAAAATAAAAAATCTGAATATAGAAACCGCATTGGTGGTCTAATAAATAAGAGTGGTTTAAGAAAGCCTGAACTGGGTATAGGTATTCACCTAAACGTAACATACGGTAAACCAATATCACTGAATTGGCCGCAACCAGAATTTACCCGACCGTATAAAGGAACTGGTAAGCCTGAGGAATGGATCGGAAGCGCTTGGCAGATGTATTTTTCAAAATTTACCCCAACTCAAATTGAAGATGAATATCGAAGACAAATAGAATTAGGAATGGAAATTTTTGGCAATATTGATCATTTGGATAGTCACCACTTTTCGGCGGCTTATAACCCACTTAAGCAGGTTTATAAAAAATTAGCTAAAGAATATAGATTGGCAGTACGTCCTTACGCTTCGTTATCTGAAAAACCTGTTTATGGAGGAGATTTTATTGTTAGAAAAGTTGACATTAATAAAATAAAAAATGCCGGAATTAAAATCGCTGATAATTATATTCTTAAACTTTTTTTTAACGAAAAAGATCCAATAAAATCTTTTCTCCGAGAAGTTGATAGAATCGACGATGGCAAAACTGCTGAAGTTATGTTCCATCCTGCCAAAGGCCAAAAAGCAGATAACTGGAGGATCATAGATCTAAAAACATTGATAGATAAAAATACATTACACTATTTGGGTAATAAAAATATCCAACTGATTACCTATAAAGATTTGTAACTAATCTAGTGCAATCTTGTAAATCTTTTCTCCGACTAAAACATAGGCAGTATTGTTGAGAACTACAAAGTCCGAGGCTTTTGAGAGAATGGTCGAATTAATCTGTCTTTCGTAAGTGCCGTTTTTTCCTAAGATGTAGACCGCCCCCTTGGCCTTATCCCAACCGTAAACTTTTTCCACATCGGAACTGGTGAAAATTTTTGTTAAGTTAACATTTTTTTCCGGCCAGGATGTGGAAAAATCATCTTTTGCTCCGGCTGTATATTTGACAATCTGATCCTCTAACCCGATATAAACCGAAGAATCTATGGCTATAGAATTTGCCCCTTTTACAGATCCCGCTTCGCCCTTGAGATAAGAACTTTTTTCCGAATAACCGCTCTCTGCAACTAGGTATTTATAGATATCTCCATTTCCTGAGTCCAAAAGATAAAGATTGCCGTTATAAATCCACATGTCAACGATGTTTTCCCAATCTTTATCTTTGTCAATTACTCTCTTAGACTTCCCATCTGCCGAAATTTTATATACTCCTTCGCCATCAACAAATATCAAAATGTAGTCTTGGTACGAAGCAACTCTTTTGGCGTTTTTAATTTCAGAAGCGCTCTTTTTATCCAATGATTTTTTGCTAAGGGATAAGGTATATACAATACCCTTTTCTTGATCGACTATGTTTAAATTCTCTTTTTCTAGATACAAATTGCTCCCCCTGGCTCCTTTGCTATCCAGAGTGAGATCGTAAAATTCCTCATAATTTTTGTCTTCCTTTTTGACTATTTTGTTTTCTGTCGCTTTAATCATCTGTTCAAGTTCTTTGACATCGCTTTCTTTTTGTTTTCCGGTTTCTTTTTTTAGTTTATCAACTTCTTTTTTTGCCTCTGATAGTAAAGCCATTGATCTTGGCAGATTTAAAAAAGCCACCTCTTCTGCCTGATCCAGTTTTAAACTCACCAACTCTTTTGTTAATTTAACTTTTTTATTGGCAGCCGCTAAATTTTTTCTTTGTGTACCTAAAACAACGCTCCAAATCAGTATAAAAAGTATCGCCACCACAGCAGCTAAAGTAAAGATTTTTCTTTTACCCGACCGTTGGGATAACTCCTTAAAAGTAGTAAAAAAATCTCTGCCTTTATCTTTAATCTGATTTAATGCGCTATCTTTTTGCTGACTTTCAATATCGATAAATCTTACCTGTTCTGCTTCATCCTCTTTATGCTGGACTAATAGTGCAATCGCCCCATCATCGCCTTTTCCGCTTAACTGAGTAACTAAATCATTAACAATCTCCTGTGGATTTCTATGATCGAATATAGTTTTTAATTCTATGTCTGATCCTAAGACATTTATAAACTTTTGGGTCGTCAAAACAAAAAAATCGCCTAACTCTAGGAATCCAGATGCACTCTTATCTTTTTCTATAATTTGGGCAAAATTATTGTTTCTATTAAGATAGATTGAGCCTTCTCCGATTGTTTTTAAATACATGATTTTATCTTTAAGACAACCGGAAGCAAGCGAAATAGAGGGTGGAAGATTATACTTCGTTATAAATCGAGAAATAAATTGATCGAAAGAAGCTAAATTTTGAATTGATAGGGATATTATTTCTTCTTTTATTTTTTGTAATATTTCTTTCCCCTGTTCGGCATTAATTCCCTCCTCTATCTCAATAACGATAAAAAAATTACTTTCCGCAATATAGCCTGAAAATCCGCCTTCTTTTTCCTTCCCCAGATATGTTGCAAAATCAAAATTAAACATTCTAAATAATTATCAAGCTAACAAATAATAAAGCGATGCCAATGATTATTTGTATCAAAGAAATAAGAAGAATTAAAGAGTTCTCTTGACTCTCCAGGGTCCTTATCATAACCTGTGTTTGCTTATAGATAACTAAAGCATAAATTAAATATAAAAGTGAAAATACAACACTGAATACTTTAAAAAATAAAGTAAAAATGTTCTGCCCTAAAAAAGAATTAATGAACTGATTAAAATCCATTTAGATTAAGGAACTAAATTATTTATTATTTTTGTAACTTCTGCCGGCTTGGGAATATTTACAAACTCGATATTTACCTCGGTGCCTGCTGTCTGGACAAAAACATTTCCGAAATTAAAAACTGAGGCAAAAAAGCCGCCGCTTTTGGCAGTTACATCTTCAACTTTTGAGAGCTGGGTTTCGGTCACTTCTTTATATATAACAGCATGAAAATCTATATCAATAATACGCTCATTAGTAATGATCCCGACATTAAAAAACCAGCTTAAAAAGTTAAACCAGATATAGGCAAAAATGATTGCGAGTCCAAAAAAATTGGCAAAAAGGGTTTGAGTTCCAGAGAGAAAATTAAAAAAAAGAAAATTTAGGAAAATTAAAACGACAATCAAAATAAGGCTGTTGATTACCCAGGGAAGCTGTGTAATTGGGTGAGCTCGCAAGACTAGAATTAACTGCTCGTTTGTATGCTGTGTTTCAAATCGATAACTGGGCTTGATACAAAAAGAGTGCAGCAGGTTATGAGAAGGCTTTAGACTATGCATTAAGAATATTATATAACAGTTGCCATTTTGAAAGTTGTCGTTTATAATAAATGTGCTCTGGTTACTGGAGCGACTCGGTCCCACCCTTTCCCATCCCGAACAAGGAAGTGAAACGAGTCAGCGCCGATGATACTACCTGCTTCGGCAGGAGGGAAAGTAGGTCGTAGCCAGGGCTTTTTGTTACTTAAGAATCTTATTCTTAAACAATACGTTTTTTGGTATTTCAAACTGAACTGACTTTGGTATTTCCTCATTCATGCACGAACTCATCGCAGTTTTTAATACATCTTGTGATCCTCCGATATCAGGAAGGTCAAAAACTTTACCCAAACTCCCAAAAACTAAATTTGGATCCAGAAAACCTGACGACAACAATCCCTCAACTATCGCAACCTGTTGGGAGATTCCGCAGATTTTCTCTCCCGAATAAATTCCGCTTTTCCAAATAAATACGCAATCACCATTTAACAGGTAATTGTTCAATACATTTTTTTCATTCATCTGAATTAATATCTTTTTATCCTTTACATAGGCTTCTACTGCAGTTGACTCCTTCGAAATAGAGCATGTTAATGGACCGGTAAGATTAAATTGAGCTTCGGGACTGGATTTTTTATCGATATTTAAACTATCCAAAAGATTTTGCGATTTGGTTGGAGTAGGCATCAAACCATATTCTTTAAATCCTTTTTGTTGAGAAACGTTATTCGTCAATTTTAAAAAGATAGCCAAAATAACCACAATAATTGGAAAAACTATAATTATTCTGGAAATGCCGTGAAAAAAATCATCTAATTGTTTATTGTGCTCTTTCATATAAGATGTTAAAACAATTGCTCGTTCTTCTCTTTATTTCCTGCGGGTAGCATATCAAATCCTTTAATCTCCGGCAAGGACTTTCCCATAATGCCTTTTAAGTCACCGCCTATTCCCATCAAACTATCACTCAAAAGTTCTATTGCTTTTTCCTCCGTTGCCCATTTATTTTTAAACCATTTTTTTTCTTGTTCTAATATTTTTTTTCTTAGATCAATTGCCTCGTCAATAGCTTCTAATCTATGTTTAAATTCAGTACTTTGTAAGTAATTCCACAAATATTCTTTCTTTTCCTGCTTACCAATTAATGAAGATTTTACAGTCGCTAATTCAATAAGTTTCATTCTTACTAAAGATGCCAATCCAATTATAAACTCAAAACTACCTATTAAAACTCCATTTTTTTGCCCATAATGCTTGAAGTCTTTAGGTAATACCTGCGATATTATTATCGCAACCTCCGCCTTCGCTTCTCGCTGATCTTCTTTTAATTTGGCAACCCAGCCTTCTTGCCAAACTTTTGTTCGCTTCGATTCCCAGATAATTATCCCGCAGGATTTGCTAAATTTGTTTTTTACAATTTGTAATACATCGGCTCCCAATATCCCCTTAGGTACCGGCTTGATCTCATCCATGGGAAATTCTGTTTTCAATATATTCTCGAGAAAAAGTTCTGGAATTTCACCTTGTAACTGCTGCGAGCCTTGATCGGATTTTCTTTTCAATTCTTCAATTTGTTTTCTCATGTCTTCAATTTGTTTATTCATTCCGAGTTCTTTAAACCGATTTTCATCTTGAGCTTTTTTATAAGCATTCTCGCTTATACTTTTTCTCTCTTCGTCAATTTTTCTTTGTGCTATTAGGTCAAGCTCTTTCTCTTTCTGTTCAAGCTTTATTCTCTCACGCCTTAGTTCTAATTCTATTTTTTGCGCTTCATTTATTTTTTTTCTTTGACTTTCTATTTGTTCTTTTAAAGCCAATGTCTCAACGGAAGTTTTATCTTTTATTTTTTCTTCCGCTATGACCAATGCTTTTTGCCAGAGAATTCTTTTCTGCTCTACAATCTCCTTATCTTTATTATTAAGCTTTTCCCTTAATTCTTCATTTTCACGACTGTATTTTTTACTCATTTGCTCTTCCAATTGATGAGTAAGCACATCCGGAAGAGAAAAAGAGTTTCCACAATGAGGACATTTTACCTGATCATTCATATTTCGATTACACTCAATATGACCCTGAGTTCATCGAACGGGTCATAGCTGCATTTTAGCAGAGAAATGTTTATTATTTAAGGGCAATAAATTCTTTTTCCGAAGATTCTGCTTGTTTTATAATTCCTT
>MGAG01000011.1 GCA_001789645.1 Candidatus Roizmanbacteria bacterium RIFCSPLOWO2_01_FULL_37_12
AATGTGGTCGGCCACATGGCGTCTTCGTCAAGATTTGCCACGTCGCTGAAGCCGAAAGTCGCATATCTTGCCTTGAATTTATGCGCGCTTTGAAAGAAGCAAACGACCTTGCCGTCCTTATTTGCATACGCGGGCATCCCGTACCAGGTTTTAGGTGAAAGGGATGGCGCGTTGGCTTTGATGATCGCATGGAGCCGTTTGGCCATGGAGCGATCCGATTCCGGCATCTTTGCAATCGCTGCAAGTACCATACTTTCCCCGTCTGTCTTGCCTGCTCTCAATTCTAGGGCACGCTCCTTTATTGCTGTTCGCTCAAAATCAGAGAATCCCTTGAACTTCTTGCCCTTCTTGATTTTATTTGTCATAGTCTATCTACCTCCTTTCATTTTTATTTACTCCTGCATTATTTTTTAGTTATTGACTAAATCAAACCTGAAAAAAGAAGAAACAAAAACACCGCTGTAATGGTTCCGAAGACACCAACGGTTTGAACAAATAGATTTACCGCTGTTTTTTTCTTCCCTTCAATAAAAATCTGGAGCGGTTGATAAAAAAACAGATACGCCATTACGGCAACAGAGAGGGTAAGCAATGATAGAAATGTGATTGGAGCGAAAATAGTATCAGGTTTATTCTTTTGAGTTTGCGACACAAAAGTCGTAATAGTGACAACGAGGATTATGTAAGTTGAAGCACTAAAGGCATTAATAATGGGATTCTTAGACATTTATTAATGATACCAAATTAGCTCACCCTTACTGAAGTAATCCGAACTTTAATTCGTTAAGAAGCTAAAAGAATACCTTCTTCTTTCTTTGGTGGTTCCCAATATTTCAAATATTTGTCAAACATTTCTCCATTTATTTCAAAGGAATCTGTAGGTGGATTTTTACTTCTAGCAATAACCCTTTCTTTCATTTTGTTTATAGAACATTCGACATAATAAAAAATTGGCTCTGCTCCCACATTTATTATTTTCTTTTTTATATCATCTCTTTGGGATTTAACCCAAAAACCTTCATCTATTATCACATCTTTTCCAGCTTTCAGGATTTTGAAAGCAAAATCTCTTGCTAATCCAGTAATATTTTTATCGAATACTGCAAAGTTTTTGTCTGACGTTATTTTATTTCCGAATATTTTAATAATCCATTCATCTTTGGTTACTCTGATTGCTCCTGTTTCTTTTTCAAGTTTTCTAGCAAAAGTCGTTTTACCTGCTCCGATGAATCCGCAAATAACGTAAGCGGTAGGTTGTTTTTTACTCATGAAATAATTATATCAACAAGTTCGAGCGTCCATATTGAGTCATTAAAAAATGAAGTTAATAGTTATTGCTCGCTTGTTGAGATGAGTTTAGAAAATCACACTCTTGTTAGATCATTTTAATCAATGTATTTAATTTCCAGACGTAGGCAAAAAGATTAAATCCTGACAATTAAAAATAATTCCCATACAATAATTATTAGAATTAGTATTTCTCTTTACACCTAAACATTCGCAGTATCTTCTGCCATCATAAAGTTTTTTAGGGTTAATTAAATACAGCATTATTAGCATAAATGAAATAAATAATATTATTTTGTAATTATGGTACCAAATAACCTCTAGATGTAGTTTTTTTGATTTATTAAGCACAAATTAAGTGTAACAAATATTTAATAATAAGATTTTAATTTATTTTTTACTCTAGTGATTGAATATTTTTTATAAATCCTTGTTTGACTTGGTGAACATTTAATAATTTAAGCTTTACCTTCGGTTAACTTTTCTACTTTTTTAAAGGTTGCCTCTTTTTTTGCCGGATAAAAATGATCAAAATCATACTCAAGATTGGCAACTACATACCTACCCTTTTTCTGAACCCTATTAGCCACTTGTATTAGATATTTTTTCCAGTCTAGAGGTACGTTAGCAAGAAATTCTATAATTTCGGGTTTACTGGGATTATCGAAGGGTATTCTGATAATTAAATAATCGCTCATAAATAAAAAAGGATATTGTGTTCCAATCATTATACCAAAGATCTGGTCATAGGGAGACTAAATCAGTTTTCCGGGGTTAAAGTAAATGCTCAGGAAGCGTAATCTTAATATAACTAAGTATTTTATCCGAATTATAAAGATATTTGAAGATTTTAAATTAACGCAAGAATTAAGAAAAGAAATAGAAACGATAAAACTTACTAAAAATTTACAGGATAAGTTGCTTTAGAATAGCAAATAGTGATATATTAATATGGCGCGTGGAAAAAGAAGTAACACAAAATAACAGTACTGCAATACCAAAATCCCAAGAATCCCCCTCCACTCAAATCCCAGGAGCTTCTAAACAAAATTAAAACACTTCTGGAGTGTAATAGACCTTTTTGACAATCTAAATTGCTATTTCCAACTTTTGCTCGAGCGATTAGTACCACCTCTGGAGTGATATAGATTGCTTTAATAATCTAAATGCTTTACTATAATAATTTTCAATACAATTTATAAATATTTTTCTAGGTCAATTTTGTTAAGTTTTTTATAATTAGTAGTAAGATTGAGTTCTTTTACCCAATGAGTAAGATATTTTTTATCTAATCTTTTCCTTTGGATTTGATAAGTGAAGGCAGCATCAACGATATGTTTTTCGATTTCACCATCTTTATACCAAAGCAGTTTTTGAATGATTGTATCTTCAGGTGTCGAAAGAACCATGTTTTTTCCGAGTAATTTAACTTTTTTTCGGCGCTCAAATCTTTCTTGATCAAAAATAACTTCAGTTAAAAGCCAAAAATCCAGTTTTGTATAAGTGGGCAAATATATTACGTTAAACATACTTTTCTTAATTACCGCATCTTCAATTGATTCTGCCTGCACCAGATATTCCGAGGAAAGGTTTTTAAAAATATTTATCACTCTTTTTACATCTTTTTTATTTATCTCAACGACAAAGTCTATATCGTGTGAAGCTCTTGGTCTGCCGTAGTACACTACTGTTAAAGCTCCTGTCAACATGTAAGGTATTTTGTGTTTTTCCAAAAAAGAGGATATTGTAATAAG
This sequence comes from Candidatus Roizmanbacteria bacterium RIFCSPLOWO2_01_FULL_37_12, assembly GCA_001789645.1. Classification (GTDB taxonomy): domain Bacteria; phylum Patescibacteriota; class Microgenomatia; order UBA1406; family GWC2-37-13; genus 2-01-FULL-40-13. The sequence goes on from MGAG01000011.1 coordinate 3,042, forward strand.
TAGATTAGTTTGATCTTTTTCCATTATATTTCTCCATTGCAATTTCTCCTTCTTTTCTTATTTTTCTTACCATTTCAGATAGGCTTAATGATATTTTTACCTTTTTATCTCCTGACATTTCCGAATATTTTTTTATTAAAAATGGGGCGAGCTTTTTCATTAAGCTCCCTAATCCTAGCATCTTTATACAAAAGCTTCAAATAGACTTTGAAGCTATTATCAAAGCGTTTCAGGACATACGATACATAGGAGTATTAAGACAGAGATGGAATGAAATAAAAAAATTACAAGAAACAACTCTAGTATTTACTTAAAATTTTCTTGTTTATTAAAGATATATTATTAATTAGTTCTAAAGATGCCTTCTTTTCTAATCTCATCTAGATCTACAATATAGCCTTTATTACTGGGTATAGAAATTGAATGTATGGGTAAATAGTTTTCCTCTCCTTTATATAAAAACTCTTTAATAAAATTTCTTTTTGCTATATCAAAAGCTTTTTCAAAAGTATATTTTTGACCTGTTTGAGGATCAAGCATTCCCAAGCATGTACATTCTAAAAAACCCATTTCAGATGTTTTGTATTTATTACCCCATCCTAAAAAGGCATGACCTGGCATAATAAAAATTAGAGGTGTTATCCCTAATCCTTCCATTAAGCTTGAAAAAAGAATTACTAAATCGATACAGTTCCCTGCTTTTATTTTTAACACTTTTTCAGGAGTAATAATCCTTTGACCTCCTGCTTTAAAATCAAAGGTAAAGGGTTGATTAACATATTTAATTTTTACTTTTTTATTCAAATAATCAAATATCGCTTTTATTTGAGTAGATTTATTTTCTAAAGTTGTATTTCCTTGCTCTCCTTCTAAAATTCCTTCCGGGTGAAAATTAGCTGCTTCTGCCCTTGTTTTATCCAGTAATCCTTGAGAATCGCTTGGAGTTATCCATGCACCTAACATTTTTGACAAATCGTATAAATTTGAAGTTTTTGGATCTTTAATAGATCTAATAAATAAGTCTTGAGGAAGTAATTTAATTATTTTTGTACCTCTTTCTATAATTATTCTTCGTGACCCTATTTTTTTAATAATTTTAAATTCTAATGTTGCAGAAGTTGAATTCGATATTTTTGACAAGATTCCTCTTTTAAGTTTGGGTACTTGAGGTATTAAAAGGTGTTTAGAAGTATTCGGGCCATAAGGTGGTAATGTTACATTGGTTATTGCTGTGTCAGTATATCCTTTAATCTTGGAGCTTAATTCTAAATCTAATTGTTTTTCTGAAATATTAAATATATCAAACGATATTAAAAAGTCTCTATATTTAGGTAAGGCTTGCAGTTGTTCATATATTCTTACAGGTATCGGACTATCAGTTATATCAACAATCGATATAAGTTCGAGTGAATTAGACTTTTTAAGTAAAAATAAAGTCTGTAACGCAGAATAATCTCTTAATGTTATATTAAGATTCTCAGATTCGGATATAGTTCTTTCACTTTTAAATGATTCGCCAAGCATAGATTGATTCCTAAATGGATCCGCACTAATAATCGCGGGTGGCAGATTGCTTGGAATATGTTTATGCCTATACCATTCATACTCCTGTCTTTTAGGAAACTTGTCACGACGAAATGGCTCCATGAGTCGAATTTTTCTTCCAGCTAACTCAAATGAAGTTTGTGAATTTATATTCAAATTTTCAATAGTTACATATCGATATGGAAATAAAAAACCAAGTTCATAATAATAATTTATTGCTTCTATTTTGTAATTAATTTTATACTCTCGATTTAATAATAAAGGTGAATAAAATACAGCTGATTTAGCTGAAAAAAAAGTATGTTTTTCATTAGATGGCTTTGGATTATCCGTTAATGGAGGAAAGCAATCTGGTAACCCTATTAATTCAGCAGTATCGTTTACAAAAATTAGAATGTTCTTATTTTCGATTTCTAATCGTATAGATTCTGGTATTACCCTTAAACCAGCATGAGTGAATGTTGTAAAGATTGGACCCATGGCATATGTAACTTTCCTTTGTGCCTCTTTTAATAAATTATCAAGATGATGAAGTTTCCATTTTTCCCCAAAATAAATAGATTCTGGAATAGTTTTATTACCTTTCAATATAAAAGTCACCTCAACTTCAATGAGGTTAACTTTAATTAAGCTAATTTTTAATTTACTAACTTTACAACTTAAAAAATGAAAGCCTCTAGGCATAAATTCTTCTGTTGTTCCTTTTATTTCACCCATCGGTGTCATTCCTACAATTGATGAAGATAATGGGTAAGTAGTTAATGAAGGAAATTTACTATCAGGGCAATTTAAATCACAAGAATGTGAACCCACTCCTTCTATTGCGCATTTTAGACATATTTTAGTTGGTAATTTGGCACATCTATGTACATGCTTTTTTGGAAATTTTTCCTTGCAGGATATACACTTCATTTTTAATCAAATTATAACATTTTGAAGCTTTGTGACAGAACTTTATGCATATAACTTAATATATGTAATGATAATTTTTTATCTTATATAATAATGTAAGAAAAGGATATTTAGATCGTTGCAAAAATCAAAAAATATATATATGATGAAAGTATTTTTTTGTTAAATGCTAAGTAAACTTATACCATTAGTCCTTAATATCATAAGATGGTCGTTTGGAATCTTATGTTTACTTTGGGCTTTAATTTTCATAAATAGAAGTATTTATAGTACTATTGGTTTTGCTCTCTCTGCATTATTACTTATACCTCCTCTATCAAAAAGAACCTTTCAAATAGTAAAGAAACAACTTTCACTAAAATTGAAAGTAGTTTTGCTTGCTATCTTTTTATTTCTAGGATTCTCTACTGCCCCTAAGTATGAATCTGAAAAAATAAAATCTAATAATATTAGCCCTACAGCAATTGAAAGTGTTGAACTAACTGTAACTGAATCTCCAATAAGTCCTTTACCGACTATAAATACACAAACTTATAAAGTTGTCAGAGTTATAGATGGAGATACAGTAGACGTGAATATTAGTGGAAAAACTGAACGCATAAGAGTCATTGGTATGGATTCGCCTGAAACCATTGATCCCAAAAAAACAGTTCAATGTTTTGGGAGAGAAGCGTATAACAATGCAAGAGAACTCTTAAACAATAAAAATATCAAACTTGAAGCTGACCCAACCCAAGGGGATAAAGATAGTTTTGGTAGATTACTGCGATATATATTTTTAGACAATGATCTCAATTTTAGCTTATATATGATCTCAGAAGGCTTTGCCCATGAGTATACTTATCAAATTCCTTATAAATACCAGAAAGAATTCAAAGAAGCTCAAAGAAAAGCTGAAAAAGCAGGAAAAGGGTTATGGAATACTAATGCTTGTGTAACCCCAACCAAAATTGCAACTCCTACTATTTCATCCCCAACTCAAGCACAATCTCAATATCAATTTGTACCTCAAACTCAGCCAACAACTCCACCTAATAATAATGGCTCTAGTGGATACGCATGTGATTGTAATAAGTCGTGTAATGAAATCTCTTCTTGTGGAGAAGCACAATATCAGCTAAATAATTGCGGTTGTAGTGCTAGAGATGGAGATCATGATGGCACTGCCTGTGATGGAGCACCTTTAGGCTGTCAAAATTAAAATTCTGTTAACTTCATTAAATATTGCTACCTAGTTTTACCCGGATAATCCCCGTTGCCTTGGAGCTTCAGTGGGCGGAAAATATATATAACACTATAAATTAGTAGGAATGGAGGTGATAGATATGGCATGGACTGAAGCTCAAAAAAGGTATGCAAAAAGTGAAAAAGGTAAGGAAGCAAGAAAAAGATATTTACAGTCAGAAAAAGGAAAAGCGATGAGAGAAAGATATTTAGCTAAAAAGATTGAAAAGAAAGAAGATTTGTTAAAATGACACTATGTCTTGGCCTATTCTTGCAATCATAAGTATTTTTACAGTATCTATAGCGACTTTACTGGAAAGGGTATTAATGAAAGGAGAGGAAAGTGATCCAATCAGTTACGCAATAGTTTTCCAATTTGCCTTAGGTTTAATATCATTTGTTTTTGCGCTTTTATTCGGCAAATTTGTACTACCTAATCTTGAAGGATTAACTTTAAGATTTATACTTTCTGCTTTTTTATGGGCGGGAGCAACAGTTTTCAGCTTTAAGGCAATAAAGACTCTTAGTGCTGGTGAACTAACTATCCTGACAACAAGCAGCAGTGTAATCGCTATGCTTTTGGGTGTTATTTTTCTAAAGGAATTATTCAGTCTAAAAATTGCAATCGGAGCTTTATTAGTATTTTTGTCCATCTGGATTCTTAATAGTAAGAAACTTTCGTTTAATTCGAAACAAGGAGTAATGTTTGCTTTAATTTCAGCTTTTTGCGCTGGAATTGCTGTTGTTAATGACGCTTTTATACTTAAAACCTATGAAGCCTTTTCTTATACCGCAATAATGTCGATATTACCAGGCGTTATCCTTTCACTTCTATTTCCTAAAAAATTAGCAAAAACAAAGGAATTACTTAATCCAAAATCAATAAAGTTAATGTTCATTTTCTGCTTATTTTATTCAATTCAAGCTATAACTTATTATTTAGCTTTTCAAAATGGCGCTCCTGTTTCTCAGCTTTCACCTTTAACAAAGTCCTCAATCGTGTTAACTGTTATCTTGGGAGCGATTTTCTTAAATGAAAGAAAAGATTTAATGAGGAAAATAATTGCCTCTTTAGTAGTTACGAATGGTGCAATTTTATTAGGTTAGTTATTATTTATACTTTGATTTATGATAGTAAGACCAGCAAAAATTGCAGATTATAAAGATATAATCCCCCTCTATAACGGATTTGTTGGAAGTGACAGATATTCTAAACTAGATAATGATTCTTTTGAAAAAGTATTAAAAAGTAAGGATAATTTTGTCTTTGTGGCTGAAGATCAAGAAAAACTGGTAGGATTTGCGTCTTTCTCAGTTAGGCTAGTTGTTAGATATCCAAAGCCAATTGCTGAACTTGATGAAATATATGTAAGTCCTGAATACAGGAAAAAGGGGGTTGGAAAGTTATTGATGAATAAAGTCTTGAAAAAAGCAAAAGAACTTAACTGTTACCGATTGTTTATAGAAAGCCATTATGACCATAAAATCGCGCACAACTTTTATGAAAAATTAGGTTTTACCAATTACGGCTACCATTTCATCAAGAATCTATGAATTCAGATAAAATAATTCAAGAATTGAGGCTAAAGTATACAGGGAAAAATATAATAGCTATTCCTAAAGATGAACCTTCGGAGATAATTTGTGAAATTGACCCTACCTCACTTCACCCAGAAAAAAGCACAGCTTTGGCAATAGTTGACAAATCAGCTCCTCACTATCATAAAAAATCTACTGAAGTCTATGAAGTGATTAAAGGAACTTTAACTGTATATAAAGATGGAAAGGACTTTAACCTAAAAGAAAAAGATAAGATAACTATCGAGCCGAATGTAGTTCATTATGCAGAAGGCGATGAAGCGTGGTTCTACACTTATTCAACCCCAGGTTGGACTTTTGAGGATCATATATTAGTTGAGAGTAATTCATGAAACTTTATAAATTTAGTCCAATTAAAAATAAAAAAGAACTGATCGAGGCTATAAAACATACTCATTTTGAGTGTTATAAACTCTGCAAACAATCTTTCGGATATTATCTGCCAAACGCTGGGAATATAGGAATTTTTTGTCATTACGAAGAAGAGTATGAAAAACTAATTAAAATTAGAAAAGAGATTACTGAATCCTCTGAAAATTTTAATCAAAAATACTTTAAGTTTTACAATCCAATTGTAGTTCCTGCAAAAAATGACGTTCCTCAAACGACCTATACCTATCTTTATATAAGAAAACCTGATCCTTACCGCTCTCAAGTGGGAGATGTTGATTTCTATCTGGAACTAGATGAATATAAAAAACTTAAAACTACAATGCAGGCAGGAAAAAATATTAAAGGAGCAAGGCTTTTTGATAGAAAAGACTTAGATATGATTGAACTTTATGATCCAGATGTAGACACCTTAGGATATGTCAGTACCCACAAAATGTCTCAGATGGTGAGAACAAAATTATCAGATGCTACCAAACTATGAGCTTTTTTATAACTTTTGCTATAATCCAATCATGAAAAATAAGATTGTAGATCTTACTTATACTTTCACTGACAATATGCCTGTTTATCCTGGCGATCCACCTTCTTCATTAAAACAAGTTGCAAGTATAGAAAAAAATACATATACGGATCATGAAATAAAATCACTAATGCATGTTGGTACTCATATGGATGCTCCGTTACACATGATTGAAAACGGAAAAACTATAGATAAAATTAATCCTGATAAATTCTTTGGAAAAGGAGTCTTAATTGATGCTAGAAATCAAAAAGAGATTGGAACTTCTTTATTAAAAGATGTAATCATTCCAGAAGGAGCAATTGTTCTTATTTATACAGGCTTTGCTGAAAAATATAGAACTAAAGAATACTTTGAAAATTATCCCTCAATGACCAAAGAATTTGCTCAAGCTATGGTTGATAAAAAAGTAAAGATTGTAGGAATGGATATTTTAGGACCTGATACGGATGTATCTTGGCCTACTCATAAGATTTTACTTGGCAAAGAAACACTTATCATCGAAAACTTGTCAAATCTAAGTGACTTATTAAATGTTAAAGCGTTTGATGTTGTGGCTTTACCTGCTAAATATAAAGCCGAAGCATCGCCTGTTAGAGTTCTTGTCTTAATTAAAGAATAAATTTATCTCACCTGAATAACATTCACTTTATCTCCAATACTAATAATGGGATTATCAATTAAAAATGCCGGTTGAGCGTTTACACCAAAAAGGTCGCCAGTCTTTCCTGGCCAATATTCCATGTCTCTGTGATTATGAAGTGAAAATAATGGCTGCATAGCATTCTTTTGTTTTGTTTCAATAAATTCTGAGATCTTTGGATTGTTGCTTCCATCTTTTTGTCTTGTGGTTACTACACATCTAGCATTTAACCAAGGAAGGTGTAATCTCAGACTATCTCCTATTTGAGCAACCAGTATTTGATCTTCATAAAAAGGACCACCAAAGGAATCAACCTCGATATTAGTTCTGAAATTTCTAAAAGAAATAGGAGGATAACCAGGAGTATCTTCTTGAACCCACAGATTAAGCTGAGCTAAGGATGCCTCTGATGCAATTGAAATTGCAGCTCCATCTGCAAAACCTACCTGATTTGAAACTCCTAAAGGTATTGCGCTTGCATACTCAGGTTTAATAATTCTTTGATAGTCATTAGCCAATCTTACAATTCGGGTTTTCTTCCCTAGAACTTCTGATGCAAATTCAGCAGCTAAATCTCCTTGATCAACTGACCTTAATCCTGTCGAGCTGTGAACTGTTGTTTGTAGTGTTTTTCCCTGATGCAAAACATCAAAAACTACTTCGCTTCCACCATTTACACTCATTGACACAATATTTCCCACATCAACAAAATGAGTTGCTATCAAAGCCAATTTGGGATCTTTTCTTTGTGTTAACATCATTCCTGTCTCATCAACCGCCATAAATTCTCTATCATGCTCGAATCCTCTAGGAGTTACTCTTACAGAATCAACCATTTCTCCTTGCCCACCTTTAAGTAAGAAGCGATTTAAAGCTGAAATTTTCGCAGGTTTGAAAGCATATTCTGTTTCAACTGCTCTCCGCAGGTCTGTCATAGAGCCTTATTATAGCAAAAACTATAATATTGTATAATTGCTCTATATGTATAAATATTCAGATAACAATGCTCAAACATACAGTCAACTAGGTATAAAAGGAACTACCTATGAATCCGGCTTCAATGAAACTAAGAAAATTCTCGGAGATTTAACTAATAAAAAAGTTTTGGATTTTGGATCGGGAGCTGGAAGAACTGCGCAATTATTACTTTCGATGGGCGCTGAAAAAGTTGTCGGGGTTGACCACAACCAAAGCATGATTGATCAAACTAAAAAGATACAAAATGAAAAATTAGAGTTTGTTAAAGTAGATTCAACATTACCATTTGAAGAAAATACTTTTGATGGAGCACTAGCAGCTCATGTATTTGTTGAAGTAATCAGCTTGGATGAAATGAAGCAAGTATCGAGCGAAGTATTTCGTGTATTAAAACCAGGTGGAATTTTTGTAATAATTACTAATAACTCAAAATCTATCGGTATGAATTATTTAAGCTACGGTTATTCTAAAAACGATAATCTAAAAAGCGGAGATAAAATCCCCTGCACAATCAAAAAGGGAAAAGACAGTTTTGTTATCGATGATTATTTTTGGTTTGAGGAGGATTATCAAAAAGTACTAGAAGAGGTTGGATTCAAAGTATCTATGACTTTTCCTTTGGTAAGCGGTGATGAATGGCTAGATGAATCAAGGGTAGCTTCTCACGTTGTAGTTAAGGCAGTAAAATAAAAAATATGGGTTACATGATTGAATTGAATACATTATTAAGACCACCGAAAGACTTTGATTTCGCAAAATTAGCAGTTGGTCAAAAATATAAAGTTGTTCTTGATCGGGAAAGAGCATTTCCACTTCATATTGCAATCCTTCTAATTGATAGTGATTGGAACTTTTATGGATATGCAGTTGCTCATTCCGCAGCTGTAGATGATAAAAGGACGACAATTGAGTTTGAAATGCTTACCTTATTCTCAGAAGATGAGAAAAAAATATATAAAGAGAAATTTGTTGAAGCTGCAAAATTAACCGGGGAAATTAAATAAAGTATGGAAAACATAGATTTTGTTGTAGATGGATTAAAACTTAAGGCAGATATTTTTTATCCTGAAAAGCCAAAAGATAAAAATCCTGCAATCCTTTTTATCCACGGTTGGACTGCTGAAAAAACAAGAAGTTATCAATATGCAGAGGCATTAATAAAGCTCGGCTACGTAGTAATGCTATTTGATATGAGAGGGCATGGAATCAGCGAAGGAAATATCAAAATCCATACTCCAAGAGAATTCCTAAATGATTGTATTGTAGCTTACGATTATTTAGCTTCATTAAAGCAAGTCGATTCCAACAATATTAATGTTTCAACTAGTAGCTTTGGTGGATATCTAGGTTCAATATTAACAATAAAAAGAAAAGTTAAAAATCTAGCGATGAGAGTACCTGCAGATTATGTCAATGATTCTTTTGATAAACCTAAGTGGGGAAACGCAGGAGAAAATCCAGAGGTATTTAAGTGGAGGTTAATTCCTAAAAAATACAATGAAACATTTGCCCTACAGGCATTGCATGATTTTAAGGGAAACATTTTAATAATAGAATCTGAGAAAGATACTGTCGTTCCTCATCAAATAATCCAAAACTTTGTTGAAGCAGTTCAGGATAAAAGTAAATTAACCCACATTGTTCAAAAAGGAGCTTCACATAGCACAAAAGCTGGACCTTTCAGAGACGAGGTTACTAGAATATTAGTTGATTGGTTTAAAAACAAGGCTAAATAAATGGAAAGTGCAATATTATTTAATGATTCAAATGGAGATAAATTAAGCGGAATAATCAATAATCCCTCAGGAGATAAAAACAAGTTAATTGTTATACTTGTTCACGGCTTTCATTCAAGCAAAAATACAAAGAGCTTTGGTTTATTAAGAGAACTTCTTGAAAAGAAAAATATATCTACATTCAGAATTGATATTTGGGGACACGGAGAAAGCGAGGGATTGTTTGAAAATATAACAATATCAGAAGCAGTTGATGATATTTTACAAGCAATTAAATTTCTTAAAGAGCAAGGATATAAAAAGATCGGGTTACTCGGTTCAAGTTTCGGAGGTAATGCCAGTATAATGGCTGCATCAAAAACTAACGATTTAGTATTTTTAACTCTTAAATCACCCGTGTCAGATTACGGTGGGTATTATGAAAAAGAGTTTACCCCAGATCAAATAAAGGATTGGAAAGTGAAAGGATATACATATCGGGCAGATGGTGAGGACAATCTTAAATTAAACTATTCTTTTTATGACGATATTAAGAATAATCTTGGATATGATGTGGCTTCACAAATCAAAATACCAACTCTTATAGTTCATGGAGACGCTGATCCAGTAGTTCCAGTAGAACAAAGCGTTAAAACTTCAAAACTTATTCCTAACTGTAAATTAGTTCTAATCAAAGGAGCAGACCATACTTACACAAATCCAGATCACTTCAAAGTAATGTCAAATACTTTCGCAGAATTTATTTCAAGTTATATTTGAAAATCTTAGTCAACATTAAGTATCATTGAAACCTTAAATTACTACGCAAATCTTTTATGGCAATACGCAGGGCTTCGCTTAACGATATTCCATTTATAAAGGAATGTCTTATTGACTCTTGGGTAGAACATGCAAAGAATCATCCTGAATTGATGACTGAAGAAAGAATGCGGAATTCTAAAGTTGAAGATTATTATTCTGATGCAATAAAGAATAATAAAGGCTTTACTTTTATAGTAGAAACTGAAGGTAAAAAGACAGGATTAGTCAGAGTTTACCAGGATAAAGTAGCTAATTTCTTCAAAGACCCTGATATTTTATATATTGATGACATATATGTGGTAAAGAAATTTAGAAGAAAAGGCGTCGCTAAGCTTCTTTTAAAGGAAGTAGAAAAAATAGCTAAACAACTTGGCATCAAGAGAATCGATGCAAGAGTCTATACATTCAATAAACCAACGCAAAAACTTTTAGAATCTATGGGTTTTAAACCTCCCCACTCTACATGGACAAAAATAATAAATTCTTAAACCTATAATTTTTTAGGGTGCTCCATTAACTAAATTTAGTTAAGTAGTATTAAGGCTATAAATTGAAACTGACTGGGTATTTAGGGGAGCATTTTGCCCGTTTTCGGGTATTTTCATTTAGTCTTATAGCTTTTATTCAGAAGGTAAACAGATCGGCTACTTTTACTTCTAGAGCGTGAGCAATTTTGTAAGCTGTTTTAACAGATATATTTCTACCATTCTCAATATCCCAGAAATATGCTCGATGAAGTCCTGATTTTTCGGCTAGCTCCTCTTGTGTTAATCCCTTTTTCTTCCTAAGTTCTTCAATTCGTTGAGACAGCTTTTGGTAAAGATTGTTGTAATTCATAGCAATATCAAAGCATATTGCTATATAAATCTTTACCAGATATATCTTGCTTTTTTATTGAATTAGGCTTATAATAAAGGTAGATCGATCACATCATTACTTATGGATAAATCAATTCAAACTAAGAAAGAATGGTATAAAACTAAATGGGGTATTTTTGGAATGCTTCTTCTACTTCCCCTTACTCTAATCGTACTTTTTATTTATTTGATGGTTAAGCTATCAGGCTTAATCTGGAAACAAAAATGGAATACTAAAGTAAGGATTGCTTTAATTATGTTCCTTTGGGGAATTCTGCCTTTTCTTGGTTTGGTTAGCGATTATGGAAGTAATTCAGCAAAAACAACTTCAGAACAAGAAGAAGTAGTTGTTTCAAATTCTATATCTCAAGTTACCACATCTCCAACAAATTTACCTATTAATTCTTTAACATCCACTCCTAACATAGAAGCAACAAATACTCCTACTCCTAGTAAAATACCGGAAAAGAAAACTAAAGCTAAACCAAAACCTGAGCAAATATTTGAAGGTATCTGTCAAAAATATGGAGGATCAAATAATTGTTCCTACTTTGAAGATGAAATAGGGAATTGGTCAGTAACCCAACTAATTCAACCTAAGGAAGATTTTATGTTGTTCTCGACTTCTAAGCAATTAAGCAGGGATTTCATATTTGCAGTTTACGCAACAAAACTACCAATAAGTCATGCAAGTATAACAATATCTATGTCTGGTAAATATTATCGAGCAGGTCTGGGAGCAGACGTTGCGGATACCCAACCCGATACTACATGGACAAATAAAGATGTTGGTCCTTCTATTTTTCACGATTTTTTGAAGGAAAAAACCAATGGATCTGCTGGAGATGATTTGGACTCAACCTACCTAGAAACAAATTTTGATTAAATTTAAAAGAAAAAAAATGTATAAAGTAAATTATCCGATCTACTATGACGTTGAGGGTATTCCGGTTATTTTAAAATTGGAGGGAAATGAAGTTGTTGGAAAATGTGCAAATGGACAACCCTACGCTATTGGAAAAGCTATTGTACTAGGATGCATGATATCTAAGAAGGAATACATAAAACTTTCAAAAATAATTTATGGTTGTCGTCATGTTTCTTAAAAATCCATAGAAAACATTTGGTTTAATTATAATTAAGCTTAAAATAAGCATCAATCTTCTTTAAAAATCTAATTTGGAGCGTATAATAAGCATAGATTGATATGGAAACTAAAATTGAGATTAATAAGGAAGTGGAGAATAACAAAAGACACTACTACGACATAACCTTACTTGTAGATCGACCTGATTTTATTGAATGGATTGTTGAATTAAGAAAAAAGTGGAAAATAAATAAATTATTTGAAGACTATCATGAATTTTATTCCCATATATGGAAAATCAGTAATAAAAACTGGGGCTTATTTAAAAAAGATATTGAAAAAGTAAGACAATCATTTGGTCGATTGCCCAACTTTGATGAGGTAATAATGTATGCTCTTGCTTTCAATGAGATTCCAGATGGCATTTATAAAAGCTGTTATCTTGAAACAATAGAAGATCCTGCAGATCCAAACAATGATGAAAAATATAAATATGCAATTATAGTCACACCAAATACTATTAAAGATGATCTTGCAGTTGTCTTAAAGGAATTTAAGCAAAAAGTTAAGAAAGGCTTAATACAAAAGAAAAGTAAGAAAGTTATGGACGAAGCAGTGGTAAATTATGAATTCGAATTAGGACCGAACTATGCTCCTCCCCCAAATAAGATAGCAAATATTGTTCGGGATAGAAAATGGTATTGGCTACAGAAAAAGGGAGATAGTTATCGCCAAATATGGGAAAAAACGGAAAGAAAAGATAAAACATTTGATAAAGATGGTGTTACTAAAGCGATAAAAGCTCTTAAAAAACGTCTTACGTAAAATTCAAGATACTTAAACTCTCCATAGAGAATTTAACACCCTTCGATCTCTCAATATCCAAAATTTATTTCTCCAAGTATTATGAATTCATAATTTTTTGTAAACGATAAATGGATACTAAATTAGATTTAGAAAATAAACAAATTGACTACATTGCAGATCAATTAGCTCGAATTTTAATCGAGCAAATAATAAGTAAAAAATATAAATCAAAAAAAATTGAAAAAGATAAATATGGAAAACAAAACAATTAATTTTTCCACATCTGACATAAAAGTTGCCTCTTTCATTTTGAGTAAAAGTGTTTCTCTAATTGGAACTGAAAGACCACAAAAAAGAAAGGTAGTATTTCTATTCGAAAGGACTCCTGAATTATTGCAATTAATCAGTGACTATCTGACCAATAAAGCTTTAGTTAATCCACGCTTACTATTTGAAAGTTTTGATAATTTAAAACGGATAATTTTCAAAGAAATTGAATATTAAAAATCAGATTGAGAATATATGAAAATTTCGTTTCCCATAAATTATTCAGGATATCTACCTCTTTTAAGAGGTATTTTATTTTTGGTAAAAACCGATGTCCTCTCTTTGTCTGAACTTGGCATTTATATTTGCTTTATAACCCAGGTATCCTTTGATCAAAGACATCCACATTATAGAGCCATATTAAGGGACGATAAACAAATAGCAAAAGAGTTTGGGGTTAACAAAACTACAATCTATAGAGCACGAAAATCCTTTATAAGAGCCGGACTATTCATAGAAAAAGCTGGAAAAACAATTGTGCCAAACTACTACATGTTTGAGATTAAACATGTAAAAAGAATTGCAAAATTGCCTGCGATAGAATTGCAAGAACTTTTTGCAAATCCGCAAGAAGGCATTGCATTTATAGAAGAATTAAGTGCAAATTTGCAACAAAGTCAGCCTCATAAACCCGATCAAAGCTTTGACTTTCCTTCTAAGGTTGAAGCTTCTTTTACCGAAGAAGATAAGGAGTGGATTAAAAATAATGTAAAGGAAGAATGAATAATTAAAAGTTAACTTAATTTTATTAATCGATAAATATATGGATAGTCGACCAGTAAAGATATCAATCTTTAACAAAATAGTTAAAAGAAGACGAATCATACATCTAGTTACTAGAACTAAAGAAAAATCCTTTTTGTTTGCTTCAATAAATAGCAAAAATTGGGTGAAAAAGTACGGATTCCCATTCAGTATAAAAGTTTCTTATGGAATGCATTTGGATCAATACGATAAATGGTGTGAATCTATAAATTGGAAGGAATGTGAAAATATAGAAGAATTTGAATATGCTCTGGAAGCATTTGTTAAAGACTATATGTGATCTTTGTAAAGTAAAAAGATTTTATAACGCGTTATAGAATCTTTTGGAAGTTTGATTCCTAAATCAAAAAGGGTTATTAATTAATATCAGGTTGTTACAAAGCCAAAAGACGTTGATTTTTGTTAAAAGATTTGATTAGAATAAAATTATGTTATAAAAAATAGAGCCTCCAGGCGTGATAAACCAAAGGTAGGCTCTATTACGCTTAAGGCTGGTCCATTTTCATGTCCATGCCTTATCAGTATGAAAAATATACCAAATAGATTTAATAATTTGCAAGAACGAAAGAATGGAGGTGTCCTTATATGAAGCCGTCAAATCCTGACATAAATTCTAATTTAGAAAAGGGAATTGATATAGATCAAATTGAAGAAAAAGGCTATGTATTTATTAGTTGTTTTAGATGTGGATGGTATGGGGAAGGACGACCCTCAGTTAAATGGGAGGTGTATAAAAATGGGAAAAAGACAATAAAAAAAGGTTATTTAAGCGCTAAATGTCCGTATTGTGATTAAAAATTAATATTTTCAAATTAAACATATGAAAAAAACCTGTTATATCTATGCAAGGACAGCGAATGCGCTTCAGAAGGAAGCAAAAAGAGGAGCAAGTTCGTCAATAAATAAGCAGATTAACGACTGTTCAAAATATGCCAAGAAAAAGAACTTTAAGATACTGGGTATTTTTAAGGATATTGGTAAAGGAGGTCATAGTCTTAGAAGAAAAGAACTTATAAATTTATTTGCATTAAGCAGAGTTAAACCAGCTACAGCGGTTATTATCAGTGATACGAGTAGGATCTCAAGAAATTTTACTAATACCGTCAATATTCTAAGTAGACTCTCAAGACATGGAATAAAACTAATTTCCCTTAAAGAAGGAGTATTAAGCATGGATGCATATCTTATTAATGTTCTTAATCCAAAAATTTTAGATACAGAGAGGGGGCGATCAAATTGAAAAACTGTTTTATTTATTTAAGAGTTAGCACATTGGAGCAATCTAACGAGGGATTTTCTATTGAAAATCAAAAAAGAACCTGTATTGAATTTGCTAAATTAAAAGGCTATCACGTCAAACAGGTATTTATTGATGATAAAAGTGGTAGAACAACTGATCGACCAGCTTTGCAGGAAATGTTAAAAATTATTAACAAAAAGTAATATGAGTGATAACAATAATGTTATAGACGCTGTGATTGTGCTTAAAATTGATCGGTTTGCACGCAATGTATCTGATTTCGGAAAGATGCTTACTGATTTTAAGCAGAAGAGTATTAAGTTGATCTCAGTTAATGAAGGTGATTTAACTGAAGGAACAAGCTTGATACCAAATATATTTGCGAGTGTGGCTCAATGGGAGAGTGAGGTTAACAGTCAAAGGACTCGTGATGCAATGATGCAGAAATTCAGAGAAGGCTGGCAACCAACTCCACCTCCAATTGGATATCGAAGTATTGGAGGGGAAAGGGAAAGAAAAACGTGTGAGCCTGATCCTTATACAGCTCCGATAATAAAAGAAATGTTTGAGCTTTATGCCACAGGCAATTATTCAATTCTTGAGATTACTGATTGGTTGAGGGATAAAAATATTGTTTCCAAAAGCGGGACACCTTTAGGTCATAGTGTAGTGTGTAATATTCTCAACAACCCTTTTTATTACGGGCTAATTCGGTGGCATGGACAGTCAAAAATAGGAAATCATAAGCCGATTATTAAAAAGGAATTATATGAAACTTGCCAGTATGTTCTTTTAAAACACAGGGACTTTTTACTTAGAAGACGGGTGCATGATTTTTTGCTTAGAGGATTTGTTATCTGTGGCGAATGCGGACAAAGATATACTGCAGAGTGGCATAAAAATGAAAAGAAGTTTAAGCATCGTGGAGGCAAAATCGCTTACTATCACTGCCAAAAAAGGGAGAGAAACGGGTGTCAAGCTCCTTATGTCGAGATGATGATTCTAGAGAAACAGGTAGCAGCTCAATTTAAAAACATGCAGTTTTCTCAAGAATTCATTAATTTGGTTGTTGAAAAAGCCAAAAAAAGGCTTGAAGACAATCGTAAATCAGCTTTGTCTCAAAAACAATCAATTATTAATATAAAGATGTCATTGGAAGCAAAAAGAAATAAGCTTGAGGATAATTTGCTTGACGAAACTATTGATAGGGAAACGTATAGGAGAAAGCATGGAGAAATTCAGATGAAAATTCAGAATACTGACACTCAGTTATCCGAGATAGAGGAAAATTGCAATATAGATATGAATTTAATTGAGGAAGTATTAGCTTTCACAAGAAATATCTATCAAACCTATCTAGATGCCCCAAACTTCTTAAAAAGACATTATATGCGGTTTTTCTTTGAGAAATTTGAAGTTAAAAACAAGATAATTGTCAAATCAGTACCTACTCCGATCTTCTTGATATTACAAGCTAATAAGTCGGTTATAATAAGCGAGCTTCAGCTCCCCGGTGTGGATTCGAACCACAAACCTCGAAGTTAACAGCTTCTTGCTCTACCGTTGAGCTACCGGGGAAAACAAAAATAAACAAATTCTATGAATAATCAAATCACAAATTATTTTGTCAAAGAGCAAAGTTATTATAACCAAAACACCCCAAAAATCCAACATCAGAATTATAAAGTTCAAGGCTCACTCAACGTAGTAAAATTAGTCAATGCTCAATGTCAAGTCCATTATCTTAATTTTTTTAATCTGGCGTGTTTTGATTTTTATTCCACTTATAGTCGGAAATAAATATCTTCCTTACCGGGCCAACTCTTCCTTTACAAATATTTGGCACTACACCAAGCCTTACTTCCCAGTTGATAGTCCACTTCTTTATCCCTGGGCGAACTTCGACGGCGTACATTATCTGGCTATTGCTGCGCAAGGCTATTCGAACAACGAAAGATTTTTTCCTTTGTACCCTATGCTTATATCTATAGTGTCTAAATTTTTTGCTGGGAGTTCCGCATTCGGCCCAGTGGAATTTTTTACGGCTTTATTTTTAGCCAATATTTTTTTTGTTTTGAGTCTGATCAATCTTTACAGACTTATCCTCTTGGACTTCAAAGAGTCTGTTGCACGCTTAACAGTTTTTTACCTTTTGCTTTTTCCAACCTCATTTTTTTTCGTAAGTATTTATTCAGAGAGTTTATTTTTACTTTTGCTTTTATTAAGTTTTTATTTTGCCAGGCAAAAAAAATGGCTGCAGGCTAGTTTGTGCGGAATGCTTGTGACGGTAACCCGACCCGTTGGATTTGCAATAATTCCGGCCTTATTTTTTGAATTTTTTAAAACTGAATTATCAAAAAACAAGAACTTCTCCTTTAAAAAGTTCATGCCATTATTGCTTCTTCCTTTGGGAATAATTTCGTATCTGGTCTATAATTTCTACCGTTTTGGGAACGCTTGGTATTTTTTAAAAGCTCAAGGCGAACTTGGTAACAGCAGATCAGTAAACGCACTAGTTTTTCCACTTCAGACAATATATCGTTATTTTAAAATATTACTGACTGTGCCGCGAGTTCAGTATGAATGGTGGATCGCCTTACTTGAACTTACTGTCTTTGTTATCTCCTGCGTGCTACTTTACATAGCTTGGAATAAAGTGCGGACATCTTATTTTATATTTGCCGCAATCGCATTTTTAATACCCGCATTCTCCGGCACATTCACCGGGCTCCCGCGCTACTTGGCTGTGTTATTCCCGCTGTTTATCGCATTAGCCTTAAGCAGAAATAGAATAGTGATAGTCGTTTATACCGTATGCGCTTCACTGCTTCTTTTTATTTTACTCATGTTGTTCAGCCGGGGATTTTATATTGCCTAGTGCTTCGGAAAGCTCGCGAATTATTTTTTCAATATTTTCATTTGGGGCTATATGATAGAATATCATATGAAATTACTGAAGGAATATTACTTTGATGTTTCGTTTGTCATTCTGATTATTTTTTACAACTACTTAACAAAAGTCTGGGACAAATTTAATTTGATCGGGCTTTCCCTGATCATTATTTCTCTTCCTTTTTGGTTACTCGCCCGAGAACAACTGGGAGATAGTTTTACAGTCAAGCCTAGGGCAATTAAGTTGGTCACTTCCGGACTATACTCAAAAATCAGAAATCCAATCTATCTTTTTTCCTCGCTTACGGTATTTGGCGCAATCTTACCTTCAAGAAATTTAGTCCAGTATTTTTTGTTTTTTATCTTAGTGATAATTCAAATTGTTAGAATTAAAAAAGAAGAGCGGGTTTTGGAAAAAAAATACGGCAAAAAATATCTAAGATATAAGGCAAAAACTCCGCTATGAAAAAAAAGCAAGTTTTAAAATAAAAAATAGATTTTCTTAGGAAAAATTTCCAGATGGTCGTCGCCACCTACGGCAGTCATCCCTGGATCGCGACGGTTTATTACACTTTAGATCAGGACTTAAACATTTACTTCCTGAGTGATCCTAATACGATTCATTGTCGGCAGATTGCAAAAAACCCAAAAGTAGCTATAACCATCGCGGATTCTCCCCAAAGGCCAACCAGCAAGAAAAAAGGGTTGCAGATATTTGGACTGGCAAAACAAATATCAGGAATGCATAAAATAATTCATGCACTGAATTTATGGCGAAAAACATTGGGGGTAACTAGTGAGGCCTATACTTACACAGGAATGATGAAAAAAGCTATCAAGGGTAGAATGTATAAAGTGGTTCCAAAAAAAATCAAGTTTTTCAACGAAGAACTTTGGGATGAAGGTAAAGAACCAACAATAAAATTAAGCATTGACAAATAAAGTTTAAGTTAATATAATCGTCTAATGAATAAATCGCTCCCGATAATTGCCGTTGTACTTCTGCTTATTATTGGCGGAGGAGCCTATCTAACTTTTAAGAATAAACCGGTACAACCAGGAGCGGTCAATACAAACATAAATCAGGGACAACCACAGGACGGAAATGTTTTTACCTCGATAAAAGATGCACTCTCAAAGTCTTTAAGTCTGGAATGTAAATATAATGATGAAAAAGGCACGGAATCAACGACTCACATCAAAGGGGGAGCGGTCCATGTTGCAGCCAAAACCCTGGCCGACGGAAAGGAAACGAATACGCAGGTAATCATGAAAGACCGAAAAATGTATACCTGGGACGAAGCTACCAAAAAAGGCGTTGTTTTTGACATTCCTGAAGAAAACCTCCAAACTACTCCGTCTACGCAAGCGCCTTCAGGCGATAACAAAGGAGAGTCATTTCTTGCCGAGATAGAAAAATATAAAGACGCCTGTAAACCGGCAGTTGTTTCCGATTCCCTGTTTACGCCTCCAACAGACGTTGAGTTTCAGGATTTCAGTAAAATGTTCCAAAACCCACCAACCGGAACAATGCAAGATAACAGTGTTCCTTCCGAATTCGATTTAGAAGAACTTAAAAGACAGTACTCTCCTGAAGGTCAATAATACCACTCATCGTCCCCAGTTAGCAGTCTAACAAATTTAGTGCTATTTTGCAACCGTAAAATTCACCGGCCTGAAAAAAAATTAAAACGGGAGAGTTAAATGGGATTCGCTTTTACCCGGATCTTCCAGATATTTTTTCCATTCAACTTTAACCGTGACTTTGCCTTTTTCATTAAGATACATAACTTCGCCTTTTTCCGACCCGTACTCAAACAATTCCTTTGTCAACATCACATCGTCCAGACAGTATTTCTTCAACTCGTCCATTTTTCCCTCCTTATATAATTCTATCGCCTGTAAACCATGACCTGTCTTTTTTTTACCCAGAGTGGCAATTAAAAAATCGTTTAAAGACAACCTTTTGCCGATTTTGCTCTTGATATCATCAAGCAGATCAAACGTAGGAAAGTGCTGAATATTTCCTGGGTAATAGGCTTGCAGTACCGCCATATCAAAACTCCCAACATTAAAGCCGATGATGTATGAACTTGCTTCAAGCAGGGAAAAAAGCTTTGTCAACTCCTTCTCATCAAATATCTTAGTCTTATTATCGCGATAATCAAACAATCCCACCACGGTAATTCCCAGTTTTTTTGGGTTGTTGTTAACATCACGAAGAGTATATTTTGTTTCTAAATCAAGCACAACAGGGAGCTTATTCATTAATTTGCTTTCTTTTTTGTAGATATATCCTTAAAAATTTCCATCTCCAAGACCTGAGTCAGATTGGGTCTAGTTTCTTTCTGTATATTTACTTTACTCAGCTGATTTTGCAGTTGATGATAAAGATTGTCAAAAAGACTGAAGAAAACCTCCTTTTGCTGGTTTCCTAATTTATCATATTCACGTTGAAAAACCTCGTCAAGCTTTCCCAAACCCCAAAGGGTTTCAATTAGGTGGTGGCTTTTTAACTGAAATAAAGAAATATCTCCGGAGATAGGTCTGATTTTAAAACGCATCATGCGGATCTCCTCGTACATTTTTTCCACTGTCGGCTTAGCACCCAGGGTTTTTTTTAGTTTATTGAAAATCTCAACGATGTCGTGATTGTCTCTTTTACTCATACGCTATAATTATACTATGTTAAGAAAAAAACTTGTTGCTGATCAAATCCAATCTCTCAAAAGTCGCAACCCGGAAAAGTTATCTATTTTAAGATATATTTTAGCACAAATCAAAAACAAGGAGATCGATAAAAAATCTGATCTTAACGATGAAGAAGTAATCTTCGTTCTCAGAAAAATTGCTAAAGAACTAAATGAGTCGATTGAGGCCTTTACAAAGGGAAAGAGAGAAGATCTTGTCTTAACTAGCCAAAATCAGCTCCGGATAGTCACCACCTACCTGCCAGAAGAACTTTCGGATGATCAACTGAAAAAAGAGATCGAGAAAATTATTAGTGAAAATCAAGACGTCTATAAGCAAAACCCCAAAGCCATAATCGGCGTATGCATTGGAAAGCTCAAAAACCAAGCAGATTCTTCAAGAATAGTCAAACTGTTACATTCAATCATTAAGCTATGAAAATTTTAAGAAAGATTGTTTTTATTCTCTTATTGCTCTTCTTTTTCTCATCTTTAACCAAGAATCTTTTTGACTACCGGAGCAAAGTATCATTTTATCAAAGCTACTTAAAAGACTACGAGAACGAAAAGAAAAAAAATTCAAAACTTAAAACGCAGCTTTTAAAAAAAAGTGATTCTTATGAGATTGAAAAAACCATCAGAAATAAGCTAAATCTCTTGAGGCCGGACGAGGTTGCCGTCATTCTTCCCCAACCGTCTCCAACTCCCGTTGTCATCACTCCGACTCCTCTTCCCAACTGGCTGCAGTGGAAGAAGGTATTTTTTTAGTAAATATTATAGCAACACGATCCTGATAAATTTCTTTGAAATTATTATTTTTAAGTTTTTTTATGAATTTGCTGACATAAATTTGCATAATATCTTTACTTTTTTCATCTTTCCAACTGCGGGGCAGAAGTACAGTATCGACTTTGTATTTTTCAAACACTTTAACCAATGAAGTTTTTGAAGTTATAAGTGACATGTACTCGCCAAAAATATAGTCGCTTTCTCCTGCTCTGTTTTTTTGGCGCATGCTTGACATTCTTCCGTCAATAAAAACCCTCTTTTGCGGCAGCTTCCAAATCAGATACCCGCCCCAATCGTAACTGCTGAAAATCTGTCCTTTTGGCAGATGATTAGTCAAATAGTTAACAGCCAGACGCGGATAATAACTATCTTCGCTAAGGCTTTTTCCGGCCTCATAGTCGCCCCATAACTGAATTAAGGCCAGGAATGATGTCAACGCAAAGAAAATAATCCAGAATGTCTTAAAACGGGAAATCCTTAGTCTGTTTACGGCGATATCAGACATAAAATTTGCTATACCTTTGCGGATCAAAATTAAGGCATAAATTAGAAATAAAGGAAAATTTCTGGTAGATGAAAAAGCGGCTAAAAACAAAAGGACAGCCAGCAAAATTTCGTGTTTCTCATACTTTTTTCTATAATGCAAAATAAAAGCCCAACAGTAAGCCACTGAAAGCAGTTCAACTGACGTTATGGCAAAAACAATAGATCTCCATTCCAAGATAAAAAAACGAATGTATGGATCTTTGACAAAAATCCAAACTTCCTTCCATAGCCCTAGTCCGTACGGGTTGACTAAAGTAACTAGAATACTTATCAGTAATATCAAGATTTCCGGTATCTTTCGCCTCTTAATAGTTATGACGACCAAAACGATCAAGCCGATGATAAATCCTCCGTGCAGGTTCGCCCAGAACAAAAAAAGGAGCGGCAGAAAAAATTTATACTTATCCCACCACTTTTTATCCAAAATAGACCTACAGAGAACAGCAAAGAATAACCAGGTAATTACCTGCGACCTTATTCCGAAATAGGAAAGAAGAACTAAACCGGCAAACAAAATCTGTATCGGCATGAATCTGAAATCCGAATTCCAGACTACAACCAATATCGCGCCTATTGCTATCAATGTAAAGATCAAGGCTAAACCGGTGTATCCTGTAAGCGAATAAAGCTTGGCCATGCCAATATGGATGAGCCATTCATGATCCGCATAAGCATAGCTTGGCATTGTGTAGGAAAAAGGGTCACTGGTCGGAAAACCGCTTTTTAAGATAATCTCTCCCAACCGCAGTCCCCAGCCAAAATCCGAATCAAGATATATCTTTGCTCTGATTAAAAAAACCGTCGCATAAATAATTAACAATAGTAGGGATATCAGCTTTAAAATAAAACCCCTTTTACTCAATTCCATAGTTTGCGTCTGTTTAAAATAAAAACTGTAAATAATAACACAAACGGTCCTAAATTAAAGTTCAAGCCGAAAATAACCGGCACAATCAAAAAAAATATCAGGGAGTATAGTAGCACGGCTACAAAAAAAATAACCCTCTTGTTATTTTTTCCTAACTGATAATATTTATCAAACAGGATTAGTATTGTAACATTTAAAACGGTTAAATCATGGGCCAGAAAATGCACGGCAAAAAGCGGGGCCAAAATTGACGAGAGGGTAAAATTTTGCTCAAAACTGCGCTTTTTTAAATCAGCGGCGAAAAATAAAAACGCTAAGATATATAGCAATATATTCGCTATCAATAACCCTCCTCCGTTAATTCCAAGCCAGGATAACAAAGAAGCCAAAGAAAATGAGTCCCATAAATTGCTTCCATAAGCTCCATTTTCAGTTTTGAAAATAAATCCGGGGTAACTTAATAGTCCGGGCAAACCAACTACTTGAAGGCTGATAAATAACAAAACAATCAAGCTCAAGCCAAAACCCGCCATAAACTTTTTTCGATTCTTAGAAATGAGATAAAAAAAAGGTAAGAGCAAGATTAGCTGTATTTTCAAAAAAAATATCAATCCGCCGACCACCCCTGCCATAAACCAATCTTGACGTTTGAGATAACTAAAAAGAGCCAGCAGTATAAAAGATAACAGTATTGGCGTTTGACCCGTCAGTAAAGTACGAAGTGCTGGAGCGGATAAAAATATCAATACTACAAAAAGAAGATTGCTGGAAATATGTACGAATATCTTCTTTGCCGCCAAATAAAATAAGACTAAACCTAATATATTAAGATAGGCAAAAAGAAGATATGCCTTCTTGAAACTCAGATTACTTAAAGGCGATAATAACCAAGCGATAAGCGGAGAGTGCCTAAAAGGCAACGACCTTATTTGCGTATATCGAACAATGTTTTTTTGATATGTCTCCTGCCAATCCAGATCATAAAGATTTTTTCCTTGTCCGTTTTTTATCATAGAGACTGCCGTATAGATATTCACGAAGTCGCTTCCCAAGATTAAATTCTGCGAGTAAAAGCTGAAACTGATAAAAAGACCGACGACAATCGAAATTAGAAAAATATTAGTTGAAGACATATGCTTAATTATAATTGTATTTCCAGGCGTAATCCTTGAAGTCCCGTTTTAAATTTTTTAAGCGATTTTTTGCTTTATACTTATTGGATGTCCACGCATAATATTTATCTTATTGCTATTATTCTTGGTCTTTTTATATCTGTCTCTTTCTTTTCTGAAGATTTTAATTTGGGGAGCGATTTTATCAGTTATTATACTGGGGCGTCATTATTAAAAAATAGGCAAGGTAACCGTTTATATCATATTGAGGAGCAAAAAAGTTTTCAAAAAAAATTCCCCAAGTATTCCGATTTAATACTTCTTCCCTTCAAAGCCGTGCCTTTTGTTGCGCTATTTTTCTTACCCTTAAGTTATTTGAGGCTTGAAAACGCCTATCTAATTTTTGCCTATCTTAATATATCGGTTCTATTTTTAATTTATCTCATCGCAAAAAAAGTATTTATTCATATAACCGGCGAGCGTCTTTTTTTAATATTGATTTTTTTATCTCCTGCGCTTTTCTTGGCACTTTTAAATGCCCAAACATCGATATTCTTAACATTGGTTATGCTTTTAATTTATATATCTCTTAAGAAGCGAAGTTGGCTTATGGTCGGAATACTATCCGGATTTATATTAATTAAAGTCCAGCTTATTACCCTCATTCCTTTCTTATTTCTTTTATCGAAAAATAAAAAAAAATTTCTCCTGGGATTAATCTTAAGTTTAACTTTACTGTTCCTGGTAAGTTTGCATGCGGTAGGTCTGTCGGAATTATTGCGCTATCCTGACTTCATACTAAAAACAGAAAACGAAGCTTATGGAAGTATCATCGGAGATTCTTTTTCTTTGTCGTCTTTGTTTTCGCCTTTGGTAAAGATTGGTTTAATTAATATGCGCCAAATATTTCTAGGAAATGTTTTTTTCTATATGTTAGCGCTGTTCCTTTTTAATATTCAATTGAAACGTCATAATCTTTCCTGGCTATTTATTTTGTCTTCAATACTGGCTATACTTTTTTCGATGCACACTTTAGCATACGATCTTAGTATCTTGACCGTTTCAATTTTTATTTTACTTGACCAGTACTTTCAGTTGAAAAATAAGATGAGAAAAAATACTTTAGAAATCGCTAAGTTATTATTCGGTCTGGTATTTTTTCTAATTATTCCTATAATTTTTGGGGTCCATTTCAATTTCGGACCTTTGGTATTATTGGTAGTGATTTTTACCCTATTAAAAAATCCGCTTCCTAATTATGTTCAGTGAGGAAAAAGATGGAATCCAGAACAACCAGATTTAATAAACGATAGGTAAAAAATTTCTTGAAAAATGACTTATATATTTAATTTCTTTCATTTGTCATTTTAAGTTTAGACTAATCCCCTCAATAAATCCATAAATTTTTCTTAATAAATTAATACTTTTTCTGACCTTAATTCTAATTACTCCATGGTATTGATCTTTATTTTCATATTCTTTTTTCCAAACTGTTTTTTGAAAATAAGGTTGTGAAAATTGAAATGGTTGAATATTGAGTTCTTTTGACCAATATGCCACTAAATCATTAATTTTGTTTTGATAA
Source organism: Candidatus Roizmanbacteria bacterium RIFCSPLOWO2_01_FULL_37_12 (assembly GCA_001789645.1). Lineage (GTDB taxonomy): Bacteria > Patescibacteriota > Microgenomatia > UBA1406 > GWC2-37-13 > 2-01-FULL-40-13. The sequence continues at coordinate 28,958 of MGAG01000011.1, forward strand.
GAAATATTTGCTGTAACTCTAAAGATCAAACTCTTACTCGTAATCTGAAAAGATTCTTTTAACCAATAGAGAAAAAATTTTGCCATGCTCATATCGCTCGTTGCAAATCCCACAAGATGATCTTTTTTAAAACCTTCTCCCCAGTACAATGTAACTCCAATAAGAAAAATTTCTCTTTTGCTTAACTTTCCAATCTCTTTGATTCCTTCATTTTTCAACTCTTTAATTTTTTTATTTAAGCTATCTTTCACTCGTTGCAAGTATTTGACTCTGTTGCCGTAATTAACGTCCAGCATTCGCTCCTGAAGAACTTCAATCTGATGAGTAGTAAGTTCGATATCTCTACACCAAACACTCACGCTTCCTGGAGAAACTTTGAGTATTTCAGCTATCTCTTTAATACTTTTACCCTTTTGTCTTAACTCTCTTGCTTGAAGCTTTGCCTTTGACTTTGCCATATATTATTTTGTTACGGGGCCGGGAGTTGAACCACGGTCTAGGAGATTATGCAACTGTTTCTCCCGTTACCGAGAGTGTCGGACTATATCTTTCCCGATTTAATCGGGATTCGGCGTATAGTCTCTACGGACTCGCCCCACCAGCTGGCAGGGATTGCCTCGGTATTGTCCCAACACAATGCAATAGGATTTTACCGATACAGCCGAATTCTCCATCAATAGTTTGATAGAGCCCATTTTGAGCCTCCTGTGCAACCGTACACTACCCCGTATTTTTTAGAACAAAATTATTATACAATCCAACTTATAATTTGTCAATAAAATTGAATAACCTACATATAGATAATAGTACTCGTATATTAAAATTCATCTATTTTTGTGTTATACTAATTGCATGTCCTCTAATTTTCTCATTTCCATTGTTATACCTGTCTACAATGAGGAAAAAAACATAAAGCCTCTTCTGCAAACTTTACTTCCAATTATAAAACTCTATCAATATGAAGTAATCTTCGTCGACGACGGTTCATCTGACAAAACCGTTGAGAACATAAAAAAAGAAACGGCCAAATCCCAAAATATAAAACTTATCTCTTTCCAACGGAACTTCGGTCATCAGATGGCGTTAACCGCAGGATACGAACATACGTCCGGAGACTGTGTAATTACGCTTGACGCTGATCTTCAAGATCCTCCGGATATAATCCCGCAGCTTATTGAAAAATGGCAAAAAGGAGCAAAAATCGTCTATGCCAAAAGAGAGAAAAGAGACGTCGACGACTCATTTAAAAAAATAACTGCCGGACTTTTTTACAAATATATTAATTTTTTTTCGGATACTCCTATTCCAAAAGAAGTAGGTGATTTTAGACTTCTTGATAAAGACGTAGTTAAATTTCTCAACGGTCTTCCTGAACAATCGCGCTTCCTGAGGGGATTAACTGCTTGGGGAGGATTTCCTGCCGAATACGTTAAATTTAGTAGAGAAAAAAGGCGCGCTGGACAAACTCATTATACCTTGTCTAAAATGCTCAATTTTGCTCTCGAGGGAATTACTTCATTTTCTATTAAGCCGCTTCGTCTGGCTACTTATCTTGGATTTATAACTTCTGCTTTTAGCATCCTTGTAATATTATTCAAGTCGATTCAACATTTTATTTTTAACCAGGGTGACTGGCTTCCCGGCTGGGCCTCTCTATTTTTTTCTATTGTTTTTTTGGGAGGAGTTCAGCTTATCACCATTGGCATCATCGGAGAGTATGTAGGGAAAATCTACCAAGAAGTCCAAAATAGACCGAAATATTTGATAAAAGAAAAAATAAATCTATGAAGCTTATTGGCGGAATTCTTATAACCGTTGGTCTGGCTCTTCTTCTTTTTGTAGCCTTCAACCTGATTAAAGAAAGGAACCGTACCGTGTCACCGGTTCCCGAAGATAACGGAGTAAAGGTAATCTTTGTCACACCGGTAAAATGAACTACGGCGCTGGAATTTCAAACTTAAATAGCTTACAGTTATTTCCTATCCCTCCCAAAAACAGGAAACAGATTACATTAAGTATCAGGTATGAGCTGATAAACAGAATAAAACCGATGAGGGCATATCTCAGGGTACCTTGCGCTTTTTTGACATTTTCCGGGTTGCCGAATGAGGTGAGATATCTAAAGGCTCCTACGACAAACATTATAAATAACACAAGGACAATTAAAGCCGAAGACATGAAGATTATGTTGCCGAAGACTACCTCAAGACATTTTAAGGTTGGGATTCCATCAACAATACAGCCTGAAGATTGCCAATCCTTTATCTGGGCATAAACAGCAAAAGGAGTAAACATTGAAGCTGCAAATTAAAAATATAAACGAGTCACTACAATAGAGCCGGTATTACTAAATTACAACTTAAACCTAAGCAAATCTGTTGTCTGAATATTACCTGCTCAAAAGTTACGATGATTGCTAATACTGCGACTATGATTATCAGTCCTAATACGGCTGCCGTAATCTTGTCTCTGGCTTTATCAACATTCTCCTTATTACCTCCGGATGTCACCCAAGCTAATGCACCCAGCAAAAGATATAGCAAAGCCGCTAATCCTGCAATAATGAAAAATGCGCGGATCATAAACGTTAAGATCGTTGATAAAGTTGGAGCATTAAAACCTAGACTAGCTCTAATCGTTTGGGCAGAAACTGGAGAAACAAAACTAAAATAGGCAAGAAGTTGTAAGTATTTAAAAACCGACAGTGAATTTTTTATTTTACTTAACATAGGATAAAATCAATCCTACTCTACCTTTTTTTGTTTGTCAAGGGGCATTGCTAATTTTTCCTAATCTTCCTTTGCCCGATACTGCAGAGCTTCTGCAATATCTGAAACTTCTATTTTGTCCTTACCGTTTAGGTCGGCGATAGTCTGAGCTACTTTTATAACTTTGAAATATGATCTGGCTGAAATAGATAATTTAGAAATTGCCTGTTTTAAAAGATTTTGGGAGGAGCTGGTTAATTGGCAATAGCTTTTAACTTGCGCAGAACTCATCTCGCCATTGGTCTTGACGCGGGAGTTTTTAAATCTTCGCAGTTGTCTCACTCGCGCTCTGGATACTCTTTCCCTTACCCTCGTGCTCGACTCTGCTTTTGTTGTCAAATCTAAACTTTCCTCCTTAACCGGAGGGACATCGACGTGGAGATCGATTCGGTCAAGCAGCGGCCCTGAGAGTCGCTTACGGTATTTGATGATTGCGCCGGGCATACAACGACAGCTCCTTTTGGGATGACCCAAGAATCCGCAGGGATAGGGATTGACATTGTTTATAAATATGTATACTATTTCTCTGTATGAGAGCTGTTGTTTACGCAAGGACAAGCACTTTAGACCAGGCTCGTGAAGAAAAAGTTTCTATTCCTGACCAGCTTACTTGGGCAAAAACTTTCGCACTAGAAAGGGCATGGGAATGGCTGGGGGAATATATAGAACCGGGAGTCTTTGGCGATATTGAACCTGAACAAAGAGAGGCTATGAATAGGATGATACAAGAAGCACGAAGTGATAAATTTG
>MGAG01000012.1:0-4135 GCA_001789645.1 Candidatus Roizmanbacteria bacterium RIFCSPLOWO2_01_FULL_37_12
CTTAAAAATTCCTGATTTTTTACCGGAAAACAATCATCATCCAGTGTAATAGTTACATCAGTCTTTAGCTGAAAAGCTTTTAAAAATCCGAAAGAACGAATTCCGGCATTTTTTCTCGAAATAATCCAGCTATTTTTACCCAGTTCCCTGTCTATATCCTGCCAGGTATAATGAAAGACCTTCTTAAAGAATTTATTGGGAGTTTTTATCTCTTTTTTTTGCTGATCTTCGACTATAATTCCTATACAGTCCCTGAATTCGTCTCCCCACTCCTCTAAAAAATCCAGATTTCTGATGGTTGGGATGACAATTGCAACAGTTTGTTTTTTCATACAAATTTATGTTTCTTTCTTTTGGTTTTCTACTCGTACTGATAAAGTAAAATTTATATACTTAGTTACCAAATAGTTCTTACGTAGGATTTTCTTAATAAACCATCTTTAGAGATAAGATGTGCATCAAAAACCTTAGCTGTAGCAATTATAACTCTGTCATGAAGATCCTTAAACCCTTTCAATTTATTGACTTCAATAATAAGACTCCAATTAAGATCGGAGAAAATAAAATTATTGGATACCTGAATCTTTGCAATTAGTGTCTCGAAATCAAACCTAATTTTTTTCTTATCTAAGATATCAATCGCTTCAAGAATTACTATAGCTGGGATTACAATAATAGCTTTGCCTTTATCGGCTAAATCAAACAATGCTCTTGCTTTTCTTGAAAGAAGAAGGCTATCTGTGAGATACCATAAAAACGTATGAGTGTCGACGACATAAAACATAAATTAGATTTTACTCTTTAAATAAGCTTTTTTTAGCACTTTCTATATCGTTTAATGACACCTTCACTCCTTTTAAGACACCTTTAAATGAAAAAGGTTTTTTAAAGATATTGTAGCCTTTTCCTTTTTTTAACTTAACTAGCTCTTTTTCCAGTTGTTCAATTTTTATAAGGTAATTTTGATTAAATACTGCAGTTTGATTCATGGAGCTAATTATAGAATAACTACATGTAAAAATCAAAAGAAAGAATTGTAGGATTGATTATGTAAATTGCTAGGTTTATAGTGAACTATAAACAACAGTTAGGAAAGTTAGAGTCTTGCCCTTTGGGCAATTTCCGCCTCGACCAACTCTCTTGGCCGGCCGTACTTTAATCTGGAGAGCTGAATCACGGCTTGGGAAATCTTTTCGTTCGCCAAAGCGCGCAGTTGTTTAATGTCCTTGGTCAAGTCAACCGAAAATGGCGGCACCGGTTCGTTGTCAACAATTGTCTTCATATAGGCATGAAAACGCTCTACATTAATTAAATCCGATTCTGAAAAAATCGGCTGGTACTCTCGCTGAAGATAAGACGCGTCTGTGACTCCCACTCGAAAACTTATCAAAGTACCAACGTTTCCAAACACGGCATTTTTTACCTCTTCGTCCATCTGGCCGATAAATTGATTGGCCACGGTCAAATTTAGGTGGTATTTTCGTGCCTCAGACAGTATGGTGGCAAAGTCGGGAGTGGCAAAATTCTGAAATTCGTCAACGTATAAAAAGAAATCGCGTCTCTTTGGCTCTGCTATCTCCTGACGGCTCATCGCTGCAACCAGGATTTTCGGAATCAGCACCAATCCCAAAAAGCTGGAATTTTCCTCCCCCAGTTTTCCTTTTGACAAATTGATCAGTAAAATTTTTCCTTCGTCCATGCATCTTCGGAAATCAAAGGCACTCTTTGACTGTCCGATGATATTTCGCATGGTTTTATTGGTAACAAACCGGCCAAACTTCGAAACTATATAGTCCAAAACCTCTGACTTGTGAAAATCGGAGGTTTGCGCGATTTGATCTGTCCAGTACCTTCGAACAATCGGATCCTGCACTTTGGGCAAAAGCTCTTGAACATATTTGGGATCTGTCAATACCCGCACCACCTCGACAAAAGTACTCCCTGTCTCTGACATTACCGTTAACATAGCGTTTCTTACTGCGTGCTCAAATCTAGGACCAATTATTCCGGTCCTTTGCGGATCGTAAAGCTTGTACATCAGATTGATTATCGCGGTCGTCATAAAGTGTTTTTGTTCCTCTGTGTTCGCCTCTAGCAGATTTAAACCCATCGGCCGCTCTGTATCTGAAGGGTCAAAATAAATCACGTCTTCTGCCCTGTTTGGGGGAACATATTTGATAATATCGTCAATCAGATCTCCGTGCGGATCTATGACACAGACGCCATGACCCGCCTTAATATCCTGTATAGCAAGATCTTGGAGGAGAACCGACTTTCCAACACCCGTCTTTCCTATAATGTAAATGTGGCGACGCCTGTCTTCAAGATCAATGTGCACGGGTCTTTTTAAACCTCGATAATATCCTTGACCAAGATATGTTCCGCCCGATTGGGGCACATCAGCCGGAACCGGTCCGGTCTTTGCTTTTAGCCACTGGAGGTGTGGTGTTTCAACGGTCTTGTTGGGAAAGTGGAACAGCGTTGCCAGTTCGTCTGACGATAAAATTGAGATCGATCGGCTAAACGGAAACTCAAAAACCGGAAAAAATTTATAAATAAAATTAATCATAAATCCGCCCTTAAAAAGAATGCGGGGCCCCTTAAAACCGTTTAGGTCCGAGTTAAACTGGGAAAAGGCCGCTTTAATATTTCTCAGATGTATGTTGGCAGCGTCTACTGTCCTGGCTGAGACTACAAATCGTATAGCGGTCTGAAAGCCGGATCTTGAGGATTTCTCATCGATTTTATCCAAAACTTTAGGGTCGGTTTTAAAGGTTGCCTTTTCCGGATTTGCCTCGGTTTTTTTTGTCGAAGCAACATATGACTTACCTAATTTTTTCCATTTTGAGTCTGCCGGACGGATCAGAATCTGAACCATCGCCCCCTCATCGTCTCCCATCTTGGAAAGTGAAGAAGTTATTCCCACGAGTGAATCAGAAGGCAGATCCTTAAAAAGTTTTATTGGCATATATGGGTAATCTTTCGTAACCAAAGCTCCAAAGGCAACTTTTCCCTCCTCGGAAAAAATATTCGGTTCGTCAACTTTTTTTATATCTGCCGACGGATAGTAACTGTAGATGGTTTTCTCGACCAGATCAACAATGCGAGCCGGAGCTGAAACATAGAAGCGGATATCGGCTTTTTTCCCAACTATCTCAAAAGCCAGAACGTCATCAAGATCAAAAGTCGAGAGCCAACCGGATTTTTTGAGCGTGGAAAAAGAGGCAAACATCTGCTCCGCCACATCGACCTTTACCTCGTTGTCTTTGGGCATCTTTACCTCCAGTGTTACCATTTCCAGAGAGATCTGTTCCCTTTTTTTAAAGCGAAGAAAAATTATCCCCAAGTAGATTAAAACAAAAGTCATGCCTCCGGCGCTTAACGCAGCTATCAGGGCTAGAAAAAGGGTTATTAGTCGATCTGTTATGCTTTGTACGGCAATCGGGTCCATAGAAAAATTATATAATAATAACCGGACAACATGAAACACAAAAGATTAAAGGGTTTTAAACAAACTTTTCTTACCGCCGGTCGTGTCCTATTTTTTATATTAATTTTTGTTTATGTCCTCACAAATATTTTTTTTTCTCAGAACCTGTCTCACCTCTACTTTGAACTTGTAAAGGAGGACAGGGCCGCGGTTGTCAGCTTCTTAAACAAATTAAAAAAACTGCCGATATTTCCCGAATATCTCAGGGTTAACAAAAAGATCTACGGTGACGCTTTAGAAAAGGAAGTGTTTGCAGAAAATGTTAAAAGAAAACAAACCATAGCCGAAGCCGAACTGCTTCTGGAAAAAAATCCAAAGTCCAGGGACATTTTATATAACCTGTATCTTCTGTATAAGGAAGACGGAGACGATATAAAAGCGGGGGAGTATTTAAGAAGAGCAAAGGAAGTGGATCCGGCGATTCAAAATTAATTAGATCAATTAGGGTACTTAGAAATTTGCAGCTATGTTAAAACAGGTCAGATTGTATATTAAGGGTGATGTTATTGGGGTAGGATTTCGGGCTTGGACAAAGATACAGGCCAAAATAATCGGCGTAAACGGCTGGGTGAGAAATGTTTATGACCGACCGGAAGTCTACGGCGTTTCAGGTGGCGTTGAGGCGTTGATCCAGGGAGAAGATGA
>MGAG01000012.1:4159-12920 GCA_001789645.1 Candidatus Roizmanbacteria bacterium RIFCSPLOWO2_01_FULL_37_12
GCTACAGGCCCTTCACAATATTATAAAATATAATCGATGATATTTAAAGACCGGCGCGAGGCGGGAACAAAACTCTTACTCCGGCTCCTTGCGGTTCCTCAGCTGAAAAAAAACTGGAAACATATAATTGTAGTGTCTTTAATCAGGGGCGGCATCGTCGTTGGCGATGTTATTGCAAAGGGACTGGAGGTAAAACATCTGCCCCTGGTCGTCAGCAAAATTCCTGCCCCCTACAATCCGGAGCTGGCCTTGGGCGCGTTGTGTTTTGCTGTTAATTATCTTGAAAAAAGCGTGGTTGATTCATTAAGGTTGGAAAGGGTGCAAATCGAGAATCAAATAGAAATTGCCCGGGAAAAATTTAATTCCTATCTTAAAAGGTTTCACCTCAGGGAAACACTCTATTCGAAAGGCTTGAAAAATAAAATCGTTGTCTTAACCGACGACGGTATTGCCACCGGCTCAACCATAAGGGCGGCGATCTTATATCTGCGATCCAAAAAAACAAAATCAATCATTCTTGCTGTACCGGTAGCCCCGACTGATTTTTCTGCATCTGGAGTTGACAAGGAAGTATTTCTTCATAAAAACTTTTCCTTCGGTGCGGTTTCACAGTTTTACGAACACTTTCCTCAGATTGAAGATGATGATGTTAAAAAAGTCTTAAGAAGTAAATAAATTTAGATTTTTAATATTTCTAAAATGTTTTTTATTATCTGTATATAATGCTAAGTTAAACTGTATACAAGTTGCAGCTATAAAAGCATCTGCTATAAAAACTATCTTATCTTCCCTGAGTAATAAACCAGCCAAAATTCCTGTTTCTTTATTTATATTAGCTAACGAGAATAAACTTAGAAGTTCATTAGCTTTAATTAAATTTGTCTTATTTTTAAGTTTTTTATCATTAAGAAACTCAGAGATAATGATTGGATTTATATAGAGTTCGCTCTTGTTATTCTCTTGATCTATGAGTAGTTGTTTAAATTCTCTTTTGAATCCTTTTGAATAACTTATGAGAATATTTGTATCGATTAAAATTTTTTTCATGTTATCCTTTTTCTAAGGTCTCTCATATATTTTCTTTCCCTTGAGCCCCTTCTAACTCTATTTTCATACTCTACTCCAGTTTCGTTATCTCCTTTTGTCTTTAAAAAGCCGAAGAATTTTTCAAATTCTTTTTTTTTCACTAACTTTTTTTTAGGAGGGTTTATTATTGCTATAGGCTTCTTATACTTTTCCACAATAATGGTCTCGCCTGAATTAGCAACTTCATTAAGATAGGAAGCTAAATTATCTCTAAGTAAATATATGCTAACTCTTTTCATATAAATAAATGTTAACAATATGAAGAAATGTTGTCAAGTTGTAATGTTGTACAACTTTATTCGATCAGGGTTTTTTCCTCTTCCGAAGCGATTACCCTGAATCCTACGTGTGAGTGGCCGGCGAAGAAAAGTCCCTCACCGACACCCGCAGATAAGAGGAAGTGTTTTTCTCCGCCGGTCAGAAAGAATGTCTGGGAAATTTTTTCGACGGCAGCGGTCGACTGCTTCAATATAATCTGAAGGCTTGAGTTGGTAATAATTGCTTTTCCCTCGTCTGTGGACAAAAAATCCTCAACGTCCTGAGTGATGGTCGTCAGACCCAACTGGTATTTTCTCGCGCGCTTGGCAAAACTGTGCAGGTATGCCCCCGAGTCTTTTTGTTTTATCAAATACCAAGCCTCGTCCACGATCAACACTCTTTTTTTTCTGTCTTTTCTCACCCTATTCCAGATATAGTCAAGCACTATATACATGGCAACCGGTCTTAAATTCTCCTCCAGATCACGTATGCCAAAAACGGTGAATGGGTTTTTAATGTCAAAGTTAGACTGGTGGTTGAAAATGCCAGCGGCAGAACCTTTGACAAATTTTTCCAGTCTGTCCCCCAATTCTTTTGCCTCGGGCGTCTCCATTCCGATTAAAATTTTATAAAGATCCTCCAAAAGAGGCGGCTCGCTTTTAAACGATTCCGGGTCCTGGGTAATGCCTCTTTCCCTGTAGGTTAGAACCAGGGACCGGTCCAAAAGCGCATCCTGTGAAGGCGTCAATTCTCCCATAATAACCCGCATCAAAGAATGCAGGTCAAGAATTTTATTGGATAGTTCATCCGGCTCCGGATTGCTCGTCGCCAGATCAAAGGGGTTAATTTTGTACTTGGAGCTGGAGGAAAAAACGACAAACTCTCCCCCGACCGACTGGGTAAGTTTTTCATATTCGTTTTCTGGATCTACGATCAAAACGTCAACACCCATCATCAACAGCCGCAAAGACTCAAGCTTTACCAAAAAGCTTTTTCCTCCCCCTGATTTTCCTAAAATAACCGAGTTGGCATTCTCTAAGGTGAATCGGTCAAAGATAATCAGACTTCCGTCGTGCTGGTTTATACCGTAAAGAATGCCTTCGTTTTTGGTTAGGGACGCTGTCGCAAAAGGGAACGTCATCGCCAGAGACGTAGTATCGATATTCCTCCAGACTCCCAATTTATCGTAAAACATCGGCAGGGTAGATTTGAAGCCCTCCTCCATCTCAAGGGTTGCCTGTTTGGCAATGATTAATAGAGAAGAAATAACCGAATCTATTTCTTTAGCTACCCGATTTAGCTCTTCCAGACTATCCGCCGGAATAGTAATATATAAGCCGAACTGGAAAAAACGCTCGGCTCCCTTGGCAAGTTCCGCCTGAAGAGCCAAGGCGTCGTCAAGAGCTACCTGAACCGTCGGATCAACCACCTTGCCCGATTTTATGTCTCCCTCGATCGTTGCCTCCATCTCGGCAATCTTTCTTTTTAAGTCCTCGAGCACAACCTTTGCCTCGGTCGGATAGATATACATTGAGATATACAGCGGGTGGTCAAAAGTAATAAGAGGATAAAGCCAGTTGGCAGAAACATAGCGGGGATACCCAACCACATATAATGTGCGATAGAACTTGTCGTCGATTTTAATATGGTTAAAATCAACCTCGATGAAAGAAGGGGCGATGATATCTTTTATCGATACCGCTCCCTTGGCTAAAAATCCTGCCACGTTTTGTGACTGGGGCAGATTAACTGATTTTCCTCCGGCTCCGTTGTTTTTTTTTCCGAATAAATTTAGCATTTAGCCTGTGGTTAATACCACATCGGTATAACTTTCGATTGGCGCCAATCTTCTTCCCGTCGGGGAAGCGTTGTAAAGATTAAAAAACAACTCGATTAACTCCTGTTTCTGCAGAATTGTTGCCCGCAGTCCAATCTTCGACAAAAGACGCACCAGATGATCTCTTTTTGGATAGAGCGAAGTTTTGGCCCGGCTGATGACATATTCTTTATTTAAACTTTTTGTATTTGCGCCGGCCACTCCCATCTCCAAGGTAGAAAAAGGGACAACAAAAAAGAACCTCTTTTCCAGTACGGTATTTTTTTTAACGACGTTTTTAATAAATTCCTTATAGCTTTCCAGTCGTCTTTTTATCAGGTCAACCGGAGTATGACTGATTTTTCCATCCAGATAGTCTAAGTAGGACGAGATGTCCATCTTTTTCGACAGTATTAAAATCTGTGTTGGAAACGATAGGGAGTTTAATAGACTCGAATATGCATAGATCATCGAAGACTGTTCTTCCGATGACAAAAGCCAAAAGTTCACGGCTCCAACTTCGATCGCCACGGCTGCGGAAAAATCTTTCAGCAGAATAACGTCGTCTCTCACGTCTTCTATCTCGACAAACGACTGCGTCGAGGCTTTAACCGGTGATGTAACTTTATTTACTGGCATAAAAAATATAATACGAATGGTGCAAATCTTTATGCGAATGCTGCAAATTTGCTAATACAGATAATAAAGTCAAAATTAGCATATTTGTATCATTCGTATATTTTTTCGTAGTATTCGTATTACATCAATTCCTTGGAAAAAAATTCAAGAGGTTTTGGATTCGAATCCTCAATTTTTAATTTTATTGTATCAAAAAAGTAGGTGCTCTTCGGATCCTTGAATTCAAATATATATTCAGCTGATGACAGTGGGTTAAAAGTTGCGAATACCCCATGCGGATTAGTCTTAAGCAGACGGGTCACCGTACCCTTATCGTCCTTAACATAGATCAAAATACCCGGCAAAGGAATCAGTCTGTGGTTCTTCACCACTCCTGAAAAAAAAGGTTTTCTTTGGACCGCCTGATCTTTTTGAACCGCTTTTTGTTGAGGTTGGAATTGAACTTGAGGTTGTGGATGATTCGAGACGGCTGGTTTTACCGTCGTCTGTTTTTTTTGACTCATCAATGCCTCATTGGGCTTCTGTAAAAGTGTCGCAATAGCCTGTTTCTTGACTACCGGGGCGGTCTTGCCAGACCTAGTTCCTGCCATATAGGCGGCTAGTTTTTCTTGTGACTCGATATGGGTCATTACGCGATGAGGATCGCTTATGAAAAAGAGATTTTTTAAAAAATAAATCGGTGGGTTTTTCTTGTGATAAGTAAACTGCGTCGGAGACGTAATACTTTTCATAAAATTCTTAATCCAAACATCCAATGGGCGGTCGTTTACCGGCACAAAAGCAAAGGCAACCCCGCCTCCTCCGACTAGTACCGCGGCTAATATGTTCAGCAGAGGAATGGGTACCAATTTAAACATTATAAAGCCAAGCGGAATAAATACGGCCAAATAAATAAACTGTTTTAGAGTAAGAAAACCAATCAGTTTAAATTCAAAAGTAGTTATCTGTCTTGGCATTGGGTGTTGTTCCATAATATCAGTATAAAGTATCTAAAAGTGAGTAGCTAGTAGTTGGTAGTTAGTAGCTGAGGAATAAAAAAGAAGAATTAAGTTTCTCTATTAACTATTAGCTAAAAACTAATAGCTACTTTTTTTAACGGTAAGTTACTGGTTTTTCTTTTTGCGGAAGAAGCAGGCTAATGCGCCTGCCTTTCTGATTTACTTTTTCAATGAAAACCTTTACCCCCTGCCCTTCTTTAAATTTTTCCTCCCCGGTTAGTTTGCTGATATGGATCAAGCCCTCGACTCCCGGTTCTAGTTTGACAAAATAACCGTATTTTTCTTTTCTTACTATTTCTCCCCTGACTTCTTTATCTTTTGGATACTTGTTCTCTATATTTTCCCATGGGTCTTTTGTCAGGCGCTTAAGCGACAGGTTGAGTTTTAGATCCGTAAGGTTTTTTTCCACCACCACAACCTCAATCGTCTCACCCGCCCTTATATGCTCGGACGCGTCAGCGACCTTTTCCCAGGAAATTTCTGAGATATGAATCAGTCCCTCTACTCCCTCCACCTCGCAGAATGCTCCAAATTCCGAAACTCCCAAAACCTTGGCCTTATAGACCTTCCCCTCTTTAATCTTCTCAAATTTTTCTTTCAGCTCTTTTTGGGATATTCCCAATACCGCCGCTTTCTGCGAAACGACTAAGCGGTTCTTTTCCTCATCAACCTCTAAAATCCTCACCTTTATTTTTTGACCGCCCAATTTTTCCGGATGGTTAATAAAATTATCAGTCAGTTGAATCTTGGGAATAACTCCCCTTATGCCCATAAAATCAGCAAAGACTCCGCCCTTGCCGTATTCACCGCAGATAACCTCAATTTCCTCTTCCTTATCTTTCTTCTCCTTTAAAATTTCCCATTTGCCTTTCTGGAAAAATTTCTTCATCGAAACCACCGGATAACCGTCTTTTGACTCTGGCGCAACAATCCTTACCTTCATGACGGTTCCGGCTTTTAAATAAGGAAGGTAGGTGGAGATTTCTTTTACCTCCATGTCCCCTAAAACAGCATAAGCCTTAGCCCCTATATCAAACATGACTCCTTTTTTTGATAGGGAAACAATTTCTGCGCTTAACTCCTGTCCTTTGCTGATTTTGGGAAGGTGCTCTAATTTAAGCATTGCCTCCATTGGGTGAGTAGTTTTGCTTATTTTTGCCATCTTTCTAGTCTCCTCCTTGGATCCTGAAGTAAGTTATCATTTTAACAAAATCCTCGCCAAAAGCAAGTCTTCAAAAATGCCCTTGATTCTTTAAGCTTAATTTAGTATATTATGGGATTATTATGGACACAATGCTTCTTCCGAGCCTTCTGAATAGGTTTGTCACTTACCTTAAGTCTCAGGGTAAGTCGGATTTTACCGTAATTGCCTATAAAAAAGACTTAGAGCAATTTGTAGGATTCCTTACCAGTAAGGAAAAAAACGATATACGTGAAATTAAAAAAGAGGATATTGACGCCTTCATTAATAAGCTCCTGCAAGACAACTACACCAAAAAATCCGCCTCGAGAAAACTTAACTCGATTCGAACTTTTTTCCGCTATCTAAAAAACGAGGGGGTGGTTGAGCAAAATCCCTCACTTGACGTTTCCCATCCGAAATACAGCCAAGCTCCTCCGAGAATTTTTAGCAAATTAGAATATAGGGCACTAAGAGACCTCGGAAAAGAAGATGCCAGGACCTACGCGCTGATTGAAGTTCTGCTTCAGACAGGGGTTAAAATCGGCGAACTGGCAAACCTTCGCCTTTCAGATATAGAAGAGGGCGCCCTAAAAATCAACCCGTATGGAAAAAATCCTGAAAGAAAAGTCCCGCTCAATAAAGCGGCACAAAAATCAATTGACGACTATCTGAAAATCAGGGGAAATACAGCTCAGGATGACCACCTCTTTATCACCAGAACCGGTCACCCGCTCTTGGTTAGAAACATCAGACAGATTATTACCCGCTGTTTTCGGGAGGTCGGCATCGAGAACGCCACGGTCAATGATCTGAGAAATACATTTATCGCCTACCAATTAATAAACGGTGCCTCGGTCGAATATATTGCCAAAATAGTCGGCCACCGAAGACTCTCTTCAACCGAACGCTTCCTCAACCTTGTCAAGGAAGAAGCCGAAAGAAAAGAAAGACTTGGAGAACTATAATATTTTTAATGCATGGGAAAAAACAAAGAAATCGAAAAACAAGAACCAATAGAAATATCTTTCGGAACTGTGTTTGTTTATGCCCAAAACCCTCAAGAAAGATATGTCGTGCTCGATGTTGAAAAAAAAAGTTGGTTTGCTGCTTCAAACATATACTACGCAGGGGGGAAAGAAGCTCTGGGAATACCAGGAACTTCTTACAGATCAGATATTTTAAAAATAGAGGGAAGGTGGGAAAAAGAAAGAATCATTAACGCTCTTATGGTTAGTATGGAGGTTGAGAAACCGATTGGTAGATATTTTGACCTTGTTAGAGAAAAATCTACTCAAAAATCTCGGATACTAACTTAAAAAAGAATTGTGCGAAGTATACTTACATAATGGAACTTAAAATCTTCACTGATGGAGGAGCGCTTAATAATCCAGGGACGGCGGCGAGTGCGTTTGTTGTTTACTCAAATAAAAAAATTCTTCATCAGGAAGCTTTTGCAATCGGCAGTAATACAAATAATTTTGCCGAGTATACAGCGGTAGTAAAAGCCTATGAATGGTTGCTGAAAAATAAACCAATTGATATTGCCAAGATTAACTTCTACTCTGACTCTAATTTAATAGTTAATCAACTGAATGGTTTATTTAAAATAAAAAATGCCGTGATCCGTGAATTTGTCCTGAAAATCCGTTCACTTGAACAGGAATTAAATGTTCCCGTAACCTATAGATATATTCCGAGAGAAGAAAACCAACTGGCAGATTCATTGGTAAAGAAAATTTTATATTCTCCTAGATTCCCGCCTGCGCGGGAATGACATACAAAAACTATTCCTGAATGCGTACCGGCATGATGATATGAAGAAAGTCTTGATTGTTTTCTAATTTAAAGACAACTGGGGCGTCAGAGCGCAAGATCTCAATGATTATATTTTTGCCGCCAACCGCGTTTAGCAAGTCCAACAAAAATTTATAGTTAAATGCGACCCTCTGGTCTTCCCCCTCAACCTCTGCCTCTTGGAATGAAGTGTTTTCTTCCCCCTCTGTTGTTTTTGGCATAAACCTCACTCCGTTCTTGTCTATTTCCAAAACGATAATATAGGAAAAGTCCCTGGCAAAAACCGAAATTAGTTTTACCTTCCTCAAAAACTCTTCTCTCTCCAGTTTTACCGTTGTCTTTTTTTCCTGGGGAATAACCTTGTCAAACGGAGGGAATTCCCCCTCGATTAGTCGGGAATAAAACTCGCTCTCCCCCATTTTAAAACGTATTACCTTTTCTTTTTCCGAGTAGGAAAAATGAACTTCTTTTTCATCTTTTATGAAGTGGTTTATTTCCCTTAAAAAGTCTGCCGGAACAATCACCGACGGAAGCTGTTTTTCTTTTTTTGTCTTCACCAGCGAAAGCCTGAATCCGTCAGTCGCCACAATCACCAGTTCTTCATTTGTCAGAAAATTTATTCCTGAGAGGGCTGGTCTAGTCTCGTCAGACGAGGCGGAAAATAAAACCAGAGGTAAGCTTTTAACTAAAAACTCTGTCTTAATTTTTTGTTCTTTTTCTTCTATTTTGGGAGGCAGGGGAAAGTCCTCTACATTCATCAGGGGGAATTTTCCCTGACTTTTCTCAGCTTTTATAAACAGCTGTTTTTCTTTTACCTCCAATTCAATATTCGCCTCTGATAAAAAACTTACAAACTCGATTGGTTTCTTCGGTTCGATAACAAAATCTCCTTCCTTTTCCGTTTCTGCAGAAAAAGTCGTATGAAAAAAAGAATTGAAGTCGCTGCTGTAAAGGTGTATTTTCTTGTTTTCGATTTTTACATATGTT
>MGAG01000012.1:13034-13157 GCA_001789645.1 Candidatus Roizmanbacteria bacterium RIFCSPLOWO2_01_FULL_37_12
TTAGTAAGTGGGTATAAGTGTATAAAAAAAGAGGCGGATTTTCAAGACAAGAAAATTGCCAAAATAACAGAGTTGACAGACGGTGAATATCATGTCGATAGGCTTAGGGAATTGACGATCCGG
>MGAG01000013.1 GCA_001789645.1 Candidatus Roizmanbacteria bacterium RIFCSPLOWO2_01_FULL_37_12
TCAGGGTAAACCTAAGACTGTTTTTGAGTCTGTCCCGGCAGAAAATCTCCAGCCGGAGGAAGTAGCGCCGGATGTCGCGGAGCCAACCGGTGAAGATTTATCCCCGGGATCGGAAATTCCTTCAGAAATGCCGCCCGTAGTCTTTGAAGAAAACAAAAGTAAATATTTTATCATTGCGGGTGGCGCGATATTTTTTTTACTCATTCTAATTTTTCTTCTTAGATTGCTTTTTTCAGGGAAAAAACCAGTCCAAGAAGTTAAGTTAATTTATTGGGGTTTATGGGAAGAAACGGAGGTATATGCTCCTATTATCGCCGATTACCAGCGCAAAAATCCGGGTATAAAGATAGATTATCAAAAAATGACCTCCCAGGACTACAGGGATAAACTACTAGCCAGGAGCAAAAACGGCGACGGTCCGGACATTTTCCGATTTCACAATACTTGGCTTCCACAGATATCAGATGTGGCTGTTCCAATTCCCGATAAAATTATGAGCAACAGCGAGTTTGAAAAAACTTTTTATAAAATTCATCAGACCGATCTTAAGATAGGAAATTTCTATTATGGTCTTCCTCTTTATATCGACGGATTAGTTTTAGTTTACAACGACAATCTTTTTAAACAAGCCGGCATAGTGTCTCCGCCTTCAACTTGGGACGATGTTGCGGACGCCGTAACTAAATTAACAGTAAAAGACACCAACGGGCAACTGGTTACAGCTGGAATCGCCCTAGGCTTAACTTCCAATGTCGATCACTTTTCCGACATCTTGGGGCTGATGATATTACAAAACGGCGCCAGTCTAAAGACTCTTGATCAACCTGAGGCCGCAGGAGCCCTGGAAAGTTTTAGAAAATTTGCCGAGCCGCCGAATAATTTTTGGGATGAGACAATGCCAAACTCCGTATCGGCGTTCACACAAGAAAAAGTAGCAATGATTTTTGTACCGTCTTGGGAAATTCTGACAATAAAAAGCGTAAATCCTGATCTGGAGTTGAAGGTCGTCCCGGTTCCTACAGTTCCCGGTGGCACACCGGTGTCCATAGCTAACTACTGGGTAGAAGGCGTATCTAGGTACAGCAAAAATCAGCCCGAAGCCTGGAAATTTTTGCGTTATTTAGTTGAAAAAGATAACCTAACCAAGCTCTATGAAATTGAGAGCAAATTCAGGCGATTTGGCGAACCATACTCCCGCGTTGACCTTGGGTCCTTATTGGTTCAAAATGAATTTATCGGAGCTGTGATAAAACAGGCAGACGCCTATGTCTCCCTTCCTCTAATTTCCAAAACTTTTGATAACGGGTTAAACGACGAAATAGTGCAGTATCTGGAAAATGCAGTCAATGCTACTACACAGGGAGTGGCTTATACCGACGCCTTAAATACAGCAAAAGAAGGAGTTGACCAGATATTTACCAAATATAAAATAGAATGAATCTACCATTTTTTAACAAACAGGCAAAGGCAGGTAAAACTTTTTTCGGTTTATTTTTAAAAGAACAGGTGGGGATTGGATTGGTATTAAAATTAGAGAAAAATAATGTCATTCTGCTGGATCAAGAAAAATTTTCCTATCTAAACGGTTGGGAACATCTTACAGAAGCAGTCGACGAAGTGATTCTCAAGCTAGAGCAACGGACAAAAGTCCGGCTGCACGAAACCATATTTTTTGTTTACTCTCATTTTATCGACGAAAAAACTAAAGAAATTAAAAAAGCCTACCTGGATAAAATAAAAGAATTAGTCAAGAATTTAAAGCTCAAGGCCTTAGGTTATATCGAATCATACGAGGCGGTCATTAATTATCTTGAAAAAAAGGAAGAACAACCATTGACGGCGGTTTTAATTGAGCTTGATCATTCAAATCTCTCTGTCTTTATATACAAAAGGGGCGAATTAACCTATCAAAAGGTTTTAGCTCACACCGACAGTCTTATTGACGATCTATTGATGTGTTTTATGGAAATTAAGGGAAAATTTATGCTGCCTTCCAGAATTATTTTATACAACTCAAAAGACCTGGATAACGAGTCGACCGAGATTGTTACCTACCGCTGGAGTGAAGCGTTATTTGTTCAGCTTCCCAGAGTCGAGATAGTTAAAGAATTTGAAGTAATTCAGGGTATGTTGGGAGTATTTGCCGCCCAGTACGGTCAAAAGATTACCGAGACAGTATTTACAGAACATCAGCCAAGGGAGGAAGTTTTAGGATTTGTCATCGGTGGAGATGTTGCAGAGGGTAAGGTTGCTCAAGTTGAAAAAGAAAAAGCGCCTATTTCACAAGCTATACCTAAGAGCCCATTTTCGTATATGCCAATTATGCTTGATAAGTTTTCTAATTATTTACGTACATTTTCCAAGGTATTGACTAAGAAATGGACTGCTATAATTGGCGTTGTTCTAATTTTAATTGGTTTATTCTTAAACGAATATTTTCTTCACAAAGCCAGCCTCACTCTTTTTTTGCCTTCAAAAACCGTAAAAAAAGATATTGAATTGTCCTCTGACAATTTAACTTTCGAAACGATTGCTAAAACGATTGATCTTAAAGATTCAAAAGCGACGACCGGAACGAAGGAAGTTGGCGAAAAAGCCAGAGGTTCTGTCACGGTCCATAATTTTGACGATGTTGAAAAAACATTAGCCAAAGGGACAGTTATGGAAACCGGCGGACTGAAGTTCAGTTTAGATCAAGAGGTAAAGGTGGCGTCGGCAAGCGTAGTGACGATAAACGGCGGGATAGTTAAGCAACCCGGCAAGGCAAAGTTAACTGCTACGGCTGATCAAATAGGTCCGCAAAGTAATGTTGCCAACGGCAAACAGTTTAAAATAGCTGACTTTTCCAATACGCTTTTTTTTGGAGTTAATGAAAGTGCATTTACCGGAGGGACTAAAAAAGAAGTTAAAACTACAGCCAAAAAAGACTTGGATGATTTAAGAAAAAACATTCAGAATCTTGCTAAAAAACAAAAATTAGATTTTCCCCAGCGAAAAAATAGCGACGATAAAATTCTTAATCAGCTAACCGAAATTGAGATTACTGATGAAAATTTTGACAAAGAAGTCGGCGAAGAAGCAGATAAATTAAATCTAGAGGCTAAGGTTAAAATAACCGTTTCCCTCTATAAAGATAATGAAATAAAGGACAAAGTGCTTAAAATTCTGGCGGGAGAATCGGATAAAGGTTTTGGGCTAAAAAAAGATAAATTATCATACACAATCATAAAAGCCGAAAAAAAAAGTAATAAAATATTTTTAACAGTCGGCGCCAACGGAAAAGTTATCAAGGAAATATCTACGCAAGCTGTCTTAAAAGAAGTTAAAGTTAAAAATAGAGACAAGATTGAGACTCTGCTCAAAGACAAATTTAAAGTCCAGGGATTTAAGTTAGATATAGAACCTAAACTCCCATTAATGCAGAATCTGATGCCTTTTTTTGAAAAAAATATCACCATAAAAATATCAAGTCTCTAAAACATTACCAATAATTAAATCCGACAAATAAGCAAATAAATGTATAAATGACTTAATTAATTAAATGATTAAATCATTCAGACATTAGATTATTTCTTTGTTTATTTAAAAAATTTGTAGTATTTGATTATTTTTAGTATGGCGCTATATAGTTACGTTAAAGAACAGTATTCTCAAAAACGGAAGATTATTCAGTATTCTTCTTATGCATCATTGACACTGGGATGTTTGCTTTTATTCTGGTCATTTTATCCGGTTATTTCTTTTGAAATTTACTCCAGAATATTTATCAGCCAGCAACTGAACAGCCCGGTACCGCGCTCGCAAATAGCCTCATCGCTTGAACAGGCGAGTTCGGTATTAGGAAGTTATAATACCTATTCAAATAATTTACGGGACATTACTCAAGTCAGCTTGTGGTTTCCGACCAAACCCCAAACAGACAAACCAATAAATATAAATGTCAAAGAATATACACTTTCAATTCCTAAATTAAATATTAAAGACGCCCGGGTGTTAGTCGGCGGTGAGGATTTAAAAAAAAGCCTTGTGCATTATTTACCCGAGTCCCTTCCGGGCGAGTATGGTAACGTCGCCATCTTCGGGCACTCAACCCTGCCTCAACTTTATGACCCGAAAAATTATACCACCATTTTTACCTATCTGCCGTCGATGGAAAAAGGAGACAAAGTTTATGTCAAGGTAGGTGAAGATGAATTCGAGTATGAAACTTTTGATATTTTTGTAGTTGATCCGGATGAGATATCCGTCCTCGAACAGACAACGGATGCTTCCTATCTAACATTGATTACCTGCGTCCCGCCCGGAACTTATTGGAAAAGATTAGTTGTAAGGGCAAAACTTACCAAACTCCCGAGCGATCCTTAGTCTAAAATACTTTACCGAGCCCTATAGCATATGATAAAATATGCCTCATGTTAAAAGGCAGACTTAATTCGTTTAGACTTCTATTATCTGCACTATTAAATAATTTCTTCAAATTATTATACCTGCTGATAAAATTATTCATTTTTATCGGGGACATAACCAGGAAATTTATATTTCGCATCTTTAGATTATTTCTCTTTTTACTTCGCAAACTGAGACTGCCAAAATTAAAACCGGTCAGACCTAAGGTTCGACTTCCAAAGATAAGGATTCGCGGAATTCATTTTTTCTGGATGAAGTTGCGTTACTTTTTATTTGGTTCTTTTTTGACGCTGGTTGTTTTATTTTTCTATCAATCCTACATTTTTGTCGATAGTTTGCCCTCACCACAAAAAATAGGCAAAATCAACTACCCTCTTTCGACTCATATCTACGATAGGAATGGCAAACTTTTATATGAGGTATACCGGGATCAGAACAGAACTCCGATCAGAATTGAAGAGATACCAACCTATATCAAAGAAGCAACAATCGCAATCGAAGATAAAGATTTTTATAAACACAACGGAGTTTCGCTGGTTAGCGGAATTTTAAGAGCCTTAAAAGAGACAGCAGTCAAAGGCGATCTGCAGGGAGGATCCACGATTACTCAACAACTGGTTAAATCTTCATTATTATCATCGGAGCGGACAATTAAAAGAAAAGTTAAAGAAATTATCCTTGCGCTTTGGACAGAAAAACTATTTAGCAAAGATCAAATATTAGAGATGTATCTGAATCAGGTTCCCTATGGAGGATCTTCCTATGGGATCGAAGAAGCGGCAAAAACTTATTTTGGCAAACAGGCGCAAAGTCTCACCTTATCGGAAGCGGCGCTGCTGGCCGGTTTGCCGCAAGCTCCGACGCTCTATTCGCCGTATGTCAATCCTAAAAAAGCAATTTCGCGGCGGGATGAAATATTGAGTTTAATGAATAAACTCAAATATATTAATCAAAAAGAGTATGTTAAAGCGGTAAAAGAAGAGATAAATATTGTTCCTTTAGAAGCTAGGATTTCTGCACCTCATTTTGTTTTTTATGTTAAATCAGTACTTGAGGAATTCTTCGGTATTAAACAGGTCGAAGAGGGAGGATTTAAAGTTATATCATCCGTGGATCTGGATATACAGCATAAAGCTGAAGAAATCTTAAGTGAAGAAATTGAAAAAATTAAAGCTTTCAATGTAACCAACGGAGCAATTCTGGTTACCAGACCTTCAACCGGGGAAATATTGGCCATGGTTGGATCTGTTGATTATCATTTGGAACCGTTTGGAGCATTTAATGTTACAACCGCCTTCAGGCAGCCGGGAAGCTCAATAAAACCCCTGATGTATTCGCTGGCGCTAGAAAAAAATTATACCGCTGCCAACATCATCGATGACTCGCCAATTACTTTTCAACTTGGTGGAGGATATACTTATAAACCGGTAAATTATGACGGGCGTTTTCACGGCAGGGTAACTCTGAGGTTGGCTTTAGCAAACTCATACAATATTCCGGCGGTGAAAGTTTTAAATTCGATTGGAGTTGATAATTTTATCAACCATGCCAGAAGGATGGGAATTCAGACCTGGAATGATCCCTCCCGATACGGCCTATCCTTAACTTTGGGTGGCGGTGAAGTAAAGTTGGTTGACATGGCGACGGCCTATGGCGTTTTGGCTAATCAAGGATATAAAGTAAATACGACTCCGCTGGTCAGAGTGGAAGATTTATCGGGAAATTCAGTATATGATCTGAATCCGTCCAGAAGTAAAGTCTTAAATGACGGTGTAGCATATATAGTCTCAGACATTTTGTCGGATAATTTTGCCAGGCAAATTGCATTTGGTTCAAGATCGATGTTGGAAATTCCAGGATACAAAGTGGCTGTAAAAACCGGAACGACCGATGAAAAAAAAGATAATCTGACTATCGGGTATAATCCGGAATTTTTAGTTGCCGTCTGGGTGGGAAATAACGACAACAGCCCGATGAATCAAGCTTTGACTTCAGGTGTAACCGGAGCGGCCCCGATCTGGAACAGAATGATGAGTTATCTGGTGAGCAATTATGGCAGCAAAAATGCCTGGTATGCAAAACCGGAGAATGTCGTCGACCGCATGTGTTACTTCGGAAGAGTTGAGTATTTCCTTAAAGGAACAGAGAACTCGGTTTCCTGCAAAGATAATTTATTAAAAACAACTCCAACCCCTAAAAAAGATTAATTTTTGCTACGATCAAAATCATAATACGAAATTAGCAGTAGGTATAGATGGAACACAACCCGATATCATAGTCTTCCATTCCTTATAAAAATAAGACTTGCGCTTCTCCTTAAAGCTAGGAATATAATTGAAGAGATAATTTAGGTAGAATTATTTATGCACAACCTGTTTAAAATATAAATTACTTTAAAAAAATAATAAGTTGAAAGTCTGAATAAATAAACTTAGAAGTCTAAAGTTGGAAAATTTGATGGTAATTTTTTATATCCTTGTTCTGCTTCGTATGAGGTGGGTAATGCAGCGATTCCTGAAAAAACATTCATTAGATGCCAAATGTGAGCTAACGGATTTTTATTTTCAGTACTGAGTCTTTTTTTTGTAAAGACGCTTGAATCAGTATTTAGTCCGTGACTATATAGTCGTAATTTTCGTTTTGCCTCATGACTATATAATCCATGTTTAACTATTTTAAAGATATCAGATTTTTTTTCAAAATCAGCGAAAGTATCAAACCCCATATTTTGTAGGTTTCTGATAGCTTGAACAGCAAATAAGGATGCAAATCTTTCGTCTTCAGCTTCGGTAGGTAATACTTTTATTGCGTGAGCTATTTCGTGGAGTGCTCCAAATATACCAACTCTGAATTTAAATGAATTGTAAGGTAATTTAACAATTTTATTTTGGTTATCACATACAAACTCATCTCCATTTTGAAATCTGTAGCCTTCCGGTAGCAAGTAATTAAGCGAAATAGGTTCATTATTGGCTGTTTTAGGTATTAACTCTATCTGATCTGGTTTGCCTAATTCCTGTTTAACTTCAATATTATAATTTCTTTTAGTTGCAGGTATTTCTTCCAGAGGGAGTAGTGAATAAGTTAATTCAGGAACTTTTCTAAGAAGTTCCATAGCTTTAGCAATCGGTTTTGTTAAAGCAGCCATTACATACATATCATAAATTAGAGTTTCCGGACTAGGTAGAGTGTTGTTTCTATTCAAAGTTGCTAGGATACCTATTCCAGGAGTACCTGCAAAAACTCCGATTGCTGAGTTTGGAATGCCTTTTGGAAAATTTAACTCACGCCTAGGATATTGTTCTTGCATGCGATATTATACAATATTATAGGTCAAAAGTAAAATTACTGTACTTCGTTTAGAACTAAAGTTATTTCCTTCTTATTTGACGGTCATTCAACAAAAAAGGTATAGATTTATAAGTAATTAAAGATGGATTTGGTCTAAAAGATATAGGGTAGGACATTCTAAACAATAAAAAATAAATATTTTGATTTGAGCCTGAATAGTCCAAATCGATGAATTTTTTTTAAAAACAAAGTGATTTAGAAATGTCAAAAATACCTTAACTTCAAAAAATTTAAGATATATAATTACTTAACATGAAAACATATGCTTTTATTGATGCTTCCAATTTATTTTATGGAGGAGAAAAAAGTTTAGGTTGGAAAATTGATTATCTAAAGTTAAAAAATTATATTAAAGATAAGTATGGAGTTAGCAAAATTTTCTATTTCGGTGGGGTAGAGATTCACGGTTATAAGTATGACTACTTGAAAAATGATACAGTTACATTAAAAGACTTAGAAGAATACTTGGTCAATTACTTTAAAAAAGAAGCAAAAAAACTAAACGAAGCCCAATTGCTATTATTTTCAAAACATCTTGCCAGAATTCGTTTTTACCTTAAGCTTCAGAAATTTGGTTATCTGCTATTTCTTAAACCGGTTAAACTTTATCATCAAGAAGACGGATCCACTCAGAGAAAAGCAAATTGTGATGTCGATATGGCATTTTATCTCATGAAGGAGAAAGATAACTTTAATAAAATAGTATTTCTGTCGGGTGATGGCGATTTTCTTCCGTTGCTTAAGTATTTGAAAAAAATCGGCAAAGAAGTAATCGTTTTAGCTCGCGGACAAAGAACTGCCAGAGAAATAAAGCAATTTGCCGGAAGCAATTTTAGGGATTTTGTGCGTTTGGAAAAAGAATTAAAGTTTGAGAAGAAATGAACAAAAAAAGAAGCGGACATACGAAATATCCGCTTCATGTTTAGTATTTTAATACTATCATAAACTAATTACAAAATCAATATTAAGTTTTTCCAAAATTAACAAAAAATGGCTAATATTTCAGTAGGCATTGTGGGGCTTCCAAATGTCGGAAAATCTACTTTATTTAATGCATTGTTGAAAAAACAGGTTGCGAATGTGGCTAATTATCCCTTTTGTACGATTGAGCCGAATGTTGGTGTGATTGAGGTTCCGGATAAAAGACTTCCAATCTTGGCAAAAATAGTCAATACCCAAAAAATAATTCCTGCCGCAATTGAATTTTATGATATTGCAGGTCTGGTTAAGGGCGCTTCCAAAGGCGAGGGATTGGGTAACAAATTCCTTTCCCATATCCGTGAAGTATCGGCAATCGTTCATGTAGTGAGACTATTTGAAGATAGTGATGTAATTCATGTTGCCAATAAAGTGGATCCGAAAGATGATATTGAAACTATAGAAAATGAATTACTGATCGCAGATCTTGAGACATTAAATAAACAAGTTGAACCAAAAGGCAATATCAGCAGGGAAGAGCACGAAACTTTTAATATCATTAAATTTTTACGTGAGCGAATGAATCAGGGCATCCCCGCAAGAAATATTTCACTTGACCATCTGGATATTCATGCTCCAAAGCACGAACGCGCGGAGATGATAAAACATCTCAACCTGCTGACTTTAAAACCTGTGATTTATGTTTTTAATGTTTCGGAAAAACAACTAGAAGAAAAGGAAAAAACAGAAAAACAAATAAAAGAATTAATAAAAGATCATAATTTTCTATATTTAAACGCAAAACTTGAAACAGAAGTTTTAACTTTCTCGCAAGACGAGCAAAAAGAATATCTTATGCAGTTTAATCTGGAAGAGACCGGACTAAACAGACTTATAAAAAAAGCTTATGAGACTTTGGGACTGATTTCATTTTTGACTGCAGGTGTTAAAGAGTGTAGAGCATGGACGATTGAAAAAGGAACATTTGCTCCGGAAGCAGCGGGAGTAAT
Organism: Candidatus Roizmanbacteria bacterium RIFCSPLOWO2_01_FULL_37_12; assembly: GCA_001789645.1. Classification (GTDB taxonomy): domain Bacteria; phylum Patescibacteriota; class Microgenomatia; order UBA1406; family GWC2-37-13; genus 2-01-FULL-40-13. Next base: position 9,687 of record MGAG01000013.1, read on the forward strand.
TCACAGCGATTTTGAAAAACATTTTATCAAAGCGAACGTCATACAGTTTGATGATTTTGTAAAACTTGGTGGTTGGCATAAAGCTCACGAACTTGGCAAAGTTCAGATCGTCGGTAAAGACTATGTGATGCAGGACGGGGATGTGGTTGAGTTTAAAGTGGGAGTTTAGTTATTTTTATTGTCAATCCCGCGCAGTCGCGTTTGACGCGACGGAAGCGGGAATCCAGGAAGAAGGTTAATTGACAAATCCTCCCATTTGGGATTTTTACTTTCTATAAGTTCTATTTTCCACTCCCGATTCCATTTCTTTAACTTTTTTTCTCTTTGTATTGCATCTTTTGGTGAATCGTAACTTTCAAAGTAAACTAATTTATTGACTTTATACTTTTGAGTAAATCCTTCGATAATTTCAACTTTATGCTGATACGATCTTCTAAGTAAATTATTTGTTATCCTAATATATAATGTTCCGTTTCTTTTACTTGCCAGAATATAAACGTAATAATGGAGCTTAACTGGATCCCCGTTTTCACGGGGATGACATTGCATAACTTATTTTTTCAAAACCCACTAGTTTCTGCAGTACTTTAGGAACAAGGACATCTCCATTTTTCAGTTGATAATTTTCTAGAATCGCAATTAATATTCTGGGGGAGGCGAGCGCAGTGTTATTTAGTGAAAAACAAAATTCGGTTTTACCGTCCGGTTTTCGGTATTTGATATTCAGTCTTCTGGTTTGAAAATCTCCCATAATCGAGTTGGACATGGTTTCGCCATAAGCTCCACGGGAGGGCATCCAGGTCTCGGTATCATACTTTTTGATTTGCGGTTCACCCATGTCACCCGTACACATTAATAAAACACGGTAAGGGAGTTCAAGATCCTGCAGAATTTCTTCCGAGTTTTTTTGCAGTTCTTCGTGCAGTTTACGAGCCTCGACAATGTCATTTTGCGCAATAATTACCTGTTCGACCTTCATAAACTCGTGAAGTCTATAAAGACCTTTGGTATCCTTGCCGTGTGCGCCGGCTTCTTTTCGGAAACAGGGCGAAAAAGCGACGAATTTTTTCGGCAGATCATTTTCATTTAAAATTTCATTGGAAAAATAAGCGGTTACGGGTTGTTCTGCAGTGCCGGCCAGATAAGCATCATCAGCGTTTAATTTGTAGACATCCTGCTCGCTCCAAGGAAATTGGCCGGATCCGAATAATGCAAATCCCTTAATAACTGCGGGTGCAATAATCGGAGTATAACCTTTGTTTGTTAGTTTATTGAAGACATAAAAAAGCAGAGCGAGATGAAGTTGGGCTAATTGGTTTTTCAAAAAGTAACCCCTGAATCCGGATATCTTGGCGCCCCGCTCAAGATCAATAAGGTCAAGATTTTTGCCGAGTTCAATGTGAGATTTTGGAGGAAAATCCATCTGTGGAATTTTTCCCCATTTTTTTATTTCTTTATTGCCAGTTGCATCTTTGCCGATCGGAACTTCGTCTAACGGTACATTAGGGACGAAAGAAAGAAGTTCATTTAATTGTTGATTGTTAATCGTTAATTGTTCTTCTAGTTTTTTTAACTCTTCCTTTATTACCTTCCCCCTTTGAATAGTTTTTTCGTCCGGTTTTACCTTTCCGGTTTTGTTTCTTTCCTCCCGCAGTTTTTGGACTTTATGAACCAGATTTAATCGCTCATCATCAAGTTTTAAAATCTTATCCAGATCAACTTCCCGGTTTTTATTTTTTGCCGCTTCAATTACTTTTTCCTTATTTTGTCTGATAAACTCAACTGAAAGCATAGTTAGATTAAACCAGTTAATAAAATATTAGATAGTGTATTTATTTTGTCTGAAATTTTTATACGCTCTTCATTATTGGAGTAACTCAGATTCTTAACGATATTTTTTTTATAGATTTTTAACAATTCTTTATCAGTACTTCTATTTATGGCTTTCGTTGCATGATTTAAAAAAACTAATGCTAATTTATCATTATTTGTATAGAGTTCTGACGCGGCTCTTTGTAGATCCATGGCAACATTTCCAACAATTAATTTTGAATTATTTAAATAAGACATCTAAATACTTTTTTGCAATTTTTAAAAAAATTAATCTTTTTTTTTCATTAAGTATTTCAGCTGATTGGTTAAATCTTGGTCTCATGTTAATAAGTGCATTGGTGGCAAAAACTTTGGTACCCAAATTAATTCCACCACCCAAGATATCCTCCTGCTTGCTTCCCATTCTTAACAACTCTTGTTCGGCATCATAATGATATTCTCCTCCGATGATTACAATTTCTTTGACTATATCAACAGTAATTTTGATAAAAGATTCATAGTCCTCCGAGGCTTTTTTAATATCTTGTTTTGTAGCTTTAGAATTTAGTATAACAAGCATGAGGTTATTTTATCAAATATTTATTGATCTTTACCTTCAGTCTTTCTAAAGCTTTTAATCTGTGATTTACCTGCTTGTGCTCTTTTTGAGTTAACTCATCATAATATTTATTAAATTTGTCAACAATAAAAAGTGCTCGAAACGGGAAACCTTCTAAATAATTATTAAAAGCTTTTTCAGCAATATGACCAACAATTTTTTCCTGTTCATAAAGTATTAAGGAACCCTCAGGGTTCCGTGCGGGCAGATAAAAAGTAATACAAGTTTCCAGATAAGCCTTTCGGTCAGCAGACTTTACACCTTTAAGTTTTTGAAGTGTATAGTTTATAAGTTCAGTATCGGTAGCTTCATAACCTAGCCATCTTCGGGATTTTACCCCGGGTTCGTTATTTAAAAAGGGAATGATCAATCCCCCGTCGTCTGCTAAAGTGGGGAGTTTGGTTAAATTTGCATAGAATTTTGCCTTGAGAATTGCATTTTCCCGAAATGTATTCCCGGTTTCATGGGGATGTGATGTAATGTTGAAATAATCCAACGTCAATAATTTAATCCCTATTTTTTCTAAATTCTGAAGTCCAAATTCCAGTTCTTTGAGTTTAGCTTTGTTATGGGTTGCGAGAAGAATTTTATTCATACCTACCTGGTTAAAAATAATATTGATATTTAAGTTTTCATTATACAGAACAAATTTTTTAGGATTAAAAGGTTGATTTAATGTTAAGCGGTCGTCATATAGTTTTATCAATATTTAAGGATAAAAGATAAAATTGTTGACTTCTTTTGATGCAGTAAATATTATTGACAGAAAATTTTATATTTGCTATTATCTAATTCCAGTATTATGACTACTGGAAATAAATTAAAAATAAAAATTAGATTTTGCCCCGACTAGTTCGGGGTTTTTTTTATTATGCGACATTTTTTGAAAATTGCGGATTTTTCGGCTAAGGAGATTGATAAGATTTTAAACTTTTCACTCAGACTTAAAAAAGAACTTAAAAAAACAGGTAAAAATAAACCAATTTTTCAGGATAAATCACTCGCCATGATTTTTGAAAAACCGTCGTTGCGAACCAGAGTCTCTTTTGAAGTCGGAATGACGCAGTTAGGTGGACATGCTCTATATCTTGGTCCTAATGATATCCAGATGGGAAAGCGGGAAAGTATTGCGGATATTTCGGGGACTCTTTGCCGGTACGCAAATATTATTATGGCGAGAGTATTCAAACACGAAGTATTGGACGAGTTGGTTTTACATTCTACAGTACCGGTGATAAATGCTCTTTCGGATTTGGAACATCCCTGCCAAATTATGGCAGATCTTCTGACAATGCTAGAACATAAGCAGAAATTAAAAGGTTTAAAAGTGGCTTTTGTCGGAGACGGAGAGAATAATGTGACTCATTCCCTGGCATTGGCTGCAGGACTGATGGGTATTGATTTTAGTGTAGCAAATCCAAGAGGGTATTCGATGAAAAAAGAAGTTGTTGCTGACGCAAAAAAATTTGCCAAAAAATCAGGCGGGAAAATTAATGAATATAATGATCCACAGGAGGCAGTTTCCGGGGTTGATGTCATTTATACAGATACTTGGATATCAATGGGTGATGAAGCGGAAAAAGCCAAAAGATTAAAAGCTTTTAAAGAATTCCAGGTCACAAACAAGCTAATGAACTACGCTTCTAAGTCAGCTGTTTTTATGCACGATATGCCGGCTTACAGAGGGAATGAAGTAGCCGAGGAAGTAATTGACGGACCGCGATCAATTATTTTTGACCAAGCGGAAAATCGATTACATGCACAAAAAGGTATCATGGTTTATCTAATTAAAAATTCAACCTTTGAAAAATCTCAGGGTAAAAAATAAAAAAATGAAAACACAACTTTTTGGTAAAGATTTTATAGCTGAACAGGATTGGTCAAGAGAAGAATTAGAGACCGCACTTGATGTGGCAATGGATTTAAAAAGAAAATTTCTTTTAAAAATTCCAACACCTTACCTTTTGCATCAGACGTTATATTTATTATTTTTTTTCAGTTCGACAAGAACAAGGACCAGTTTTGAAGCAGCGATGGATCATCTTGGTGGCAATGCTCATGATTTACCATCGGATAAATTACAGATTTCTCATGGAGACACCCCAAAAGAAATAGGAAAAATTCTCTCATCTTACGGACACGGAATTGCTATCAGGCATTGCGACTGGAAGGAGGGAAATAAATATTTAAGAGAAGTTGCCAAATATTCCACTGTGCCCGTTTTTAATATGCAGTGCGACATTTATCATCCTTTTCAGGCAATGGCTGACTTATTAACGATTCTGGAAAAGAAGAAATTTTTAAAACGAAGAAAGATTGTCATGTCCTGGGCATACGCTTCATCCTATACCAAACCAATATCGGTACCACAATCCTTCCTACTTTTATTAACGAAGTTTGGCGCTGATGTAACTTTGGCTTATCCTAAGGAATTTGAATTAATGCCGGAAATAATGAAGATGGCTAAAAATAATACAAAAAACGAAGGAGGGTCAATAGAAATTATTCATAATATGAAAGAAGCCTTTGAAAATGCCGACGTAGTTTATCCCAAAAGTTGGGGGCCACTGGTTTTTACCGCAGATCCAATAAAAGCAACAAAAATTGCAGCTAAATATAAAAAATGGATCTGTGATGAAAAGATAATGAAGCTTGCGAAGAAAGATGCTATTTATATGCATTGTTTACCAGCAGACCGCGGTATTGAAGTGACAGACGAAGTCATCGATGGACCTAAATCTGTGGTGTACGATCAGGCAGAAAACCGGTTACATGTGCAAAAAGCTATATTGGCATTGACCATGGGTGGAAGATAAATTTCATTTCTAAAATGAATAAAAATCCTTTCTATAACCATGATATTCTGAGTTCCGAACAGTATACAAAAGAAAATTTGGAGATTCTGGTTAATGTTTCTCGAGAGATGAAATCTATAGTCGAAAATGTTGGGTCGACAGATGTGTTAAAAGGAAAAGTTATGACGGCATTATTCTACGAACCATCCAGTCGTACTTTTGCATCCTTTATAGCCGCTATGCAGAGATTGGGTGGAAGCTTTATCCCCTTGCAGGGAATGACCTATTCATCGGTAACTAAAGGAGAGAATCTGGAAGATACTGTCAGAACATTTGCCTGTTATTCGGATGTAATTGTCCAGAGGCATCCGGAAGTCGGCTCGGCAAAAAGATCGGCAGCAGCTTCACCTGTTCCGGTAATTAACGCGGGTGACGGAGTAGGTGAACATCCGACTCAGGCGTTGTTGGATTACTTCACAATAATCGAACATTTCAACAAAATTAACGGTTTGACTATTTCCTTGGTTGGTGATCTTTTGAACGGTCGAACAATTCACTCATTAGTTAAATTAATTTCGCTTTATAATTCTGTCACAATTAATTTAGTATCGCCGGACATATTAAAGCTGCCCGAATATATTCTCAAAAAAATTAAAGATCGAAAGGTAAAAATTAAGGAATTAGATAGACTGGAACCGGTAATTGGGAAGTCCGACGTTGTCTATGTTACCCGTGTACAAAAGGAAAGATTCACCGATATGAATTTGTATGAGAAGTTGAAACATTTTTACATTATTACGCCCCAGTTACTCAAAAAAGCCAAAAAAACGACGATCGTCATGCACCCTTTACCCAGAGTTGGGGAAATTGAATCGGCAGTAGACAACGATCCAAGAGCAGTATATATCAGCGATCAGATGCGGAACGGAATGTATACAAGAATGGCCCTGCTTTCCTTAGTTTTACAGAAAAATAAATTTTGAGATGGAGTCTTTATGGCATTAATTAAATTACCCGGATTAATTGATATTCACGTCCATTTAAGAGATCCGGGTCAAACTTATAAAGAAGATTTTTACACGGGGACCTCATCAGCTATAGCAGGAGGATTTATAACAGTATTAGATATGCCAAATAATAAAAGTCCAATTACCACTCTTGAAAGATTAAGGATCAAAATAGAGGAAGCCAAAAAAAGAATAGTCTGCGACGTTGGTTTCTATGCCGGTAGTTTAGGTGACAATTTTTTGGAGCTGAAAAAAATGGAGCCATTTGTTTTTGGATTAAAACTGTATTTAAATAAAACCACAGGTAATTATTTAATTGATAAAGAAATCCTGACCAAAATTTTTGACACTTGGGAAAGTAAAAAACCGATTCTCGTTCACGCGGAATCGGATATTATTGATGAAGTAATTAATAATGTCAAACGAACCGGTCAAAAAGCTCATGTCTGTCATGTTTCGACAAAATATGAATTAGCAGCAGTGATTCAAGCAAAAGAAAATAAATTACCGGTTACTTGTGGAGTCACACCCCATCATTTATTTTTGAGTAAAAAAGAAGCTGTAAAACTCGGATCGTTTGCATTGATGAAGCCTAAAATTGAAGAAGGATTTAAGACTTATCTCTGGAATAAATTGAAGTATGTTGATGTTATAGAATCCGATCACGCGCCGCATATAGTCAAAGAAAAAAAATCGGTTAATCCACCGTTTGGCGTACCCGGGTTGGAAACAACTTTGCCACTTTTGTTGACGGCAGTTTCTGAAAAAAAGATTTCGATTAAACGTTTAATCGAAATGTGTTTTGCGAATCCAAAGAAAATTTTTAATATTGAGACGGACAAAAATTCTTTTATTGAAGTTGATTTAAACGAAGAGTATATAATTGACAACAAAAAATTAATAACAAAATCCGGTTGGTCGCCATTTGCGGATTGGAAAGTAAAGGGAAAGGTTAAGAAAACAATCATAAGAGGCGTTACTGTTTTTGAAAATGATAAAATTTTGGTCAATAAAAGTTTCGGAAAATTTATTAAACCGATATTGAACTAAAAATGTCTGATTTATCAACTTCAATAAAAAAGCTTTATTTCGATTTTCCGGTATTTAATGCATCCGGAATTTTGGGTGCTACCGAATCGGAGATTAAAAAAGTACTCGAGAGCGAAGCCGGTGCGGTGGTAATTAAATCGGTTACATTAGAAAAAAGACCGGGTAATACCGGAGTCAGGTTTTATTGGGATGATATTGGGTCAATCAATAGTATGGGTTTACCTAATCAAGGAATAGATTATTACTGTAATCTGGCTGATAAGTTGACCAAATATAATAAGCCGGTTATTTTAAGCATTGCAGGGTTTAAAGAAGATGATTACAAAAAAATAATTGCTAAGGCAGATAAAGTCCCATTTTCTGCGATTGAGGTTAATCTTTCCTGTCCAAATATTGAGGGAAAGGGAATATTTGCCTACGACTATAAAACTATGTTTAGATTACTTAAAGATCTGCGAAAAAAGTCAAAAAAAGTATTGGGTGTGAAACTTCCACCCTATACTCAAAGGGAACAGATTAAAGGAATAGCGGAAAACTTTGTGAAAATAGGTATTGATTTTATAACTACCATGAATACTTTTCCCTTGAGCACTTATATTGATTATCAAAAAGAAACAATGAGGATTAAGCCAAATATGGGGATTGGTGGCTTAGGTGGAAAAGCCGTCAAGCAGATTGCCCTGGCGCAAGTTCTATTATTCAAAGAATACTCAAATGGCAAACTGCCGATTATAGCTGTAGGTGGAATATCGTCAGCTGCGGATGTCTATGAATTTATTCTGATAGGAGCAACAGCCGTTCAGATAGGTACGGCTTTATTAAAAAATGATACTAAAATTTTTGTACAAATAAAAAAAGACCTTAGCACGCTATTAAAGGAAAAAAAAGTTAAGAGACTTTCTGACAAAATAGGTAATCTGAAGTATTTATAATGGAGCAAAGAAGATTGTTGGGAACGGATTATAAATTAAGCACGGGACACAGAAAGTTTCCGGTAGAATATTATCTTAGTCCAGATGGATTTAAGCGGGATGGTAAAGAGGTCTTGTATCGGACTTGCCAAAAAATAGGGCAATATATCAGCTGGCAATTTCCAATCATTTATATGAACCTCAGGGTTCAGAGTATTATTGCCGTAGTTGCCTACTGCAAACAGAAAAATTTCCGAAGGCATAAATTTAATGTAAGAAAAATATGAAGAAAGATGTAATTTCAATCTTAAAAAAAGTGGGGGCAATAATTACCGGCAGTCACATCGTATTAACATCCGGACGACATACCGACGCTTATATCAATCCGGATAAATTGCTTCCCAATACTAAAGAAGTTTCACAAATTGCCAAAATATATGCCAGTACTTTTGCCGATAAGGATTTAGATGTAGTTGTCGGTCCGGCGGTCGGTGGAATAGTTATATCAACCTGGGTTGCCTATTATCTGTCAAAAATAAAAAAGAAAAATATTTTAGGAATATTTACTGAAAAATCATCAGACAATAATCAAATTTTTGATCGTGGATTTGATAAATTAGTTAAAGGGAAAAAAGTATTAGTAGTTGAAGATATAACTACGACTGGCGGATCGGCCAGAAAAGCAGCAAATAGTGTAAAAAAAGCCGGAGGAAAAGTAACTATGGTCAGTGTTATGGTTAACAGAGATCCAGAAAAAGTAAATTCAAAAGTTATAGGCTACCCGTTTAAACCTTTAACCATCTTTAACATTTCTTCATTTGACGAAAAAAACTGTCCTTTATGTAAAAAAAATGTTCCTATTAATACAGAAGTAGGTCACGGTAAAGAGTTTTTAAAAAAAAAGAAAAAAAATGAAATATAAAATAGGTATTTTTGGATCAGCTGCTGATAATCCGAAAGAAGTTCTAAATAAAGCTCAAGAGCTAGGTGAAGAATTAGCTAAGCATGACCCAATCTTAATAACAGGTTTAGCGGATGGGATTCCATATAAGGTTGGTTTAACTGCAGCAAAATTAGGATCAGAAGTTTGGGGATTTGCTCCTGCCTCTAATTTAGAGGAAGAAAAAAAGATAGCGGGTAAACAGGATCTTGGAATTTACAAAAAAATATTTTATGTGCCTCAGGATTACTCATTTGTTAACAATATTCAGGTTTGCAGAAAATATAGGAATGTTTCCTCAACAGCTACTTGCGTAGCAGGAATTATTATTTCCGGTCGCTGGGGGACAATGAACGAGTTTACAAATCTATATGACATGGGTAAGGTAATTGGTGTTTTAACTGAAACAGGTGGTATCGCTGATGAATTACCACGATTGATGCGAAAAATCACTAAAAAAAGCAGAGCAAAAGTGATATTTAATAAATCGCCTGCAAAATTGATTCAATTAATACTGAACGAATTAAAAAAGAAAAATAAAATCAGTGTCTAACCGATTAAGCCCTTTTCGGCATTTTACAAACTATGAATTTTCAGGAAAAACTGGATAAGATTGTTAAAAAAAATAATTCGTTTGTTTGTGTGGGGTTGGATAGTGACTTTGATCTGCTTCCTAAAAAATTCAGCAGTATATCTCATCTGCAATTCGAGTTTAATAAATGGATAATTGATCAGACCCATGATTTGGTTTGTGCATATAAACCCAATTCTGCTTTTTATGAGGCGAGGGGTGCTGATGGTATTAAAGAATTAAAGCTGACCTGTAATTATCTGCGGAAAAATTATCCGGAAATTCCAATTATTTTGGATGCAAAGAGAGGTGACATCGGTAGCACAAATAAAGGCTATTTAAAATATGCTTTTGATTATTTAGGAGCAGATGCGATTACGCTTCATCCATACCTCGGCAAGGAATCTCTAGAATCTTTTTTAAAATTAAAAGACAAAGGATTTTTTATTTTAAGTAAAACTTCCAATCCCGGAGCCGGTGAATTTCAAAATTTAAAAATCATACCACCTCGGGTCGATCGGACCAATAAGGTAAAGGCATCTTTAAATCAATATATTGCATTAAGAGTTGTTGAATTTTGGAATAAAAATAAAAATTGCATGCTGGTTGTGGGAGCGACTTATCCGCAGGAATTGGCAGAAATCAGAAAAATAGTCGGTGATATGACTTTTTTAGTTCCCGGAATCGGAGCGCAGGGTGGAGATTTAGAAAAAACTTTAAAAGCCGGATTAAATTCAAAAAAATCCGGATTAATTATAAATTCATCGCGTGGAATCATTTTTTCCGAAAATCCTAGAATAGAAGCTAAAATCCTTCAGAAAAGGATAAATAAACTTAAAAATTAAATGATTTTTATGGATATTTTTTGTCAAATTGAACAAAATCTTAAAAATCAAATTATTGATCAAACAGAGAATTTTTATCTTATAGATGATGGTTTTCCTTTGCTTGAAGGACACTTACTTTTAATTTAATCATTAGCATGAATCAGCAAATCAACTATGAAACGCAGACCAAAGTAGCCATAGAAAATTTCCTTTTTTAAAAAGTGATTAAAAAGGCCTATTTGATTTTTTAATCCAGAAGATTTTTAGAAAGTCCTAATTATGAGATTAAACGAACAATTAAATCCTTATCGAAATAGGGTAATGGCATTGCAAGATACAAAAGTTATTTTTACTGACCAAAAAATACCGTTAGTATATGCCGGAACAGGATTAATTAAAAAAATCGCCGCTTTAGCTTCGGGGGGAACATTATTATCGGAAGAACAATTCAAGTCAACATATTCTTCTTTAACAGTTTCAGAATTTATGTCTGCTTTGGCTCATGCTGAAGATGAAAAAGACGAAGTCGATCACGGTCGTAACGGAGAGTCCGCTGTTATTAGTTCCAATTCATCATCCGCACATTGGTATACTTTAGATAAAGCAAGAAAAAAAGGAGAAACTGCAAGAAGACTACTTTTAGAAAGCGGCGTTAACTTTTTACCTTATTATCTGGCTTTTAGTGATTCAACAAACCGTATTGGAGCAAATGGAAGAAGTATAATACTGAATAAACCCAAGGATAATTTTCAAAAAACAATTGATATATTTACTAGTCTTGAAGAAGGCACTCCGTTTTATACAGAAACTGCCATCTGGGTTTTACCTCCAAATCTAGAAAGTAAATTAGCTGAAGAATACTTCATTTCAGTGTTACTGGGAGGTTTCAATAGTGAAATACCACCAGAGGAATTAGAATCAGTTATAGAAACTAATAAAGACATTGTTCCGGGATTCAATTCATATACTGCGCTCAAACGAAGATTTGTAAAGCCTACTAATGGAATTGTAAAAACTGAGATATACCGACTAGATGGAAGAGCTGTAAAAATGATGGGGGGATCTTTTATACGCTCTAATACTATTTTAAGCCGACCAAACCAATCCAGGGAACTACTCAATATTGCTTTAGCGAGCGTTGGGGGGATTCCTCAAGATAATTATCTGGAGACTGTTCCATCTGAACTTATGAAAAGCTTTGCACAACTTTACAATTTAGAATTATAATTGTTTTAAGATATTGGCTTAACCAATGAAAAAATATGCGGGCCTGATTATTCCCTTCAGTTTTAATCCGGTTAAATTCAAAAAATGAAAAGTGACTTATTTCGATACTTTATAAGCTATTGATCTATTTCCTAAAATAATTAAAATAAATCATGGTAGCGAATAAAATCCTTGTGATAAAATTATTTAATTTTTAACCGGCCTTTTCGGCCGATTTTTTTTATATTATATGAATTTTAGTGAACTAAAAAGAGGGCAGGAAGCAAGATTGGATAGTGGGGTGTTCGCCAAATGGCAAAAATTAAGAGAATTAGCTGTGTCTAAAGCTAAGTTGCATCCTGAAATTGATGACTGGATAATCTTGCATGGATTCAATCCAACAGGTGGTATAGATCCATCAATTGAGAATGAAGCGGCAATGGTGATGAGAGAGGTATTTAAAGCATCTCAACCAGATATTATTTTGGGGATTGGAAATTCTGGACTGCCTTTTGCGGAAAGAGTAAAAAAAGAATTTCCGAGAGCTGAATATAAAGTGGTCAAAAAGTTAGGAGCAGTATCTAGAGGAATGGAAATTGATGGTATTAAATATACAGTTGCACCATCAAGAAGTCATCAGGGAAAATTGTATGTTTTAGAAATGCCGGAAATTGATGCCGGAACAAGAACTCTAATTATCGATGATTTTGGAGCGCATGGAAGTACAATAGAAGCAGTAATTAAAGCTGCACGTCTACAAAATGCAAGAATTGTTGGAGCTGGATTGATGGCAGATAAGAATTTTTTAGGAGGTTTTCAAAGAGTATGCAGCGAACTAAAAGTTCCTGGTTTTTCAATTATTCGAATTGCTAGTACAAATAGAAATAATGGTCCGTTAGGACAAATTGTTTTAATGGATGAAAAAAATTCACTAAAGATTGTTTGAGTTTTTATTCCCACTCCATTGTTGCAGGCGGTTTAGTTGTTATATCGTAAACAACACGAACTACTTCGAATACCTCCGTTGTTATTCTCTCTGCAATTTTTTCTAGGACATCGTAGGGTAGTCTTGACCAGTCAGCTGTCATTGTATCTTTTGACTCTATGGCACGAATTGCGATTGTTTCACCATATTTTCTTTCATCGCCGGTTACTCCAGTTGTTTTTATGCCTGCAAAAATTCCAAAAGCCATCCATATTTTTTCATATAATCCAGCTTTTTTGATTTCTTCGACAATAATAGTATCGGCTTTTTTTAAGATTTCCAGTTTTCGTTCAGTTACTTCACCAATAATCCTTACAGCCAGACCGGGACCGGGAAAAACGTGCCGGTAAATTATTTCTTTGGGAAAATTCAAATCAGCGGCAATTTTCCTGACTTCATCCTTGTAAAACTGACGTAACGGTTCGATAATTTTAAAACCGTGTTTCTGAGGTAGTCCTCCTACGTTATGGTGAGTTTTTATTTTATGTGAATGCTTCGTTCCCTGACTTTCAATGACGTCGGGATAGATAGTTCCTTGAATTAGTATTTTGGCACCCTTTATTTTTGCCTCTTTTTCAAATAACCTGACAAAGGTTTCACCTATAGCTTTTCTTTTTTTTTCAGGATCGGTTATTCCCCTGAGCGCCTTAAGAAAATATTTTTTACCATAAATTACTTCCATAGGCAATTTCATTTTTTTAAAAGTATTTTTTATTTCTTCTGTTTCACCATCACGCATCAAGCCTGTATCAACATAAAAATTGGTCAGTTTTTTTCCGATTACTTTGTAGGCCAAGTATCCTGCAACTGCGGAATCAATACCTCCCGAAAGAGCACACACAGCTTTCTTATGCTCGATATTTTTACTGATATTTTTTTTGATTTCTTCAATTTTATCCTTACCGATTTCTTTATTTTCACTGCTGATTTTGAAAATAAAGTTGTTCAGTATTTGTTCTCCGAATTGAGTGTGGTGAACTTCCGGGTGAAACATAATGGCAAAGATATTATTTTTTTCATTTGAAAAAGCAGCATGTCTGACTGTCGGAGTCGATCCTAAATTTATCATATTTTTAGGAAGCCTAACTACCTGGTCAAAATGACTCATCCAGACTCTAAATTCTTTTTTCGGTATGTTTTTAAACAAATTAGAACTATTGTAATTATTATTAAGTCTTATTAATGTTGGTCCGTATTCTTTTTTAATGCCAGATTTTACTTTCCCACCTAAAACCTGCCCAATTACTTCTAATCCGTAACAAATTCCTAATATGGGAATTCCCAAATTAAATATTGTTTTATCAATGAGCAGTGCTTTTTTACCATACACCGATGCCGGGCCACCTGATAAAATAATCCCTTTTGGTTTAAGTTTTAAAATAGAAGCTAAAGTATTTTGCGGAAGAACAAGTTCGGACTTTACTCCTAGATCCCTGATTCGGCGCCCAATAAGATGCGTTGTTTGAGATCCAAAATCAACGACAAGAATCATTAAAACAAATTATATAGTATTTTTCACTGATCGTTGATTTTAGATATATCTTATAGTATAATTATTCATGGTTGGTGAATATTCAAGATTTCCAACTTCTTCTTTACTCAGGTCTGCGGTTTTATCTGGGATTTATAGAGCTACACATTTAGATATTGAATATTTGAGGCATTGTTCAGTAGATTTTAACTTCGACTTAATAAATGAAAAAATTTGGAATAATAACTGGGTAATAACTAAAATCACAGGTAATATATTACCTGGAGAATACGTTTTACTGGGATCAGCGATCCGAGGCTTTTCTAAAAAAGAAAATTTTATACTAACTAGATGCATTCAAAGAATTGGAAATTGTTTGGTTTTTGAGGTTGGACAAAATACATCGCCAATCATAGTACATGAAATTGAAGTTCATCCTGCCTGGTCTGCAAAAATAAATTTTAGTAATAAAGCTGCTCCAAAATCACCTGAGAATTTACCAAAAGTATCATTAGTTACAACCAATTCTTCTGGTGAATCAAATTTGGCTAGTGAACAAATCTTGACTAAAAGTCATTTAAAATTGGACAAGCTTGATAGTGTAAATATTACAATCAATGAACCATCTTATTCGACAAATCCGGGTATGCCTGATGGTAGGATTGCTGAGGCTATTCGCAATCGAACTACTTCAATTAAGTTGGGTGATTTTGATGATATTAAATTTGAGAACAGCGATTTATTTCTTGAGCAGGATGTTTTAATCACTAAATACGGCATTCCCTTAATTATCAGTGATTTTCATTCAAAGGATACAGTACATTTGCCTCTTTTAGCCGCATTGGGATTAATTCCAAACGAAATTCCTACAATGGATTGGTTAGATGCTCATCACGATAAGTATTTTCCAGAAAAGTTACCCAGGAAACTAAAAGAAGCTAATTTTCCATTAACTCTTGCCCAAGCAAAAGCAATTACAAGAAGAATGAATGTAGGTTGGGCCGCTTTCTTTCTAAATGTCCAAATGTTTGATATTGTTGATCAAGCCTCGAGGATAATGCCAATGCCTGAAGCGACTGCAGTGAACCTATTTGAAACGACAAATCCATTTGCGCGAAAAATTAAAGGTAGAACGCACATACTGAATTTTGATTTAGATCTAGTCGTAGATTATATTGCAAATTATGAAGGTCAACCACAGAGGAACATGGAAGAAAAAGCAGATGAATTCTTCCGCTTTTTAATTTCAAAAGGACTGAAAAAGCAAAACTATGATGCGATGTTAATTTATACTTCGCCCTATTGGAGTGGAAATTACCAGGCTATTAGAATAGCTTTGAATTGGATAAAAAAAATAGTTGACAATTAGGTTTTGTAATTTTTATGCATTTTGACATACATATATCTATTGATTTTTAAAACAGGCCAGAGTAGTATTTAATATGGAACCGGTTAAATATTTTGATTTAAATTATCACCGCTTTTTGAAGAGCGGTTTTTTATTGGTTAGAAATGAAGATTAAATTAGTAATATCTCGGGTTTTAAACCCGTAGAGCGCACCCGCCGTTATCGGCGGGATTTTTTATTTATGCTGGATGGTACAAGATTAAGAACTGACAGTCAACCAGATCATGCATGCCAATTTTGTTCTGATCACATGAGTGGTTTTAATCACTTTAATGAAAGAGGGTTGACTCGTTTAGATACAGTACATCTAAGAGATACTGAAAACTTTTTTGTAATTCCTGATTCTTTACCAGTTCACCCAGAAGGCTATCACGTTGTTATGATTCCAAGAAAACATGTTTTTAGTTATGCGCAATTACCAGCAGAATTAGGGGAAGAGGCGCAAGCAATAGTAACGGAACTTGAAACTGCCCTAGAAGAAGAGTTAGTTTTATTTGAACATGGTGGTACTAAACATGGTGGAAAAGTTCAATCAGTTTATCATGCTCATGCTCATTTAATTGGTTCGGGTGGGCATGACGTTTTATCCTACATGGAAGAAGTTTTTAATCAAGAAGGCATAACTAATTATGAAAGAACCCACGCAAACCACAGTATCACTCGTAATATAGAACGATTGTTTAAAGGGCAAAATTATTTCTATATTCAACAAAATGGTGAAGCTTTGATAGCTCATGATCCTGATGATAGTATGCCGTCGCAACTAGCTCAAAGAAATATGAGTTTATTATTAACAGGAGAAGTCGTAAACTGGAAAGAGATTCCGGCAAATTCAAGATTCGCAGATTTATCAATTGAAAGAATTAATAAAGTTGTAAGCAAATTAGGATTGGTTTTATGAACTGTAGATTTTGCAAGTTAGATCCAAAGAGAAATAAGATGATTTTTTCAACTAAAAATTTCGTATTTTTCTTAGATAATTTTCCTATTATTAAAGGTCATTCGCTCTTGGCGCCAAAAAATCATATTAGAAAGGAATCAAAAATTCCTAAAGATCAATGGAGTGAGTATATTGAACTTAGTAACAAAGCTTATCAATATATAAAAAAGAAATATAGTCGATATCCATTAGTTTTTATTAACGCTCCGCAAGATCAGTCGGTAAAACATTTTCACAAACATTTTATTCCAGGATATTTTGGATATTTAGGAGTAAGCAAAGCTTTAACTAACTTTTTAAAAGAAAACAAAAATGTTTAATAAACTGAGGAAATTATTCCAGCTAGTTCGACTTTGCCGCCACAGTATTTGGTAATAATATCAATACTTTCTTTTAAGGTTTTTTCGACTTGATCACGGGTGATAGAGTAGACTCCGTCAATATTTAGAAGAATATTTTTTGTTTTTTCGGTTACAGCCGTTCTTTGGGCGTCGAGAAAATTGAACTAAAATAACTAACTATGGATGATTTTTTTCGAATATTTTTCCACCTCACTTGTTAAAAATTCTTTGATATCCTCTTTAGTGTATGATTTGTCAACGAATTTTAGATTAAATTCTTTAAGATCGTCGTAATAAGTTAGTTGGCTTAAAAAATGTTCAAAAGAAAACTCGTTGCCAAACTTTTTTTTCGCATTAATTCTGATTTCATCCAAAGTATAAAGTTTATTTTTTAAAATATAAAAAAGATCGAAATAGTCCCTCCAGGTATTACGTCGACCTATGGTATGGGCTTTATCAAGAGTTATATCTTTGTAATCGAAAAGATACAAAGATCCGGCATCTATTTTTGGAAATAAAGAATTAAACCAATAGTAGACAAGTGAAAAACTAACATCTTCTTCCAGTTTTAGTGTAACCATATCGGAACTTTGGAAAACGTTGTTTTTTATATCCAATATTCTATTGAGTTGGTGGATAACTTTTGAATCAATTGGTTTAGTTTGAAAAAGATCAAAATCAAATGAGTAGCGATGATTAAGTTGTAGAGCGAGTGCTGTTCCACCGGCTAAAACAGCTTTTTTTTTCAAAGCTTTAAGGATTTTAAAGACTTTAAGCTGATTTTGATCTAATAATTCTAGGTGTATTGACGACATAATATTCCTTAGTAAATTCGTGATTTTTTAAACCCAATAAAATCCTTGCGAGTGAAAATCTTTCCGGTTGGTAAATTTTGGCTGGCTCCTTAATAAAAGTAGTTTTTAAAACATTTAAAGGATATATCTTAAAAAGCCATTTCCAATCTTCAAGACTGCCTATAGACAAAATCTGGTGGATAATGTAATTTTTGTCTTTATTTAGATCCAAATTATCGACTTGGTTAGACCATAAAGTAGCCTGTAGTCTTTTTGGAGGGTGATTTGACATACGAAATTATATCATTTTTACCCAATTAAGAGGTAGTAACAATTCCTGCAATTTCGACTTTTCCACCACAATATTTTAAGATAATCTCAATACTTTCTTTTAGTGATTGCTCAACCAGTTCTCTAGTAATATCAAAGATACCATCGATATTTAGTAATATGTCATTTGTTTTTTCGCTTACTGCGGTTCTTTGGGCGTCGCGGTAGTTAAAGTAAATATTGTAACCGCCGGTCCGGTCAAAATAGGCAACATCAGTCGGTTTATAGTTAGTTGGTTTATGGTCACCCAAAAGCAGAATTTGTTCTCCTTCTTTAGGAAAACGCAAAATTGTCGGAAATTTGATCTTAGCCAAATCAAATGCACCTACTGAAACCCGGTGTTTCATGACTATCAGATTATAGGCATCGACACAAGTATTGACGTTGTATAATCCCTTTTTTAAGGCAACCCGGCGGAGCAGGGCTTCGGGTGAGGGTCTTTTTGAATGCCAGTCCAAACCCATTTGTTTATATAATTTGCGGTAGCTTTGAATTTCCGGATATGAACTGATTAATTCATTATTTAACGAGTCATTTGAATTAACGAATTCGTCTAATTCTTTTTGCAGATCGGGATTATTTTTTTGGATATTTACATTTTTAATTATGGCAATTCCAATATTGATGGAGGGATATTTTTTAACCATTTCAGGAGCAATTGAGAATATTTTGGAATCTTTAAGGTCTGGAAACAGATTAGACGATTTTTCAATTTTTTCTTTAAGTGATTTTTGCAAAAGTTCGATTACTTTCCTTAAGCCAATTTGTATTATAAGATCAATTGCTTTTGGACCGTGGGTTTTTCCGGTAAGTGCTAAATAAAATGCTTGAAATGCTATTCTAGTGTCAATGTTAACAATCTTTATCGAGTCTAAAAGTACTTTTTGGATAATTTCATTTGAAGGAGTGTTTAACTTAATGAAGCGATCGCAACATATGGTTAAATACTCTTTCTGTTTTTTATTGAATGTCAAATTTTGTGTTTTGACATTTAAGCCTTGATTTAGGTTTTTAGCATATTTTTCCAAATAAATTTTGGCGAAATTAATTCTTTCTGCTAAAATAGCTTTTTCCGCACCATTTAATTCAGAACTTTTTAGTTTTTCAAAGAATTCTTCTAATTTTTCTTTTTTTGTTTTTATTAAATTAGCAATTGTGCGAAAACGGGGGAGATATAATCTTTTTTTAGGTAAAGGATTTACTTCTGATAATTCTATTATTCGAGCGAAGTCGAGAATCACTTCGCCCTCCTTTTTCTCAGGAACTTTATTCTCCATTTTGAGAAAATATGCATTAAGACACCTGTCATAATCGTCAAATAGATTGGGAATTGTGTCGCCGAAAGGATCAAAGTCCAGATGAGTCTTAATCGGGGTCCGGACCATAAAAAAGCGGAAAATATCAGACGGAAGAATGGATGCAACTTCTTTGGCGGATGCTCCGATTCCTTTGGAAGAAGACATTTTTTTACCGCCGATGGTAAACCATTCGTAACCTCCCAGAGCATCGGGTGGTTCGTAATTCAGTACTTCACGGGCAAAATGCGAACCCATATCATAAGATCCTCCGGACGACATGTGATCTTTACCGGAAGATTCGACGGTTACACCGATTACTTTCCAATGTGCCGGCCAGTCAAGTTTCCAAAGAAGTTTGCCGTTTTCATTGATCGGTTCGACTTTTCCTTCATGGTCGCAACCCTGTGCCCATGTTACCATGTCAGGTTCGCATTTGTAATATACAAATTTACCGTCCCATTTATAAGTTCTGGTAGTTCCGATTTTGCCGCATTTTTCACAGATCGGATTGTAGGGAAACCAATCCTTTGGTCTGTCTTTTTTTACAACTCTTTTATAAATGTCTCTGACGATATCAGCTTTATCCAAAATTGTTCTGATTGCTTGATTCATTTTTCCGGACCGGTGCAATTCTGACGACCAGATTATGTCGGGATGGCAGTTAATGGAATTAAATACGGCGATAAATTCTTTGGCAAAATATTCGGCAAAAGATTTGAAACCAGGCTCAGGAGAAGGAATATTATAGAGCGGGTTGCCCATATATTTCTGCCATTTATTTTTATCCAGATAAGACGGCATACCGTCCATGGGATCCATGTCATTGAAAACGTAGGAAAATCTGGCATTTACTCCGATTTGTATAAGAGCTTTATAAATCAGATCATGTACTATTACACCACGCAGGGATCCGACATGAATTCTGCCCGAAGGAGTTTTCATGTCATCGCACCACTCCAGTGGGAATTTTCGTTGTTTTAATCTAATTGCCTCACGGTCTACCCAAATCATAAACAATTCAGAATTTATAATTCAGAATTAAGAATTAAATTTTCAATGTAGAATTAAAAAATTCTAAATTAAATTATGAATTCTAAAATCTGAATTCTGAATTATGTAATTAATGTACCTACCTCTACATCTTTCTCCACCGTTAAAATCACTACCTTCCCTTTTTCCTTATTGGTTGCAGCCAGAAGCATAGCTTGCGAATCTTCACCTTTGAATTTGGCAGGTTCCAGATTCGTTACGACAATTATTTTTTTGTTTTTAAGTTCCTCTTCGGAATAGTAGGGGACCAGACCGGTGATAACCTGTCTGGTTTTTTCCTCACCGATGTCAACCTGAAGTTTGTAGAGTTTGTCCGTATCAGGAACTCTTTCAATACTTTTAATTTGTCCAACCTTGATTTCTACTTTTTTCCAATCCTCAAATTTTATTTTATCCATTCATTTATTATATTCAATTAAAATTTGTTTATAAACGTCAATCAGCTTAAAGAGAGAATCAATATCGAGCCACTCGGAAGCGGTGTGATCCCCTCCGCCAATTGCTCCAAGAGTTAAGACGGGTACTTTTAGACGGTTTGCAAAAACATTTTCGTCAGCAACGGAATCAGTATAGATTGGTTTTAGTTTATATTTTGTTAATATATTTTTTTGTATTTTTTTTATAAAAAGATTTGAAAGAGGTATCTCATAGCTTTCAGCATATGGAGTTTTTCTTTTAGAAATCCTTATTTGAATTTTTACATTTAATTTTGCTGCAAGTTTTTTTACCAGTTCCATAAAGCTTAAGCTGTTATCCAACGGAGAAGTTAATAGTGAGCATTTGATTAAACACACATTCGGGATAGAAAAAGCAGATGCTTCACTATAAATATTTTGAATTACGATATTAGTTTTACCCAGTTTAGAGTGTTTTTTAAAATTAATTTTTTTTAAAGCTAAGACCAGTTTGGAAGCCATTTCGATTGCGTTTATTCCTTTTTGACTTTCAGCCGCATGTGCTATTTTACCGATTATTATTATGTCAAATACAATGCGGCCTTTTCTTCCAAAAACCAGGCTCAAATCCCGTTGGTAATTTTTAATTTGACCGCCTTCGGCTACAACCATAAAATCTAAATCATTTAATAAACCGGAATCGACAAGATTGTGCGCACCTTCTGAAATATTTTCTTCATCTACTCCGAAAACTAATTTAACCGGAATATTATGCCGTACTGCATACTCGGCGGTTTTTAAAATAGATGTAAGTCCTGCTTTCATATCACAGACACCAAGTCCGAGTGCAATTTTATTATTTTTTGTAAAAATTACTTTAAAGGGATTCCG